>CBFIIO010000009.1:0-107921 GCA_965662465.1 Planctomycetota bacterium | reverse complement strand
CCTGCCATAATGTGGCAGTCATCGCGTAGGTATATTCGATCGGCGAGAAGCGCGCCTTCGACTTGCTTCCCCGAACATTCGCCTGGACTAGCCCCGTACTGCGAATGCCCGACTGACGCTCAAACTTCTGCAACATGCGAATGAAGTCTGTCAGCTCCCGATCATCGGGCAGGATCTTGACATATTCGCCAAGGTTCTCACGAAGAATGATGACGTCCGTCTCGATGGTCGGGATGCGATTGATCTTGGCGTCAGCTACAGCAATGGCAGCCTTCTTTGCCGCGACCTTCACACCGACTTCATCAATCAAGCCATTCGTGTAGTAGATGCCACCACCTGCAAGTCCACAGACGCTGAGGGCAACTCCCCCCATGGTCATCAAGATCTTTTTCTGGGTCCAATTGGCCATGGTTCGTCCTATTTCCTCTTGGGCTTCGACGCAGGGTCAGTTTTCTCAGCAGACTTAAATTGCAGCTCCATTGGGAACTTCAAGAAAGCTGATGGGATACGCGATTCATCGACTTCGAGCCTGAAGGTCGGGTCCGACTTCGCTTTCAGATCTTTGGCAAATGGCGCCGACTCAAGGTCTTCGTGGAAGTTCGCCATCAACGACTTGTCTTCGCCTTGCACATTGCTCGGCAGAACGACGCTGACCCCCTTCTTGGAGTCCTTCTTTACTGTGATCTGGTCAAACCAAGCTAGATGTCGCTCGGTAGTGCCGTTGTTATTGACGACGTCAATTAGGTCATCCATAAACTGCGACCAAAGTCGTCGTGAACGCCCAATGTTTTGAATGGTGTCAACGCGCAACGCATAGTCTTTTTGGTTGGCCGACAGTTCGTCATGATACTTGACGGCAGCAGCACGACTTTCGAGCTTCGCAATCGAAGTTGCGAGGCGCTGCTCTGCGTCGGCCAAGGTTCCAAAATAGACGAGCCCAAACCACCCGATTGCAGCGCTAATGACTAGTGCAGTCGCAAAGGCGGCGGCCAAGATGCGTGGCGGCAAGCGATTGCCACGACGTAAGTCAGCTGGCAAGAGATTGATATTGATCATGTCTCGTAACTCCTAAGTCGCGACCGCAAGCCCAACTGCTACCGCCAGCTGAGGCGAGAGTTGGTTAAGGGTTTCTACATCAACGTTGTCAGCCTTGACCTTGAGGCCCTCGACTGGGTTCCAAGTCTTGGTCCGCTTCTCGAAGATCTTCTCGAAGTGTTCCTCCAACAATGGCAACAAAGAAGTGCCGCCGGTCAACCAGACCTCCTGCACTTCGCCGTCGAATTGGTTCTCGAAGAAGTCAAACGACAGATTCACTTCGTTACCGAGTTCTTCCAGGGTCTGCCCGATTGCCTCATGCATGATCGTGATCTGATCACCAGGATCGCGCTTAAGCTCTTCGGCCTGCTGTGGCTCAATACCGAGGCGACGGGCAATTGCGCTGGTTAAATCCTGACCACCGATTGGCACCTCCCGCGCAAAGCAACTGATGTTGTCGCGCAGGATATGAATGCTTGTTTTGGTTGCGCCAATGTCAACTAACGCGACGGTTCGACCAGGCTCCTGGATGCCAGGATTGATGATGTCACCTAATTCCCAGGCATTACCGAGAGCAAAGCCATCGACGCTGATCGAAGCCGGCTGCAGGCCTAGCTCAGTCAACATGCGACTGTGATCCTGAACGACAGCCTTTTTAGCGGCAATCAGCAGGACCTTCATTTCGTCGGTGCCGTCGTCAGCGCCCGCCAGTTTTTGCGCCCCCAACTCGACCTCGTCGACATCGAACGGGATGTATTTGTCTGCTTCGAAACGAACTGCCTGAAGCAGCTTTTCGTTGTTCATCTCCGGCATCGTGATGTAGCGAAAAACGACATTCTTGCCGCTCACCGCCGTCGCGACGCGCTTGGTTCGAAACTTTGCGGTAGCCATCAATTCAGCGATCGCGTCTTGCCGCGAAGCTTCATTGTGAACTTCTATCTGGGCATAGCCCGTGATGACGTGATCGTATTTATCGCGGGTCAGCTCGACGGCTTTGATGCAACTACTGCCAATATCGAGTCCGACAACACTCTTGCGCTGCTTCAGCATGAACGCTCCTTTTTGATGAGCAGAATGCCCACTCAAGTCTCTTATCGGCCAGCTTGATGCTCATCATTGAGGCCGACAGTCACGCTTTCTCGGCTTAAGACGGAAGTCGACAAAGGGCTGAAGCCACCGGCCGTCAACAAGCCCATGCCATCGGAAACATCGACAACTCCAACCAGTACGCCCGACGGAAAGCCTGATGACTCGAACGGACTTCCGAGGCGTGGCAAGACAAGATTTCTCGACCCGGATTCACCATGGTGGCCGCCAACCCGCCGACACCTACCGCGCTCGGGTGGTGAGCAAACCAGGTCGCGGGAGCCAAAATCGGCACCAACCAGCGCAACGCTGATAGCAAGCAGGATGGCCGCAGGATCGGTTCCGAGCGATCCGATTACGATCTAGCGAGCAGTGGACCTACTCTTCGCCAAAGTTAGCCGCAACTAGCTCGGCGAGCGCCCGCAATAAGGCATCTGCATCGGGCCCCTTTGCTTCAAGTTCAAGCTCAACGCCGTTTTCCGCAGCAAGCATCATCATGCCCATGATTGATTTGCCATCAACACGCTCTTCACTGTCAGAGCGGCCAACGCGTAGTCCACTTGCGTAAGCGTTCGCCGTCTGAACGAACAGGTGCGCTGGCCGCGCATGCAGACCGTGCCTATTCCCGAGAGTTACGCGGGTCACACGCAAGTCATCGCTGGAACTGCTCGACTCACTCACTAGGGCTCTCCTCACCGCTCATTTCGAGCAACAAATCACGCATTGCGACTTCGCCATCCGAATCCAGCAAGAAGCGCCGGAAGTCAGAGTTTCGCGCCAATCCAGCGATCCAGCGCAAGCACTGCAGGTGCGCTTCTGGCTCGTTGATCGGTGATACCAGCATGAAGAACAGGTGGACCGGACGACCATCGATAGCTTGCCACTCAAGGCCAGCGTGGCTACGCGCCATTACAAGCGTAACACCATCAATGCCTTCACCCTTGACGTGAGGAACGGCAACGCTGTTACCCAGACCTGTAGATCCAATGGCTTCACGCTCACCTAGGCGCTTGCCTAAAGTGGCGATGACTTCATCAGAATAGGCGCCAGCCTTACCGGCTGCAGCGAGCAGTTCTTTCAATGCAGCCGTTTTGGTAGTGGCTGAGAGCTCACAGATCATTGCGCTGGCTTCGACCAGATTGCGAATCATGGGCGAGAAGTGTGCGGAAAGGACCCGCCGGACGCAACGCCTGATTACTGCCGAAAGGCTAGCGAAGCCGCTTACATCAACCGGAATTACCTGCGAAGGGACGCTAGAGCACCTTCAGATACGGCGGACGGAACGAAGCCCGATCGTAACCACACCCAAATCTATCGCTGGACTGGGCCGATTATTTTCAAAAGACCGGGCTGGCTAGCCTAGATCTGGGCTGTCGACAGTCCAGTCTCGGCCATTATTGGAACACCTGGCTACTCGTCGAGAGTCTTGCGAACAGCTTGCTCAAATGTCTCTTCTGCCTTGGCATCGAGCTGATCGTGAGATTCAGCCATTCGTGCACGCTCCTCTTTGGCATCGGGATGCTTATGGGCTGTCAACTTGTCGTGGAGCTTACGCAATTGAGCCTCCATCTTATTGACCAGCAAATCCATCGTCGTCGCGAACGACTCCCCTCGATCCTTTGCAATGTGTGGAGCACCCTTGCGCATGTGCACAATTAATTCGATCTCCGGGTTATCGTGGACGTGATCTGCCACCACTTCGACTCGCGTGAGCAGGTCGCCAAAACGACCCAAGCCCGCCAATTTCTTCGTGGCATGCTCCTGCATCCGCTCGGTGATGTGGTCATGACGACCCTTGAACTCAATTGTGACGTCTTGGTTTGCTTCTGCAGTCATTCAGTTACCTCTTGGGAGCCAACGTTATCGACTTCTAACACCTTCAACTACGCCCCTGATAACAACTAAATCCAGAGTCGAGCCGAGTAACCTTAAGAACGTTCGGAGAACCCCCAAAACTTCACTTCAGGCTCAAGATCGACTCCGAATTCGCTGCGAACACGGCCCCGAACCTGATTCATCAAATCGAGGAAGTCGGATGCTGTGCCAGAGTTATCGTTAACAAAATAATTAGCGTGCTTATCTGAGACCTGAACGCCATTTACGCGCAGTTCTTTGCACCCAGAAGCCTCTACTAGGCGTCCAGCAGCATCACCCGGTGGATTTTGCCAAACGCAACCGACACTTCGCTGTGAGACCGGCTGGCTATTATTACGAGCCTGCAAAGACGCTGAGAAGCGTTCGTAGATTGCCTCTTTGCTATCCGGAGCGAGCTCGAAGGTCGCCTGCACAACGATCGCCCCACCGAGACATCCATCGCGATAGCGCGGCGACATTTCTTCGCGAGAACGAACCCCGAGTCGACCATCAGGTTCAACTACGGTGACAGATACAAGGTGCTCAAAAGTCTCGCCCGCACGGGTCCCCGCATTCATCGCAACCGCGCCGCCGACCTCAGCCGGGATACCGGTCAACTTCTCGAGGCCCGCCAAACCCGCATCTCGCGTTGCACGCAACAAACTCGGCAAGGTCACGCCAGCTCCGACCGTGACGCGATTGTCCTCGCGCACAATACGATTAAGATTGCCTAGGTGCATGACGACACCGCGCACTCCCTGGTCAGCACACAAAATATTGCTGCCACCCCCAAGTATGTGAATCGGCAGATCGTGCTGGTGGCAAACCCCAATAGCTACGGCAACATCCTGCTCAGCAAACGGCTCAATAAAACAGTCGGCCGGCCCACCGATGCGAAGATGCATCATCGGCGAAAGATCGACCTGCAAGCGCGTCGCGCCATGCAGGTCAACAAACAGATTTGCGTAGTCAGGCTGCGGGCACGCCGGTGATGACACCCGTAAAGCCGGGGAATCCTTAGATGGAAGCAACAATGCCCCCAACTGCTTGGTCAATGTCGCCGGCACCGAGTAACAGGACAACGTCCCCATCGCGACGATGCTCCGCAACAACTCCACCGAGACCAGCAATTGGACCTGCGAAGTGAGCGTCGCAACCTTGAGCACGCACGCCGTTGACTAAATCACCAGCACTGACAGAAGCCATGATCTCGTCGCTCTCGCGCGCACCATAGATCTCAGTAACTAGCACGGTATCCGCCTCTGCCAATGCCAGGGAAAATTCGTCTAACAAGAACAGCGTGCGCTGATATTGGTGTGGCTGAAAGGCTACCAAGAGGCGCTTCCCTGGGAAGCGACGACGAGCAGTCCCAACAACCGCTTCAATTTCCGCTGGGTGATGTGCGTAATCGTTGACGAGCATGCCGCCAGCCGGTCCTTCGCGCAGCTCGAAACGTCGTCGGACGCCAGCAAACGAGGATATACCTTGGCAAGCGCCAGCAAGATCCACTTCCGCGATGTGCGCTAGCCCGAGCGCAAACATCGCATTGAACATGCTGTGGCGACCAGCCATCGACAAGTTAACGCGAGGCAATCGCTCACCCATCAACACTGGGTTGAAAGAGAATCGTCCAAGATTTTGAACGACATCGACTGCTCGTATGTCAGCCCATAGACCGGAACCGACAGTCAATATCTCAACGTCGCAGCGAAGGCTCGATAACACTGCTTTTGGCACCGCTTCTGCCACGAGAGCCGTGCCGCCGGGCCTCACCCGAGCGAGATAACCTGCAAACGATTCGATCAACTCGTCAGAAGACGGGTAGCAGTCGAAATGGTCGTGGTCGAGATTCAGGATGGCTGCGCCGAACGGGCGCAGGTTATGGAAGCTTCGATTGAACTCGCATGCTTCAACAACGAAGCTCGAGCCCTTACCGCCGTGACCATTTCCCCCGAGCTCGGGCACCTCGCCACCAATCAGGTGAGACGGGTCACTACCAGCACCGCGCAACGCAGCAACTGTTAAGCCGGTTGTTGACGTTTTGCCGTGGGTGCCTCCGATTGCCAACGTCCTGCGCCCCTCACTCAAACGCCCGACTGCTTCAGCATAGAGCAGAGAGGTGAATCCCTGACGCACACATTGCTGCACCTCCGGATCAGATAACGGCACAGCGGCACTGCGAATCACGTAGCCGTCAGCGCCTTGAATGCGCTCGACATCGCATCCGGTCCAGACATCGTGTCCTTGACTGGCAAGACCTTCGACCACCGCGCCGCCGGTCATATCACTACCGCTCACGATGCCTCCAACTCCTGAAAGCAATCGCGCCAAACCACTCATTCCTGAGCCACCGACTCCGACGAAGTGGAACCTGCGTGATACAAAGCTGGTCCCGGCAATCCCGTCATCGATCAAAGGCTCGGCAGGAATCGTAACGGCCACTGGCGGAGTAGCCGCCGCCGACGCAACATCAGCAACATTGCTGGGCACCATCGACTGGCTTGTCACCATCGATTTGCTTGGCACCATCGATTGGTTTGGCACCATCGAAGCGGCCTGAGACGAGAGGTGCTCAGAACTCAAGCGACACCTCCACGACGACCTGCTGCACCACGACTCGGCACTGCCGGCTTAGGACCTGCTGCCGGCTGATTGTCGCCCAAGACATCGTGGACATCGCGCACGATCGCATCAGCAGCATCCAAACGCCGCAATTTACGACCTTGATCAGCCATCGTTTGCATCCGCAAAGGATCCGAGAGCAAACCTTCGACCAACTGCGTCAAAGCTTCTTTATCAAGGTCGGGTTCTTCCATGATCACAGCAGCGCCAGCGCGTTCTAAAACGCGAGCATTGTGAAACTGCTGGCGATCTTTGTGGTGTGGATACGGAATGATAACTGCGGCGCGGCCGACAGCCATTAGCTCTGCGACGGTCGTGCCACCACCGCGACAAATCACAAGGTCTGCCGCCGCAAACAGACGATCCATGTCTGCAGCCACCGGCCGCACATGCGCCACCGTTTCCCGAGCAACGTCAGCGTAACGATGGCGAACAACCGCATCGTTTCCCAAACCCGACAGATGCATCACCTGCATCTTGTGGCCGACGCTCTGCAGAGCCGCGGGCACCATCTCATTGAGAATGCTGGCACCCTGGCTACCACCTGTAATGAGAACAACTGGCACATCAGCCTGAAGACCAAGAGAACGCCTAGCGTCTTCCTTCTCAACATGGCCGAAGCCGCTTCTCAGCGGAGTTCCAGTGAACATCCCGCGAGGATGACTCTCGCCGGCCCCAGGAAGGCCGACAAACATGCGCTTTGCCAACGGCAATAACCATCGATTGGCGCGCCCAGTGACGGCATTCTGCTCGAGCAAGAACAACGGCACGCCCAAACTTCGTGCCGCAAGAGCGACAGGCAAGCTCGCCTTGCCACCAGTACTGATCACACCTCTGACTTGATACTTTCGCAGTTGACGCCGAGCAATCAAAGTCGCCCGTGCCAACCAGACAGCTAGGCCACCGATAGAACGACTGCTGCGCGGCACCTCGACTGCGGTGATGTCTGGTAACTCTCGCCGAACCAGCTCTCTTTCGACGTCGCGGCCTTCAGTGACGAGCAAAGGCTCGTAACCTGCTTCCTGCATCGATCGGGCTAGCACCAAGGCGGGCATTAAGTGCCCACCCGTACCACCACTGACCAAGCAAATTCGTCCGGTGGTCTTCAGCACTACTTCAGGGGCAGGTTGACCTTTTTGCCAATTTGCAAAGCATCCGGATTCACATTCGGATTCAGAGCCTCGATCTCACCAAATCGCGACGCGTCACCGAGTTCCACCTTGGCGATCCGCGAGAAGTTATCACCCGGGCAAATCGTATACTTCCGAACTGAGTTATCTAAGACTGCAGATCCTCGGCTACGACTCGACTTCTTCTTTGCCGGCAGCTTGATCCGCTGACCAATATAGATGCGATCGGTGAGACCAGGGTTGACGGCCATGATCTGCTTTACGTAGCGCGTGCTGCCTAACTGCTTCAGGGCGATCTCACTAAGAGTCTCGTTTTTCCTGACCTTATAGACACGTGTCGCAGCCACTGCTGGCTTTGGCTTTACATCGGCCACCGGCTCGGGCTTAGCAGTGACCTCGGCGACCGGCTCTTTGACCGTTGCTTTGCTTGCGGCACCAGCCGAGACACTAGCGACGCTACCCTGTATCGCCGGCTCAAGACCCAACATCTCATCGAGAGAATCTTGCGACATGCGCCTTTGAGACGCTCCGCTGCGATTCGGAGCAGAGCGCAAACTCCGAGAACTGGTGACATTTTCGACCTGAGTCGACCCGACACCACCGACCCGCATTGCGACCACATCCTCACGCTGACCAGGAGACGCTGCGGCGGGTTCGCCCCAGATCGCAACTCCTAGAATCAGGAAGATGACGAGACACAACACATAGAGGCCATATTTTTCTAGTTGACCCATAACACCCTCCGATCCTTTCGGATCTGCATCAAGTAACCAATGCTTCGGCTGTAGAGAACGATCCAGTGCGATCCGCGCGCACTGCGTTACCGATCAAACCAACCGCCGCCAAACAAAACACCAAACTTGTTCCGCCCGTTGAAACGAACGGCAAGTCAATACCCTTTGCCGGAGCCCACCCGCTGACCACAAGTAGGTTCACAGCTGCCTGCAAGCAGACCATCAGAGCATAGCCGCATACGACGTAACGCAAGAACGGATCTTGCACCTTTCGCACTAAGCGATAACAGACATAACCGAAGACGGTGTAGGAGCCGAGCACGAACAGGGATCCGAAGTAGCCAAACTCCTCAGCGATGATCGCGAACACGAAGTCATTATGGGCCTCGGGCACGTAGTTCATCTTCATCCAGCCCTGACCGAGGCCTCGCCCAAACACGCCGCCGGACCCGACTGCAATCAGACCGAGCCCAACCTGCGAATCCGGCGTAATCTGAAACAGATCTTCAATTCGGCGCCGCACGTAACCATGCTGGGTTGCCAAAAACGCTACTAGGCCAAGCGCAGCAACGGCAAACGGCATGAAGTGGATAAAGCGCACTCCCGCCACCAAGGCGATGCAACTAGCTAGAAAAACAGCCAGGAAGGCATTGCCATTATCAGGTTGAGTCGCCAAAGCCAACGCTAACAGCAAGGCGCAACCCATCGCAGGCAAGAAACCCCGGCGAAAGCTCGACAAACCACTGCCAGCCCGAGCAAGCAACCACGAGACCGATAGCACCAAGAAGAACCGCGCCGGCTCGACAGGCTGGAACTGCTGGCTGCCGACATGAATCCAACGCGCAGCACCATGCGAGGATCCATTGAGCAGATGCGGCAACAAACACGACACCACCGTGCACAGGAAAACCGGAATGGCTGCCCGACAAATCAGCCGCATCGGCGTCAAAGCAGCAACCATGAATGCGACCATTCCAAAGAGCAGCTTGAGACCTTGGGTCTTCATCACAAGCATAGGCCCCTCAGCAAGTTGCGACCCGCGCACAGAGACGGCCATCACCATCCCCAGACAGCACAGCGCCATCACCACCAACATCAACCAATCCAGTTCTCGAATATGGTCAGACTCCGACTCTTCGCCCGCTCTTCGTGAAAACGCAGTCATTTCGTGGCTACCTCACCTTAAAGAGCAACAAGCTGCACATGGCGAGCAGCGCCGAAACAATCCAAGTGCGCGCTACGACCCGCGTCTCGGGCATGCCGGCGAATTGGAAATGATGATGCAACGGTGCGCAGCGGAAGATCCGCTTACCTCGAAGCTTGAAGGAACCGACCTGCAGGATCACGGAAACCGCCTCGGCCACAAAGACGCCACCGACCACGAACAACACGAGCTCTGTGCGGCTAACAATCGCGGCATAGGCCAGAGCGCCGCCTAGCCCGAGGCTGCCAACGTCCCCCATGAAGACGAGCGCCGGCGCGGCGTTAAACCAGAGGAAGCCTAAAGAACCCCCAAGCAAAACAGCCATCAGCACGGCCATTTCACCAGCTCCTGCCACATGTGGGACCAGCAGATATTCGGACCAATCAACGCGTCCGACAGCATACGTGATCGCCGCATAGGCAATCGCCGACGTAGCCACACACCCTGCGGCAAGGCCGTCTAGGCCATCGGTCAAGTTGACGGCATTGGCCGCACCTGTCAGGACCAAGACGACGAGCACCAAAAATGGCGCGCCCCACCAAATACTTAGGTTGATCCCGAAGTCTTTGACGAACGGGATGTAGAGATGAGGACCACCCTCGCCACCTTGCAATGCCGCTGGACCGAGCAACCAAACGCCAATGAGCAACGCCATAATCGTCAACGCGCCCTGCTTCTGACGCTTCGAAATGCCGCGCTTCTTCTCACCAGACTTGCCCTGACTCAGCTTGATCCAGTCATCCCAGAATCCAACCGCTGCAAATCCAGCAACCAGCACGATTGCCGGCAGAGAGAACCGATTCACACCATCAAAGCGCAACCACAGAGCTGCAGACAACAAGATCGAACCAATGATGAATAGCCCGCCCATGGTCGGCGTGCCGACCTTGGCCTTATGCAACTCTTCGAGCTTTTCTGAGCCGGTGCCATCAATACGTTCACCGACACCCTGACGCTGCAACCAGCGAATCACGAGCGGCCCCATGACAATCGCCAACAAGAAAGCAGTCACGGCAGCACCACCAGCGCGCACGGAGATGTAGCCAAGCAGTCGACAAACATCTTCCGAGAACAGATGAGGCGCCAGCCAGTAGATCATTCGCCGATCGCCCCTGAGTTGCGGGGGGAAGGCTGCAGCCCCGGCTGCCTAGAAAGGTCGGTAGCAGCAGCAAGGTCGGTCAGCAACCGGTCAACAAGACGATCTAGAGCAACCCGCCGCGATGCTTTACAGAGCAGACGGTCACCAGCGCGCAACCAGCCCAGCAACAGCGCGCCAGCAGCATCAACGTCGTCAACGCACTGCACAGCATTTGCCGGCATGCCAGCGGCGATTGCGCCGTCTGCAATGGCACGAGCGTCGACACCAACGCAGACAAGATGATCCTGACCGCTGCTGTAGACCTGCTCTCCGAGACGATGATGCAGCGCCAAGCTATCCGCACCGAGTTCCAGCATCGATCCAAACACACTGACCGAACGACCCCTGGCCCCGCTTTCGGTCAGCACCCCCGATCGCAAACCAGCCATTGCCTGCAATGCAGATCGAGCCGACTCAGGGTTCATGTTGTAAGTGTCATCAAAGATCGTGACGCCACCTGCAGTCTTGGGCTCAAGTCGACGCGCAGCCGATGGCACAATCGCCAACTGCTGCAAGATGACCTCTTCAGGAACGCCAAGGCGATTCGCCGCGGCAATCACCGCCAAGGCGTTATAGACATTATGCGTCCCCAATCGAGGCAACGTCACTGGACGCTTGCCTTGCAACAAGAACGTCGTGCCCAATGTGTGGAACTGAACATCGGTGGCAAACCAATCTGCCTCGCGAGTCACGCTGATAAATTCAACATCAGCCTGCGTCAACTCGGCCATTGCGCGGCACGCCGCATCATCCCCATTGAGAATGCACAAGCCATCCTTAGGCAAGCCTTGAGCCAGAGCAGCCTTTTCACGGGCAACCCCCTCCAAAGAGCCGAGCCCCTCAAGGTGCGCCGGAGCCACGCAAGTCACAATTCCTACGTCAGGTTTAACGATCCCAGTCAACTCGGCGATTTCACCTGGCGCATTGGTGCCGATCTCCACTACGGCAGCACGCGTTTCGGGCTGCAATTGGAACAGGGTCAGCGGGACCCCGATGTGGTTGTTGTAACTGCCAGGTGATCTGACTGCCGGCATCACAGATGACAGAACTGCACCAAGCCATTCCTTGGTCGAAGTCTTGCCGCACGACCCGGTGATACCAACAATCTTGGCACGATGACGGCGCCGATGCTCAGCGGCCATCCTGAGTAGCGCCTCACCCGTATCGGCGACCTTGACGATGAATGGCGAACGCCCTTTTGAGAGTCGACGACTACTGAGCAGTGCGGTGACATCAAAATCATTCGCCACCACCAAGCCAGCTGCTCCCTGCGCCAGGGCTTGGTCTAGGTATCGGTGGCCATCATGGTTGTCACCGCGCAAGGCCACAAACACCTTGCCGGTGCAATCCTGGCGAGAATCCGTACTGACACTGTTACCAGTCGCCCCCGCCTGCACGACATCTCCACCGGTCGCCTTAGCGACAGATCGTGCCGTAAACCATCCGCGAGCAGGCCGGGAACTAGCAGTCACACGCGCGACGGCCGGAGCCGCCCCTACTGCAGCATCAGCCTTTCGCTGGGCAGAGTTTGTCACTGGTGCAACCACCCAGCCTCCCTTGCTGCCAAGGCACGCCCCGCCTCGAGGCGGTCATCGAAGGGAACTACGCTGTCCTTAAACACCTGATAGGTCTCATGACCTTTGCCGGCAATGAGCACCGTATCACCGGGCTTTGCCTGACTGACTGCCAGACGAATCGCTTCGGCGCGGTCAACCACTTCGAACAGATCACATGACTGGTTACGATCGCCGCCAACGGGACCATCGCCATTACCAACGAAGCCGCCAGCCATATCGGCAATGATCGCAAGCGGATCCTCGCTGCGTGGGTTGTCACTCGTGAGGTAAGCGAAGCGCGCATGACGGGCAACAGCTGCAGCCATCGGCGCACGCTTACCGCGATCGCGATCACCACCGCAACCAAACACCACGTGCAAGTCACCATCACAGACAGACTCGAGAGTGCTGCAAACCTTATCGAGCGCATCAGGCGTATGCGCGTAATCAACAAAGGTCCGGACTCGACCGCCACGAATGACTGCGCCAGGAGTCTCAACGCGCTCTAGGCGACCGGGCACCGCCCGCGCATCCTCAAGAGCCGAAGCAACCGTCAACTCACTCGCGCCCAAGGCCAACGCCGTTGCAGCGGCAGCCAAAGCGTTCTCAATATTGTGCGAGCCGACAATCGGCAAGAACAGCTCCACTGCGCCATTAGGCATCACGATGCGCAAACGCGTACCATCGGGCCCGGGCTGAATGTCTTCGGCACGGACATCAGCTTCCGGCGATAAGCCATACCACAAGACGTTGACTCCGGTCTCCAACTTGTCGGCCATCGCATGCGACGCCGGATCATCTCGGTTAAGCACCGCCGTTGACCCCGGCCCGAGCGACTCAAACAACCGGGCCTTAGCCTTCAAGTACGACTCCATGTCGCCGTGGTAGTCGAGGTGGTCCTGCGACAAGTTCGTGAAGACGCCGACAGCGAACTTCACCCCACGGACGCGATCTTGGTCCAAGCTGTGGCTCGAGACCTCCATCACGCAAGCACTGGCGAAACGGTCCACCATCTCGCGTAAGTAACCATGTATACGCACGGGATCGGGCGTGGTGTTGGATGCAGGAATACGCCGACCGCCAAACTCGTAGGCAATCGTCCCGATCAATCCAACATTGCGACGATCCGCCTGCAAACATGCGCGGATTAGGTGACCAGTAGTGGTCTTACCGTTAGTGCCCGTCACACCAACGACCGAAATCGCCTTCGACGGATCACGATAGTAAAAGCGCGCAGCATCGGCGAGCGCTTCACGCACACTGTCGACGACCAAGACTGGCACGGATAAAGACAATGGCTCCTCCGCAACGACAGCCACCGCACCGCGTGCGATAGCTTGCTGCGCGAACACAGAGCCATCGCTCTTGGTTCCACGGATCGCAAAGAACAGATTGCCCGGACGAACTTCAGCAGAGTGGAACGCCAATCCGTCCACCGCCAAGTCACGCCAATGCATTACATCACGCGGCCGCAAACAGTCGCGGAGCTCACGCAAGCGCACGAAACCCTGGCCGGACGGAAGTCCGGATGGGAAAGCCAAATCAGTCATGAACCGCCTAACGAGTATCTCTGAAAGCGCCGGACTCATCCGACGGCTTCCAGCCTGAAGAACCAGGAGATCGAAGTTCCATTCCCGAAGGAATGTGCCGGGTCTGACCACCCGAACCAAATTGCGATCCTTGGTGCAAGGACGACCGCTCCCAATGCTGTTGGCACCGGAGCAGCAATTCTACTGCTGGAGGAGCAGCATACCTGCCACCATAGAAATGCGCACTAACATCATTCTGTAGAACACACACGGCGAGCCAACGCGGCTTGTCCGCCGGCAAAAAGCCGACGAAGCTCGCGTTGCGCACCTTTGCTTTTTTGCCTTCGTAAGTCCTAACACTGCTCTCCGCAGTGCCGGTCTTGCCGCCGATAAGCCCGTGGATATCGATGCCTTTTTCCTTCAGCACCTTTCTATGCACATAAGAGCCGGTCGCATGTTCATCGTTACTAACAACGTCGAGCATGGCCAAGCGTACGGCGTCAACAACCTCAGGCTTGTAGTGAGGCCCATCGCCAATCTTGATGGGCAAATCGTGCCTGACACCGTCGATTTCCACCGCCTTAACCAGCCGCAAATCAGCTCCAAGACCACGGAACATACGTAGGTAAGCACGCGAAACCTGCATCGCTGTTGCCATCATCTCGTAGCCAAAGCTGAACGAGATCGCGCTGTTTGCACGGAAGCCGCGCAACTTAGTCTTGGGATTGAACGAATTGCGGTGATTGCCACCAAAAGACTCGTGCGGCAGCTTCAAGCCAAGGGTCTGACCAAAGCCGTAAACCTTCATGTAGTCCTGCCACTGGGGGCGAGACAGCTGCAGCCCAACAAACGCAGCGCCAATGTTAGAACTGTTAACAATGATCCCATGCGGCGTCAGCTCACTGCAATCGTGGTCATCCACAACGGGACGCCGACGGCCGAGACTTTTGATCAGTTTTTTGTATGTCTGGTGCGTCGAGTTGCAGTCATACGATTGCGACCAGTCCAAAGCGCCAACCTCTAAGGCGTAGCTAAACACCAACGGCTTAACGATCGAGCCCGGCTCAAACAGGCTTTGATAGGGAGCAAACGGACTCGCTTTGAGATTTGCCTGTGGGTAGGACTTGGATCCAACCTGGCCGCGATGCCATGAAGCGGAAGCCAGCACATCTCCAGTGTCGAGTTCGACGAGCACGATAGCGCCCCACTTGACATACTTCTTGCTGCGCGAGCTCAGACTCTCCTCGCACCTATCGGCCAGCAGAGTCACTGCATGACGCTGTAATTCGAGGTCGAGCGTTGCATGCATCACTGCACCAACAGGTGCGCCCTCTACAGGCGCGACAAAATAGTCATTGCGCCGCCCATCACGAAGAAGACGCCGACGACCCGAGGCCTGTGGCTTCAGCGCCCTGAACGACTCGAGACCGATACCCGTTGACTTGACACCTGTCCGGCCGCTAGGCAACTCAACCTTTTCCGTCGCAACGTGACCAACAATGCCGTAGGTCAACTCCCGATCGGGAAAGACGCGACGGTAGCTCTGCATCAAATGCATCACCATGGTCGGATAGTCGCCGCTCAAGTCATCCGACCGAAGCGCTTCAATGACCGCAAGACGGTCGACGCCCTTAGCAACTAAGAAATCTGCATTTCGTCGATGGCCCGCCGGCCACCTGCCGGCGTGCGGCAAGAGATCAACGCGCCACGCCCGATACGCAGCAGCTAGCAATCGCCGGTGATGACGCTCGAACAACTGATCGCGCCCGTCTTGGTCACTAACCAAGCCAGTAGCCAACCGAGTGACAAGCCGTCCGACCCACGGACGAAACTTCGCTAGATCATTTCGAACAGCCCGTGGAGCATCAACGCTCGCCCTAACTTCGTAGGTGGGACTATCCGCCGATAAAATCACCCCATTACGGTCCATGACGGAGCCGCGCGGCGCCGGAATAGCCTCGACCTTCCAGCCCTGACTATCGGCGGTGCTAGCGACCAACGGCACGGGCCGACCATCGCGACGATCAATGGTGCCTGCCTGCGCAACCTGCACCCAGCCAAGCCAACCGGCCAAGAAAATTGGTACAGCTCCAAGCGCCCCAAAGGCGACACGAACCCGCAACAATTCACCTGGCTTCATTGCACCTGCTCCTGACGACGCTGACTGTCGCGCCGCAACCATTCGTCATGCATTTCGGCCAGACGCTCAGGAGCAAGTGACCGACGCCGCTCATAGGAAAGCCTGCTGAGCTCCCTGATACGATCGTTGATCCGCTGGTATTGCTGCTCGACATTGCGACGCGCGACGACGTTGTCGGCACGAATAGCGGCAGTCGCAACAGCCAACCCAACAGCTAAGGCGAACAATAGACCTGCAATGATCCACTTCATGCGGTGACCTCTTTCTTGATAGCGCAACGAAGCTTGGCGCTACGCGCCCGCGGGTTCTGCTTCGCCTCTGCCGGAGTTGCAATGATCGGTTTCTTGGTTACGACGTCCATATTGGCGCGCATCCAATGTTTCACGAGCCGATCTTCAATTGAATGAAATGAGATCACGGCTAGGCGGCCGCCTGGAGCGAGACTGTCGACTGCCGCCTGCATGCCGCGCTCAAGCTGCCCCATCTCATCATTGACCGCCATACGCACCGCTTGGAAGGTGCGCGTCGCAGCGTGAATGCGACCATGCCGCTTATTGCCAGGCAGAGCGGAAACAACCAACTCAGAAAGCTGGCTCGTGCGCAAAATCGGATTGCGGTAACGCTCCTCGCAAACCCGACGAGCAATGCGCCGACTAAAGCGCTCTTCACCAAGCTGATACAAGGTGTTCGCCAAGTCGACTTCCGACACCCGTGCTAACCACTGAGCTGCTGTCAGCGGTGCATCGGCGTCCATTCGCATGTCTAACGGCCCATCGGCCATGAACGAAAACCCTCTTTCGGGTCGGTCCAACTGCAGGGAACTCACTCCAAGATCGAGGAGCACGCGATCACATTGGGGCTGACCGGCACCCAACAGGACCTCGCACATTCTTGCGTGAGCAGAATGGTGAAGGGAGAAACTGGCCCCGGCGCGGGCTTCCTTGACCTGAGCCAAAGCTTCCTGCGCCGCGACCAGGATCTCCCGATCACGGTCGAATCCCACCACAACACCGTCAGGACCAATGGCCTGCGATATCTCTACCGCGTGACCACCAGCTCCAACCGTTCCATCCACAACCACGAGCCCCGAGCGAAGCTCTAAGATCGCCAACACCGACTGCAGCAACACCGGCAAGTGCAACGGGGGCCTATTCCCGTCCAATTCACCGCCGTCACTACCAGCATGAGTATCCGAGTTCATTGCGCTGCATCCCAAGACCGCCCGACAGCAACCACAAGACACGCACCCTGACCATGGGTGCCTA
Source organism: Planctomycetota bacterium (assembly GCA_965662465.1). Taxonomy (GTDB): domain Bacteria; phylum Planctomycetota; class UBA1135; order UBA1135; family UBA2386. The sequence continues at coordinate 90,628 of CBFIIO010000009.1, read as the reverse complement.
GATACGTCACGCCACGCCCACCGCGACGCCTATCGCGATATGACTGCCTTGGCCGGGCGACGATCTTCGTCACTACGGTTCCGAGGGAGTCGATGGAGTAGTAAGACCAACCAAGTTAGAAAAGAGCTGCTCTTCCTCGGGACTCGCTTCAGCCAGCGCCACATCCAGGACCGACGGTGACCAGAGCTCCACAACTCGGCCGGTGCCTACCAGGGTGACGGGCTGACTAGTTGCGAGCCCCGCGTACTTGAGCAATGGCTCGGGCACACGAATGCGCCGGTTGCCATCAGGCACAACCTCGACAGAGTGACCAAGAAATCGCCGACACAGTGCTCGGTGAGCCCGGCTGCCAGGCACAGCTCGACCGATCCGGTCGACAAGATCTTGAAACCCCTCGGAGTCGTGCAGGAGCAGGCAGCGGTCGAGTCCAGCCGTGATATGGAACTTCCACTGGCTCTTCGGCAACTCGTCGAGGATCCTCGAGGGCAGAGTAATTCTGCCCTTGTCATCCACTCCGTGTTCCGAACTGCCAAAGTAAGTGGCCATTTTGCTGAAATCGGGTCGCACCCTGCGCCCTTGTCACGCAAAACTCTAGCAACGGCGAAACCACTGTCAACCACATGGCCCCACCTCTACCCCACGATTTACCACTAGTAACCCCCACTTTGCCACTACAGACACACTCCATTGGGGCATAGCCCTGACAAAGGCACCAGTCGGGGCAGTGGCAAGAGATGAGAGGCGCCGAAAAAACTTCTCGCAACCAGACAGCATCGACCTAGCGGTGGCATGGTGGCCAGTGGCATAAAAAAGATGCCGCTCCTACCCCGCCGCACCGCCGCCCAAACCAACCTCACAACCGCTTAACCATGCGCACACCATCTATTCTGTCGCTTCTCCTCGTAAGTCTTTTATGCGCCTGCTCTGGCGGTGAATTGGTAGGCGTTCACGTGAAGCTCGCTACCGACGGGACAGGAACAATCACAACCCGGGCGCTCATGCCGATTGCGACGGCAACCGAAACCGAAACCCAGGCAAGCGGAATCAACTGGCAGGTGCGAGCCGGCCTGGTCTCTAGCCAGGGTCGCTTCGATGCAATATCCGACGTCAAGCTAGGCGCAAACGAGGTGACCTTTGCACCGCAACTCGAAGGCGAGAGACCCGGACTTCGAGTCACTCTAAATCGTGGACCAGAAAGCAAATGGGTCAGATCACTAGCGCCGGCCCGAGAGCAACGAAAGGGAATGGCGAAGGCCTACGACCCAACCGGGCGAACGAAGCAAGTCGGTGACGTGCTGCGCCTCGAGATCGAAGCCCCAGGCAACGTGATCACATCCGGCGTGCTACCGAGTGGCCGCGGGGTTGAAGCAGATCGCGAGGGATCGAGGGCAACTCTGCTGCTACCAGTTCGAACCGCGCTTGAGGAAGGCGATTCCTTCGTATGGGACATCAGCTGGATGCGTGGCAAGTAGTAGCCGCTTCCGCTAGCCGGAAGCCGCCAAAACGGACTCACCGGTAAGCTACAACACCCGACCTAAGAGTCGGCACCAGCATCTGCTTCATCAGGCTCCGCACCCTCGCCGAGCATCGCCAGAAGCTCATCCTTGATCGCGCCGAGCTCACTGATGTCGATCGCCGGAGCAACCAAGCAAACCGGCTCCATCTCCTTGAGCTTTGGATCGCGGAGAACCAAATCCGCCTGCTCCTGCTCACGAGTCTTGGGCTTCACCATCTTGAGCACACGCTTACGTAACAGCAGTAAAGCACAGAAGTAACGGAGAGCCCTTGCACGTTCGTCCTCGACGTTGCCAAGACGGTCGAACAGCATGCGCAGCGACTGCAAATCGAGAACAGGATCTTTGGCCTCAGCAGGCTTACGCATCGCGCGCCAGAAAATAGGCGGCTTTTCGGCTTCACACGTGCGCTCATGATCCTGAAAGCACGCGTCACACAGTTCCCGGCGAACGCAAGACACCACTTCCGTGTCCGGGTCTTTCTTGGTCGCGATTGGCGCCCATTCCAGGACGGCAAAGTACGACGAACTCGTCGGCAAGGGACAGCCTGGCTTCTGACAGCCCTCACGGTCTTTTTGAATCTTCCAGTCGTCAGCCATATGTCTCGCGCAGTTCTGCTTACGTCAGACTCAAATACTATTCCGCCAGCGAACACCCGCCGATGGATAGACCAGAGCATGCAGCCAACTCGATCTCAACGCCCGTTTTCTCCTGCCGACATTTCATCAGCAAATCGCCGCCAAGCAACCGCTGTGCGAGGCGACTTTACGCCAGCCATTGACTGCAGAGCTTTTTGGGCCGAAAGCTCGCCGCTTCGATCCTCCGACTTCTGGCAGGCCTGCAGGTAATCCACGATTGCTGCCGCGACAGGCCCGCTGCGATAACCCGCAAGGCTCTGCACAGCCATGCGCCGCACAAATGAGTCCTCGTCACCTAGCATCTCAACCAACAAATCGCGCGCCGCAGGGCCGCCGCTGGCAAGCCCCTTGGCAGCATCACTGCGAACGCGCCAGACTGGCGAGCGCGACAACTCACGCAGCGCATCAAACGAGGCACCAACCGCACCGACCTCGCCTAGCGCCCTAGCCGCGACACGCTGCTGCTGCTGGCCGCCAGAGCTAGCCAGCCTCAAAAGCGCCGGCACCGCAGGATCACCAATTCCGGTTAGTAACTCAATGCCAATGGCCCGCAAGAACTCCTGCGAGGAAAGCACTAGATCGTTGACGACAACATCCACGGCTGGGCCACCAATCGCGATGATCTGACTCGCAGCACGCATATCTGCTCGCTGACCGGGCAGATCAAACTGGACAGGGTCCTTCTTCTGGCCCTGCATTGCCTTGACCCGATCCATGCGCACCTTCTCTTCTCCAAGCAGCTCAGCCTGACCCTCGCGCGCGCCAACGATCTCCGATTCCAGATACCGGACAAACCAAGCAAGCGCGACCGGATCTGCACGCAAATCGTCAAGAAGGCCTGAATACTCAGGCTTTGTATCGACATACGCCTGCGCAACGGCGCGACACTGCTTCATCTGATCAGCATCGAGCTTGCCGGGGGTATACCCAGCCTGCGTAGCGCAACCTGAGCAAATCAAGAAACCCAGAGCCAAGAGAATCGACCAGCCATAGCAGGGCGCTGAGCGCGTGTGGTTCCTATCAGCGGACAAGATCATGCCCTAAGCTGTAACCGGAGCCCGTCGTCACGGAAAGAGCCTGGGTCTGCTGAAGCCATCCGACCGAAAGGGCCGACGCGCTAACTTTGCGAACGATCGCTGACCCAAAGCCCCACATAGCGGCGAAATCAGCTAGTCCGACAATGCCTCTGATGCAGGCTGGATCCACAGAGGCAGTCACGACATGCTTGGCGCCACGCAGGCTCTGCCGTACATTTCTGCAGATGCTAGGAAAGAGCGGAACGAACACTGATCGACCGACAGCGAAGCAATGAATATCAACCTCCAAGGCTCTGGCATGCCGGGTATGCCGGGCATCCCAGCAAACCTACCGCGCCTGCTACTGATCGTCGGAGTCGCAGCCATTGGATTTGGCCTGTTGCTGCTATTTAACGAGTGGCTACTGCGCTATCTGGTTGCCGGAGTATTCATACTCCTAGGACTGATTATCTTACTGGTGGGCGCACGTGCCAAACGCATGCTCGGCCAGTAAGCACAACTCCCCACAGCAGGTATTGACCTGCTGAGAGAGTCGACTATTCGACAACGGCGACCGCATCCGCAGCTACATAGCCACTGCGTCCTGATGCATCCACGCGGAGGTATTCGCCACCGCGACCTCCCAACAAATCGACGATTGCCCCAGGTCGAATCACCGCGACTGCCTCCATATCTGTTCGCGGCTCGGCTGTAACTGGCACATTGCGCAACACGACTCCCTGGATCGGCCTTCCCGGCGTCAACCAAAGGACATCGAGCGCCAAAAGCAAACCCGCCGACAAGCAGGTAATGCCAAGCCACCTCCACCCCAAGCGATAAAATCCAAAGATCAAACAACCAGCGGCCAGCAGCATACAAACCATACAAACAGCGGTGCGCTCGCTGAGCGTGTAGCGATCCATCAGCCGCCGCAACTCACCAGTCAAGCCACCCTCTCCATCGAGCAATTCCAACCGTGTGCGCACAAGCTGGAGATTTGCGAGCAACTCCGGATCTCGCGGCATCGCGATGCGAGCAGTCTCATAGGCCCACCGCGCACGCGCCAAATCGCCCAAGCGGTACAGACAATTGCCGCGGGCTCGCATGTAGAGGCGATTTTGTGTGTTGCGATAGGCCCGCTCGAAGGCCTCATCGGCTTGCTGATATTCGCCAGCGCGATACGCGCGCCGAGCCTCTGGCTCCTGAGCATTCAGATCAGTCGATGCAAATGCCATCAACGGCAACAGCAAGAACGGCAGCAGGGATCGAGCACCAAAGCGAAGGCCTTCCAATCGCTGCACTAGGTTGCGGGCATCGTCAGCTGTCAGCTCCTGACCACCGCCATAACGTGCGGCAGTGCCGCGCTCGATAGCAGATGCCACATCGCTAGCAACTGCCTCGTCCAGACCATGCTCGCCAAGACGGCTAACTAGATCGGAGCTGATGACCGCCGCCGGAGCAATATCAACACGATCGCCGAGGTATACGGCAATCGCGTCCATAGCATCATCACCACGCTCCAACGCAGCATCAAAGCTACGCTTTGCGCCACGCGCACGCTTGCCAGCAACATCCAGCGACGCCAGCCGTCGCGATCTCAACCACGCAAACGCACAAAGCACCAGAGCCCAAGGACTGAAGATCGCAAGGCAACGCAGCAATAACGAAGGCTCTGTAATCGATCTCGCGGCGACATCGAATGACGGCAAGTCAAAGATGTCGTCGACACCAGGAGTCACTGCGGCAGCTGCAGCCTCTGGCAAAGATGCGATCGTCTCAGCATTTTCGATCGCATCTACGACAACCGTCAGCGGCTTAGTCTCGACCTCAATAAAGGCCTCAACACCCGGCGTAGTATCAAAGTAGTTCCATGCGATTGACGGGATCTGAACAACATCAGCTGACAGTGGCGTCAGGTCGTAGGTCACCACCACACGGTTTTCATCACGCACTGCCTCAGCCGCACCACGCTTGTGGAAGCCATTCAGCGACGAGAGTTCTGGCATACGAAGAAACTCTAGGTTGCCCTGACCACGCACAGTCAAAGTCAATTTGAACGAGTCGCCAAAACGGATCCGGTCGCGATCAAGCGCCGCCTCAATCGAAAAGCGACCAACCGCCGCAAAGTATGGCGACGGTCGCCCCACCTCTGGAATAGGCATGACTTCGAGCGATATCGGATTACCCGTAATGCCGAAGCTGTCTTTCTGACCACCGCGGATTCGACCCCGCTTGTAACGCATCGAAGAGAAGCGCAGCGTTGGCGCATCGAGATCAACTTTGCCGACCTTGGATGGCAAGAACGATCGCTCTATCTGAAAGCTCTGCCACTGCTTGCCGTCACGTTCGTAATCACCAAGAAACGTCGCCCGAGCGAGCTCCCGATTGATGACAAACAACCGAACATCACCCTGTGGTTGCTCGATCGGCATAGACTCGCCAACAGGAAATTTATCAAGCCAGTCCGCAGCCAGAAAAACTTCGAAATAGCGCTGCTGACCAGCATTCGTCTGCGCCAAGTTCTCAGCCAAGCCCACACCCCGGAGGATTCCAAAGGTGATCTTCATGCGAACCGGCTCATGCACATATACGCGCGCATCCTCCAATTCGACATCGAGCCAAGAAAGCTCCTGCGAGATCAAGTCCTTGCGCACTTCCAGACGCATTTCTCTGGTCTGCTGATTCTTAGTACCCGTCCAAATATTGAACGGCGGGATCACAAAGATCCCAGCTCGCTGAGGTCGCAGTTCAAGGCCAAACTCAACGCTGACCTTAGTCATCCTACGCCGACCATTGAAGACCGTCTGCGACGAGGTTGAGGCAGGCAACTGCTTGATCTCAAGCCCATCGATTTCTGGCAACTCCGGAGATCTCGGGTTCGCGTCCGCACCCTCCACGCTGATCCTAATGACTGACTTTTGATTCAATCGAATGGTGCCGGGCTCAGGCTGACTCACCGTCAGCTTCTCCTGTGCACCAGCGATCGCCACGAACGAAGCGAGTGCTAGGCATATTTGAACAGCGCGAATCACCAATCGCGCTCCACAGCCTTTCGGCGCGCGGTTGTGCGAGCCTTGGCCTTCTTCAATTGTTCATCCAACTTTTTGGCACGCTCCATCAGCCGCTGCGCCTGCTCAGGCGAAAGCTCAAGGCCCTGACCAGCTTCACCAGGTGCATCAGAACGTTGCTCGCCAGGCTGAGGTTCGGGTGGTTGCGGCAACTGCTCGTCGCCGGACTGTTCTTTTTGATCACCAGGCTCTGGGACCTCAGGGGCTTCACCCTCTGGCTGTTCAGGCTCACCCTGATCCCCTTGCTCTGAGGAAGACTTCTCTTGCTCCTCATCGCTGGCCTTCTCATCTGGATTCGGCTCAGGCGATTGCAAAGGGTCATCTCCTTCTGCTGGGTCAGCGGGGTCGGACTCACCGTTCTGCTCGTCAGGCTTACCGTTCTCGGGCTGCTGTTGATCGCCCGGATCTTTTTGATCTCCGTTCTGCTTCTTTTCTCCTTCCTGATTTTCATCTCCGCTTTGCTTCTCACTCTTCTGATCTTCGCCCTCTTTTTCACCCGAATCGTTCTTATCTGAGTCCTCGCCTCCATCCTCAGGTTGCTGATCGTCCTTATTTTTATCGCCGTCTTGCTGTTCCTGATCCTGCTGCTTCTCCAGCTCTTCAATCAGCTTCTTAAGCTCATCGATTTTACGAAGAGTGCGCTCTGTATTTCGAAGCAACTCGGGCGTCGGGCTCTTGCGCACTCCCTGTACGAAATGCACCTTTGCCTGCTCCGCTTTCTGAAGTGCTGCTTTAAGTATTTTGAGCGGCTGCGGCTGCTCCACCTGATCGTCAGCACTAGGAGAATTCTGCACCGGAGGTTGCTGCCCTGCCGTCAATGCAGCCTTCGCCTGAGACTCCAATGTCTCAGCTTGTGCAAAACGTATTGCACCGAGCATGCCGCGATGCAGTTCGCCCTTGCGGCCTTTCGCTAGCGCTGCGTATTTCTCTGCAGCGACCTCCGCAGTTGCCAGATCACCAGCGCGCCAGGCAGACAAAGCTAAATTCCATTGCAGCTCTGCGGATTCAGGCTCATCAACAATCGCGGCAGCAAAGGCGCTTTGCGCCTCCTGGAATTTACCGGCCTGATACAGCTGCATACCGCGCTCGCGATCACCACCCGCCAACGCAGACCAGAGAACAGTTGATAGCAGTAGGATCTTCATCGTTGTCGTCCTTGTGCAAAGGCAATCTCTAATAGTAGCAGGACCACAAGAGGCAATAACACCCATTGATAACGCGCCTGCTTGCCAGACTCCTCGCCGGCGTCATAAGCCCGCTTCTGCATCGGCACGAGGCGCTTTTGGTGCAATTCAACCAATGGCAGAACCATAGCTTCAGCGCGGACAAACTCCCCACCAGTTACCGCAGCTAGCCGACGCAAGCTCTCCGGATCCATTTGGGAGATAACCTCTTTCCCCTCTCGATTGCGTAGGAAAGCTTGCTTGCCACCATTCTGGACCGTGATTTTACTACCCAAGGCGCTGCCGTAGCCAATGGTGTAAACAGTCAATCCTTGATCCTTGAGTTCACTTGCTGCCTGCTGGCCAGCTGCGGCAAGGTCCTCGCCATCCGTCATCAAAAGCACAACGGTTGTCGCAGAATCTTCTGGTGCCGAAATGTCGAGTGCCCGACGGAGCGCCTTGCTGAGATCAGTGCCACCAGTTTTGACAACGGTCGTATCAACCTCATCAAGCAAGCCCGCAAACGAATCCGTATCGTGAGTCAACGGAACCCATAAACGCGCCTCACCAGCAAACACGATCAAACCAACACGATCGCCACCCTTCAGGGTCGGCAGCAGCGAATGAATGTCCCCGATTGCTCGCTGCAATCGCGTTGGAGCCATATCGCTTGCAAGCATCGAGCGAGATGTATCGAGACAGAAGACAAGATCGAGCCCGCGCCGTTCAACCGAAACCGTTTCTTCACCCCAGCGCGGATCGAGCCAACAGACGAACCCAAGAGCCAGCAATAGTGCCAATCGCAAGGATCGCCAAAACGGAGTAGCTAGCGCAGAACTCGGCGCAGCACCATAGCGGCCCATCGCAGCCTTACTGCGATCTAAAACCAACCACAACACCGCCCACACCGCGGGCAACAAAAGTATCCATGCCCAAAGATCACCACGCGTGAATTCAATATCGCTCATGGCACCCTCCGCAGCAACAGCGACTCAAACAGGATCGCGAGCAGCATCAACATCAACCCCAGCCCTAAAGGCAATGCGAACTGATCTACTGTGCGATAGCGCGGATCCTCCCTCTCGGTAGTCTCCATCTCGTCAATGCGTGCGTAGACGCGAGCGAGATCAGAATCATCACGAGCTGCAAAGAACAAACCGCCACTGGTCTCAGCAATCGTTTTCAACGCAGTGAATGGCAGCGGTTGGTAGCCAAACAGCCCCTGGGCACCGTGGCCTAAGCCGATTGTATGCACTCGCACTCCCTTATCCTTAGCGAGCTTGGCAGCCTCAACGGGATCGATCTCATCAACGTTATTCTCACCATCACTTAGCAGAATCACGACCTTTGACTTCGCGTCACTCTTCTCCAAGACCTGAACGGCCTTCGCAACAGCAGCTCCGATTGCGGTTGCATCAAACTCGCTGCCACGCGGCAAAGTGTCGAGAACACGTAAGAATGCTGCCAAGGCAACCTCATCGAGGGTCGGCGGACAACGCAACTCTGCGTAACGGCCAAATGCGATCAGGCCGACTCGATCATGAATGCGCTCGGCGGCAAACTCCATCGCGCGCTCTCGGGCAGCATCCATGCGGCTGAATCGTTGACCATCCCGCATATCTTCTTCGGTCATAGAAGAGCTCGCATCGACAACCAGCAGTATGTCTATGCCATCTTCACGAAGCGGGATCACATCCCGTTGCACAGGCCGAGCCAACGCAAGAGTCAAACACAACCCGGCAAGCACCTTGGCAGCCAACGGAACCCATGCAACGCGCTGACGCATGGTTCTTGGCAAGCCCACGAACAAACTAGCAGAGGCTGTTGGCAACGCGACACGGCGTGTTCGCGCCCGCCACCAGCCTGCTAACAAGAACAACGGTGCGGCTAGCAACAACCATGGATCGAGTAGCGAATACTCACCTAGCTCGAAGATCGCGATCACCTGACGACCTCCTGGTCTGCCGTAACTGAGCCGTGACCTTGAACTCGGTCGGCTCTAGTGGTTTCGATAAACGACTCGGCTAAATCATAGGTTGTTTGGTGATCCGCTTCGGCAGGAACGAACTTGGCGAACTTCACCAAATCACACTGAGATAGAAAGCGTCTCAATTCAGCAGCGTGATCGCGCACGAACTGCGCAGAATTGTCTAAGTCGTTCAGGAATTCCTCAGTCGTGCGCTCCGGCGCGTGCAAGCCAAAACGATCCTCAAGATAGACTCGCAAAACTTGTGATACACCCACATAGAACGCATCCACTTCGGCGCTACTGATGCGTGGTGCAGCCTTCCAAAGCAGCAGTTCCCGCAACGCCTTGACGTGCGCAGGCAATGGCACCGCAACCACCTGCCGATTCTGTTTGTGGCGCAACCAAAGCAATAACCCAAACAAACCAAAGGTAGTGACAACCACCAGCAACAGCAGCCAACCCCAATTTTGAAACGGCGTTGGAAAGAGATCACCTGGCGCCTCAATCACCGCGCCATACTCAGGATCCAAGGTGCTTATCACGAAGATCGTTTGCTCGGGCGTCGTCGCGACTAGGGCAACTTCGCCAGCGGGCACAATCGACTCGGCTTTGAATGGCGGGATCTTCAGTTCACCCGGCCCCAGAATAGGCAGCAAGGTCAGCGTCGTTCGCTGCCAGAAGCCGTCGCCGTAGGGACGATCGTTTTCAGTCTCTACTGCTTCCGTGACAAAGTCTGTATCCGGTACGGCAGCAGCAAAAGACACTTCTACGCCCTGCTTTCGAAAACGATCAACCGTGACCGTGAGAGGCTGCAGCAGACCGATCTCTGACGGCGACACAGTCACACGCAAATCAAGAGCCAAAGACGGCGGCTCTTGCCAGGGAGAAGCGACAGAATTATCGGCTCCACACGCAGCCAAGACCACGAGCAACAGCATCCAGTGAATCGCGAATGCTGTATTAGCGATTCGCTTGCTCACCGACGCCTCCCCCGCTTCTCACGCATACGGAAGAATTTAATCAGTGGCTCACCAACAGAGCCTTCGGTCGGGACGTCCAGCAAGTCAACCCCGCAACGAGAACACATATCATGGAAACTGAGTCGCTCCGTTCGCCACCGCCTCTGCACCTCGTCACGCACGACACGACTGGTCGTGTCTACAACGACGCTCTGATTGGTCTCCGGATCAACGAGGTGCAACAAGCCAGCATTCGGGAGCATCGCAACATCACCCTCGACACGATCGAGACCCGCCGCAAAGGGGTCGCGCATACGCACAGCGATGACTTCATGCCGGCGCGATAGCAAGCGCAACTCCCGCTCACAGTCGGCACCTAGGAAATCACTGACGACAAAGACGATCGCATGCTTTCGCTGGACACGACCGGCATAGTCTAGAGCCCGCTTAAAGTTGCTTTGCTTGCCAGGTTCAGGTGTTTCACAGGCTTCCCGAATCAATCGCAGGACGTGATTACGACCTTTCTTCGCCGGCACATAACGCTCGATATCGTCGGCAAAAGTAATCAGCCCCGCCTTATCGTTATTACGAGCCGCAGCAAACGCAACGCAACCAACGAACATTGCCGCAGTCTGGGTAACACTGCGACGCTTCAGGCTGTTTGGCTGGGTTCCAAAGGCCATCGACGAAGACACGTCCAACAAAAACAGTACGCTGAGCTCACGCTCTTCAACGAACTTCTTGACGAATGGGCGACCTACGCGAGCTGTCACATTCCAGTCGACACTGCGGAGTTCGTCACCCTCGGCAAACTCTCGAACCTCATCAAACTCGATACCCGAACCGCGAAACACGGAGCTATAGCCACCGGACATAACGTCCGTAACCATTCGGTCTGCGCGCAATTGAATGCGGCGGGCCTCAGCCAGCAGTTCTGGATCCAGTGCACGAGCCATCGTAAATGCCTATTCAGTATTTACAGCGATGCCCAACGGCTACGGCACTTGAACGGTGTCGAAGATAGTTTGCAGCAACTCTTCAGAGTCGATGCCTTCCGCTTCTGCTTCGTAGGTTGTCAACACGCGGTGGCGCAGCACCATCGAGCCAACTGCCTTCACGTCTTGCGGCGTAACAAATCCTCGGCCCTCCATCAGTGCACGTGCTCGCGAAGTCCTCGCCAACGCTAGGGAAGCCCGCGGCGATGCGCCATAGAGGATCAACGGCTTCAGCTTTGCCAGCCCAACCTTTTCGGGTTCGCGCGTCGCAAACACCAAATCCACGATGTAAGCCTTCACCTTGTCATCCAAGTAGATGGTGTCGAGTAAGGCCCGCATGCGCAGCAATTCCTCGGGAGTCGTTGCCTGCTTAACCTCAGTCGATGCGGCAAGACCTGCCATGCGGTCAATGATCTTGAGCTCTTCTTCCTTACTCGGATACTCCACGATGAGCTTGACTAGAAACCGGTCGACTTGGGCTTCGGGCAACGCGTAGGTCCCCTCCTGATCGACTGGGTTCTGGGTCGCAAGCACCAAAAATGGATCGGGTAAATCACGAGTGTCTCCCGCTAGCGTCACCTGCCGCTCTTGCATCGCCTCGAGTAACGCTGACTGCACCTTCGCAGGTGCTCGGTTGATCTCATCCGCCAACACGAAATTGGCGAAGACTGGCCCCTGCTTGACCTGCCAATCCCCTGTTTTCGGATTGTAAACATGGGTGCCGACGAGATCTGCAGGCAGCAAGTCTGGAGTGAACTGGATCCGCCGGAACTCACCGCCAATTGAGCGCGCCAGAGCATTGACTGCCAGTGACTTAGCGAGGCCGGGAAGGCCTTCAAGAAGCACGTGGCCATCGGCGAGCAGGGCAATGAGAAGTCCGTCGAGCAAAGCATCCTGGCCAACGATCACGCTTTGCAGCGATGATCGAATGGCCTGAAGAGTCTGTGTCTCGGCTTGAATACGTTGGGCGATGGCGACGACGTCAGTCATGGGCTCTATGGATCAGTAGACAACGCACAACACTACAGGCTGGCAAAGACTCCTCAATGGGTGAGATAAAGAGGATAAGCATCAGCGATGTCACGTCTTATTACCGCCTTGCCGCGAATCGCTCTCTGAGCAGGGCAAAACGGCGTGCAGCCAACGGCGTAGGAGCGAACAAACGCACTGCTGATATGACAGGATCTGGCTCTCCGGCTAGCCTCGCCGCATCGATTCTGCGCTGTAGCGCCAAGGCCTCCGATTTCCATTGCTCTACGGGTACGGCTAGGCCAATCATGTCGCGAAGTGCCAGCATGGCCCCTAGGTCAATATCAACCTGGTCAGCCAGCAACTGCCCCATCTGCCGCTCCCGCTCAATCTGCAAAAACGACGAGCGGCTCCGCTGCCAGTAAAATAGCAGCACGAAAACGGTGGCCAACAGCAACAGTGCCGGCCATGACCCCCGCCGCACTGGCACTACTTGTTCTCAGCCTGCGCCGCCTCAGCCACCAATCGGTAGCGACCAGCCATGCCTTCTCGCGTATCCGGGGGAGTCTGGGCGGTCACCACACCAAAGTCCTGCTTGGTCACGCTGCGCAGCACTGCTGAGGAAAGCATCCACAACCGCGGATATTCAACCTCGACCATCAACCGGGTAAGTTCCTCGACAGCGGCCATCTTTGCATCGCTTGCAAAGTCATCGGGAACCAACTTGGTGGGCACTTCATGACGCTTTAGGGCATCCAAAAGCCACTGCCACTGGGCGACATCTTTGCTTTGGCGCCACCAACTCTGCATCGCGGTTACGCGATCGGGAACCAGGCTCAAGTTCAGCCCAGTCGTGCCTTCAATTACAGGAACAGTTTCGGCCGCAAAGTTCGGCATTCTTAGCAGGTCCATCAAGTCGGGCACATTTTCAGGATCTTGATAAAGCCCAAGCAACAACACCAAGTCTGCTCGAATTTGAACATCCGGGACTAATGGGATCTGTCGGCGGAGTGCTGGCACCGCCAGCGTGCCCCCCTGACGCTGCAAGTGGAACTTGGCGAGGTCGCCCAGATCCTGCCCATACCCTATCACCACAAACTCTGCGAGCAGGTGTGCGGCACGCGGGTCACGCAACTCTCCGAGACCACGAAGAGCCGCAGCCTTGTCATCTTTGGACGGCGAAGTCATCGCGCGCTCAAGCACAGGGAAAGCCAACTGACCACCAACCTTGCCGATTGCCCGCATGCATTCCCGGCGAATCAGTGGATCCGTTTCTGGGACAGCAATCATTTCGACCAAAGGCCGACTAGCCGATGAAACCTTCAAATGACCGCAGGCGAAAATTGCTGCGCGGCAGACGTCGAAGTCTTCGTCGCCCAACAAATCAACCAAAAGCGGAGCGGCACGCATATCACGCAGAGAAACCACCTCATCGAGCGCCGCACGACGGACTAACGCTCGCTCATCCTTCAAGGCACTCAGCACTGCATCAGATCCGAGCACCCGAAATACTTGGGTCACCGCAGCACGTCCGCCGCCTTGCGCACTGACTGCCAGCGCTACGCAGTCACGCCAGACGCTATCGCCAGGAGCACTCGCAGCAACTTGGAGCATCTGCAAGTCGTATTGATCAAGCTGCGCCAAACCCGAAAGGGTCGCAACAATTGCCTTGCCATCTTTCTCGCTGATTAGCTTCTCACGATCTGGGTGGCCCGCCAGGAAACCAATGGCGCGGGCTTTCAGCTCGCTATCCCAAATGGCCCAGCCATCGAGCACCTTCGCTAGAAAATGCCGCGTTCGCTCGACTTCGCCCGGATGGTCAGCGCGCCACTTCATCTCAGCTCGCCAGAATGCGGCGCGATCTGAGTCTTGAGAGGCAATGCGGTATAGCTGCCAAAGCTCCGAATCTACGCGCTCCTCAAGGCTCGCCACCATTCCATCGAAGGCTAGGTGCGCTGCTTCGGTCACGGCTACGCTACTGCGGCTGCTGCCGACGCGGACTTCTAGCGAACGCACACGCGGCATCACGCTTTCAACTCGCATTGCCGATGCATCGCCATAACCAGCTGCTTCCAGCGACTGGATCAAAGCATACATAGGCTCTTTCGTAAGCACGATCTCGACAGCATCAGGTAAGACAGAAACGCTCGCGGCATCCTCACCAACGACACGCAGAACACGCCCTTCCTGACGTAGGGTGATCAGCGCCGAGCTAGCGTTGGCAGCGGTCACTGCCAACTGGGCCCGAACGCCAAGAAATGTGCTTTTCTGCTCGCGCCACCAATTGCGCCAAGACAAACCGTCTTCCACTGTGATCACCCGCCCCGTATGGCGAAGCAGTCGCTGCTCAGCGGCAGAGCGCAGCATGTCGATATTGGGCACGAACTGCTTCGGCTCCACAACGAGTAGCAAAGCATCCACGAGACCTGCATCGGGCAGCTCACCCCCCTCTCCCGGTGCGACTCGAAAAACTAGATCTGCAACGGGTATTGCGGCCAACACCCGAGTCAGCGCCTCGGGAGACTTGAGCCGCTTAGCCAAAGGAACAAGTAGCTCGGGCGGCAATACGTTGCCGCCAGTCGCGTCCGCGATCTGAGCCAACGCGAAGGCGGCGTATGCATAACTGCGACCGGGCCGGGGCGACTCAACGTGCTTTTGGAGGATTGGCACTGCCCGCGATCCGACACGAATCAGGGCTAAGCAAGCTGCAGCTGCTAACGATGGATCCTTCGACAACAATTCAACCAACCGAATCGTCGAAGACTCGTCAGCGATAGCCTCAAGCAAGTCGACGCCACGCAGTCGCAAATCTAGCGACTGCTCTCGAGACAAATGAAGCGCAAACTCAGCGTCTTCGTGATTGCACAAGGCAGCTAATATCGGCACGGTTTGACGCCGCACAGCGGGGATGCTGGCACGAATGCACTGCTTCAATGAAGCTTTGGCACTACTGCCCTTGAGCACAGCCATGGTTTCGATCACCGATCGGGTTGCCGAGCCAATCGGACGCGCCAACAACTGGAACAACAACTCGTCGGCAACGCGATCAGTACCAGAAACACGACCAAAACGGCGCGCCACTGGCATCAAGTGAGCCATCTCAGTCGCGCGCGCAGTGCGCGCGACATTAAGAATCAACTGCTCAATCTGAGGATAGGCACGCCCCATTTCCTCGAGCTTGGCCTGCACCTTGATTTGCGGCCCGCTCATATCGAGGAGATCGCGCTGGAACCGTGCGACCTGATCTAAAGGTGTTTCCTTGGGTGCCGTCGAAACCTCAACGGGTCTCGGAGGAAGCTTGAGGTCACCACCTGGGTAGACCTGAGGCAGCACGGAAAGAAGAATTGAGGCAGCAAGGGTCATTAGGGCAGGACCGCGGTGTTCAGCAGCCGGAGGGGTCGAACCGGTGCGTGGGACGGCGTGCGGATCATAGCTCCCGAACCGCTGCTAGCCAACGTGGGGTAAGCAAGAGACGACCCCACGTTGCGATTTCCATGCGCCAAAAACGACTTTGACAAGCGGAATACGGCAATTGAAAGCTGCCCGCTACCGAGCACGAAAAAATGACCCAAGGGACGTTGCCAGCGCGCCATACGCTTGGAAGCTCTGCTCTGGATGACAGGATTCAAGTCCGCAAGTGCCAGCGAGAGAGCCCGCCAACAGGGTAATTGAAGTCGCCATAGTGCGAAGTTGATGACCAAAGCTGCTTTGGAATCCGCCGCAATTCGCTGGGTAGCTGCCCTTGATGCCTAAGCAACCGATTACCTCCTGATCTGCCTTTGCTGACGAAATCGCTGCATGACCACCCCTTGAGCGTCATTACGCCATGACAGACAAAGGCCAGCCTTGCCGGAGAGAATCCAGCGCGAGTGACGCCCACCTATATTGGCGATTCCGAAAAGGAACTATGGATCCTGAGGTGCTAGCTAACGGATTTCAGACTGAGTTCGGGTAGCCTGCCTGCCCCTAATGAGCGAATTGACTACTGAACTCACTCCCGGCCAGACGATTGAACTACGCACCGAGCGCTTGGCATTTGGAGGTGCAACCATCGCACGACACGAAGGCCGAGCCGTGTTTGTCTCATTCGCTGCACCCAATGAGCTCATCCGCGCCGAAATCCTCGAAGTCGAAAAGACCTTTGCCCGTGCCAAAGTCGTTGAGATCCTTGAAGCAAGCCCGGACCGCGTCACACCACGCTGCCAGCACTTCGGAGAATGCGGCGGCTGCAACTACCAGCACATTCGCTACGAAGCGCAAGTCGCCGCAAAGAGCGAGTTCGTCGCAGATGCCCTTAAGCGTATAGGAAAGTTTGACTGGCCCGAGCCAATCGCCGTGCACCATGCCGAACCATGGAACTACCGTTCGCGGACACAGCTAAAACTCAAATCGACCACTGGCATCCGCGCCGATGGCTCGAGAGGTCGCATCGACAAGCGGGAACGCAAACGTAACGCTGCGGCTGAAGCAGAACGGGACATCCTAGAAGAAGCGAAAGCCGGACCACGCACGCCGATCGTGGGCTACCACTACGGCGGCTCCAACAAGGTTCTAAACATCCAAGAATGCCCGGTGTTGGCACCTGATCTCGAAAAAGGCATCGCAACCATTCGCAACGCCGTCACAGGTCTTCCCCGCCGTGAGTGGCCTTACCAAATCGAAGGATCCTGTGGTATCGGAGGGGCATCCTATTCACCAGACCTGCCCGGCATGCGTAAGGATCTCGTCGAGCATGAAGTGCTCGGATTCCGATACTTGATCGAGCCGGAAAGCTTCTTCCAGGGCAATAGACATCTCGTCCACCGATTAGTCGAAATCGCAATCAATGGAGAAAAAGGTGAGCTCGCATTCGACCTGTATTCCGGCGTTGGATTGTTCTCTTTACCACTCAGCAAAAGCTTCGACCGAGTCATGGCCGTCGAAGACGAACGCCGCGCTTGCACACTTGGCCGGGTAAACGTCAAGACCAACAACTGCGACAACGTGCACTACCTACGGCGCACGACCGAGCAGTTCTTGCATGCGAACAAAGAGCGCCCTGACCTTGTCGTCATGGACCCTCCGCGTCTTGGCGCAAAGCCAGCGATTCCGATGCTGCTCGAACTCGCTGCCAAGCGCATCGTCTACGTTTCATGCGATCCACAGACCCTAGCGCGAGACCTTCGTTCACTGGTCGACGGCGGCTACGAATTGGAAAGTGTCGAAGCAGTCGACATGTTCCCGCAAACCTATCACGTAGAAGCCGTCGCCAAACTGCGCCTTAAAGAAGGTTAGTGGTTAGCCGAGGGCAGAGTGTTCGCAAGACACGACTGCGACGCAACGCATGACCAGATCATGCAAACTGCCGCGACTAACGAACCGCGCCTATGGTTGACCCTCGTTGCGCACAGCCTCGCGCACACGCAGCAAGACGTCATGGTCTTCAACAGGGTCAAAGGCGAGCATCTCACTAAAGCCACTCTGCTGCGTTCCGAGAAGCTCACCACTGCCTCGTATCCCGAGATCACGCTCGGCTAAATCGAAGCCGTCAGTAGTTTCGCAAACAGCAGCGACGCGCTCGGTCCGAGGCCCACACAACAGCGCAATTCCTCGCCGACCACCACGGCCTACGCGTCCGCGCAATTGGTGCAAGGTTGCAATCCCAAAACGATCAGCGGACACCACCACCATCAGAGTGGCCTCGGCAACATCCACACCGACCTCAAGTACTGTTGTGCCGACCAACACGTCCACAATCCCATCACGAAAGAGCGCCAGCGACCGCTGGCGTTCGCTAGCTTTTAGACGACCGTGCACCAGCGCACAGCGGAACTGCTTCTGCAAAGCCTCATGCACCCGCACAACTCCGCCTTTCTCGCCATCCTCGCCAACTGCCGGACAAACGACAAACACTCTGCCGGACCGGTTCACCGCGCGCTTGATACTTCGTATTGCACGCCGCCAGTCGTTAGTCGGGATATGGAATGCACGAACTGGCTCGCGACCAGGTGGCCGACTCTTAAGAGTCACAACGTCTAGATCACCAAACGAAACAAGGGCCAACGTGCGAGGAATCGGCGTAGCCGTCATCACCAACACGTGGGGATTGTCTCCCTTCTGAACCAACTTCATCCGTTGCTTAACACCAAAACGATGCTGTTCGTCAACCACAACCAGCCCAAGACCTGGCATCTCAACGTCGCTAGAGATCAACGCATGCGTACCAAAGACCATTCGCGGCCCCTTAGTCGGCATCAGTCGCCGATGCGTCGCTGTACATAAAACAACATCGACGCCGGAACCCTTGAGCCACTTCGACACGGAATCATGATGCTGCTCAGCAAGCAATTCAGTCGGGGCCAAGAACGCAACGAGACCGCCTCTAGCACAAATTGCTAGGCCGGCAGCAACGGCTACCGCGGTCTTACCAGTGCCAACATCACCTTGCAGCAAAGCCCCCATCGCCGCGGGGCCAGCAAGCTTTCGCCACAATAATGCGACCGCGTCATGCTGATCTTTCGTCAATGCAAACGGGATGCGCGCAAGGATTCGCTTTGCCATCTCGACATCAACCACGAATGCCGTTGCCGGACGAACGGCCCTCGCCCGACGCGCGCGCTCGACCCCTTCGAACAACCTGATCGCATCGCGTGTTGCGAAATGTCGTCGTGCCTCTTCATGCTGCAACACATCGGTTGGTCGATGCATCGCCAACAGCAATTCCCGCGGCGACTTCGTCATTTCCTGAAGGCCTAAGGGTAACGCTGGCAAAGTGACGCAAGACCAATCCAGGTGATCCAAGACATGAGCGATCCACTTCTGCAACCGCGATGAAGAAACTCCCTCAACCTCAGGATACTTGAGCTGGATTTCCCCCTCAGCGACCGCCGTCATCGGCAAAACCTTTGCCGCCGAGATGACGAACCGTTGCCCCTTCTGTTGCAAGGTTCCCTCGACCAAACGTTGTTGGCCGACGGCATAGTTTTTCTTCAACCAAGGCTGATTGAAGAAAACCGCCTGGAATGTGCTGCCATCCTCGCAAGCAAAGGTGACGGTTACCATTGACCGACGACCAGGCAACCACTGCATGGAGACTTTCCGCACTTCTCCGTTAATCCGGACTAATTCTCCTATCGCCGACTCGTCTGGGGCTGAAAGTTCTCGTAGAGATCGATATCGACGAGGAAAAAACGCCGCAAGCTCAAACACGGTCTCAACGGATACATCGGCGAGACGCTTAGCTGTCGTTGGCCCTACACCAGGCACAGAAACCGCCAATGCCTCCGGCGAGAGACCACTGCGGCCAGCCGCCGCGATCTCACCTGCCTCTCGAGTGCTTCGGTTAGGTTCTGCAGATCCGCCCATGAATGAATGGTGTAGCCGACTTCGGCTCGCCACGGAACGCTGGGTCCGTTAGGTTGTTGGAGCTTGATCGAGCTCACTGAGCAGCAACTCTTGGCACTGCAACCATTCGACTTCAACCTCGAACTGCAAGGCCGATGGCAAAAGGACGTCGCCGAAGGCCGCCTCTCCAAGGCTACCAATGCGGTTGGCGGGGACCTGCTAGCAACTTCTCCCGGCACGGTGCACAAACAACCCGGCGCCGGCACGAAGGCTCATCAAGAGATCGAACAGCTTGGTCTTGATGCGATCATGAATGGCGAGCTTGGCGTCGTCGTCCTAAACGGCGGCATGGCAACTCGCTTTGGCGGAGTTGTGAAAGGCACTGTGCCGGTGCTCAGTAACGCCCGAACATTTCTCGGGCTAGCAGTTGAGGACGTGCTGCTGCATAGGCAAGCAACGGGCGGCAACATCCCGCTCTTCTGCATGAACAGCTTCGCGACCACAGACGCGACCAAAAAGCACTTCGCGGACCACGCGCAATTCGGGCTATCGAAAGGATGCATCGAACATTTCACGCAATCGGTCGCAGTGCGCATGACCAAAAGCGGCGAGATCTTTGCTCGCAATGATGGCGAGCCATCGCCATACGGACCTGGACACGGCGACTTTGCCTCATCCTTCCGCAATTGTGGCGCACTGCAGCGCTTTCTCGATGGTGGCGGTCGCTATCTACTCGTGCGAAATGTCGACAATCTCGGCGCTCGCATCGACCCAATGGTTCTTGGCCATCACATCAAGAGTCAGTGCGACATGACGGTCGAACTGGCGCCTAAGTGGCCCGAAGATATTGGTGGATCACCATTCCAATACCTCGGTCGCCCGCAACTGATTGAACAAATCCGCTACCCGAAGGGTTTCGACCCTGACGTCGTTGATGTGTTCAACACCAATACGTTCACCTTCAATGCCAATGCACTCG
Organism: Planctomycetota bacterium; assembly: GCA_965662465.1. GTDB lineage: Bacteria > Planctomycetota > UBA1135 > UBA1135 > UBA2386. The sequence continues at coordinate 70,035 of CBFIIO010000009.1, read as the reverse complement.
ACCGAGACTTCGACCTTGGATGGTACTATGTCGAAAAAGAGGTCGAGGGTCGCACGGCAGTACAGATTGAGCATCTGATTGGCGAGATGACCGCCCACTTGTCGACCAACTTCCTCCAAGTGCGCCGCAATGGCCGTCGCACACGCTTCCTGCCGCTGAAAACACCCGAAGATTTAAGCGCGGCGATGGAAGAGATTGCCGAGATATATGACGGCAGAGATGAAGAAGCTGACATCTAGCCTGCTAGATGTCTGAGCCCGCGGTCGAACAGACAATGGTCCTAGAGATCCTCGCGAGTTAATCCGAGACCGGTCTGCAGCGCCAAAAAGCTTCGACTCCGGTCTATTGACCTGGTTTCGACCCGCTTCTCGGGCTCGGACTAGGTATGCACCCTGGTAGGTGCGCCAGGGGCAGAGGCCCGCACCAAAAGGTGCAGAACAAACGCAACTGAGAACGCAATCGACGTCACGACATGACTCCAAATCCACGCTGTACGCCAAGCCTCATCAACGGCCACCTGCAGTAGGTAGCCGGTGACAATCATGGGTATCGCCTGAGAGAGCAGCGCGATGCCGGAACGGCGGCGTGGACGCGCGCCCGAGACCAGCTTCTGAAAGATGTGCGTCCGCCAGATGAGCCCCATCGCGAAGACGAACAACGGCACTGTGAGCACGTGGATCGCCTGCAGCGGCGAGGTCCAGGGGTGCGCCACTGCGCCAAACTCGTCCTCAATCTCACCGAAATAGAGCAGATATCCGTAGCCGAAGCCGCTGAACGTCGCGAGGGCTGCCGTGAGATAGACCGCGCGCTTGTCTCCGCGCCTCAACGGAGCCTCTGAGAAACAGACTCCCCAACCGAGGGTGGCGGCAGCACAGACGGCTTACGCTTGGACTTGGCCGGTTTCTTGCCTGGGACCGGTTTCTTGACCGGATAGATGAGCTGGTGAGAAGCGAGAATCCTGCGCACAGTGTCGACTGTAGCATGAACGGTCAGCGTGCAGCCAGCAACAGGCTTGATGACGCCGGTCTTCAGGCTCAGGTCGTTGCCAAGCACTTGCTTACGGAACTGTTCATACCATTTTCCGCGCGGCATGTAGTCGACCGGCTCCTCGAACGCCACGACCTCGATGCGGCGGGCGCGCGCCTTGGTGTCGACGGCCACCATCAGCAGTTCCTTCTTGGACCGGACACGGTGCCGGTCAAAGTATGCATATCCAGCGACCTCTTTGCCCTTTCGCGCCTCGTAGACGTAGATCATCGAGCGAGGGGCCGCGTGGCCGGACCGCTTCTTGATCTCGGCCTTCGCCGCGTCTGACAAGACGTGCGTTTTGCGCTCGAACTTACACTTTGGGAACGCAAGCTCGAGCGCTTCAGCAGGCTCTAGAAAAACTTTTCCCTGGGCGAACAGACCGCCGGTGCACATGGCGATCATGCAGCACAGAAGAAGGAGTTTTCTAGGGCCGTGAGACATTAGAAGACGTAGCCAAAGACCAAGGTGAAGACGTCAGACTTGTTGTCGTAGTCTGCGTAGTCCGCCTTGATGACGACCTGCGGGATCGGCTTGTAGTTGAGGCCGTAGGTCACGATCTCGTTGTCCTGACTTTCGTCAGCCACGAAGCCGGCGGCCATCTGATCTTGCGTATTGATCTGCTCAAAGCGGACGAACGGACGCAGCTGTTGCTCCGAGCCAGGCGCGACCATGCCCATGAGGTCGTAGCCGACTTCGCCGTAGTAACCGCTCATGCGCTCGGCGAGGTTGCTCTGCGTAGCGTTGTTGAACGTCGCGGTGTCGTCGATGTCCGCTGCCGCGTAGAGCGCGCGCAAGACCCACGGGCCGGTGCGGTAGTCCACGTGGGCTTCCCACATGAACGTCTCGAGGTTGCCGATGGCGACGTCTTGTGTGCCCGAGTTCGGGTCAAGCGGATCGACCAGCCCAGTGCCGACCTCGTCGTGGCCGTGGTTGCCGTAGCTAGCCGAGGCGCCGAGCGTCAGACCGTTGACGCCAACATAGTCGACGCGCGTGATGAACGAGAAGTCCTCACTGTTAGACTCCGAGCCCTTCTGGCGGCCGCTGCGGAGGCCCTTCTTGCTGAAGTTCTCGCCGTCGAGAGCGGTCATCATGTAGGACTGGTAGGCGAAGTCGCCCACGTCGCCATAGAGGCCAGCGCCCATCTCACGCCACGTGGACGGGATGATGCGTTTCTCGGTCTCGGGACGGTTCGAGGCCAGGAAGGCCGTCGGCTCGTGCAGCTGGTTGATCAGGCCCATCGGGGACAGCAGCAGTCCAGCACGGAAGTTGACCGTGTCGCTATGCAAGTAATCGAGGTAGGCAAACTCGATCGAGGCCGAGCCTTCCTTGCTGGTGGAGCCGTGCTCCCACTCTAGCTCGGAGTTGAACACCCACTTGTCGCTGAACTTGTAACCGACGTAGAGGATGGCCCGACGCGCGTCGGCCTCATCCTTGCCGCCGTCGCGACGGTCCTTGTAGACCATCTCGCCATAGCCACCGAACGAGATGCCTTGCTCAATGTCGTAGACCTTGTTTGCACCTTGGCCGACACCGCGCGAGCTGCCCATCACGTCGCTGAACTGGCCGATCTTCGGGACGAAGCCGCCAAGGTCGATCTTCTCGACATCGGAGGACAAAGCTCCGACCTGCTCTTGCAGAGTCTTGTTCTCCTGCTCGAGCTTCTTCAAGCGCTGCTCAAGTGGCTCTTGAGCACTTAGACCTGCGGAGAGGACTGCGAGCGCAAGGATCGCGCCAGCAGATTGGGAGGAGGGACGAGTCAAACTGAGGTTACAAATCAATGGGCTTAGTTAGAAATCACTCGAGAGAGATCACTTGAGGACAACGCTGGGTGATAAAGCAGTAACTCGACTACGCATTCCAGTAGTCATGCGCGCAGTCGTTGTAGGTGTTGAAGTTGTGGGTGCTGAAGCTGCGTCCGTGCTTGTTTGAAGCACCAGGATCTCCAGCCCCGGGGTCTCCTCAGCAAACGCGAGCGCTGCATCAGGCCCCATCACGAACAAACCAGTGGATAGACAGTCCGCAGCAAACGCAGTTTCTGTCCACACGGTCACCGATCCGAAGTCATTCGCAGGGCGACCAGTGCGTGGATCAAGGATGTGACCAAGTGCCGCGTCACCAACCTGAATACGACGCTCGCTATTTCCGGTCGTGGCCAAGCTGCCTCGGTCGACGAGCACACTGACAACCGGCCGCGCGCGATCTGCTGGATCGGCCACCTGGAACTCAGTCGGGTTTACAGCGGCACCTGCACAAAGCGTCTGGCCGCCAAAGTCGAAGGTGACACTCGTGGCACCAGCCTTCAAAACGGCATCAGCGGCAGCATCAAGGCCAGCACCCTTAGCAAAGCCGCCTTCCTCTAAACGAAGCTTGGCGGACATGCGACGTGCGTTGCTATGGATCACCTGCAATTCGCTCATCGTGGAGTGTGGCAAACACGACCACACTTCTTGGTCACTTGGCCAACGACCTGTCGAGCGCAATTTATAGAGATCAACCAAAGAGCCAATGCCAGGGTCAAAGGCACCACCAGTCTTGCGTTGCCAGAACCGCGCCTTTCGCAGGTCTTCCAACAACGCTCCAGACAGCTGCATCGAGCGCCCAACTGGCAACTGATTGACGCGCTGCAGCTCCGAGTCATCAGCCCAGGTTGAAAGACGCTCGGTGACTTCTTCCATCGCTTGCAGCGCAGCCTCGGATGATGACAGCGCGCTACGACGATCGGGCGCAGACACCTTCAGGTGAAGTGTCGTGCCCATGGCCAACACCACCCGCTCGATCTCGACATCATCATTGGTGACGACAGAGGAAGCCGCAGAGTCAGTTTCCACCCACGTAGCCACGCATGAGGCGGCAAAGAGAACGGAAATTGGCAGCGAAAAATGCATCACTCAGACCCTCTCTTATCGATAATGAGACGCGTTCTCAATACTGTGCAACAAAAAATAAGCAGTGCTTCGTAGGGAGACGGTTGGGTGACTGGCGCACGGCTGGGTTCGGCAACTGACCTGAGCCTGAGGGCTAACAGCGAGGAAAAACGCCCCGACATTGCGTAGAAAGCCGGATCCCGTCATTGGGACAATGCCAAGCATCCAGAAGTTCTTTCATCAAAGCGGCGACCGCTCGGCAACCGACCAACGACGGAAGCCAACCTTCGCAACGCGAGTTGCCCCCACCTTGCGATCAGCAATAAATGCCTCCCTAAGGGAAGCTCTGCCGGAAGGCCTGACTGGCTACTTGCGCCGACGCTTTGGCAAATCTACCGAGCGATTGCCAGGCACGTGGTAGAGGTCGAGGATCCGCTCCTCGGCATCTCGCGCCATGGCGGCATCAAGTAACACCGTTGCGCCGCTGGAAAGTTTGATGACAACATCGCCGTCGGCTTTATCTACACGCCGGATGAAATCCAACATGTCAACTGGCTGGGCCCCATTGACACTTGTCACAATGTCGTTGTGGAAGGCCTCGTAGCCAACGTTAACAGCATCAGCAAGCACTTGCGCAAGGACTACGACCTCTTGCTGCTTAGGCAAGCGCAAGCCGTGATAGTAGCTGTGCAAGAGTTCTTTCGGCGCCTTGTCCCACCAGTGATCACCCCAATTGCGTAAGTATTCGGCAGTCAAGCGCTGGAAGACCAAGCCCCCGAACAAGAACCACATAGGCCGCCGCTCATACTCAATGCGAGGCACCAACCACTGCATTGGTTGCATCTCAAGCCGCACTTCCTTGGCCTTGCCCTTGTGCAGCACTCGAGCCTTGATGACCTCGCCACAGTGGTAATCACCAATGACTGCATCAAACTGGCAGCGGTATCGTGCCCGGTAACGAATCGTGCCGTTGTCCGCAATGGAATGACCGTCAAGCTCCATCAAGACATCGCCGACTTCGAACTTACCCCAAGCACTTGAGCCATATTGAACGGCAGTAATTAGCACTCCGCTGTCCTTCTTCTTCATGCCAAGATGCATACGAAGAGCAGGGTTCTCGAGCGGCTGGGTCGAAATGCCAATGCCGGGAACATCTGGCAGTTTCTTGTTCTTCACCCCGTCCAGGAAGCGCCTAATGATGGGTGCTGGGACCATCTCGCCAACATTTTCAGCATCAGGCAAACCCTGAAAGGCAATGCCGACAATTTTGCCGCGAGCAAACACTGGCCCGCCGCTATTGCCTTCGTTGATCGCCGCATCGACAGTCACCGCCAAAAGATGCCGCTGACTGTGCTCGTATCGCTGGACCTCGATACGCGACACAACGCCTTCCGTAATCGAAACCTCTTCGCCACCGATCGGGTAGCCAACAACCTGAACAGCATCGCGTAACTTAGGCAGATCCCCGACAACAGCTGGCTTGATTGCCCGACAGAACGCCTTGTCGTCAATCTCAAGCAGCGCAAGGTCACAGTCGTGACTGATCGCCAGCACCCGAGCCGTGACCTTCTTTGGATCACTCTGCTTTTGCACCTGAACGAAGGTGGCGTTCGCCACAACATGCGCGCCCGTCAGAATACGCCGCGGACCAACAACCACACCCGAACCAGTGCTGCCCCGCGGAGCAACGCTCTGCCATGGGCATTCGTAGTCAGGATCTTGGTAGGTGCTATAGACTCGAACGACTTGCGGGTAGGTCATGGCGATCCGGCCAAAACAGTAGCGACGCGAGCCTAGGATGCGACATGGCAGAATGGTTCTTGCCGTGCTCAGACACATCTAATTTGGTCCCAAATGGCAAATCAGACCGGTATTTCCGGCAAAGACCCATGCCACCGAAATCGTGGCGAGAGTTCCTTCTTCATTCGCAGAACGCCCTCCAAGGCCCTCGAGACCGCATCGCAATCAGGTTCGGGGCAGTCAGCGAGCGCTCGAAGTATGAGATATACTGCCTAGCAGCCCCACTGTCCCTCACCTGAAATCGATCGGACTACTGGCAAGGTTGCAACGCAGGTGGATACCGAGATCACTCAAGCTCCACCGTATCAACGACGTATTTCGACCACCGCTGCACCACGGTTCTTTCCCATGCATCGCATCTCAACGGCCACGGCCCTGGCTGCTTTCTTGATCACCCCCCTCATCGCCCAGTCGGTGAGTCCACTCGGTCAGATTCACCCCAACGCGCAGACTCTAGCTAGCATCGCCAGCATTGGCATGCCACTGCTCGACCGCCCGACGATTGCAGCCGAAGATACAAACCGCGCAGCAAACGGCGACCCGGCGCGCTATGCGATCCCAAACGCCGTCAATACCTCGCCATTGACACATGGGACATGGGAGCAACTCGACGCCTCATGGTCTTTATGGCGCCTACGGATCAAGTCGCCAGGAGCCGATCACGTCAATCTAGGCTTCCAAACATTCTTCATGCCCGACGGTGCGCGCATGCAGGTCTACAGTTCCAACTACCGCCATAGCTTGCGCCCATTCGACGCCAACGACCACCAGCCCAGCGGGCAACTCTGGACACCTGTAGTACTGAGCGACGACATCGTCTGCGAGGTCTACATTCCGACCAATCAGAAGCCGATGCTCATGCTCGACATGGTGCACGTAGGCTCAGGCTACCGCTATTTCGGTGCCGGCCCGACCGCAACTAGCTCCAATGATGGTAGCGGCTCCTGCAACATCGACGTCAGCTGTCCGCAAGGCGTCGGCTGGGAAAATGAGATCGCTGCATCCGCCGCTATTTCGACTGGCGGATCGATCTTCTGCAGCGGCAGCATGATCAACAACACCGCTAACGACGGCCGTAATTTCTTCCTTACCGCCTATCACTGCGGCGTCTCTGCAAGCCAAGCATCCTCGCTCGTCTGCTACTGGAACTACGAAGCAGCTACTTGTGGCAGCAGTTCTGCTCCACTCAATCAGTTCACAATCGGCTCAACGTTCCGCGCTGGCTACAGCACTTCTGACTTCACACTCGTCGAGCTTAACAGCACGCCAAACCCAGCCTGGGGCGTGACCTACGCTGGCTGGGACCGCAGCACCGCCACAGCCTCCTCGGCTGTAGCCATCCATCATCCAAGCGGTGATGCCAAGAAGATCTCGTTTGAGAACGCGCCGGTTCAGTTCACCAACTACGGCAGCAACTCGCAAAACGCCAACGCCAACCATGTGCGTGTCGTCGACTGGGATTTGGGCACAACCGAAGGTGGATCCTCAGGCTCACCGCTCTTCGATCAGAACCACCGCATCATCGGCCAACTGCACGGCGGCGGGGCTGCATGTGGCAACAACCAATCCGACTGGTATGGACGCTTTCGGACGTCGTGGACTGGCGGCGGCAACAACCAATCGCGGCTATCGAATTGGCTCGACCCCAACAATACTGGGGCGATGACCGTCAACACGCTTGGCGGCACACCACAGGGTGATGTCGCAGCAGCAACAGCCTACGGCTCAGGTTGCTACGAAGGTTATGGCACGCTAGCCGAAGTGTTCAGCGCCAACCAATTCGACCTCAGTGGCGGCAGCTTCTTCGCGGTCAACCTGCGCATGTCGCCAACCAACAACGGCTATACGATGGCAGGCGTCCCGACAGCCTGGATTCCGCCAGCCAGTGGCGACCTCGGGCTCGGTGACGAGGATATCTCGCTGCAAACTCTGCCATGGACGATCAACTTCCCAGCCGGACCAAGCAACCAGATGACCTTCTGCAGCAACGGCTATGCATGGGTCGGAGCAGCAACCACAGCTGACTGGTCGCCCACTATGGCCGAGCTCATTGGTGGCGGCTCGCGCTTTTGCCCGCTATGGCTTGACCTTGACCCGACCGCCGGTGGCTCATGCCATTACGACGTGCTCGCGAACTCCGTGTTGTTCACGTGGAACAACGTTCCGGCCTACTCGGCTGGCGCCGCAGGTCCAGGCAACACAATGCAGATGCAGATCTACCAAAACGGCGACATCGATTTCCGTTACCTAGGAATGCCAAACCAGCCAAACGATGCGATCTTGGGATACACCCGGGGTTCGACCAACACACCGCCTGTTACGGACATCAGCACCTCATTGCCGCTAACCGTCAGCTTGGATAGCACGCCACTAACCTGGGATGGACTCAACCGACCTCTACTCGGCGGCACCCAGATCATGCAATTGGGCAACATTCCAAACCCCGCGCTAAGCACTGGTTTGGTCATCGTCGGCTTCCAAGACATCCCGAACGGCTTAGACCTCGCGGCCGTTGGTGCACCTGGCTGCAGCCTCTACGCACAATCGTCTATCATCCAAACGATGTATCCAATTGGTGGGTCAACCCACCTATGGGCGCTGCAAATTCCAAACACCCCCACGCTATCTGGCACGAGCATGTTTACTCAGGGAGCCCTGTTGCAGCCAACCGCTCCGAACTCGCTGGGCGCACTGACCGCCAACGGTGTTGCGTTGTTCTTCGGAACGCTCTAGCCGAGACTTCGAGCGCAATAATCAATCGGAACCGGCCGATTACGGTTACTAGAACCCAGCAGCCTTAAACCCCGGTGTTGTTACCCAAACAGGCTCGGATGCGACTCGATCTAGACGACCATCATGAGCAAAACCTGCCACGCTGCTCGCCCAGAGGGTCTACAAGAACCAGTCGCCCTGCTCAGTGCCCGGAGCCTCATCCGGCAGTTCGGCACTCGCATTGACCAATTCTTCCAGCCACCAATTGGTGCTGTTGTAAAGACAGGTAACTTCGCCGCACTCGACGGTCGCATCAAACGTCTTGAGTAAGCCAGAGGTCTTGTGTTGGCCAGCCGGCGGCACCGACCAGACATCTTTGTCGCCAACCATCGCCTTTTGCACACCACGGTGGGCAGGACAATTATAAGTTCCGAGCGGTGTCACCACCTGTCGCAGCATCTGCATATGACAGGTCTTTGGTTGCTTCATGTAGTCCTTCCACGTGCCCGCCATTAGCACCCGCAGATTGGTGCTGGCCAACACACGGAAGTCCTCGCGAACCACCGCACGTGACTCTTCTAGGTTTGACTGGATACGGACGATGACCGCCTGCAGTTCCGCTTCGCTTTTTGTCGGATCCATGACCTCGGCGCCATCCTCCTGACGCTCAAGGAACGGTTTGAACGAGATGTAGTCAAACATCGCATCTGAGGCGCGCTTGCTCGCCAAAACCATCTCATGGATGTTCTCAACGATTTGCACTTCCCCACGGCTACCACCGACCCAAGTGATGACAAACGAAAAGCCCATCTGCAAATCTGGGTTTGCCGCCTTGATCTTTGGAGTCCAGCTGCAGATCTCGTCGAGCGTCAAAGACTTCTTGGACGGATGATGCATACGCTGGAACACGTCGTTGCTGCCCGAGTCGAGCGAAAGACGCACCCAATCACCCTTCGTGAAATGCTTTGCTGCCTGCAGAATGCGATCGCCACGACTGCCATTGGTAACAACTGATACCGACAAATCGAGCTGCTTTAAGAACGCAACAAAGTCGGCGAAACCCGGGTATAGCGTCGGTTCGCCACCACCGATCAAGATCACACTGCGTAGGCCACGCTCGGCCATCCGCTCAATCGATGCACGCAGCTCGGCATCTGCATGCTTCTCCTTGCTATTGAGAATATCCCAGTCGATGCAGTGATCGCAGGCGTAGTTACACGCAGTCGTCAGGTCGAGATTAATCGACAATGGAGCAATGTCGGGCATCTCTGGCGCGGCCAAGCCTTCGGCCTCTGCTTTGCGCAGGGCCCGCTGCCAGCGCACATAGTCAACGACCTTCGGCCATAAGCTCGGCTGCTGCAGCTTGCCTGCAAAGTCGTGCACACGTTCGACGGCTTGGTTCACCTGTTGGTCAGAGCCAGGTGAGGAGCTCTGTGTAGAGCCGGATCCTGAGGGCGATGGAGTCAAGGGCGATAGATCGTTCACTGGAATTGGCCTGGAGGTTGCCCAGAAAAGCATACACGAGCTGTTGCAGTGGATCCTGCACGTTCACGACCCTCCCATCTCGACTTCGAAATGAGATGGAATAATCAGCAGAAAGCTGACGATCGAGACGTTCGCCATTCACTGCAAGCCATGCCGGGCGCGGCTGTTGAGGACAACACTGCAGGTCGAGCTGCACCGTTACCTTACCAATGGCACCGACGACTGCAAACTGCACAAGATTCTCGGTTGCGTCGGTTGCTGGGTTGGTTTGCGACACAGATTGCAATTGGGCGTCATTTGGCAAAGGCACCAAGGCCTGCAACAAACTCAAGACGTGCGAAAGCGAGTCTTCCACCATCGCGCGCCCAGGCAATGCTGGCGACAATCGCATCGTCAAGGAATGAATCGGCTGCTGCAGCGCGCCCGGATACAGCTCATCAAAGGCCGGCAAGACGAACGGCCACTGGCAGTTTTCGTGCAGCAACTGATCCGCCGCACGGAATGCCGCGACTCGCTGCAATCCAAGAGCAGCATCGGCTGACGCAACCAGCGGCTTCTCACAAAGACATGGTATGCCAGCCTGCAAGGCTGCATCGAGTCCCGCTAGATGACCCTCAACCGGACAGGCGACTACCAGCGCATCGACGGATTCTGCAAGTTCTACTGCGCTGCGAAAGGCGGCAACTGGATGGCCTAATTGTTTGGACATCGCCGAAGCAGCAAGGCGCGTTCGAGCTAGGTCGCGACCGGCTATTCCAGAAATACGCGCACCGCACTTCTCGAACCAACTTGCCAAAAAGGGCCCTAAGCCCTGCCGGGTTCGACCAGCGCCGACGATGCCAATGGCAGGAACAGTCATGTCTCAGATCAGCAAAACATCTCCACTCACTGGAAGCTAGCCAAGAAACGCAGAAGACCTAGTTTGTCATCGAGGACTGCGCGACGCGGTATCTGCAGGTCAAAATAGACCTGTTCCAGCACGTCACTGGGCTTTGCCGCTCGGCAATCGCCGATGGCTACCCGCCCAGTGCCGGGCTTGGCCGTCTCACACAATATGGGCGATGTCGAAGTCGATATCACTCCACAGTCGGAGGCGCTGCGTGACGGGGCACGAGGGAGTGACTGCTTGAGGGTTAGGCTAGTCGCCGACCACGCCAGATCATTTGATAAACTGTTGCCTCCCGCCCTCTAGAAAATGCGCTTTCTCAGCGCTCGACGGCAAGGATGTCGCAGGCTATTGCTAATGCGTAACGCATGACAAAAGACACATTGCAGCCATTCCGGAAACTGTTCGAACGCGCTTCGCACGGCTTCGACTGGTTTCGTGAGCCGAGCACGCCAAGCTTACACGCCATGGCATACCGATCGTTGGCCCTGCTGATACTTCTATCGACCCTGTCGCCAGCGAAAGCCCAACGAGTCACGCCTGCTGACCAACCGCGAAGCTGGCAAACAACTGTTGGTGTTGCCCAAGGAAGACGACTCGTTTGGGTTTGTCGTTTTCGGCGATCGCACCGGTGGTCCAGCCGATGGCATCAAGGTCCTAGACCAAGCAATTGCCGATACCAATCTACTCGATCCGGACCTTGTGATGACCGTCGGTGATCTGATCAACGGCTACAACGCTACCGACCAATGGATGGAGCAAGCCAGTGAGTTTAAAGACTCCATGAGCAAACTGCGCATGCCTTGGTTTCCAGTAGCAGGCAACCACGACATCTACTGGCGCGGATCCAACAAGCCAGATGGCGAGCATGAGGGCAACTATGAGACCGTATTTGGACCACTCTGGTATGCCGTACAGCACAAGAACTCTTGGTTTATCGTCCTGTATTCGGACGAAGGCAACCCATCGACTGGAGAGAAGAACTTCTCGAAGCCGGACTGCCAACGCATCAGCAAAGCACAGCTTGATTGGCTAACCGCGACCCTTCAAAAAACCAAATCTGCATCGCATGTCTTCGTGTTCTTGCACCATCCACGATGGCTCAGGCAATACGGGAACGATTGGCAGCAGGTCCATCAACTACTCGCCAAGAGCGGCAACGTGCGCGCGGTGTTTGCTGGCCACATCCACCACATGCGCTATGGCGGTGTCCGCGACGGAATTGAGTATTTCACCGTCGCATCTGTCGGAGCCCACCTCGGCATGGATGCTCCAGAAGCAGGATTTTTACATCAATACCATGTCGTCACAGTGCGGCCGGAAGGCATCAAAGTTGCTGCCATTCCGGTTGGCACAGTCATCGATCCACAGACCATTACTGACGCCATCGCTGACGATGTATTGCGCATCCATCGCAACCTATCCATCAAGACTCTAGATGTAGCTGCCTCGGGCAACGGCTCAGCAATTGCCGTCGATGGCGCTGTCGACGCTGTCGTGACTCTCAGCTGTAAAAACCCAGGTTCCCGCCCTATCGAACTAGAGATCATTCCACAAATCGGGGCGCCGTGGACCTTTGGCCCCGACCATCAGCACGTAATCCTTGCCCCAAACTCGCAAGGCCAAACGACGTTTTCAATCTATCGCCAAGCTAGCCAGCTACCGTTCTCGCTGCCGACAGTAGAAGTTCGCTGCGACTACCTAGCCCGGGATCGACGCATTGCGCTGCCAAGCCGCACGATCACACTCGAACTCCCGCCGCCAACTGGGCTTGCAGCAGTTGCACAGAAACACAACGGAGTGCTAGTTCTTGACGGCAAAAGTTGCCTGAAGATCCCTAGTAAGCAAATCGCGCTACCTGACGGCGCCATCACGCTCGAATGCTGGCTACGTGGCGACGATTTTTCAGGCCGACGCGGTCTCGTCACAAAGACTGAGATGAGTGATTACGGCTTGTTCGTCAGCGACGGTAAGCTCGACTTCTCCGTGTTCCTTGGCGACCGCTACGTCTCTGCGAACAGCTCCAAAGCTGTGCTGCGAACCGGAGTCTGGCATCACGTAGCCGGAGTCTTTGGCAATGGCGTAGTGAGCGTCTATCTCGATGGCGAGCTCGTGGCCAGCAAGACCGGTCAAGGCAGCCGCCGGACCAACAATCTACCACTGTTCATTGGTGCCGACACCAACAAGGAAGGCAAGCCGACATCGCACTTCACTGGCTTAATCGACGGAGTTCGACTGTCGAAGGTTGCTCGCTACAAATCCAAGTCTTTTGCCCCACCGATCAAGCACAAGCCAGATGTAGACACTGTTCTACTGATTCCGTGCGACAGGGACTTCGGTCCGTGGACGATCGACCGCTCAGCGAATCAGTCACACCCTGCCCGGATCGGCAACGCTTACTGCACCATACAAGAGCGAAAGAAATAAGCCTTTAGTTTGCGGCAAAGGCGATGACCTTGCTTCAGACGACTAGGCGCTACTGTCCTCAGTTTCCGAGGCACTCCCTAGCCGACTGGCAACCGTATGTTTCGCCCCAATCTTTGGGTTCACAATCGATACCACGCGAGCAAACCCTCCAAATGCTAATGGGATCTACTGGCCAATCGCTGTTGCTGGCATCCTGGTGGGCCCTGTGATGATATTTTCTCGCCGAAGAACATGCCTACCAAAGTAAAGATCTGCTCGGAATAGCCATGAACGCTGCATCTTCTTGAAAGGTTTGGCGGGAGATGAAGAGGAAAGTGCGTTAACAAAGGCACCATGGCTCAGAGCACTGCGACCACCGACCGTTCCACTGGCAAGGCTGACACCAAGAAAAGGAAGGCCCCCCAAAAAGCTGCCAAGAAGGCCGCTCCAAAAGCTAAGGCGAAGACAAAAAGCGCGCTCACGGCCAAGACAGCCAATAAGCACGTTCTCTACCAACTTTCGGTCCAAGCTCCTGCAACCGATTCCCGGGTCTATGCGCGTTGGTTCAAAAAGTATGCTGGCCGCGACCTGCGATCTTGGCGCGAAGATTTCTGCGGGACCTCCGTATTGTCGTGCCACCACGTCCTCAATCACAAAGACAACACCGCGGTCGGCGTCGATTTCCATCGCCCTACGCTTGATTGGGGCATCAAGAACAACGTCGACGTGCTGCTGAGCGACGAGCAGAAGAAACGACTGACTCTGATCGAAGACGACGTTCTCAACGTCACCTCGCCAAAGGTCGACTGCGTGCTTGCGCTGAACTTCAGCTACCAAGTCTTCAAGACCCGCAAGCAGCTAGGGCAGTACATCAAAACGGTTTACAAATCGCTGAAGCCTGGCGGGGTTTTTTACCTCGATGCGCTAGGTGGCCCCGACGTCATGCAAGCCAAGACCGACAGGACCCAGCACAAGGGATTTGAATACCACTGGGAGCAACGCAGTTTCGACCCGATCAGCCACCGGCTTGTCTGTGCGATCCACTTCGAGTTCCCCGACGGCACCCGGATGAAGGACGCATTCGTCTACGACTGGCGAATGTGGAGCCTGCCAGAATTGCGCGAATTGTTCGTCGAGGCCGGATTTGACGATGTGCACGTCATGTGGGAAGGCACCGATCGAGCTACCTTGAGCGGCAACGGGGTTTTCCGTCGCAAGGAAGTTGGCGACATGGACGAAGCCTGGATCAGCATTGTCGTTGGCCGCAAAAAGTAGCCAGCAAAGAAATCTGGATCGAGACAACATCCGAAGCCACCGCTGTTTCAGCTGGAATAGCTGCCTCGATGTTACTCACGGGTGTTGCGCATTTGGGCCGAGGTCCGAACAATGGTCCCCCAATATCGTGGCCCGGCAATAGTGCACTTGCCTACTGATAACGACGCCACCTAGCACCAAGCCCACAATGAAAGAAATCGTCATCCTCGGCGCCGGCAAAATCGGTCGCATGGTCTGCCACTTCATGTCCACTGCCCGGACAGGTAACGCCCCCTCGTACTCCGTCCGTATCGGCGATGCCGCCCAAGACGCAATCGATCACATCAAGAAGGAGTATTCGGATGTCAGTGGCCAAGTCGTCGACTTCAGCGATGCAGCGAGCGTCGACGCGATCCTCAAGGGTGCCTGGGCCGTCATCAGTTGCGCGCCATTCCACTGCAACCCGGTGATTGCCGAACGGTCAAAAGCACACGGCGTGCACTACTTTGACCTGACGGAAGACGTGGAAGTCACCAATCAAGTCAAGGAACTCGCGAAGGGCTCCAAGACCCTATTTGCGCCACAGTGTGGACTTGCGCCAGGATTCATCACCATCACGGCAAACCACCTGATGCGATCGATGACAGAAGTTTCGGATCTGCACCTGCGAGTTGGTGCGCTGCCGCGATACCCATCTAATCGCCTCAAGTACAACCTGACTTGGAGCACCGCGGGCTTGATCAATGAGTATTGCAACCCGTGCGAATCGGTTGAGAACGGCGAACTGACCGCAGTTCCCCCGATGGAGCAACTCGAGCACATGACCATCGATGGTGTCGAATATGAGGCCTTCAACACTTCAGGCGGGCTCGGCACACTGGCGATCACGCTGAAAGACAAGGTCAAGAACGTCAACTACAAGACGATGCGCTACCCGGGTCACTGCGACCTGATGAAGTTCTTGCTGCACGACCTGCAGATGCAGGATCAACAGGAGGAACTCGGTCGGATCTTCGAAAAGTCGCTGCCGGCAACGTTCCAAGACCAAATTGTGATCTTCGTCAGCGCCACCGGCCAATATCGAGGCCGCCTCGCGGAGCGCACCTACGCCAAGACGATCTACCACCAAGACATCGATGGCAAGAACTGGAGCGGTATCCAGATCACGACGGCAGCAGGTGTTACGGCAATCGTCGACATGCTCGCCTCAGGCGATCTGCCGGACAACGGCCTGCTGAAGATGGAAGATGTCGACTACGACAAGTTCCTCGCCAACCGCTTCGGGAAGTACTACGCGTAACCCGGGCAGCTTGCCCCAAATCAACTAGCGCCAGCGGACCGGCGGGGTCATCATCCGACCCATGCCGAAATTCCCACTGCTGTGCGCAATGATGTTTCTCCAGTTCTTTGTCTGGGGCAGTTGGTATGTGACCGCCGGCACCTTCGTCGGTCCGATGGGCTGGGAACAATCTACGACTGGCTGGGTCTATTCGGCTGGCCCAATCGCGGCAATGATCACGCCGCTGTTCTTGGGACTGATCGCCGACCGCTTCTTCGCCTCCCAACGAGTGCTAGCGGTAATGCACGCACTGGGCGCCATCGTCATGCTGGTGTTCATCCCGGGTGCCATTGAGGCCAAAGACTCGACGACATTCGAGTGGCATGTGCTGGTCTACATGCTGTGCTACATGCCGACGCTCGGGCTATCGAACACCATCGCGTTCACGCATATCGACAACCCTGAGAAGCAGTTTCCGATCGCGCGTGTGTTTGGCACCCTAGGCTTCATCGCAGCAGTCACGCTCGTAAGCAAGGGGCTGCAGGGGGACGAATCGCCAATCATGTTCGCAGTGGCTGGCTACAGCTCGATCGCCATGGCCATTCTAAGTTGGATCCTGCCCAAGACGCCCCCGCCACTCGCTGGCAAGCAGGTCACCATCAGTGAAATGCTTGGCTTGGGTGCGCTCGAACTGCTGAAGCGCCCGGCGTTCACAGTGTTCCTGCTGTGCTCATTCCTGATCTGTATCCCACTCGCTGGCTACTACAGCTACGGCAACCAATTCGTAAAGACAGTCTGGCAGGACGCAGGCTTCTACATGTCGTTCGGCCAGTGGGCCGAGGTCTTCTTCATGATCGTCATGCCACTGTGCTTCGCGAAACTCGGCGTCAAAAAGATGCTCGCGATTGGCATGTTTGCATGGGTTCTGCGCTACGGGCTGTGGAGCTTTGGGGCTGGCCTAGAGCCAGTTGCGTGGATGGTGCTCGGCGGCATTCTACTGCACGGTATCTGCTACGACTTCTTCTTCGTCACCGGCCAAATCTACGTCGATCAACAAGCGCGCCCTGAGATCCGTGGGCAAGCGCAGAGTTTCTTAGTCATCATGACGCAGGGAGTTGGCATGTATCTCGGCGCGCAGATCATGACCAACATTGTCGTCGACAATACCACTGGCGCAGACGACGCCGCGGTCATCGACTGGAGCCAGATCTGGTTCTGGCCATGTGTCGGTGCCGCAGCCATCCTACTGCTCTTCCTGATTGCCTTCCGGGAGTCACGCAAGGACTCCGAGCCGTCCTGAAAGCCCGCGGATCGCAGCGTTCTCGTTGTTGCTAGCATTTTTTGCCAGACAGCATGGCCATGCCCAGGCCAGTCAACGGGGTTGCGAAATCCATTGGGTCAACAACCCATGGGCAGCAAGCTCTAGGCTACTGCAACTTTTCTCGGCAAGAAGACAACCATGATTGCAGACAGCAAAGCGCAAGCGATGCCCACCCATAGAGCAGGCGCAAACGAGCCGGTCTCCTGAAAGACCTCCCCCATGTTGCCCTTTACTGGCAGCACAAACCCGCGCGCCAAGGCGTAGCAAAGGGCGGCAGCCGTAGCGCGCAATGCAGCAGGGTAATACTGCCCAAACAAGGCCCCGAAGCACGACCAAGTTCCGGCACCTAACCCCATCGCTGCAATCGCGATCGTGAACGACGCAAAGTTGTCCTGCAGCGAATCCAACTGCCCAAGCACCAAAGCCTGCCCGCAGGCGAACACAAGGCAGAACGCTACGAAGACCTTGATGCGTCCGAGCCTTGCGGCCAAGAAGCCAAACAATACGTCGGCGACCACGTGCACGGCGTTCACCTGAATCTGAAACCAACCGACGTCAGTCTTCGAAACGTGATGCATCTGCATCAAGGCGCTTGGCAACTCGGCATAGACACACCAGAAGCCAATCATGTGCAACGACAAGATGCTTAGCAATACGAGCGTCGTCCGGCGATACGCGGGAGCAAGTAGTTCGCGCACGGGCATCGCCGCATCTTGCCGCACCGCAAGATCCGGCCCAGGCATCGCCCACCGCCCCGCCAGCGCCAACACACCCAAGGCACTCGACCCATAGAATACGGCGCGCCACCCGACATCGGGTAGCGGTGCCAGGAAGCACGCGACCGCCGCAGCCATCGCCATAGCTACCGGACTGCCAGCCTGCAAGATGCCATGCACTTTGTCACGCTGCTTGCCAGACCAATAGTCTGCGACAACGGCATGACCGATCCCCCATTCACCACCAACACCTAGACCGGTGATCACGCGGGCAAAGAACAGGGACCAATAGCCTTCTGCCATGCCGGTCAACGCGGCACCGATTGAGAACACCACGATGCTCCAAATCATCGCAGACCGACGACCAACGAGGTCCGCGACGCGGCCAAACAAGAAGCCGCCGACGGCCGTCGCCAGCAACGACCAACCCTCAATCCACGAGAGGTCCGGCCACAATTCCAGGCCCAAATCTGCCGCGATACTGCGCTTCGTAAAGCTAAACAGGATCAGGTCGTAAAAATCAAAGACCCAACCGAGCCAACAAAACAGCAGGACGCGGCCGCGGCCGTTACGGAGCAGGTGTTCACCCATCGCGCGGTGGTCAATGGCCTCTGAGATCATCAGGACAAGGAAAGTTCACTGTGTATCACCAAAAATAGCTTACCAGCGAGGCGTAACCGCACCGAATGTCTCCTGATTCGCACCAGCTTCACTCGATCCAATGACGAGCGCTGAACTCGCCCGGTCAGTCTGCTATCGTCTTGGCCCCATGTTCGTGCCCCAGCGCCACAAAACGGTCTCAGTCCCGGTCGGTCCAGTCCAAATTGGCAGCTGCCATCAGGTCGTCGTGCAATCGATGACCAACACGGATACGGCAAACGCGGAGAGCACCGCGACACAAGTCGCCGAGCTCTACCATGCGGGCAGCGAGCTGGTCCGCATCACGGTCAACACACAAGAAGCAGCGGCAGCGGTCCCAGAGATCCAGCGGCGGCTACATGACTTGGGAGTAGACGTGCCGATGATTGGCGACTTCCACTACAACGGCCATGTCTTGCTGCAGAAGTATCCCGAGTGCGCCCAAATCCTAGCTAAGTATCGAATCAATCCAGGCAACGTCGGCAAGGGTGCAAACCACGACAAGAACTTTGCGACGATGGTTCAGTGCGCCATCGACCATAAGAAGCCGGTGCGCATCGGTGTGAATGCGGGATCTCTCGATCAGGATCTGCTCAATGAGCTGATGGAGACCAACGCGAAATCCTCCATTCCACAAGATGCGCAAGCGGTATTTCTCGAGGCAATGGTGCGCAGCGCCATCGAATCCGCGCACGCTGCCGAAGAACTCGGCCTCAAGCGCGACCAGATCATCCTCAGCTGCAAGATCAGCAAGGTCCAAGAACTGGTGCGCGTGTATCGGGCACTCGCGGACCGAACGGATCACGCTTTGCACCTTGGTTTGACCGAAGCAGGAATGGGCAGCAAGGGCATCGTCAGTTCGACGGCCGGCCTCGCAATCCTGCTGCAGCAAGGCATTGGCGATACGATTCGAGTGTCACTGACTCCAGATCCCGGCGGCGCACGCACCCAAGAGGTTCGCATCGCGCAACAAATTCTGCAGTCGATGGACATTCGCCCGTTTTTGCCCCAAGTCACCGCTTGCCCAGGGTGCGGTCGCACAACCTCAAGCTACTTCCAAGTGCTTAGCCAAGAGGTTGAGCAGTTCTTGGTGGCTCGTATGCCCGAATGGAAAAAAGAGAAGCCGCAAGCTGCCAACCTGCAGGTTGCCGTGATGGGATGCGTCGTGAACGGACCTGGTGAGAGTAAGGCCGCGCATATCGGCATATCCTTGCCCGGCACTGGGGAAGCACCGCGTGCACCGCTCTACGAAGATGGCGTGCAAATCGGCACGCTAGAGGGTCCGACGCTAGCAAAGGACTTCCTTGAACGCATCGAGGCCTACGTAGCCCGCATGGAGTAACGTTCGATTGGCACCATACGATCCGCAGCGACACGGGCCAAAGCGCATCGTTGGGCCAGGTTTTCACGAACTGGTGCACAAACTCGCCTGCGCGGTTCCAGAAGGCTCCGTAACGACCTACGGCGACATTGGTGCGGCCCTTGGCAGCAAAGGGGTCGCTCGCCAAGTCGGCTATGCGATGGCTGCTCTTACCGAAGGCCAAGAAGTACCGTGGTGGCGCGTGGTCGCAGCCGGCGGCCGAATATCGCAATCACCGGCAGCAGCCGAGCGGCAAGCTAAATTGCTAGAGCAGGAAGGCGTTCCGATAAGCAACTTACGAGTCTGCAACTTCACGGAACGCCGTCACTGCTTTGGTCCTACCACGAGCCGGCAAGACACGTAGCAGGTCACGACTCAGACTTCGCAACAACGCCGTCGTTTCTCTCGAGATCAAATGACGAGCTCGATTGATAGTATTGGTCAGGCCAGCTCAGGAGACCGAACAACAAACTCGTTTCGGAGCCAGTGCGCCATCCAGCTGGAACCCGCACATCGGTCCGCGTCGACTTAAAAAGTCCCCAGAAGTAGAGCGTATCGAGATTTCGCTCGTAGAGCTCTTGCTGCTCGTCATAGAGCAATCTTTCGGCGTTCACGACCATGCCAACAGGCCCGACGGCCCCCACATTGGTGTAAGTAGTGCCAGCTGGCAACTCAGACTTAGACTGCTCGTAACCCTGAAATCTGAGCGCAACCAATGGCAACCACGCGACGTCTTGGAGGCCTCGCTTGGCCGACTGCGAACCCGACTGCAGTCTTTGGTGCTCGACCTCCAGTGTTTGGATGTCCGGCAACTCACCTTGCCGATCGGCAAAGCTGTAGTTGGTGGACATGCACGAGGTCAGTGAAAAGAGGAGAGTGAAGATTATTAAGGTCTTTGGATTCATAGCTGAAATACCACCGCGACCTAAAGCGCAGCCCTGATTACGGCGTTGCAAACGTATTTTCGTAGCCACCACGGCCGAGTCATGCGCCCCTTCAGGCCACGGCCTTAACTGCTAGCCAAGCCCGCCAAAATCGATTGCGATTAGCAGCCAACATGCTGCTGCCGGTCACGGTCGGGCCGCAAGATATTGGCCTCGCCACGCGGCGGCGAACGATCGGGCAGCAATCGTAGTAGATTCCCGACAAGATTGCGCTGCAGCGGGCAAACACCTGCCTACTGCGATCGCCTTCGCCGACAGGCCAAAAACGGGGATGAAATGGGGTGAAATGAGCCAACTGACGGCTGCCGCACACGATTTTCCTGATGCAAGCCATCGGACCGCGGTCCCGCGTATGGCATCACCGGCCTTCCTGTTCTACCTTGGGGCGCCGGAGGGTTCCCACTTCCCTCCGTGAGAAGAACCAGCCATGACGTCCGCTACGAAGCCTGATTTCACTCTAATCAACAAGGTCGCCCGCAGAGCCTTTGCCCACATGGTCGCAATGATTCACATTGCCAACCATCGGGACGACGCTGAGAAAACCGACCCAAAAGTCGGTGGCCATCCTGCTGCCTGCGCATCGAGCCTCGACTTCATGTCGGCACTGCACCTAGCAGTCCGGCAACCCGGAGACTTCATCTGCTGCAAACCTCACGCATCGCCGGTTGACCACTCGCTTCATCACGCAATGGGCTTGTTCCGCCACCCTGACGGAAAGTGGTTCGAAGAAGACGAAGCGGAAGCAGTGATGCATCGCCTGCGAAGCTTCTCCCACGATGGCAAGCCGGTCTTCCAGAGCTACCACGCCGAAGCAGACCCGGACAGCTGGCACTTCCTGCCGTCAGGATCGGTTGGAATCCCACCAGTCGTCGCAGTCTACCAAGCACTGGCTTACCGTTACGCCCAACAACACGGTTGGGACATCGACGAGCCACATTTCTGGTGCATGATGGGAGACAGTGAGTTCCGCGAGGGCTCGCTTCTTGAGGTGCTACCAGAAGTAGCCGAGCGCGAACTTGGCAACGTCACTTGGATCGTTGACTACAACCGTCAAAATCTCGACGGAACGCGCATCCCGAACAACCGCAGCTTTAAGGGCACGGATGCAGATCGGATCGGAGGCACTGCAATTGCCAATGGCTGGGAAGTAATCCAGCTCCGTCATGGCAAGTTCCGCGAGTCACTGTTCGCGAAAAAAGGCGGCGACGCACTGCGCAGTGTTCTCGAAAATGGCCTAACGGACTACCACTACCAAACACTCGTTTGGAAGCGCGATGCAGACCTGATGCGCGCGGCCGTCATCACAGCTGATGGTGCGGCGAAGAAACTAATCGACTCCATCAGCGACGAAGACGTCATCCGACTCTTCCTGGATACGGGTGGTCACGATCACGAAGCAATCATCGAGGCGTTTGAGCAATCAAAGGTCGACAAGCTGCGCCCGACGCTGATCGTAGCGCACACAATCAAGGGTCGCGGACTCGAGTGTGTCGCAGCCAACGGCAACCACTCGGCGATGCCCTCAGAGAAAGAGGTCGTGGCAATCCTTGCCGACCACGGTCTATCACTCGACCGTCCGTTCCAACGATTGGACGCCAACAGTGAAGAGGGCGAATTTGTCGCCCAGCGCGGCGAAGAACTGCGCTTGGGGATTGAGGCCATCCAGGCGCAAGCCGAAGCCAACCGTGAGCGCGTCACGGCTCAGATCGAAGCACAAGGCGGCATCCCCGAGTCACTCGACATCAACCTCAAGCTGTCTCCAGTGACCCATACGCAATGGATGTGGGGACAACTCGCATCCAAGCTAGTGCGCATCGGGGTATATGACGAACTCCGTCAAGGTGGTCACGAGAAGAAGGCCGGCAAGGAACTTACTTCTGAAGAAGAGAAGTGGAATCCAATCGCTGACTTGATGATGACGATGGCGCCAGACGTAGGCACGTCGACCAACATCAACCCGGCGATGGATGAAAAGATCTTCGGCCCGAAACACGACGAAAACTGGGAATCAAAGCTAGATCTACATGAGCGCTTACGCCCAGAGCTTGCGCCGACCGACGAAGCCTGGACACGCCACATTCGCTTCGAGATCGCAGAAGCCAACTGCATGACCGCAGTTGGCAGCTTCGGTAAAATGGACGCGTGCGCAGGGATCCCGTTCCTGCCGATGATGACCGTCTACGACTTCTTCATCAAACGCGCCCTCGACCAGCTCTACTACAACCTCTACTGGGCTAGCTCGTTTGTCCTTGTCGGCACGCCATCGGGCATCACGCTCGCACCAGAAGGCGCGCAACACAGCTGGAAGAGCGACATCCAAATTCCAAACCTAATCACGTGGGAACCTGCCTACGCGATTGAGATGGAATGGATCCTTTGCGATGCGATCAAGCGGCACTTCAATCGGGACAACAAGGGCCGTACGGGAGTGTTGGTTCGTGCAGTAACACGTGGACTAGTCCAAAAAGACCTTCTGATCTGGCTGAAGAAGCAGTTGCGATTCAAAACCAATATGCCGGAGGACGCGCAACTTGGCATGACGGCAGAAGATGGCGGATTGCATGAAGCGGAAGTCACCACCCAGAGCGACAGCGAAATCCTAGCCGTCATCAAAGAACACTCCCTAGCAGGCGGTTATCGCTTGGTCGACTGGCGTGGATACCGGGGCTACCAGCCTGGTGAGAACGTTGTCGAAGTGTTTGTCATGGGCGCACTCGTCCCCGAAGCCATCGACGCGGCATCCAAGCTGCTTGATCGCGGCATCTATGCCAACGTCACCGTGGTGTCATCACCGGACCTATTGATTGGCGAACTGGCCCGAAAGAACGACTTCTCCCATCTGAAGCAAACACTCGAGGTAAGCGGCCGACTGCACCTGCGCCCCGCGGGCGGCGATGCAGGCCAACCACTTGGTGCCACGGACGTCGTCAATCTTGCCGGTAGCCGTGTCCCCATCGTCTCGGTCCACGACGGCGAAATCGGCCTGCTCGACAACATTGGATCCCTGCTGGGAGTGCCTCAACTTGCAAGGGCTGTAACTAAGTTCAGCAAGTCTGGCACCATCAAGCACATCTTCGAATTCCACGGCATGCATGCAGAGGGCATCGTCGAGGCTTGCGGCCAAGTGCTTAGCGAAACGGCGCTCGAACAGGTGAGCCTGCATCCGGAAGCGATGTCGGCCCTGCGCCAACAAGAGATGAAGAGCGGCACCGATTGGCGCGAACTCTGGCCTCAGCCAGAGTAAAGAACTGGCCTGAGAGGGCCATCGAGCGGTCCATTGCACTTCTCGAGGCTAGCGAACGCTACTCGCGCCACAGTTGATGCTAGCTGTCTTGCAACCGGCGTCGACCTGCAGATCGATGGCGAAGCACTTGATTGTTCCAACATCCGGGCAAAAGGGACGATCCATGTGCAACAAGCTCGTCAGCAGGTCTAGACACTGACTGCGTCACCTGGAAATGCCACGAAGTCCTGAACTTTTCCATTCGTTGGCTAGACTATTCATTGTCAAGGAATCGTGTCGCTCTACAGCAACACAGCCCCTAGCAACTCCGAGCCACAAATGAACCCGGGACGACGATGAGCAACACCTACGCGCCGTTCATGCCTCAACGCCAAAGCAAGATTCCCCTGCTGTTTGCTGGAGCAGCATTCGTCTTGGCGACCTACCTAGTCTTAGACCGGACGGGGTTATTCGACCCTACCGCTAGCTCTTCACCCCGGGCAATCGCCCCACGGGAAAACCTAGCACCACTTGAGGAGCGGCTCGTAACACTCTTTGAAACAGCGTCGCCTTCGGTCGCTCACATCAACACATCGTCAATCGTTCCGACCTACCTCGGCGTCAGGGAGCAGCAAGGATCGGGCACCGGCTTTGTCTGGGATACGGCGGGGACAATCGTCACCAACCATCATGTCGTCGCGGACACAACGGAAGTGATGGTCACGGTTGCGGGGCAAAACTACATGGCCGATGTCATGCGCTCTTCACCAAGTCACGATCTAGCGATTCTCAAGCTGCGCGGTAGTGCAGCCGACCTTAAGCCGATCGCTTTAGGGACTTCGGAAGACTTACGCGTAGGACAAACAGCAATCGCCATAGGGAATCCTTTTGGTTTCGACCAAACGATGACGACCGGCATTGTTAGCGCCCTGAACCGCACCCTAAAATCAAAAGATGGCAGCCTGATGCGCGGCCTAATCCAAGTCGATGCAGCCATCAATCCCGGCAACTCAGGTGGTCCGCTGCTAGATAGCGCCGGCCGATTGATCGGCGTAACCACAGCGATTTATTCGCCAAGCGGAGCCAACGCTGGGCTCGGCTTTGCAGTCCCGGCCGACGTCGTAAACTTGATCGTACCACGCCTGATTGCGAACAAGCCAACCACTGCCAAGCTCGGAGTCCTCACCTCCTTTGACAGCTTGATCCTCGACCCAAATCTAGGCTATCGATCCGGCGCGATTGTTACGGAAGTAGTCAAGGGATACGGGGCACTTGCCGCTGGATTGCGCCCTTTCAAGATCCTGCAAGATGGCAGTATCGAACAATACGGTGACGTAATCGTGGCCGTTGATGGCCAAATCGTTCGCTCCTTCAGCGAACTACCTCGCGTCCTCTCGAGCCGCAACTCGGGTGACATAGTAGAAGTCACTGCCCTGCGCGGTCTGCCGGACAACCCGACGACTATCAAACTAGACATCGAGATGCGGACCGAAGATCAACCGATTGGCACGGGAATGTAGCCATCGAATCCAAAGACTGCTGGCGGCCTTCCGACAGCCTGGATTGACCATCACCGCGCCGGTAGACCCGGCGTTTCATACTAACCGAGCTTAGACTCGACGACTTGCTGGCTGGGATCAAAGTTGGGCAACTTGATGTGCGCGGCCAACTCTGCATCGATCGCTGCAGCCGGTGCAAGACCGATCAATTCGCTTTCGACGACCTCGACACCTTGAGCCGCTGCAAGCTCGGCAACCTTGTCGAACACCATGCGGAGAGATGTCACGTTGTAGTCGAGCAGGTTCATGCTTACCTGTGACTGCTTCTTATCATCGAGGAAGAAGCCCATGCCCTGCACCTTGGCGAAACCGCCGTCCTTTTCGCGCACGGCCTTGGCAATATCCTTTGCGATCTGGACATCTTCAGTCTGCAGATTGATGTTGTAGGCAATCAAGAAAGTCCGCGCGCCAACCGCGAGGGCCCCGGCAGTGGCATGCATCTTGGCGGGGCCAAAGTCAGGCGCATAATCATCATCGGTTCCCACCAAATCCATCAAGCCTTCGAACTGCTTGTTCCGGAAGTTACCCAGCTTGCGACGATCTTCTCGCTGACAGGCCTCGGCATACAAAAAGACCGGCAGGTTAAGTTCACGAGCTACCCGCTCGGCAACGGCGCGTGCGGTATCAATAGCGTCCTGCATGGTCGCGTTACCAAGCGGAACAAATGGGCAAACATCCATAGCCCCCATTCGCTTGTGTTCACCTACGTGGTTACGTAAGTCGATCTTTTCCATCGCCGCCCTAGCACCTACAAACGCCGCTTCTGCGACGGCATCGGCGGGTCCAGCCAGCGTAACCACCGCACGATTGTGGCTGCCGTCAAGCTCTGACCCGAGGCAAGTAACGCCGGGTACGGCTGTCATGGCAGCAACTAAGCTGTCGATCACGGCTTGATCTTTGCCGTTGGAGAAATTGGGAACGAACTCTAGAAGCGGTTTCACGGATGCTAGGTATCGCGGCGGAGCCGCGATGTCCAGTAAGACGAGGACTGAGCTAGCTGCTTATGGGCGAATTACCGCAAAAGGCCGGGTAAGGACCGGTTTGTTAGCCACCCCAGCGCTGCTAAGATGAGGCCATGAAGAAGTCGCTTCTTACCTTGTCCATATTGGCTTGCATGAGCCTGCAGAGCTGTGTCCTGACCAACATTCGAGTCCCTCTCGACACCGACCTGCAGAAAACGGAACTCGGTGACAAAACTGGCGAAGCATCGTTCCAAAGCATTCTCGGCATCGTCGCTTGGGGCAACGCTGGCACGCAGGCTGCCGCCGAAAACGGCAACATCACGACTCTGATGCACGCCGACCAAAACATCTTCTCGCTGTTCTGGGGTGCCTACTACAAGCAAACCACTGTCGTGTATGGGAAATGACCTATGGGCAGGTTCCCACGCAGCTTGTCGTTAGCGATTGCGGCCTTTGCCACCTCGTTATTCACCGGGTGCGGACAGGCACGTGTATATCACCACGTCACCCTGCCGCTTGATGTCAACTTCAACAACACCCCAGTAGCCGACTCGGCTTCATCTGGTGACATCAAAAGGTTTCAGTACTACGTCGACGTGCAATGGGACAGCAACGGCATTGGCGACATTGCACGCCAGGCCGGTATGAGCAAAATCTACTATGCGGACCGGACGGTAATGAGCATCCTTGGAGTTTGGACACAGGTGTTCGTAACGGTTTACGGTGAGTAAATCTCGATTAGCAGATCATCAGGTAGACGAAGACGCTGACAGCCACGTCTTTGCAGATCTGTTCAATCAAGACTACCTAGACTTCTACAAGGAAGAACTAGATGACGAGACCAACGACGAAGAAGCAGCAACGATCGCCGAGCTGCTTCATCTACAACCTGGTCTAAAGATCCTTGATCTACCGTGCGGCCATGGTCGCATTGCGCGCCGCCTTGCCGCCATGGGGGCAATCGTAACCGGCGTCGATCGAAGCGAACTGTTCCTAGAACATGCGCGACAAGATGCTCGACAGCACGGCACCGCCATCGACTACCGGTTGGCCGACATGCGCACACTATCCAGCAGCAACGAATTTGATGTCGTGCTCAACTGGTTCACGTCTTTCGGCTACTTCGACGACAAAACGCTACAGGCACTACTCAAGCGCATGCACCAAGCACTTGTACCTGGCGGCCGACTCGTGCTAGAAACCATGAACCTTCATCGTCAGTCACTGCAGTCAGAAGAATCGTCCAACACCAAGATTCTGACCGATGAAGCTGGCACACACTTTCTGATCGACCGCTCCTACTACGACCCCCACGATGGTCGCCTGCATACCCGGCGATTCATCACTCGCAGCGGGGAGGCGACGCGCATGACCCCCTACCAGCTGCGGCTGTTTGGGCTCACGGAGCTGAAAAGCTGGCTACACGCAGCCGGCTTTGCAAATGTGCAAGCCTTCGGCGCCAATGCTGAAGTCTTCCGCTGTGACAGCGATCGCCTAATTGTCGTCGCGCAAAGGTCCTGACAGCGAGCAGTGCTACTCGGCACCCTCGATTTCGCCATCGAGCACAACTCCATCGGCAAACCAGTCGGGATGCCTGTCCGCAGAGTTCGCAACGACTGGGCGACCATCCTTGATGGTCATAGCAACCGGATTGCCACCAAACGTATAGCCAAGCGCCTGCCACGTAGGGATGTCCAACACGCACAAGTCGGCCCGCTTCCCAGGGTGTAAGGTTCCAACTTCATGATCCATCTGCAGCGAAAACGCCGGATTGATCGTCGTCGCGGTAATGCACTCTTCTGGACTCATCTTCATCTGCGTGCATGCGATGGTATGGATCATCGACATCGATTGAGTATGTGACGAGCCCGGATTGAAATCAGTCGCCAATGCAACCGCGACTCCTGCCTCGATCATTTTGCGCGCTGGAGCGTAGCCGGGCTTGGCTAGAAAAAAGATCGTGCCAGGCAATAACACACCAACCGTGTTGCTGTTGGCCATCGCGGTAATCCCAGCATCTGAGATTTGGCCTAGGTGATCTGCCGAATCCGCACCTAGAGCAACTGCCATCTCGGCGCCCCCCATCGGATTGATCTCATCCGCGTGCACGCGTAAGCGAAGACCGGCATCCGATGCAGCCTGAAGCACTCGCTCACTCTGCTCACGTGTGAACACACCTGGTTCGGCAAACACGTCGCAGTAATCCACCTTTGAAGCAACTGCCGGAATCATCTCCTCGCAGACGAGACGCACGTATTCATCACGGTTGTCGCGATACTCAGGCGGGAACTCATGGGCACCTAAAAATGTACGCTTCAAGCTGATTGGCACAACTGCTGAAGCCTGTTCCAAAGCCTCCATACTTTTCTGCTCAGCCTCTAGAGACAAGCCATAGCCACCCTTGGCCTCAATCGTAGTAATGCCATTCTGCAAAAAGCGCCAGAGGTGCAACTCTGTCCGCTCAACCAAGTCGTCGAGAGAGGCTTTTCGCACCGCTTGCATAGAGCTCAGGATGCCGCCCCCAGCCTTCGCAATTTCCATATAATCGGCGCCGGCACATCGCATGTGGAACTCACGCTCTCTGGTTGCCGCGAAAACAGGATGCGTATGGCAATCGACAAAGCCTGGCAACACAACAAACCCATCGAGATCAAGCTCTTCTGGTGCTTGGTAGTCGCGCAGGATGTCAGCTGTTTGGCCTACGGCAACAATTCGACCATCCTTAACAGCAACGGCACCATCCTCAATGACGCCAAGTTTCTGCATCGCAGCGCCCCGACGCGGCCCGATCGCTTCCCCGTCGGTAAGGGTGACTAGTTCACGACAATGCACAAACAAGCGGTCGACGGATTCTCGCATACCTTGAGAGTCTACCGACGCCGCTCGGATGCAAGCATTCGATCATCGAAGACTGGCAAAGACAGACCGGCAATCGGCAACCGATCGAGAGCCACGATGCTTCTAAAGATCGCAAACTCGATCTCAGAGCGGCCAGTTTGAAAACGCACCCCCGTGCACCAAACCAAGAATAGACCACCAATTAAGGAAGGACTTCACCGTCAAACCCAGCCATCCACACTTCGACAAACGCAGACTCAAGCAACCGCAAAAGCCTTGCCAGCATTACTAGCATTCACAGCGCAAGTTCCGGAACGCTGCTTACGAAGGCAGCCACTTAACTGACCATTCGTCAGCAGAAGCTCTAGCAGCTCATGGATGCGCTTACGGGCTCGAAAGACGACCATCTTCAACGCCTCTGGGCGAATGCCGATGATCTTTGCCAATTCGACATATCGCATGTTGCGAACCTCAACCATCTGCAAAACGAACTGCTCACGCTCACCGAGATGCTGAAACGCATGAAGATAAGCTTCTAAAACCACCCCAAAGGCCGAGGCGGTGATTCGACAATCCTCGTTATTCTCTGCTTCAGCGCTTGGCTCACGAATCGAAGCATCGACTTGCTCTTGCAGGGACTCTGGGTCTCGCAAAATGACTTCAAGGTCACGCTTGCTGCGACGCAGCAACCTCCGGATGGCGTTGTCGACAATTACTGACGACCACGCTGCAAAGGCACCGGGTCGCGACGCCAGGAAGCGATCCGGGTACCTGTAAATGTTCACAAGCGTGTCTTGCAAGACCTCATTGGGGTCTAGAAGCGCACCTAGTGACCGCAACCGACTACGAATCCGGACCCGCAATTGCGGACTAGCCCAAATAACAAGCCCCTCAAAGACCTCGGACTTGCGGGATCTCCGGTATGTGTCCATCAAAGCAGTCGCGAGTCCAGCGTCACGATTCGACGACGAAAAGCTTGCCTGCGAACCATCGCCGCCATGCGTCTCGATTAGAGACACTAATTGCGAGCGAATCCGCTCACGTCCCGGTGATGCTGGAGCGCAGCTATCCAATTGCGAGGGGTAGGAGTTCATGGCAATCTTCCTCCTTGCGAAGGGCGGGCCAAAGCTACATCGAAACATTACCAGCGCCAGCAGAGAGACCCCTAAGACCCCTCCTAGATTGATCTTACGAAAAATTAAATCAGTGGCTCCAAGTCAATTTGCCTCTGACCCAAAGGGAGCTTGAGCGCAACCGCGTGCGGAGCCGAACAGATCTAGGGAACTCCCGTGTCACCAACTACTTCGCTCAATCACCAAGAAAGTCCGCTACGGCAACTGCCATCGGTTTTGGCGCTAACGGACTTACAGCGACGACTTACCCGCGTCCTCAACCAACTCCCAATAGGCGAAGCGGAGATGGTTGCTCTGCTGAAGATCGATCCGCTGGCACTAGCGAGAGCCATGCGGGCCGCGAACACTCCGGCATTTAATCAAACCACCGCTCTGCCAACCGTCGGTGGAATCGTAGCAAGCCTAGGCCCAACGCTAAGCCAGCGGTTATTCCAACAGCCGCCAATCGAAGCCACACAAAGCCACGAGCTAAAACAGCTTTGGCACCACTCAATCGCCACCGCGCATGCTGCCAAAGAACTAGCAAGCCGGACAGGCTTACTTGACCCCGAGTTCGCCTACTTAGTTGGACTGCTACACGATCTGCCCGAGTGGCTGAGTAGGCTGAACGAACTAAGCTCCGATCATGCAAGCGAGAAATACCAGCCAATAGAGTTCCTACGTAACTCCCAGCTGCCAAAACCATTCGTCTCACTGCTAGTCGCAACTCATTCTGAGAGCCGGCCAGCTACGACCCAATATCCACCAGATCCAGCTGGACTAATCCGCGCTGCAGAACTGCTAGCAGAGATGGCAGGATTTCGTCATCCGAACGAAGATGAAAACGAGTTGCTGACGGAGATTGAACGTGATCTCCATAAAGACGAAGTCGTTTTCGCAAAGCAACTGCAACGTGTAGTCAACCAGTCGCTCCGATCATTTGGCTTCGATCCAGAGATCACCGAGGATGAGATCGCGGCTGGCGAAGACGCCCCCGGGATCAAGGAAGTACCGAACAACCTCGATGAGGCTGTCGCCAAACTTAAGAACTGCACAAACTCAAATAGCTACCGCAGCATCATCACGCTTCTAACAGCCGCATCGGTCCGCTACGGGAATTACGATTCTGCTATCTACGCCAAATGGCAGAACGACAGCGGCACATTAGTCCTCCGTGCAAAGTCAGACTCATCAGCACGCCGTGTGGTTCACAACCGAATCAAGGTCTCAGCTGAAGAGGCAGAAGTTCTGCGGGCGGCACTCAAGACGCAAACCACGAAACACCTAACAGCAAAGAACAACGCTACCGACGGCCTGCTGCCAATGTTGTCATCGGATGAGCTACTGGTCATCCCACTCAACTGTGAGTTCCAAACGCCAGCCTTCTTAATCCTCGATCGTTCAATAACGATGACTCCGATCACCGTCGCAAACGACATAACGATGACGACGATGCTGGGCATGACGGGGTCCCTAATGATTGAGAATCTGCTGCAACGACGCCAGCGAGAGCGAGCACAAAAGTGCGCAATGACGGATCCATTGACCCACTTGTTCAATCGTCGCATGGGAATTCTTGCGCTCGATCAACTGGTCGCAAGCATCCGTCGTGACCAGCGACCTCTGACCATATTGATGTGTGATCTTGACCACTTCAAAAATCTCAACGACACGTTTGGACATGCTTCTGGTGACGCCGCAATATGCGCTACTGCAAACGTGCTACGCGAATCCGTGCGGAAGTCGGACACTGTGTGCCGCTACGGCGGAGAAGAGTTCTTGGTCGTTCTGCCTGACACCACGCCGGATGAAGCCATCGTATTGGCGGCGCGTATGTTTACGGCAGTACGGGAGTGTGGCGAGGCACTCGACATGCCGATCACCATTTCGATCGGCCTAACCAGCCATCGGAAAAACGACACAATCGAATCAATTCTGATGCGCGCCGACCACGCGCTCTATGCCAGCAAAGACTTCGGTCGTAACCGCTTCTCAGTCGACGTGGAATGCGACGAAGAACCAGAAACGCCCAAGGCTTTGCCATTCAAAAAAACTGGATCAAAACCCTTCACCAACAACTCATTCGCCCAGTTGATTGACCAGAAGGCATTCAAACCGATAGCCGTAAACTTGTGGGGATCACCCCTTGACAACGCGAACCGGCCTCCAAACCTAGAGGGTAAACTACAATTTCCCGACTCTGGATCTGGCCAAAAGCGAAAACTGCCGTAGTTCGATACTGCAACAGGAAAGGCACCCACCTGAACCCATCCGAACGTATGCTGTCAGGACAAGTGCCAAGCGCAAGACCAGATCTCGCCCCTGCTACGACTCCTTCGGTCGACGGGTGCGCCGAGGAACCCGAACCTCCGCCAACGCGAGCTGCCGAGAAACCGGCTGCTCGCAAAGTCGTAGACCACATCGCCGCGCTGGCCGTACTGCCGATGTCGACAACTGTGATTCCAACGACAGGAACCAATTCTACGCACATGTCCGTGGCGGACACCTTCGCCGACATCTTCACAAATGACCCCCTGGTTGTAGCCATCACTCCGCTCTATGCCCTGCTCGCATTGCTAGCTGCAGTGCTTGGTAGCTACGGAGCAATATCAGCAGCCAGCCTAATCGGTTACTCACCGACTCTTTTAGGCCAACTGCTCGATGACCAACGCAACAAGTCAGCCGACAGCCTGAAACAAGAGCTTGCGAAACGTGACCGCGACTACTTTGTGGTTGCCATCATCTATGCTGGAGCTGGTTGGGTGCTAGGCATGCTGGCTTTGCAAAAGTCCGTCGATCCAGCCTCCTACCCGTGGGCACTCGGCCTATGGATGACGGTCATGTTGATCACTGCAGGCAGCCTGCCCGGCGCACTTGCAGATGCGCGATCCGAACGCACGGTGTTGGCAGC
Source organism: Planctomycetota bacterium (assembly GCA_965662465.1). Taxonomy (GTDB): domain Bacteria; phylum Planctomycetota; class UBA1135; order UBA1135; family UBA2386. The sequence continues at coordinate 36,735 of CBFIIO010000009.1, read as the reverse complement.
CCTGCCGATGCTTCGTGCAGGCTGGTATGTGATGAGGTGGCCACTCGTACGCCCACTGTTTCTGACTACACGCCTAGCGATGCGCGCATTACGCCTGCAGCGAATCGAGTCAGCTGATCCTGCACAGCTCCAAAAGCAAGTGATGGCTGCCGTTGCTGATAACGTCGACGAAGACGAGCTTGCAGATGCAGAAAGAACCTGGATCGGCAACATCCTGGCGCTCAAAGATCACCAGGTCTCGACCGTGATGACACCGCGCCCTGACATCATCGCGCTGCCCGAAACTGTCACCTTAAGGGAAGCTGTTGACCAAGCACTCGTGCACGAGTTCTCTCGCTATCCTGTCTACCGCGAGCGAATCGACGAGGTCATCGGTGTTTTCTACGTCAAGGATGCGCTGCGCATGATGCAGCAGAGCCCGGAACTGCTCAACGAAACACCGATTAAGTCGCTGCTGCGAGATCCACTTTTTGCACCAGAGACAACCAGCGTCGCGCAGTTGCTCAGCCGTATGCAGGCTGGCAATCAGCACATGGCTGTCATCATCGATGAGTATGGAACGACTGTTGGCCTTGCAACTGTCGAAGACCTAGTAGAAGAAATCGTCGGCGAAATTGAGGACGAGTATGATCCTCAGCCATCCGAGCAAAACGATGAACAAATCCAAGTCGTTGAGGCGGGTCGAGTGCTGGATATTCCGGGCCGCACATCAGTAATTGAGATCAACCGACTACTTGGCTCGCAACTATCCGATGCGGGCGACTGGGATACGGTCGCTGGTCTCGTCATCGATAACTGCAACCGAATTCCAACAGTTGGCGAAACGTTAGTCGTGAACGACATAGAGTTCCTGGTCTTAGAAGCGGATGAGCGACGCGTTCAGAGGATGCGCGTTACGGCGATCTCTGCGCGGACCACTGAGGATTCGAAATGACGCTCACCGGCCGCGCGCCAAAACAGCGTGCTGGCCGACAGACGACCGCTCAGGCGATCGTGCTGCGGCGAAGAGACTTCCGTGAGTCGAGTCGTATTGTCACGTGCTTGACACGTGAGCACGGCAAAGTGGTTGGACTAGCAAAAGGCGCACACCGACCAGACTCGCCGCTACTAGGACGCATCGATTTTCTTAACGAGGTGACTGCGACCTTTTCAGCAGACCGCGGCGGGCTCAGGATCCTAGTCCGAGCTATCCTCACCCGAGAACGCAGGGCACTACGCACCCCACAGCGATTTTTTGCCGCTGGCCACATCGCATGGCTCGTCGACATCGCCAGCATGGAGGATCAAGCTGACGCAGAACTGTTTGACCTGCTTACAGGTGGGCTCAACTTGCTAGAGCGTTGTCCTCTGCGAAGTATTCCGCAGGTAGTGCTAGGACTAGAATTACGCCACCTAGATGCAGTCGGTGCCCTGCCAGATTTCGACTCTTGCGCGGAATGTGGCGCTCCCCTGACAGACCAGGTGTTTCGCCAAGAAGACACCATGGGCCTAGCTTGTCGGCAGCACGCTGGCCTACCACGGTTTCCGGTCTTAGAAGGTGCCCTGAGACTCCTGAGGACTCTCAGGGAGACGAGTGGCCGAGACTGGCCAGGACTCCCGATCGCCCCAGAAGTCGCCGCAGCCGCCAACTTGACATCTTTATGGCTCGCTGCCGCGGTGGAGCAACGTGCCCGTTATCGCGGCATAATCTTCGCATCTGCCTGAGCGCCGACCGTCCCAACGGCCATCAGGCCAGCCCAGCAGCAAACAACCAACGCAATGGTTGCCGCCAGCCCGCTCGTGCCCGATTATCTTGGCACATGAACTGTCGCAGATTCGCGTGCCTTAGCCTGAGCATCCTGCTCGTACAGACCGCCTGCACAACGACGACAACGACCGAGCCGTTGCCGACGGCACAACAGCTCATTTCGGCAGCTGAACAGCAGGTGCAGAGCAAACAGTATGAGCAGGCGATTGCACTGCTCAGGCCCATTGAGGACTTGGACTGTCCAAAACGCCTGCGTGACCAACGCGACTTGCTAATTGCCCAATCACTTTTAGAGCTCGGTCAACCGTGGCAATCGTTCCTTGAGCTTCAAGATTTTTCCGTCCTCTACCCACACAGTGACCTACGCAGTCAATCCGTAGACATCATCTGGGACGCAGGAAAAACGCTCACTGACAGTGACGGAGGATTTCTTTTCTTCTGGTCCGACAAGCAAGCAGGCCGCGCTGTACTTGAGCACTTGGTAACCCGCTATCCCGATACCGACAGACTTGCTGACGCCTTGCGACTGCTCGGCGACATGGCATTCGAGAATGCGAACTACGAACTCGCCCAGGAACGCTACCGAGATATCATCCACAGTCGCCCAGACAGTGATTGGCGTTTCTACGCCCAATTCCGCTTTGCAATGAGCATCGTTGCCGGGCTACGTGGACCCGACTACGACCTGTATCGCATGGAACTTGCCGTTGGCGAGCTACGGGCGTTCTTAGGCACGAATCCAGAGAGCCCCAAGATGCTGGCCGAAACGACAGCAGCTCTCGAGAAAGTCTTACTGTGGCAAATGCAACGCCACCTCAGCGTCGCCGAATTTTACCGAACGCTGAAGAGCCCCAAAGGCGAGCGCTACCATCTTGAACTAGCCACCCGCAAAGATTTTGCCAGTGTGCCCGGATATCTGAAAGCAGTAGAGATGCTGCAGACTTTCGAATCGTCCCAGGCAAAGGCCAACGCGTCGTCGGCAACGCCAGTCGGAGGCCTACAATAATGGCAAGGCTCAAGCTTCACCGCCAAGCGACAACATGGTTCGCACTAACGACTCTAACAGCCATCGGGATGGGGTCGTGCGGCTACACCCAAGGCACTGGACTACAGCAACAGGGCATCCGCAAAGTTGCGTTCCAGGTAGTCGGCAATGAGACCTATCGCCAACGACTCGAAGTAGACCTAAGCCGATACCTGTCGCGACAATTACCGGTCGCAACAGACCTTATTCTTTCGGATCGCAGCTCGGCCGACGCGGTATTGCAGGTGGTGTTGACTAACGCCCGCGAACGTACAATCGTCACGGGTCGACCAACTGCAAATGCACCACCAGACCCAACGTATTCCCGCGTTCGCGAAGGTGCAATCGAGGGAGAGGTATTGCTGCGTCTCGTTGGCATGGATGGCACCATCAAACTTGAGCGGCGCCTACTAGACCGAACTGAGTTTCGGGCAGCGATGGGCGAGAACCTAACTACAGCGCGAAATGAGTTGACCGAAGACCTAGCTCGCAAGATCGCACTCGCACTCCAAACCAACTTCTGATCATGACCGATCCTCGCAAAGTTCTCTCCCAAACACTGCCGACGGAAGAACCGTTGGTTGGCGTCATCATGGGTTCGCGTAGTGATTGGGCGACCATGCAGCATTGCGCCGAGACACTCGAAAGTTTAGGCGTCCCTCACGAGGTGCGCATCGTCTCCGCCCACCGGACGCCAGACTGGTTAATGGAATACGCCGGGACGGCAGAGTCTCGTGGCTTACAGGTTCTGATAGCCGCCGCAGGTGGTGCCGCACACCTCCCAGGCATGGCTGCTAGCAAAACTCTGCTGCCAGTTCTTGGCGTCCCAATGGATGCGACCTGCATGAAAGGTATGGACGCGCTGTTATCAATCGTGCAAATGCCAGGAGGAGTACCCGTTGGTACGCTTGCTGTTGGCAAGCCCGGAGCCATCAATGCAGCGCTATTAGCAACCGCGATGCTAGGCGAAGCCCATCCAGAATTGCGCGAAGCACTACGCCAGCGACGTGCGTCAATGACGGAGAAAGTGCTCGCAGACAATGATCCACGCCAGCCGCTGCCCCCATCAAATTCATGATCACTGCGGTGCTAGGAGGCGGCCAATTGGCCCGCATGTTGGCGCTTGCTGGCGCACCACTAGGCCTTCGTACTCGCTGCCTAGACACATCCAACGAAGCGGTTGCCGGACACGTTGCAGAGTTGATCGTCGCCAATTACGACGATCCAGATGCATTGCGCCAACTTGCCGACGGTGCAGCTATATGCACATTTGAATTCGAGAATGTGCCGGTAACAGCAACCGAGTGGCTAACAAAGCACGCAACGGTCCACCCGGATCCGCGAGCACTGGCTATTGGCCAGGACCGCGTCCAGGAAAAGCAACTGTTCCAACGGTTAGGCATTGGCGTAGCCAAGTTTGAGGCCGCCTCAACCAAGGCAGAGCTACATCATGCAGTAGCCAGTATCGGTGCGCCCTGCATCGTCAAGACACGCCGACTTGGCTACGACGGACGTGGCCAGGTTCGACTACATCCTAGTAATCACCTAGCGGAATCGATCGATGCCGCATACGCCGAGCTAACCCAAGACTACGATGGCGGCCTAATTGTCGAGGGGATGGTCTCGTTCGATCGCGAGCTATCGATAATCGCAGTCCGCAGCACATCTGGTGAAATAGCATGCTATCCGCTAGTCGAGAACGAGCACCAAGGCGGCATCCTGCGACGCAGCCGCGCCCCCGCTCCTTCTTTGACCGAGCAGATCCAGGCGGAGGCTACACGAATCGCCTCATCGCTTCTCAACGAGCTCAATTACGTCGGAGTGATCGCTATCGAATTATTCGATGTCAACGGCACTCTACTCGCCAATGAATTGGCTCCTCGGGTCCACAACTCCGGACATTGGACCATCGAGGGATCCGTCTGCTCGCAGTTTGAAAACCACCTGCGGGCAATACACGGATTGCCCCTTGGCTGCACAGATATGGTCCAAGGCGGAGTAGCGACCATGATCAATTTGATCAGCACGATGCCAGCAAAGGAGCAGCTACTCGGACTATCTGGCGTGCACCTACATGACTATGGTAAGTCGGCAAGGCCTAACCGAAAGCTAGGCCATGCGACAGTCGTAGGCACCGATCGCGCAGAGGTGGATGCGCGGGCTGAGCAGATCCTAGGCTAAGCAAGCCGGACGCTGGGCAGCAGGCAATGTGCTGCAGCGTTAACCGCATACAGCCAAGCCTCCTCGACAACTACTTGCCTTCGCTTAGCTCGCGGACGAGACCCTTCTTCGCTTTCTTGCGGGGTCCTTTTCCCGTGGCAGGCTTGGCTGGGTCAGCAGCCGGAATCGTCCGGGCGACCTTCTTTGGCTTTGCTTCGACCCATGAACGAACAATCTTAGGACCGTTCTTGAGCATGCCGTTGTTGGCGCTAGAGCCGAGCTTGGCTAGAGCGGCTAGCGTTGCTTGACCTTCGACAACCTCGCCCCAAATGGTGTACTTCTTATCAAGTTGGCGAGTTGGGCCAAACGTCAGAAAGAACTGTGACCCTTCGCTGACCGGACGGCCAGTGTTCGCTGTGCTCAGGATGCCAGCCTTGCTGTGGGTACGCCCACCGCTGAACTCTCCTGCCATGAAGTATCCTGGGTTACCTCGACCAGTGCCGGTCGGGCATCCACCCTGAGCCATGAAGCCTGGGATGATGCGGTGGAAGTTCAAGCCGTCGTAGAAGCCGAGACGCGACAGATAAATGCCACTCGAGACGTGCATTGGGGCAGTGTCTGCGAAGTAGCGAATCTTCATGGATCCAACCGCCGTCTCCATGTGCCAGAAGTAGTCCATGTCTTTGGAGAGCTTCAGCTTTGGCGGCTTGGTCAGAGACGAACGCCATCCCTTCTTATTGGTGCTGACTTTTTTGCTGGCGATGAATGCATCAATTTCTTTGATCGCAGCATCCGACTTAGTCGCTGCCGTATCTGTGATCATGCCCTTTTGCGGAGCCGGCTTCTTTTTGTCCTGAGCTGGCAGGATGGAGAAAGCCGCCAACAGCGGCACACATACAATCGTCGTCAAGATCTTCATACGGGGAATCATACGTCGTGATTGAGGCAAGGCGACCCTAGGACAGCCACTTGTCGGATTTGGTGTTGATAACAGATGCTATACAAGCACCAGCTAGGGCAATTTGGGAGCAACGGATGCGCTTCTAGAACGCTCCCAGAAATCAGATACTAGCCGCCGGCAATCGGTGTTGGTGGTCGCCCTCAGGGGAATCGACGCCAACTCAGCTCGATGGTGCCGAGTGGAGCGGCGGCGACAACTCCTGAGATGGCAGCAACTGTTGATCTTCACGCGGCAATCCGTGTTCCAACCAATGGAGGATGCGGGAGACCCGGTGATAATACTGATGATGCTGCATCACCTCGGCGTGACCAGCAATCGCAATCCTCGCGCGCTCTTCGGCCTTCGGCAGCCACTGCTTGATCAACTCAAGCGCCTCCTCTTCATCCCGATACCACAGCAGGTGTCGACCATTCTGGAACACATTCTCCAACTGCGGCACATAATGCGTCAGGTGGAAACCACCACAAGCCATCGTCAAAAACGTACGATTGCTGCAGTAGTAGGCGTCATCGTTCACCTCATTGACGCCTAACACAATACGCGAGGTGGCGCAGACCTTGGCATAGGCTCGATTACTGATCGGGCCACGGATCCGCAGGCGGGAATCTGATGAACTCCAACGATCCCAGTGACGACCGTATACCTCGGTCTTAAAATGCCGCGCAATCTCCGCCACGAAGGAAGCGCGCTGGCCGCGCCGACCTGGTGAGCCAATGAATGCAACATCTCGCAGTGGTGCCCTTGGCGAAACAGGTTGATGAAAGCGCGGCGCGAAGCCGCTCATCAAAAACGCCATGTTTTCGAGGCCGTGTTCTCGCAACCAGGGGAATCGAGCTGGATTGCTCATGCAAACCAAGTCGGCCTGACGAAAGTAATCGATAACCGAGTTGTCAGAGTGCGCGAGCGGCTCCTCACACCAAACTACGATCCGTGCATCACGCCGAAACTCTGCAGCGAGCACCTGCGGCAAATCGCGGAAAAACACGATCACCAGATCAGGCTTGAAGCGGCGAAACTCTGCACGCAACAACTTGTTGCCAAACTGAGTTCCGCACCACCGACGCATCGTCGCAAGATTACGCCAGCGCACATCGACACCGTGTCGACGCAGGGAGTCAACCAGGGCGCCAGTACAGCGGGTTCGCGACATGCTTTTGCCAACAAACAAAACGCGGCGAACCGGCCCCAAACGAGAGACTCCATCGAGACGGCCTGTGAAGCTGCCGCCAAGACCTTGATCTGTTTGGTTCACACCATCCGAAGACAATGGAACAGATGCTGAGACACCCACTGTTGCGTCATCACCGTGCTGAGAACCCATCTATTGGCCTCCTGGAGACTCGCCACATACGACGGTACGATGATCCTCAATCAAGACGACCTCCCGATCGAGAGGATCACTTGCCTCACGAGTCCGATTCGGACTCGCTGCCAGCGAGCGCACCGACCGACTGGCCGGCTGATGCAACTGCTGAGCATATTTCGGCCGCTATCCGTTCCTCTTCGCACGTATCAGGAACATACAGTGCAGCACCACCGCCGAGCCACCACCACTTTTGGAAGAATGCCGCGAATACCGGTGGAACATCACCCTGCAACTGCCGAATACGCTGGCCAACCCACGCTTGCCTAAGAGATGAATCCCCCGGCCACCAACGACCTTGCGGCAATTCTCCACGCAGCCGGAACTCAACGCCGGATGCGCGAGTATGGCGGACAAACTCAGAGCTAGTCGTCAAACATCGCTTAACCCTTGATTCATGGTAACGGCGAGCTTGTGTGTCGGCCTGGCGAATGGCGGCAGTGCTCTCAACATCAGATTGCAGCAATCCAACCGAACGCATACGAAGAAGCGCCCGATGGCGGTCTTCACCGCAGCGATCCCGCAAAAGACGAGCTGCTACAGAAATCCTCACGGTCGCAGGCGGCACTCGATGAGAACGACTTCGCGATGCTGACTGCATATCCAGCACAGCGAGACCGCCTGATTCACAGCGCACGAAGTTCTCACAATGCAGGTCGCGATGATGGATGCCGGCGCAAAGCAATCGGTGCGCCAGGTCGACCTCATCTTCTAATCGCAAATGAGGATTACCAATCGTTTCTGCCACAGGCAACGAGCGCAAGACAAGCATCGAACGATGTGGCAACAACAAGCGTCGCTGCACTCGGACAAACAAAACCTCTGGACATGGGATGCCAGCAGCGCGCGTTGCTGCGAGCATCTTTGCCTCGTGCTCTGCAGGCAATGCCCGGAATGCGTATCGCAAGCGATCCTTCTTGCGAGGGAAGGTCATGGTCTTGATATGAACAGGTCCGGACGGCAGCAAACCACGATGCACAGAGCGAATCAATCTACCCTGCACATACGCAAGGTCACTCGGCACAGAACCTGTTGCAACGAAAGTGCGCCACCAACTATCGATTACTGGTCGATCAAGATCAGCTGTTGTGGATTGTTCTTGCATCAGCGCACCGATCGCTCGCCAAGCAAATCTAAGTAAAGATCAGCCGTCCGTGATGCTGCAACGCGCGGATTCATATCAAGCTGCGTACGACGCAATGCCGCTTTGCTGCAGGCAGAGCGTAAATCTGAATCCGTCAGCAACCGCAACAACGCAGTCCCCATCGACGTCGCCGATTCCTCTACCGAAAATCCAGGAACCTCGGACAAGCGACGCTCGGCCAACAGGTCAGGCAAGATCCCACGCCGCGTCGAAACAACCGGCTTACCGAATGCCATGGCGTCACTAACAGCACGACACGTTCCATCGCTGCCTGGCACCAAAAACATAAAAGCATCGAGCGTGCGCAATGCCTGTTCATAAAGCGCGCCCTTCTGGTAGCCCGGCAAGATTACGTAATCACCAATTCCTTGATCAGCAATTGGTTTAACGACCAACTCCTTAGAATCCTGCTCGTTACCACGCCCCAACAACACGAAGCGCACATTTGGCAGACGATCACTGACAAAGCGGACAGTCTGCCACAATAGATCAAAACGACGATGAGGCTGAATGCGAGCCGTGATGCCCACGACTAGATGTTCATCCGAAAGCCCCCACTGAGAACGAGAGTTCGCGCCATCTATATCACGAGGCTCCGTCACCGGCTCCTGCAACAAGACTCGCTCAGAAGGGATTCGAAAGCGTCGACGGACGCCTTCTTGTGCGCGGACGGTCGGCGCAAGTACCGCCTGTGTCCGTCCAAACATTATCCGCTCTCGCCAACCACTATGAGGAGCCTCAGGCTCATAAAGGCTGCGCACAATCACGGGCGGCGACTTAAGACGCCGGCAAGCCATCGTCGCAATCAAATGGTCCGCCCCCTGATGACAGTGCAAGATGTCAAAGCGATCCCGCATGATCAATTGCTTGAGACTGTGCGCATCCCGCATCAGCGAAGGGAGGCGAAAGTGCTTACGCAACTCAAGGCCAGCGACCACTGGCAATCGCCAACGCCACAACTCATCGGAGACACGATGGATGCCGCCGCGCTGAATAAAGCTGGCTTGCGCAAACCTGACGTCAACCCCTAGTTCTCGTAAACGTGCGGCGCATCGAATGGCTGGATCCGCCGGTCCAGTCCACTTGTGATTCGCGAACAAATGCAGCACACGAGGAGATCTCACGACGACTCCTTGTGCCGGCTTACGTTATTTCGCAGCAAGCGCCAGTACTTCTTCCAGTCTGTATATGCAGCCATCGAGGCGACTAAAAAGCCACGCCACCCATCCAAGAAACCCAGCTTCAGAAGCAAGCTCTTTACGAACACCGCCACAGGACGAACCAATAGATCGAAGAGGTTTACACGCCGACCTTCTGACGCCATTGCATCCGCTGCGATTCGCGTAAACGAATCGATTGTCCGACAGTGATGCGCAAAATCTCGAAAACTCAGGTGTTCGATATGAGCGTTAAGCCTGGCGACCTCAACTCCGCGAACCATCTCGACGCGATCATGTGGATTACGACCGCCCCACTTTCCCTTTCGACGGTCGAACAACCGTAACTTGCGATCAGGTACATGCAGGCCATGCTTCAAGATCCGGCCCAGATAGTGATTGCTGCGCGGCATCTCATAGGCATCCGCGAGCGCATTGCCGAGCAGGAGATCGGAAACAATCTGCCGTAACTGATCCGTGCAACGTTCGTCGGCATCGAGGCAAAATACGATGTCGTTTTGCGCTTGCTCGATCGCAAACTGCTTCTGCTGACGATGACCGGGAAATGGCATATTCTCGATGACCCTTGCACCAAGGCCTTCGGCAATAGCCTGCGTTCCATCACTACTACCGCTGTCAACGACAACGATCTCGTCACAAAACGACAAGGAACGCAGACAATCAGCGATGCGGTCGGCTTCTTGATAAGTGATTACGCAACCACTGATCGCTACGCGACCAACTTCAGGCACCGGCGGCCCCTTCGGCATCGTCTCCCGCAACATCGTCTCCCGCAACATCGTCTCCCGCAACATCGTCACTAGCAGCGTCGCGAGCCTTGATGCCTGGGTCTCTGACATCACCCGTCATACGCGCATGGATACCCTGCAGCGATTCCTGTATCTCGAGTAGTCGCTGCCCCCAATCTTGCATTCGACCATCTTGCTCAACGGCACCAGCCGCAGCTTTCATGACGTCATGACGTTCTTCAGGAGTCAAACCGAGCTTTTGGTGTAGTAGGTATTGATTGCTGTAACCAAGAACCTGATTCCACCGCAACAACTCCAGCACCTGGCCTAACAACTCGGTCAGTTGCAGTTCAGCTTCGGTGAGGCCCAATGACTGAGCCTTTTGCTTACGTCGACGATTTGATGTCACGACACGATGGATTCGCGATTACCTGCGCGCTTGCAAGATTCGCATTTGCGAAGTCCCTGTTGCCCAAGCGAAGCAGGTAGTTGCTGATGTATTCAAGATGACGATATCGCTTTGACCGCGATCGCGTTCCATTTTCTCTGCTGTGGCCCCGACGGTGTCTTCTGCTGACTGTCGGCGTTGCGGATCGGAATGGATGTGAGATGGATGCACAATTCGGTCGGACGAGGACCAGCCGAATTGTGCTCAGGAAAGAACACGAGACCTCTCCTACGATAGAGCATGCGCACCCCCGACCAAAACCGTTTCGTGCCATCCACCCGCAAGCCTTAGCCTTTCGACATGTCAGATTTGACTGGGTTCCATCATCTACTCACAACGATCGCACGTTTACGAGCACCTGACGGCTGTCCTTGGGATCGCGAGCAAACGACGAAAAGCATGGCTCCGAATCTGATCGAGGAGGCTTTCGAGGCCGCTGATGCGCTCCGACGTGACGCCCAATCGGAGTCAAAAGAGGAACTTGGCGATGTATTGGTCAACGTCCTGCTAATCAGCCAGATAGCCAGGGAAGCCAATCAGTATTCGGCTAATGACGTGGCGCAAGCAGCCGGCGACAAGCTCATTCGAAGGCACCCCCATGTGTTTGGTGACCAACAGACTGACAGCGCAGATATCGCGTATGCGACCTGGGAACAGCAAAAGCAGCGCGAAAAAGAGGCCGCGGGAACCAACCGCAGCGCGCTCTCCGGCTTGCCAATAGCCCTTCCTGCATTACTGAGGGCCTACCGCGCAGGCCAGAAAGCCGCAAAGGTTGGATTTGATTGGCCCGACCGCGATGGACCTCGTGCGAAGCTCGATGAAGAACTCCATGAACTCGACGAGGCAATCCAAAGCGGCGAGGCATCAGCCATCGAGGATGAACTTGGCGATGTGCTATTCAGCGTCTGCAATCTAGCGAGGCACCTTGGCATAAACCCAGAGGTGGCTCTGTCCTCGACAACCGACAAGTTCCAGCGACGCTTCACGCGTGTCGAAGAAGTTTTCGACTACCAGCTGCAAGGAAAGTCGCTCGCAGATATGGAGGCAGAATGGGACGCCGCCAAGCGTGCTGGGCTCTAGCACGCGGCTCTCTAGCAACATTGCCCGCAGGCAATTGGTCGCCAGACATCGGCTGCACTAGCCAACCACCGTCGAGGAACCGTCAAATGCGTCGGGATACCGTGTCGGATCCACGACAGACCCTCAACAACGACCGAGCCGCAGCCAGACCGCCAACAAACGGACTGCCGTAAACCTCATGCATCGAACCGCTTAAGAACAATTTAGCAACCGACTGTTTTCCAGGGTGATTTGGCACGGCACGTGCATTGTCATGGGCGGTGGAAAGAACTGCATGGACGTGATTCCAGTGGTAGTAATGGTCCTCGGTGTGGGGTGGTGCCTCACCGAGGACCGTTTTTTTTAGCCTCTGACCTCCGAGGCCAATCGCCTCGAGGCACAGACGGAAAGCAGACTGCCTCCTCCATCACAAAAGGCCAAGTCAGACCTAGTGAGCTCGAGCAAGCTCAGATTCTGCCGCAATGACGCCAAAAGACGACCAGCCGGCATCGAGAACCAGCTGCGCCATCAGCCGCCTAGCAGATTCGGCCGCTCCGTTGACGAAATCATAGTGGGCCAACCCGAACATCAGCGCAGCACCAGAGCTGCCTTCGGCAGCATGGATCTCTGCGCGGCCTAGGCGACCCCCATAGAGCAGGCACAGCTGGTGGTAGCTTTTGTTCTCTACGATATCCATGTCGGACGTGATCGCCGCGACCGCCGCCGAGGCACCAGCAACATCGCCACAGCGCATGCGCGCGGACCACAGCCAGTGCGAGACGGCTACGCGTGACTCGTCGTTACGGCAAACCGCCAGGCAATCTAGCCAAGATCTCTCAGCAGCCGAATAATCCCCCATCACAAACGCGGCGAGGCCGCGGTGATAGTGGACATTAAAATGCAGTGAGCTGTGCGGCGGCCGACCGGGCACGGGCAAGCCATCGGGTTCGATTTCGTCAGGTGTAACACGGCAAGCAATCGCCGCGGCATCAAAGTCAGCACGGGCCGATGCAAACTCGCGCACGCTCAGATAACGATGACCGCGATGGCGAAGCAAAAATGGGTCATCAGGCCAGCGCGTTAGCGCCCGAGTATAGACGTCGATCGCTTCACGATATCGGCCCAGATAGCCTAGCCTTCTGCCAACCCAAATGGCTGCATCACGGTCATCCTGATGCTCAGACTGCTCCTGCCTAGCAGCTGCCAGATTTTGCTCACGACTAGCCAAGAGCTCAAGCGAAAGCTCCGGCGGGAAAAGCGCTTCACCGGTCAACGACCAAGCTTCCGCACCTTTCGGTAACGGCGCCTGGCATGCCCCCAGCAGCAACAAAAATAGGATTAGGAGTCTTCTTGTGGCCATTGGATCCTTACTTCCTGCCATTGCGTCTCAACGCCCGGCTTTAAGAACAGTGCGCTCTTCGCACCGATCATATCAAGACCTGACCATAGTTCTGTCGCTGCCTCATCGCCTATCACCATCAAGGCTGTTCCCAATGCATCCGCAACAGCACAGCTATCGGCGATAACCGAAGCGCTCACCAGTGCATGCTCAGGATTACGGCCAGTGCGTGGATCGAAGATGTGATGCACAACACGCCCACCAACAATCACGGCGTTTCGATAGTCACCACTGCTGCACAATGCTCCATCACGCAGCGGCAAGGTGACAATTGGAGTTTGGCCACTGCTCAAATCACTGGCCGGATCGACAACACCAATCCGCCAAGGTTCGCCACTGGGTTTCACACCGCGACACAAAACTTCGCCAGTAATTTCGAGATAGAATGAAGCAACCCCTAGCTCGGTAAACTTAGCGGCAATCGCATCTGCGGCAGCGCCTGCAACAATGCCATCGAGATCAATCTCTAGATCTGGTCGCTGCTTAACAAGCTTACCGTTCTCGACAGATATCATTCGATAATCGACTCGCTCATTGGCCTTCTGTAGTTCGTCATCCCTCAGGCCAAGGTCAGGATTCAATTTGGCTCGACGATACAAGTCGCTCAACGGCTTTAGGGTTGGGTCGTAGGCGCCACCAGTCGCAGCAGCGACGACTAGAGCTTGCTCTAAAACGCTGGCGAATCGTTCACTGATAGCCATTGGCTCAGTGCTGACGTGCGCATTGACGCGAATGATCTCAGAGCTCTCACGCCAATTACTAAATGCAACATCGAAGGCAGCCAGCTCTTGATTGACCAACACAACCAACTCGGACAAAGGCAACGTCGTGACCAACTTGACCTCGTATGTCGAGCCCATGGTCTGCCCCCGGAAACCCTGTATCTTCATCGGCTCAGAGCACGACGACAACAAAGCCAACAAAAGACCGCCAAGCCAATACGATCGCAGGTTCTGCATTCCTTGTAATACTAACGACAAGCCGCCGACTCCCTACGATCCGTAGTGCAAGCTTCGCTGGGCTTACTCTAGAATCGTGCGCGCGCCCCCGAATACACCGCTACCCGCATGCCTGCGAGCGAACAATCTTTCCCGGTAACCGAAGCCTATCGCGGTATGCGCCTCGACCGCTTTCTACAGGCGATGGTGCCGCGCATGTCGCGCTCTGCCATCCAGGAAGCAATCGAATCTCGGGTGCGACTGGCATCTGGCTTAGAACCCAAAGCCAACCGCAGAGCAGCTCTCGGCGACACCGTTTTTCTAGCGCAGCGAATCATCACCGAAACGCCAGACCTTGAGATTCCGACTCTGCACGAAGGCAATGGCTGGACTGTCATCAATAAACCGGCGGGGATCGCTAGCACACCAAGCTCTCGACGCCCCGGTGCCGACATTGCCTCACTGCTTCATAAAGCGCCAGCTCATCGCCTCGACTTTGGCACGAGCGGCTGCTTGATTCTGGTGCATGAACCAGCTGCTGCTCGGCACTTTGAACGCGCCTTTCGAGAGCGCCGCATCGACAAGGAATACGTTGCGATCGTCACCGGATCAGTAGACCAAGACTCCTTCACGATCAATGCGCCGATCGCGCTTGACCCAAACAGCCGCCTGCCTCACAAAGTCGCCATCCTCTCAGACGGCGCTGAAGCAATCACCAAGGTCGAGGTGGTCGAACGCCGCGCTACTACGACGCTAATAAGAGCAAGACCACAAACAGGGCGCCGTCACCAGATCCGCGCGCACCTAGCACACGCTGGCCATCCCATACTTGGCGATCTGCTATATGGCGGCGACGAACGCAACTTCATTCGCTGGCTGCAAGGGCAGCCCGTCGAGATGCCAGAGGGAATTCCAGCGGGACGACACCTGTTGCACGCGAGACAATTGGTGTTGCCGCAGCCCGAAACGAATCTGGGCATGACGATCGAAGCGCCGCTGCCCGATGACTTCGAGCGCTAGCATCTGCTCGGCCAAAGCTCTGTAGGCTCGGCCTAAGCATCGGAAGATCGCAGGGCAGCGCGATGGCTGCCTAATCCGGTAGCTTACCTAGCCACCAAAGTCGTCGAACGCGATCATGTCCTTCTCGACACCAAGGTCATCGAGCATCTTCTGCACCGAACTATTCATCATCGGTGGACCACACATGTAGAACTCAATTTCGTCAACGTTCTCATGCTCACCGAGGTAGTTGTCGTAGGCAACCTGGTGAATGAAGCCAGTGTAACCCTCCCAATTGTCTTCCGGTTGCGGCTCAGACAGTGCCACGTTGTATTTGAAGTTCGGGAAGTCTCTTTCGATAGCCTCAAAGTCCTCTGTGTAGAACATCTCGCGCTTACTTCGCGCGCCATACCAGTAAGAAACCTTGCGGCCAGTCTTCAAGGTGTGGAACAGATGGAAGATGTGACTACGCAACGGCGCCATGCCGGCACCACCACCGATGTAGATCATCTCGCGATCGGTATCCTTGATGAAGAAGTCTCCATAAGGACCCGAAATCGTGATCTTGTCACCCGGCTTGAGCGAGAACACGTAGCTGGAGCACAAGCCTGGTGGCAGGTCCGGCTGGCGCGGCGGTGGCGAAGCAATACGGATATTGAGCATCACCATGTTGCCTTCGGCCGGGTGGTTCGCCATCGAGTAGGCGCGGAATACCGGCGTCGGGTTGTTGGCGACAAAGTCCCAAAGCTTGAAGTTATCCCAGTCACCGCGGAACTCCTCTTCGATGTCGAAGTCAGAGAACTTGAGGTCCTTATACTTTGGAACGTCGATCTGGATGTAACCACCCGACTCGAAGCCAATCGTCTCACCCTCAGGCAAGTCGACTGCGAGCTCCTTAATAAAGGTTGCGACGTTGTGATTCGATCGCACCGTGCACTCCCACTTCTTAATGCCAAAGACTTCGTCCGGCACCTTGATCTTCATGGGACCGCGCACTTTGACCTGACAAGCAAGGCGCACGCCTTCCTTCTCTTCGCTGCGGCTGATGTGGGTCTTCTCGGTTGGCAAGATATCGCCACCTCCCTCGAAGACTTGGCATTTGCACATGGCACACGAACCGCCGCCGCCACATGCAGATGGTAGGAAGAGGCCGGTTTCGCTGAGAGCAGTCAGCAGATTGGCGCCAATCGCCACTTCTGGTGACTTTTCATCGTCGCCGTTGATCAACAGCTTCACTTGGCCTTTTTGGACAAGCTTGCTTTCACAGAACATCAGAACAAGAACCAGCGTGATGATGACGCCAGTCAAAGCAACGATGCCGATCAAGATGGTAGTGAACATCGATTGAGACCCTTTAGATTCCGCTGAAGGTCATGAAGGCCATCGCGATGAGGCCTGTAGTGATGAATGTAATGCCGAGTCCCTTCAGAGGCCCGGGCACGTGAGCGGTTCGCAGTTTCCAGCGAATGGCGGCCATGCTGACGATGGCGAGCAGCCATCCAGTTCCTGATCCAAGGCCAAACACGACTGACTCGCTGAACGAGTAGTTGCGCTCGACCATGAACATCGAACTGCCGAGGATTGCGCAATTCACGGCAATCAGCGGCAAGAAGATGCCCAAGGCGGCGTAGAGCTTCGGGCTAATCTTATCGACAGCCATTTCTACGATTTGGACAGCTGCAGCGATCGTCGCGATGAACGTGAGGAACTGCAGGTAGCTCAAATCAGAGTCCGGCATCCCAGCCCAGCTAAGCGCGCCTGGAGCGAGGATGTATTCCTGGATGATCCAGTTAAGAGGGACCGTGAGGCCGAGCACAAAGATGACGGCGACGCCCAAACCGAGCGAACTATCAACACGCTTGCTGACCGCTAGGTAGCTGCACATGCCGAGGAAGAACGCCAGCAGGATGTTTTCGACGAAGATCGAACGCAGCAGAATGCCGAGGTAGCTGTTGCCAGCATCTTGAGCACCATCCTGAGGGATGGCTGCTAGGTCGAACCCAGTAAGGATTGCTTCTGTGATCATTGGTTCGCTCCTATTTCTCGACGTAGCCAGAAATGGCTCGCTGCACCCAAACGATCACCCCAAGCAGGATGAACGCACCCGGGGCCAACACCATCAACCCATTGTTGACGTAGCCGGCCTCATACATCGCATCCGGGATGACCTGGAAGCCGAGCAGTTTGCCCGAACCAAAGATCTCTCGGACCGCACCGACCACACAGATGATCCAGGCATAGCCAAGACCGTTGCCAATGCCGTCAAGAAGGCTACGCCACGGTGGATTCGCCATGGCATAGGCCTCAAGTCGCCCCATCACAATGCAGTTCGTGATGATCAACGAAATGAAGACACCGAGCTGCTTTGCCAAATCATAGGCATAAGCTCGCAATACCTGGTCGACGATGATCACAGCGCCTGAAATCACCACCAACTGCACAATGATCCGAATCTTGCTCGGAATCATATGACGCAAGAGAGAGATGATGACGTTCGCCATCGCCATCACACAGATGACCGAGATCCCCATGACGATCGAAACGTCGAGACGGGTGGTCACCGCGAGCGCGGAGCAAATGCCAAGCATCTGCAGTGAAATCGGGTTGTCATCCCAGAGAGGATCGAGAATGGCCTTCTTCTCTTGTTCACCGAAAAGAGGGGCTTTGGTCTCGGGAGCGGCAGTAGATGTCATCGTTGCGCCTCCTATTTCTTCTGAAGGTAGGTGCCAAGTGCCTTCAAGTCGCTCAGCACGAACTTGGAGACACCGTTACTGGTGATGGTCGCGCCTGCGAGTCCATCGACGAAATGCTTCTTCTCGACCGGCTTCTGCTGATCGACCTTGCCCTTCTTGACCGTAACCGAGACTAGCTCGCCCTTGTCATCTAGGATTTTCTTGCCCTTCCACATGGCGGTCCATGTTGCGTTCTCGATCTCACCACCGAGTCCGGGCGTCTCACCGTGCTTGTAGAATTGGATGCCCTTAACGGTGTTCTTGTCGCCAGCGAGGGCAAGGTATCCGTAGCAGGTGCTCCATAGTCCCTTGCCCGAAACCGGCAAAATGATTGCGTCAAGCTTGCCGCCTTCGGTCATTGCCTGCTCGATCGAGCGGTAACGACCGGACTGCTCCGGATCTTTCTCCGCGGCAGCCTCGTTAAGTGCATCCGCTTCGCCATCGACGATCACACCGTCGATGGTGTCGACCAC
Organism: Planctomycetota bacterium; assembly: GCA_965662465.1. Taxonomy (GTDB): domain Bacteria; phylum Planctomycetota; class UBA1135; order UBA1135; family UBA2386. Next base: position 18,382 of record CBFIIO010000009.1, on the reverse strand, counting down.
GACTTGCTTGACGCGATTGGCGTAAAGCTTCTCGAGGTCTTCACGCATACGGGGATCACCACGTTCGATCAGGCCAGCAGCCATCATGACGTTTTTTTGGCGATCAAACTCAGCCGCAGCTTCTTGCTTTGACTTGAGACTGGTCGCGAGAAAGGCCAGGGCCGAACTCACGGTTACACACATCGTGACGGTAAACACCATCACATAGGAGTTGCTGTTGGTGTTCATACCCTTCTAAGCCTCCGCTTAATGTTGGACGCGACAACGAAGTGGTCGATCGTCGGTGCAAACGCATTGAGTAGCAGGATCGCAAGCATCGTCCCCTCTGGGTATGCGGGGTTGATCATCCGGACAAGCACCGTGATCGCGCCGATCAAGATGCCGTAGATCCACTTGCCAATGTTCGTTTCAGGACTCGATACTGGATCGGTCGCCATGTAGACGATTCCAAACAAGAAGCCACCGCAGATCAGGTGCTCCCAAGGTGCCAGATACATAGGCGCGGTCACTGGCAAGCCCGTCAGTTCTGCAAGGACCGGTATCGCAACTGCGGCACCTAGCAGACCAATGACACCTGCAAGCATCGTGCGCCAACTGCCGACTCCAGTGATCAGCAAGATCGCCGCACCGATCAAGACCATCAGCTTGCTCATCTCACCGGCACTGCCGGGGATGTTGCCAAAGAACAGGTCGGCGTGGCTGTAGGTGGTGGTCAAGAAATCACTGACGCCTTCCTTTTGAACAACATTGCCGGCGGTGTCGAGGAACGTCGTCACGGTGTCGGCAATAGGTTCGCCAGCTGCCTCAGCGGCTGCGACCTCGGCTTCCGGAACGCTCTCGACCTTGGTTTCGAGAACCTTCACTGCGGCCAATGCAGTTGGCTCTGAGTAACCGTCGATCAAGTTACCAGGAATGCCCTTGGGCGCGGTGTTGCCTGCCACCCAAACGGTGTCACCCGACATCTGTGCGGGGAATGCAAAGAACAAGAACGCCCGCACCATCATGGCCGGGTTGAAGATGTTCATCCCAGTGCCGCCAAAGACTTCCTTGCCGAGCACCACCGAGAAGGCAACCCCAAGCGCCAACTGCCAGAGCGGCGTCGAAGCTGGAACAATGAGCGCGATCAGCATGCCCGAAACGAGATAGCCTTCGCTAACCTCCTCTTTACGGACCACACAGAACATGCCCTCGATCGCGAGACCAACCCCATAGCTGACGGCCACGATCGGCAGCATGCGCTGCAATCCAAAGACGACCGTATCGTAAGGCGAGACGCCGCCCTCCACACCGAGAACGGGCGCACCCAGTAAGCTTTGCAGCCAGCCAGACACGTAGTTGTCGGAAGTGACGCCCATTCGGGCAATGGCTTCGAAGTGTTGAACTCCTGTGTTCCAGAAGGCCCAAAGCAAACATGGCACCATCGCAATGATGACGCTGTTCATGACGCGCTTCAGGTCAACGTAGTCACGGACGTGAACGCCCTTCTTACCAGCACGGAAATCCGGCGCGAACAAGAAGGTTTCGAGGGCGTCGAACAACGGCCACACCTTGTGGAACTTGCTGTCCTTGGCGTGATACAGCTTCCGCTGCTTATCTACTATATTGCGTAGGAATTGCACGGCTTAGGCTTCCTTCTCATAGATGTCGAGACCCTGGCGAATGATCTCACCAACATCGATCTTGCAGGGATCTACAAACGTGCAAAGTGCCACGTCTTCTTCGGTCACTTCGAGCAACCCCAGGTTGAGGGCTTCCTCAATATCATTTGCTTGAATCGCCCGAACCAAGAAGGTCGGCAGGATATCAAGCGGCATCACCTTCTCCCACGAGCCGATGTTGACGATTGGTCGATGGCCACCGTTAAGGCGCGTGTCGACGACATACTCCTTTTTCCTGAGGCCGAAGTTGACGCTCATGTGGTTGGTGATTTTGCCCATTTGCGGCACCGCCCAACCAAACAGGTCACGCTTGTCAGTCCCCTCAGGGATGATCGTCAGGGTCTTATTGCAGAACCCCAGGTAACCAGTTGGCTCGACAACGTAACCGTTCAAAACGTCGCCGTTGATGAGACGAACATCACCTTCAAGCGGGCCACCGCCAGTCAGCGCCGACACCTGCGCGCCTTGACGCACGCGGAAGTATTGGCGAGAAGGCGCTTCGCTGCCGCCAACCCCAATCACCGTATGTGCTGGATACTGGCCAGTGCGCTGCCAAGAGCCAAGCCTAGCCACGTCGACTAACGACAGTGCGTAGGCAATCTCGCCGGGCTTAAGCGGCTGGATCTTGCTGATATGCGTCCCAACCAAACCGGATGGGTGCGGGCCAGCGAAGTCATGCACCGTCACGCCATTGAGACCACGTAAATCTGACTGATGATCGCCAGCGGCGCGCAACGACAGATAAACGTTTCCGGAAGTCAATTGCTGGAGCAGGTCAATGCCAGCTTGCAGGTCTTCCTTACGACCCTGAACGGCAAATGCCGGGTCCGCTGCGAGCGGTGCCGAGTCCATCCCGTTGACGAAGATCGCTACCGGCACGGCATCGCCCATCGGCATCTTGCCGACTGGCCGCTGCTTAAGCATCGGCCACAAGCCAGCTGCCTTAACAGCCTTGACGACCGCATCACGATCGCCAGAAGCCTGAGTTAGCGAGGCGAAGTCGTCTTTCCCGCTGTTCTCAATGACAACGCGGTTGAGATGACGGCGCGCGCCGAACTCGATATCTTTCACGGTGCCCGTGACCGGGGAACACCAAACGATGTCTCGGTCCAGCTTGCTCAGGAAGATTGGCTGACCGGTTTGCACCTGGTCGCCCTCCTTCACTAGCACCTTGGGTTTGATACCAACGAACTCCGCGGTCTCCAGGGCGACATTCGTCGGCTCTGGTGCATCCGCGAGGACAAGCTCTGATCGCCCGGCTAGCGGGAGATCGAGGCCTTTCTTGATCTTGTGGGTCGTCATCCGTGACTGAGAGCTACGTGTGAGCCTCTGGCTGGCAACAGTGTCAGAAGTAAGAACGGGGTGAGTTCACCTGACTCGCAATTATCGAGCACAGGCTTCCTCGGGTTCGGGTTCGCCAGCTGCTCTGCCGCACTTGCCGCAAGAGCCATCTGCAGCCCGACCACCACATGACCCGGATAGACTTCGTCCCCCCAAAGCGATCAGAGCGATCGCCAGGATAGGAACAGAGATAACCAGGATTGGCAGAAGGAAGTGCACGCTTTGGCTGTGAGTTTGGGCAAACAAAGTAGCGATTGGCGCCACGGATTCGAGTGGCTGCTACTGGTTCTCTCACTACTTTGACTCGCTAGAGCCGGTAGGAATTTCACAATGCCCCCTTTCGGGAGGTCAGGCCGACATGCGACTTTTGACCAAATTGGCCAATCCAAGCAGGGAATTGCAGTTTGCGAGCGATACGTCGCCCTCGCTGACCTGGATTCGAAACTGCTTCTCGAGGAACTCGACAACCTCAATAACACCGGCCGAATCGACGATGCCGGAGGTCACCAGGGGGGTGTCGTCCTCCAGGCCATCTACTTTTCCGTCCCGGAACCAGTTGGCGATGAAGGCGCGGATCTCAGCAAGGACGGTCTTGAGCTCGGGAGTGGTGTGAAAAGGCATTGGCAGCGGACGAATCGGGACGAACATCATGCCGTTCCGAGTCACCGTAGGCAACATCCCCCAAACAACACGCGAAACGGCAACTGGCTCAGGCTCTTTCCTCAGCAACTCACCTCGGGCATCCTATGTGCGTGAAGGCAAGCTGGACCAACATGATCACCTTGGTTACGGCCCTCGCCGTACCTGGGGCAATCGCGCCGCACTGCGCGAACTGGCACTGGTCCATAGACCTCGCGGCATGCTTCCCGGTGCAATCGGCACTATTGCTCATCACCGGTTCAGCGCTGCTGCTATCTGGACGTAAGTGGATACGAGCAATCATCTTATCTACATTCGCAGGGGTGGCGCTGCTCGCGACCGCGCCGGGATGGATGGCCGTGAACAACTCTCCAGGTTTTGGGGAGAATCCTCCCGAGCTAAAAGTTCTGACCCTTAACCTCCTGCATAGCAATGCACTAGGGCAAGGCTTAGCGTTGAAAGTTGTCCGAGACCTGTCACCGGATCTGATTTGGCTAACGGAATACACCCCGCTATGGCAAAGGTTCCTGTGCCGCGAATTGCCCGACTACCCATACCGGTGCCAACAGCCATCGCAGAATCCATTCGGCGCAGCCCTTTTTTCGCGACACCCCATCCCACTCGCCGAAATGGTAGAGCTCGGCCACTCATGGACGCCGGCCTGCCGCGCCGTCATCCAATCCCCGCACGGCCCCATTGGATTCCTTGGTGTGCACACGCCACCGCCGGGATTTAGCTATGCCCGTAGCAACGAGCGCAATCGAGCTCTTCAGGCGATCCCGCTGACGCTGCAGAACCTGCCAGCGCGACGAATTGTCTGCGGCGACTTCAATGCCACTCCGTGGAATGCCGAGTTTGCTCGACTGAAAACGTCAGCAGGACTATTTCCCGGCACTACGACCACCTGGCTACCGACATGGCCCGCCGACCTACCCTCAGCCCTGCGCATTCCAATTGATCACATTCTGGTGGCAGGAAAACTGCGGGTCCGCGACGCTCAATTAGGAGCAAATTTCTTCAGCGACCACCTACCACTCTTTGCAACGATCGAAATCTCAGAGTGACAGCGACTAGCCCAGATCGAAATATATAGCATCGACCGCCGACGCCGTGACCTACTCGCCGGCAGTCACAGCTACCAATACTTCTTACGGATCCAACTTGGCTGCCAACGATCGGCCGGCCAGCGCTTACCAGTCAGATCGATTTCGACAGGCAGCAACTTATTGGCTGTCCAAGCAAGCGGATCATTCGCCTGCTTCTGCGCCGCACGCATGCGCGCCTCAAAGCTAGAACGAAGCTCTCGCAGCGAATCATCCTGTGACAGATCATGCAATTCGTCCGGGTCTAGCCGGACGTTGAAGAACAGAGTGCGGTCGATTTGCGGCAAGCGAATCATCTTGTGATCACCAATGCGCAACGCTCGCTGCGTCTTTGCATAGATCAACAAAAGCTCATCGCGGCCGTTGGCCTCGCCTCGCAACATCGGCCATAGACTGCGGCCATGCACACCCGAGGCCGCCTGAACACCGGCGGACTCCAAGCACGTCGCTGTCAAATCGAAGAGATACGTTAGCCCATCACGTGACTCGCCGGCAGGAACCTTCGGTCCACTGATGACACATGGGGAACGCATCGAGTGCTCATAAAGGCTCTGCTTGCCGAGCAAGCCATGGCTTCCGAGAGCTAGGCCGTGATCAGCAGTAAACACAACCAGTGTGTCTTCTTCCATCCCAGCCTTGGCAAGCGCCCCCAACACACGACCAATCTGGGCATCGAGATGCGAAACCAGGGCGCGATATTCAACTAACTGTTCGCGCAGCAACTTTTCATCGCGTGGCCACCCCAGCAGGTTTTCATCGCGCACGGTCATCGTCATCTTGCCGAGGTTCAAGCCGTGCTGCCCTCGAAAGTTCTTCGGGAGTTCGGGCCTTGGCAAATCGCGCAGCTTCTCGATCCATTCCTTGGGCGGGTCGCGCGGATCATGCGGTGCCGTAAACGGCACATAAGCGAAGAACGGCTTAGTCGAACGCGATTCCTCATGACGCTTGATGAAGTCGACGACGGCATCCGCAAAGTGCTCGCTCGAATGACCAACGGGTTTGCGTTTATTGACAACTTGGCCACCGGAAACGTCACACAATGGCACCTGATTGTGATCACACATGCCGCCGCGAAAGACGTTGCGAGCATCTGGGAAGGAGCGCGTCAGAGACTCGTTGCCATTATGCCACTTGCCGGTGGCAAACGTTTGATAACCAACTTCACGCAGGTACTGCGGCAGTGTCTTGATGCCTTCTAGGTTGTCGGGCGCGTGCGTCAACATTCGACCAGACATCAGCATGGCTCGCGAAGGTGCACAGACTGCCCCGTGACGCGACCCCATACAGTAGACCTGCGTCAACTTCGTGCCCCGCGCAGCAAGCGCATCAATATGCGGCGTGCGCACATCTTTGCCGCCAAAAGCTCCCACCGTGTCCGCACGCAGATCGTCGGCGAAGAAGAATAAGATGTTCGGCTGCTTACTAGCAATCTCGCTCGACTTGGTCGCTTGCGCAGTGACGGCTACCGACCCAAGTGCAAAAACCAAAGCCGCGGCAATAGGATGCATCATCATTTCGTCTACTGGAAAATCCGTGGCCAACGGAAGCCACAGTCATAAGCATGCTGAAGCTCGCAGCGCAACTCCACCATTACCCTCGAAGACTGCACGCAAAGATAGAGACACCGCGACGAATCTCACGCAAGGCCGCACAACATTGCTTTGCTCGCGTCAATGGAATAGGCCATCCGAGCCCCATATTCAGAGCTTGCCAGACTTGCATCACGCACCGGCGCAAAGATCTCAAACAAACAATCAGAGCCGGGCAATCGCCAACTCCCAATCGCCAGACCGTGGCCCCTGAGGCAATAGCTAGGCGATGCCAAGTCGCGATCTATGCGTCATCAAACACAGTTGCGAACCGCACCTCGACAAGATCCAGGCTAGGTGCGCTACTTCGATTGCCGCCAACGATCAAGCGCCACGGCAGCCACAATGATCACACCCGTTACCACTTCCTGGACCCAGTTATCCAAGCCGACCTTAGTGCAGCCATTGTCGACAACCGTCATGATCAGGGCACCGAGCACTGTGCCAAAGATTGCACCCTCGCCACCAGCCAACGATGCCCCACCAATGACAGCTGCAGCAATGGCTTTCAACTCGTAGCCCTGACCCGTAGTCGGGTCGCCCATCGACAAAAACGACAGCTGCATCACTGCTGCGACACCAGCACAGGCGCACCCAAGAATATAGACACGCAATTCTGCCTTGGGCAGGTCGATGCCACAGAGCCGGGCGGTCTCGCGGCTTGAGCCAATCGCAACCACGTGACGACCAAAGACTGACCGTCGCAGCAGCAGAGACGCGATGATTGCGACCAACAGCAATACCCAGACTCCGGGCGGCAATAGCCCACCAGGCTGCATCAAGCCACTTAACGTGCTGTTCGACTCAAAGTAGATCGGCTGATTGTCGCCGAGACCCTTGGCGACACCGCGCAACGCGCCCCATAGCCCCAGCGTCACAATGAAGGGTGACAACGGCAGCACCCCCCGCCACCGACTGGTGCCACGCCATGCAGCAGATCCGGCAGCGACGCCAAGCAGCAACGTCCATAAAAAGTCAAGGCCACTGGCGAGCCACATCACAAGGGCACCTACTACCGACGTGATAAAGACACGCAGCAATGCACCAATAACCAATGCGCCAATCAGCCAACCTACGACACAACCAGTAAGCACGGTCGCCGCGGCAGCAAGCCAAAACCCGTGACCGTCGCGCATGACCATCGACCCGACCATCGCAGACAATGCGATATTGGCTCCGACCGACAAATCGATACCGCCGCTGACAATGATCCAGGTTGCGCCCACTGCAGCAGTCCCAACAACGGCTGTCTGCAACAGCATAAGTTCTTGGTTGGACCAACTCGTGAACTTGGCTCCCGCCAAGATCGCGAATAAAGCCCAAGTAACAACCAGGCCCAGCAACGGGCCAGCCCCTCGCAAACCCGCCTTACTCATGATTTCGAACAGTTTCATGCGACTCCTGCGCTACGCCTCGTAGTCATTACGAAGAGTCGTCATCTCTGTAAGAAGAGCGCGCTCATCCAATTCGGCAACTGGCCTCGCTGGCTGCACGCACCCGTTCGCGACCGTTGCGACGCGATCTGCAAGACCCAGCAATTCAGGTAAGTAGCTCGACACAATAAGCACAGCTTTATTCTGAGTGTGCGCAAGTTCATCAATGACTTTGTAAATCTCTGCCTTGGCGCCAACATCAATACCGCGAGTTGGCTCATCGAGCAGCAACACATCACATTCGGCAGCGAGTAGGCGCGCTAAAGCCACCTTTTGCTGGTTACCGCCCGACAGCTCTGAAATTGCCTGCCCCGCATCACGAAATTTGACGCCAATCCGAGTCAGCCACTCGCTAGCGCCCTCTTCAAGCTGGCGCTTGGATAAGAACCCGCGTGACGCGTGACGACTCAAACATGGTAGCCATAGATTATCGGCAAGAGACAGCGTAAGCGCCAAACCCTCGTGTTTACGATCTTCGCTAAGCAAGCCAACGCCTTGCCCCCAGCGATCTTTAGGATGACTCCAACCGTCATGCGAAAGCACGCGCACCTTGCCGCGCTTAACTTCATCCAGGCCAAAGACACAACGCAACAACTCTGTCCTACCGGCACCAACGAGTCCCGCGACACCGAGCACTTCGCCACGGTGCAATGTCAACGTTGCATCAGTCGGTAAGACACGGCCCGCAACACTTTGCAACTCCAACACAGGTTCCCCAGCCTTACACGGACTGCGATGATATAGCTGCTCGACGCTGCGACCGACCATCGCTGCGACCAAACCATCGTGATCAATTTCCTGCATCACTCCGGTCGCAACAGTCTCACCGTCACGCAGCACGGTGTAGCGGTCCGCAACTGCAAACAGCTCTTCGAACACGTGGGAAACGTAGACGACCGCCACGCCAGTGCTGGCGAGTTCGCGCAAGCGCTCTAGCAACGGTCCAACATCTTCCTGCGTCAAACTTGAAGTCGGTTCATCAAGAACCAACACCCGCACGTCCTGCGTTAACGCACGGGCTATTTCGACCAACTGACGATCAGCTGGCGGCAACGTTGAGAGCAAACGATCTGGATCGAGATTTGGTCGCCCAATCCGCGCCAAAGCATCTTCAGCCTGGCACCGCAGTGCTACTCGGTCGACAAATAAGCCGCGCCTTGGCTCCCGCCCAAGAAAGAGGTTCTCAGCAATTGACAGATGTGCTGCCAAAGCTAGCTCTTGATGAATGATTGCGAGCCCGGCTGCTCGGGCCTCGGCAGGATTGTTCGGCAGATGCATCAAGCCATCAACCTCCATCGACCCAGTATCGACAGAATGGACTCCAGCTAGCGCCTTCAACAAGGTTGACTTGCCGGCACCGTTTTCGCCGACCAACGCGTGCACTTCACCTGCCCTGACGTCGAGATTGACACCCGACAGCGCCTGGGTTGGCCCGAAACGCTTATGCAATGCCCGGACGCAAAGCCGCAATGGCGCAGCTTTCATTTCAGCAGAGCCGCGATTTCTGGGTCATCCATATTGGCCTTAGTCGCCAAGACGCAGCCTGTATCGACCTGCTTCTCAACGGTCTTGCCGGCGATGATTTGCTTTAGGTGCTCGACAGCCAACTCACCCATTCGGCGTGGGTTCTGCACAACCAATGCATCGATCTTGCCGTTACGCATACCATCAGAAAGCGGCTGCGTAACATCAAACCCGACGAACTTTAGCTTCCCCGACAAACCAAGCTGATCAAGCGCCAGCATCATGCCATTGGTCACTGGTTCACACGGGCAGAAGACGCCGTCGGCCGACTTCAAGTCGTCTGCCATGTTGAGCGCAGCGGTCTTTGCCTCTCCAGTTGATGCGCCAGCGTGACGATTGTCGACCAGGATTTCGAGGCCATTGGCGCGAGCAGCCTTCAAGAAGCCATCTTCACGCGCTGTCGTCGAAGCCGATCCGACCTGATAGCGCAGCACAACGACCTTGCCCTTATTGCCCAGAAGACGAGCCATCTCCACACCGGCCAACTCGCCACTCTTGCCATTGTCCGTAGCGACAAAGCTGTCGAAGTCCTCACCAGCAACGCCCTCGAGGGCTGAATCAAAGATAACGACAGGAATGCCCTGAGACTTCGCGCGTGCGACTTCAGGGACTAACGCCTTATGATCGAGTGGGGCTAGCGCAATGCCCGCGACCCCCTCCCCGATAAACTGCTGCATGATTTGTTTCTGGCCAGACCGGTCATTCTCCTGCAGCGGCCCCTTGAACACGACTTCGATACCGGCCTGCTTGCCAGCGTCTTGCGCACCTGAGTTGACGGCCTGCCAAAACACATGCGTAGTGCCCTTCGGAATCACGACAATCCGTGGACCGGAGTTGCTGTCGTCGCAGCCGACAAAAACAAAAAACAACGAGAGCAGAACGACGTAACGCGCCAATGGCATGCTCAGGATGCTAAACGCCACCGCCCTCTGGCGCGAACCAAGCGCAGAAGACTTCTAAATCTGGGTGGGCCACGTCCGGCGCGACTAAAGCCACAGCACAACCACGCAAACAAAAAAACGTCGCCTAGTGACCTCTGGCGCAATCACAGCACTGGCAGCCCCATTGGCTTGCCGACCTGGCAACAACGCCAGCAGAGCGCTTCGTAGCTGGCCGCAAAGACAATAGAGGCCCGAGTCAATGCTTGCCCAACGGCGCTCGGACCATAACAATCGGAATGTGCGTATCGATGCTCATCAGCACTTCTGGCGGTATAACCAAGCCGATTACTCGTGGATTGATTCGCGGATGCAACGCATCGCAGCCGACTTTCTACCAAAAGACTTAGAACCACTGCTGTCGTCATGCCAACTCGACGGTGCCATCGCCGTACAGGCGCGGTCATCACTCGAAGAGACCCGCTTCCTAGTGGAGCTGGCACGGCAGAATGACTGCGTCAAAGCAGTCGTTGGCTGGGCGGATCTCTGCGACGAAAAAATTGACGACGTTCTCGACGAATTGTGCCAAGACAAAGAATTGCGCGGACTTCGGCACATTGTGCAGGATGAACCCGATGACCAATTCTTGTTACGCAACGACTTCCAAGACGGCGTGCGCAAACTTGCCGACCGGAATTTGGTCTACGAAATACTGATCTACCCCAGGCAACTAGATGCAGCTGTTGCGTTTGTCTCAGCGCTACCCGACCAACCGTTCGTGCTAGACCACCTAGCGAAACCCGACATCAAAAATCAAAACATCGACGCATGGCAACTTGGTTTCGATGGCCTTGCGCAGTTCGAACAAGTTAGCTGCAAGGTTTCTGGCATGGTTACAGAAGCAACGTGGAATCACTGGCAGCCCAGCGACTTCCGCCACTACCTTGACTCAGCGCTGGAAGCCTTTGGACCGGATCGCCTGATGTTCGGGTCCGACTGGCCCGTGTGCCTGCTTGCAGCCAATGACTATGCTGACGTCTACCAACTGATTGCTGACTGGTCAAAATCACTCAGCGACAGCGAGCAGCAAAAACTATTTGGCAACAACGCCGTAGAAATCTACGGGCTCGGAGAGGAAGCATGAGCAACACCTACATGGTCACTGGCGCGATGGGCTGCATCGGCGCATGGGTTGTCAAGCAACTCGCCGAACGCGGCGATACCCCGGTAGTGTTCGATATTGGTGGCGACCCTCGCCGGATTAGAGACATCCTGGATGATGACACGTTCGCAAAGGTTCAGTTCATAACTGGAGATATCACAGACCTCGAAGCGACCAAACAAACGGTCGCCGAACTGTCGCCGAAAGCCATCATCCATCTAGCCGGTTTACAGGTGCCCTTCTGCAAAGCCGATCCAGCTCTGGGTGCCAAGGTAAACGTGCTAGGCACCATCCACGTATTTGAAGCAGCGATTGCCGCAAACGTCGAGCGTGTTGTTTATGCAAGCAGCGCCGCAGTCTTTGGCCCTGGCGAAGATGGTGCAGCTGCCCCAGATGAAGGCGCAACCTGTGAACCGACGACCCACTATGGCGTCTACAAACGCGCCAACGAAGGCACCGCTAGGATCTACTGGCAAGACAACCAAATGCCTAGCGTCGGCCTGCGTCCATTGACGGTCTACGGAGTGGGTCGCGATCAGGGCCTGACGTCAGGACCAACTACGGCGATGAAGGCCGCGTTACTCGGCACGCCGCACACGATTGGATTCACTGGCTCGACGGACTTCAACTACGTCGGAGATACCGCAGCCATGTTCATCGCTTGCGCTGACCAAGACCCAGCCTGCGGCAAAGGCGCGCACGTATACAATCTGCACGGAGCGACGGTTGCCGTTGCCGACATCATCGAGACGATCGAAAGGCTACACCCAGCGGCAGCGGACAAAATCACCCAAGCAGGTCCAGAGCTGCCAATCCCGCCGCAACTCGATGGAAGTGCCATCCATCGGGATTTCCCTGGGCTACCGGACACCTCACTTGAGAAAGGAATCGGCGAAACACTACGTCGATTCCGTGAATTGCACCAGGCAGGCAAGCTTGATGTGCGTGATCTACCGACTGCCTAGCCGCAGTCGGTCAGCTGCCAGCGAACGGACTTACCTGCTAGTCAAAAGTCACCGCCACCTCTCCGGCTTGTGACCACAGCGACCGGCAGCATCCAATGGACTAAGAGCTCGTTGAAGCTAGGTGCTCACTCCAACGAACCATGCCACCACGAACATTGCTGAGCCCTCGCAATCCGGCTCGCATCAACATGCTGATCGCCGTGCTGGAACGGGCACCGGTCCGGCAGATTACCACGACCTCGCAATCACGAGGAACCTCCGCGACGCGATCGGGCAGCTGAATCAACGACAAATGCTGGGCACCTTCGATATGCCCATCGGTGAACTCGACTGGAGAGCGCACGTCGAGGACCCGAAGCGATTCGCCACGACCTAGCCGTTCCTGCAAATCAGCGACGTCAATAATGCCGCTACTCTGCACAATGTCAGAACTGTCATGCAGTGCGGACACATCGATGTCGAGGTAGCCAGCAACTGTATCAATGCCAATACGGCCCAATCGCAGCACAGCCTCCTCATGCTTACCTGGATAAGACACCACCAATACAGGCTTTTCGATTTCCAGCATCGCGCCGGACCAAGTCGCAAAGCTACCGCTCAACGGCACGTGGATCGCATCACGCACCGAGCAATTAGCGAAATCGTCGCTCTCGCGAGTATCGATGACCTGCGCCCCTTGCTCACGCAACTGCAAGAAGACCTCGGCCGATAGCGGCCTCATACCGCTCTGCACGGCGACCTCCAATATTCCGCGCTGCTTACGATTCAGCATCGCGTCATAACCAAAATATTTCGGCGTTTGCGGCTGGTCAGCCGTCACGCGTGCAACGAATGCCGCCACCGTCATAGGTTGCACCGAGGCATTGTCGCGTTTCTGCAAACCGATTGTAGTAGACCGCTCTGTCCCCAAGCTTTTCCCGCACAACGAACCGGCGCCATGCGCAGGGTAGACGATCGTACTGTCGGGCAACTGCAACAGTTTGTCGTGCAGCGAGTGATACAGCATCGTTGCTAACTGGTCCGCAGTTACGCCTATCGATGCAAGTAAGTCTGGCCGCCCAACATCGCCCACAAATAAAGTGTCACCGGTGAAGACCGCGGATGGCACTGTCGGCTGCGCTGGCAAATCGTAGAGAAGGTAGCAAACGCTCTCCGGCGTGTGCCCTGGAGTCTCCATCGCAACAATACGAGTATCGCCAAACGAAATCGCATCACCATCAACGACCCCAGTGTGCTCATACTCAGCGCCACCCGCACCCTTACCAAGGTAGATCGTCGCACCGCTACGCTCACGGATTTCGAGATGGCCCGAAATGAAATCAGCGTGAAAGTGCGTCAGCAACACATGCTTGATCTCGACGCCCAACTCTTTCGCTTTTTGAAAGTAGATATCAACGTCGCGCTGCGGATCGACAACCACCGCAGTCTTCGATCGCGTATCGGCAATCAAATAAGACGCATGCGCGAGACAACCCAGAAAGAACGAATGCACTACCATGCAATCACTCTAGGCGAGCAGACCTTCGCGTGGCACGCAAAGAATCACACGCTAAAACGCTATCCCGAAGATCTAGAGGCAAAACAGCGAGCATTCCACTCCTGCATTGCCAACGGCTGCTAGAAAGTTCCGACGGTGACCTGCACTGCGTTAGAGGACGTCACCTGCGTAAAGTTGAAAGCTAAGTCAACTTCTAGAGGCACATACTGATGGTTCAATACGAAGCTGACTAAGGCTGGATTTACAGGCAGATTGACGGTCGTGGTCACTTTCCCAGCGTTCGGCAGCTGAACGTCAATGACATCTGGATTGACGTAGAGATTGCATCCTGGCAATGCCTGAGGCAAAGCGACCGATAGTGGCAATGCCGTAGTCGTCAGTCCTAAAATGTCAGCTACAAATGCGACTGCTGGCATACCAGTACCTGTGGCGCGATACGCACCACCGATTGCCGGAGCCTCGGTAACACTCAAGACGTTCAAACCACCCGAACCAGCACAACCAGCGCCAAGAGAAGTGACCTGAGGGGCACACGAGCTGACGATGCTCGCGATATAGCTGTGGGCGCTGCCACCAGCAAACGTGAATTGGCCGGTTAGCACCACATCGCCATTCGCTGCGACCACGACGTCCTGCACCGTACCGTTCGTCCCAGCAGTAAACGCGGACGTCCAACTGGTGCCGGTTACGCGCGCAATCCGATCGACGACGATGCCGTTTGCGACAGTAAAGGCACCAGCGACCAGAATGTCGCCATTAGGCATGGACTGCATTGCAACCACAGGGCCATTGGTGCCGGATCCGAGCGCAGACCAGCCCCCGCCAGAAAAGCGCGCGATGTTGTTTACGGGCAAACCGCCAGCCGAAGCAAAGACGCCACCGACGTAGATGGCACCAGTAGTTTTCGAAACAGCTACCGCAGATGCACTGAACAGACTGAGACCAATGGAGTAACCGCTCCACGAACTTCCATTCCAACGAGCAATGCGGTTCACAACGGTTGCTCCCGATGTCGTAAAGGAGCCAACGACAACCAAGTCGCTACCTGAGATCGCCATGTCGCGAACGGACCCACCGAGGCCTGCAGCAAGGGCATGCCACGAGCTGCCATCGAAACGAGCAATGTTATTTGCCGCAACACCACCTGCCCCAGAGAACTGGCCCCCGACGACGATGTCACCATTCGCAAGTTCTTGAATCGCGTTAGCGGATGGACCAAATGGTGCAAACGGATCCAGACCCGATCCTAGCGAACTCCATGTCGAGCCATCCCACCGCGCAATTCCGTTGACCGTGACACCACCGGCAGTAGTGAACGGGCCACCCGCAACGACATCGCCGTTAGCAAGCGTCGTCAGCGAAACAACGTCGTAGTCCATCCCAGAACCAAGTGGATGCCACACAGAGCCATCCCAACGTGCGATGTATGACGTGCCGGTGCCGCCAGCAGCCGTGAAGCGGCCACCAACAATGAGATCGCCGTTGCCGTCGACAGTGGCGCAATTGGCAACGTCGTTCAAACCACTGCCAAAGGCAGCTGCTGGCCACGAGTAGTTACACTGTGCATCTAGAGCACCACCGATGCTCAATGAACAGGCCACAACAGCTAAGACGGGAGACGAAAGGAAAGAGCGCATCGTAGAGAACATGGCGAAGCGAAACTGTCAGGCGACCTAGGAACGTGATTGCTACAGACTAGCCGAATTACGCCGTCTGCGCACGCTGTCCAGGCCACGCCCACGTCAACGAGGCTTCGAGAACAGTAAAAGTCTAATTTAGCGAGCAACTTCGCACCAATACTCGTGCGCGTAACAGCCTGCGGCTCTGCGACCGCACGCAAACGCCCACCAGTCACTTAACTAGGCCGAATCTACGAGCCGATTAGCGGCATGGATGCCGGTCTGAGAACAACCCACGATTGCTTGCCTTTGGTAGTTGCCTGACTAGCGGCGACCGGTTTCGCTTACTGCCCCATCCGGAGTTAAGATTGAAAATAGTCGCCTTCACAACGTCCTCGTCCGCCACCATCCGCCCCGGCGCCCTGCTCGATGAGCAGACCGTGCTCGACCTTTCACACGATGCCGCAGGATTACCTGCGCGCACAAACGATCTTGATGGATGCGATTTAGCGCACCCGTTCTTGGCCGCAGCAACCTCACTAGTTGCCAAAGCTAGCGAAGCATCGGAACGCAATCGGCTCGACCAAGCGGGAGCCTTGCTGCAACGCTCCGATGTATCGCTACATGCACCGGTGCCGCGCCCAGGTAAGATCATCTGCATCGGACTGAACTACCGAGACCACGCCGAAGAGCAAGGTGCAGAGCTACCAACTGCGCCACTCGTATTCGCTAAGTATTCGAACTGCGTGCTGGCGCCGGGCGGAACCATCATCATCCCACCAGGAAGCACGGAAACGGACTTCGAGGCAGAACTCGGCGTCGTCATTGGCAAGCACGCATGCCGCGTAACAAAAGCTGAAGCGATGAACCACGTGCTTGGCTACTGCAACTTCCACGATGTATCAGCTCGTGACTTCCAGTTCGCCGATGGCCAATGGACCCGAGGCAAAGCATGCGACACCTTTGCGCCATTTGGCGAGTTTATCGCAACGACTGATGAGATACCCGATCCGCACAAACTACGCATCCAACTGCGCCTGAACGGCAAAACTATGCAAGATTCGAACACCAACCAGCTGTTGTTCGATATCCCCACATTAGTTGAATACCTAAGTAACTACATCACACTTGAGCCTGGTGACATCATTGCAACCGGCACACCACCCGGCGTCGGGTTTGCCCGCAAGCCCCCCGTCTACCTGGCTCATGGTGATGTCGCCGAAGTGGAAATCGAAGGCCTAGGCATATTGACGAACAACGTGATCGACGCAAACGCATAGCAGCCAACGCTAGATCAAGCATTGCGATCAGCATGGCGCACCATGCTCGCATCTCGGACCTTTACGCCAAGTGGCTCCTTCCATACCTGACCTCATGTCTCTGACATTGCCTATCTTATTGCTTGCGGCCACGACCTCAATTGTCGCGGCGGAAACAGTTCCGGTCACACTTGCAATCACACAGGATCCTGAGCAACCAGACTCTGGCGCAGAGTTGCAGGCGTGGCTGCGCGAATACCTAGGCGGAGCAATCAGATTCCAGAAAGAAGGACGCACGGATACAGATGCCATCGCATTGCTCGACCAGCGTCTAGCAAACGTAGCCCAACAAAACACCTTCACTGGGGCACAGCTACTGTTTGAAGTCGCCACTGCAAATCCAGAGCTTGCTGGTGCCTCCTCGTCTACCGAGGCGGTCGACTTCCAGCGCGAAATGCAACCCTGGCGCGTGCAGGGCATGGCGCAACGACACCTTCGCGACATGACCGACAAGAGCATTCTTCCTTGGCTCTTGGCAAAACTTCGAGCGAAAGGCATCCGCGCCCAAGAAAAGAACCAGGACCAGATACACGCCATCGCGGTATTGCGGATTCTTGCTGGTCACCCAAGTCTCGAGGCAAAACTAGAGTTGATGAAGGCATGCGGCTCCATGCCAAACGAATTGAGGGTGCAAGCGGTGAACTCTATGGCACGCGATGCCGAGTTGGAGCTAACACCAACGCTCATCTCGCTGCTACGCGACCGCGAACCAAATATCCGCATCGCTGCCGTCAACGCTATTGGCACAGCGATGCAGCAGCATGTAGACGAAACCGAAGGCAACAACCCGACCGGCGATGTGCTGAAAAAGCGCAACCGTGCGATCAAGGAGCTGCAGCGCCTACTGGTTGGCGACAAGGTATGGCAAGTACGTAGCGCTGCTGCATTCTCTTTAGCCACGATGCGTTGCAAAGCAGTGATTCCGGCACTGATAAAGGGGCTTGATGCGGAACTCAAACGCAAGAAAGACCCTTGGGCCATGGACGTCCGACTGCACAAAGTTCTCGAAGGCCTGACTGGCCAGAGCGTTGCCCGTGGCGGAATCGCACCATGGAAAGCTTTCTGGAAAGCCGAAGGTTCAGCCTTCACCGTGCGCCCAACGCCGGCACCGGGCCAAGAGAAGCAGGCTGATGATCGCTACAAGAAGTTCTTCGACCTAACGATCGAGTCAGATCGAGTGCTATTTGTCCTCGATTTCAGTGGTTCGATGGCCGAACCGATGGAATTAAAGCCAGAAGGCACGACTGCAGGCGGTGGCAATGCAACACAAACAACCAAAGCAGACCTAGTCATCAAGGAGCTGAAGAAATTGGTGATGTCGCTTCCGGATGGAGCGCTTTGCAACTTCGTCGTATTCAGCAGCGACGTTCGCATCTGGCGCTCGGAAGGCAACCGTCCAGCCCTAGTAAAGCTAGACGACGAATCCCGTGATGACCTGCTAGGCAACTTCCTCGACGGCCTCCGGCCGAACGGCCCCACCAATCTCTATGACGCATTACAGGCTGCGCTTGGAT
The DNA here is from genome assembly GCA_965662465.1 of Planctomycetota bacterium. Classification (GTDB taxonomy): domain Bacteria; phylum Planctomycetota; class UBA1135; order UBA1135; family UBA2386. Next base: position 140 of record CBFIIO010000009.1, on the reverse strand, counting down.
TTGGTGGCCGCGGACTCTACGACAAATACTACGGAGCTGGGTTTGACACGCTCTATGTCATTACTGATGGAGCGCCCACAGCTGGCCCGGTTACTGACAAAGTTGAGATCCGCAAGCGGGTGCGCGAAGCCAACCAGCTA
>CBFIIO010000008.1:0-140732 GCA_965662465.1 Planctomycetota bacterium | reverse complement strand
CTTGGCATCTAGATCCATCCTTGGCATCTAGATCCATCCTTGGCGTCTAGATCCATCCCCGACGTCTAGATCCATACTTGGCGTCTAGCTAGCCACCATTCTCGGAGCTTGCACCTGCTGCTGGCTTCGGAGCTGCGTTGTCACGCAGCCAGCGAGCAATTCGGTCACGCTCCTTGCTAGTCAAGTCAGCCTGCAATGCTGGAATGGCCAGCAATCTAACGAATAAGGCATTTGCTTGGCTGACTTCCTTTTCGGTCACCATCAGCCTTGCCAAGTTGAGCAAACTGCCAACATGGCCTTTGTCGCGATCGAGTGCTGCCAGATAGGAAGCTCTAGCAACGCCCGTCTGCTTCTGCGCCGTTGCCAAGACACCGAGGCAAAAATGCACCTCAGCGTTGCCCGGAAACTGCTGAGCGACCTCTCGTAGATGGCTCGCTGCCTTTGCATACAGAGCTTCACTCTCAGCCCGCTTGCCAGCTCTCTTCGCAGCGGTGTCTGATTTAGTCTGCAAATCTGCAAGCTCTGCTGCACGGATCCATGCGGTTGCGACAGCAAGTGCCGCATCCTCGTCGCCAGGTGCCAACTCATAGCAGCGCTGAAAAGCTTGGGCCGCTGCTTCCGCGGTAGCTTGAGAGCGTGAATATGGCGGTGGACTGCCTTGCGGCGTATTCGCAATACTTAGGAGACTTGATCCCAAACGAAAGTGTGCCGCTGAATCATCGGGACGCATGACGACATAGGCGGCAAGGTGCCGGCGAGCGGCTCGCTCTTCACCGAGCTCATAGCGAAAAGTTCCAGCCGTCCCCAACAAAGCCGATCGCTCGCTTGCCGGAGAACCTTCGGAACGCGTAAGCGCGTCTTCAGCAGCACTCGCTGCAGCGCTCATATGGCCTGATTCCGCCAAAAACACTGCGTGCATCCAACCAACAAAGGCACTGTCCGGATCCAGTTGCCGCGCTAACTCCATCTCGGCTTCTCCAGCACGCAATCCATGCCAATCACCGGGTGGATCTTGAGACGCAATTTGCAGCTTGACCATGCCGAGCACGGCCCGTGCGCGTGCCGAGCGCGGATTTATGTCAAGCACCTGGTTCGCCAGTACTTCGGCATCTTCATAACGACGCCCAATCACCGCGTCGATTGCGTCAGCTTCTAGCTGCGCTAAATTGGCTACCTGCTCATCGCTGAGGGCCACAAGTGGCAAATCGTCAATCGTTGCCTTCTGCGGATCTGTAGAAACAGCAGAACAGGCCACCAGTAACAGCAAGGCCAACCAAACAGAGAAAACGCGCCCAAACGCCATGGCGATATCATCGTCTGGCCTGACCCCGACTCCAAGCTACGCTTCGAACATGGTACGCATTGCAGCCGATATGACTTGGCTAATCGGACACACCCCGTTGGTAGATCTAGCCCGGATTTCACCAATTGGCAGCCGAATCATCGGCAAACTCGACGCTTGGAACCCATCCGGGAGCAACAAGGACCGTGCGGCGCTCGGCATGATCCGCCATGCAGTTCAGAGCGGATTTCTCAAAGAACAAGGTACGATTATAGAGTGCAGCAGCGGAGATCTCGGTCTGGCAATTGCCATGGTCGGAAATCGGCTCGGCTTCCGGGTGGTCTTGACGATGCCTGATAGCGTCAATCCAGACCGACGCAACCTACTCAAAGCGGTCGGGGCCGTAGTCGAGATCACCCCGGCCGAACAAGGAATGCGCGGCGCGATGACCCGGGCGGAAGAACTTACCAAGACCACCAACGGGGCAATCTGCCTTCAGGCATTTACCAACCGTGTCAATGCACAGGTCCATGCAGAAACCACCGCCCGTGAGATCTGGGAAGACACCGATGGCCAAGTCACAGCCGTCTTGGTGCCAGTAGGAACAGGCGGCACTGCTGCCGGTTGCGCCAACTTTTTCCGTCCTCTGGGCATCGACGTCATCGGCGTCGAGCCAGCGTCTAGCCCAGTGCTGCAAGGTGGCAAAGCAGGTGCCCACAACATCCCGGGCCTCGGGGCTGGGTTCATACCTGACATTTTATCACCCAATGATCTGACCGAAGTGATCTGTGTAACCGACGCAGAAGCCCTTAGAACGACCCAACGATTGATGCGTGATGAATCCTTGCTACTCGGTCCTGCGAGTGGCGCGGTAACTTGTGCAGCAATCGAACTGGCACAGCGCAGCGATTATGCCAATAAGATGATCGTTGCCGTATTGCCCGACTCTGCCGAACGCAACCTCGACGACTCGATACAAAAGACGCCGCAATGAGCAAAACCGACCACCAAGTAAACGTCCAAGAGAGAGCGAAGGCTTTACTGACAAAAGTCGAAGCCCTTCGCACCCAAACTCAGGAGCAAATCATCGGGCAAAAACAGCTCGTTGATGACCTACTGGTAGCGCTCCTCGCGGGGGGCCACGTTCTGCTTGAAGGACTCCCAGGGCTAGGCAAGACGATGCTCGTGAAGGCTCTCGCCGGCGGTCTAGGATTGGATTACTCGCGTATTCAGTTCACGCCCGACCTGATGCCTAGCGATGTAACGGGAACACAGATCATCGACGAAGATGGCGGTAAGCGGCAATTCCGGTTTCAGCAGGGCCCCATCTTCGCTGGACTTGTGTTAGCTGACGAAATCAATCGAGCCACACCGAAAACACAGTCTGCCATGCTCGAAGCAATGCAGGAGCGTTCGGTAACCGTTGCCAGCACAACACACTCGCTACCGCAACCGTTCCACGTCGTAGCAACTCAAAACCCAATCGAGCTAGAAGGCACATTCCCACTGCCAGAAGCACAGCTAGACCGGTTTATGTTTCGACTCGATGTGAGTTCTCCCTCCGCAGAAGACCTCACGCGTATCCTGGCGACGACAACGGGAAATAAGCAGGTCGGAATGATTGCCCAAGTTACGGCCGAAGAACTCCACCAACTGCAAATGCTCGTCCGCGAAGTCCTTTGCGGAAGTCACTTAACGCGCTTTGTTGCAGAACTGGTGGTTGCGACTCACCCCAAAAATGCAGGCAATGGCGAATCAACCAAACGATTCGTTCGTTACGGCGCCAGCGCTCGTGCAGGTCAAGCGATTCTGCTTGGCGCAAAAGCGCGCGCCCTTCTGGCAGGCCGCCCAGCAGTCGTCCAAGAGGACATCGACGCTTGCTTGCTGCCGGCGCTCAAACACCGCGTGTTGCTAGGCTTCGAAGCAGATGCCGAGCAAATTGGAGTCGCTGACCTGCTGCACGAATGGCAAAACGCTGCGCAACGTTTGGCGCGCTAAAACGCTTCATCTGATTCCAAAAATTCCTGATCCTTCACACGGATCAGACATCTCCCGCGAAAAGACGCCCCTGCAGATTTTCTGTAGAGATCGGGAAAGTTCCAGCCCCCCATTCGTCTACTAAACCTGCATGGGACGAGTGTTCCCAACCGCGCGGTGCTGTTAACGCAGCACCAAACAGAAAGGGCAAGATTTAGCGGCTGGGACTCTTCGTGGCTGGCGATTCTGGGAGAGGATCGTCAGCCACTCTTTTTTTGCGGCTCATTCCAGGCGCAGATCATTGCGCTTCCCCGTGTTTCTCGTGCTCCTTACTCAGGTCGCTCGGCATTTACTTGGCGGCTGGGTCAACAAGCCGCATCATCCCGCCATGAGCAGCGACAAAGAACAAGAGTTCCTCCAGTTGGCAGAAGGGTTGATGCAGAGCTTACTGATGCAACTCGACACCTTCGACCCCGATGAAGTTGAAGCGGACTCCGCGGCTGGCGTCATCAAGTTGGCCTTTGCAGATGGTGGAATCTGCGTCCTCAATCGACAGACTGCAGCTCATCAGATGTGGCTAGCGGAAGGCGCCACTGCGTGGCACTTCGATCACGATGTTGCGACGGGCATGTGGATGGACACCAAGGGTCGAGGCTCACTCACAGACGTTCTTAGTGAAGTGCTCAGTAAACGAATCGGCCGTAGCATCAAACTCTAGACACTGCGATTCGGACTCATGACTTCGGACTCACGACTTCGAGGTCACGACTTCGGGGTCACGACTTCGGGGTCAGGCTGATTGAACGCCGACTCCGCGAGGGAACCGCATCCGGAACGTCGTGCCGTTGCCGCCTTCGCTCTCAACCTGAACTACTCCATTACTACCGCGCACAAAGCGAGCGACCGCTGTCAGGCCTAGTCCCGTGCCCTGCCCAATTGGCTTAGTAGTGAAGTAGGGATCAAAGATCCGCTCCTGCACGTCGCGAGGCATTCCAGCTCCGGAGTCAGCAACTTCGATCCAAACTTGATGACGGTCACTTCCACAACGCAAAGCGATCGTGCCCTCACCCACAATTGCCTGCTTGGCGTTGATCACCAAGTTCCAAAGCGCATGCACGATGCCATGCGGGTTCAATAACACCATTGGCACCTCAGGCGGCACCTCACAAGTGATCTGGACATCGCTTGGCAAGACCAAGCGCGCCTGGGCATGGAACTGACTGAGGACCGCCGAAAGATCACAGGATAGAGACGCTCCCTCGTCAGGGTGAGACATGCTCATCAATTGATCCAGCAAAGGCTGCGACTGCAGCAGCGTCTCCTTTATCAACGTCCAGCGCCGTTGTCGCTCAGCATCGTCTGAGATCGTGCCAAGGTTCACGTGCCCCAACAGCACTTGAAACGTATTGCGCAGTTGATGACAAACCATGCCAGCAAGATCGCCGACGGTCTCAACACGAAGCGCGTGGCGTAACAGCTTTTCGCGATGACGTAGTGCCCGGCTCGCATCAAAGTTCTTACGCCGTTGTCGTTCTGCCGTCATCAACGACACGAACACCAACCGATTCACGATCGATCCGGCCAACGCCGATGCAAGCGTGACCGCACTGAGGCTAGTGGCGTGCGACCACTCTTCGGACATTAATACCGATCCAATTTCTTGCCCGGGATGCGACCAAGACGCAAGCAGCAGTGCAGCGACGGCCATCATCGACATTGTTAAGCCAGCGATGACGCCAAGACATGTCGTTGCCAACAGTGCTAGCACTGGGTGCAGGTACCAAGCTGGACTAAAGGCGCCACGTGGCCAGTTGGCCAGGATCGTCAGAGTGAACAGCGCAATGAACAGCAACGTGGCTGCGTATTGCAGCCGCTGATTACGCCAACCTATCCATGCAGCAAAAAACAACGGCGCCGATACGAGTGACGGCAACGCGCCACTCCAAGGCAGACTGACTGACCAAAGACTTCCTTCGACGAGGACGAGGCAACTAATTCCATAAGTAGCTGCAGCGATAGCCAGAGCTAACGACACCCATCGAATCAGCAGCGAAAGGCTGGAGACAACGGGTAGCCGCGTGCTTGTTAAGAAGCCGAATAAAGACTGCTCGGATAGCTGGACAGGAGCGCGCAATGCGCCCGCATTGTACTGAAGCACCTACCCGTCTGGCTATACTGCGTATTCGCTGGAGTGCTGCTAGTCGCGTAATTATTGACCCTGCCTAAATCCGTAGTTCGGGCTCTTTTGGCTCACAAACAACGGAAACCTCCCGCCCATCGATTGGATGAGCCAATTTCAGGCTCGACGAATGCAGCATCACTCTGGGGAAACTCTCGCCAGATCGAGCGCGATATCCGTATTTACGATCGCCAGCGACCGGGCAACCTAAAGCCGCTAGATGCACACGGATCTGATTTCGCCGCCCGGTTTCTAGCCGACACCGAACAAGGCAGCCACGACCGCGTCGGGATACGGTTTCGTAGTGAGTCACGCCACGCCTTCCACCTCGACGCACAACCCGCACAACCCCATCGCGCCCTTCTTCCAGATTACTCTCGACACAGCCCGATTCTGGCGACGGTACGGCTGTGGTTAGAGCCAAGTAGTCACGTACTGCGGTGTGGTCGCGAAATATTGCGTCTAACCCAGAACGCGCATCCTCGCTGAACGCAAATGCTAGGCAACCGGTCGTCTCTTCATCCAACCGGTGCACAGCGATTACAGGTCGGCCGAGCTGCTTCTTGAGGACGTCAACCATGGTTGGCCCAGAACGGCCAGCCGCGGGCACCACCAGAATTCCAGAGGGCTTGTCTACGATGAGCAGATGCTCATCGTCGTGTAAAACTGTCACTGGCGGCATTACCCAACCTTAACAGCCTTCGGCTTCTACGCTCGCGTATGCTCTAGTGAAGCCGCAACTGATACTGCTGAATCTTGCGATACAGCGTCGCCCGGCCAATGCCAAGCAGCTGAGCAGCACGACGGACATTCCCCTTGGTTGCCTGCAGTGCGCGGCCGAGCAAGTCCTTCTCCTCTTCTTCGAATGGACGAATCGAAGCTTCCGTGAGTTCAACTTCTTGACTAGCTGGACTAACCGAAGTCGCAGTTGATGCCGTCCCTTGCGGATTGTTGGTCGCAGGAGCAGCTAAGTGGGCACAGTCAATAGGAGCTCCAGCGGCCAAAATCAGAGCTCGACGAAGCATCGTCTCCAGCTGGGCAACATTGCCTGGCCATGGCATTGTTTCAAGCATCTGAAGCGCCGCTGGCGTCAACCCCTGATGATTCGTGCCTGACACCGGGACCCCAGCTTCGAGGATTGCCTCTGCCAATAACGAGATGTCTTCAAGCCGCTCATGTAAACCCGGCACCATGATCGGGAATGAGTGCAAGCGGTAGTAAAGGTCTTCACGGAAACTACCGCGCGCGACCAGTTCTGGAATATGAGCTGACGTTGTCGAGATCAACCGAGCCAGAGTTGGGGTGCGGGAGGCCGTGAGCTCCTTCAAATGCTTGACCAGTACGGATTGCGCTGCACTCGACAATCGATCGATAGACTCGAGCACAAGTGTCGTCTTGGCTCCATTGACAATGCATTCACTCAACGCTTCGGCCGACAACGTCGCGCAATCTTTAATGATTGGTTGCACGCTGCAGCGACGGCTCTTCAAGTGGATCGCACGGGCTGCAAGTGATTTACCCGCACCAACCGGGCCCTCAATTAAGACTGTCGCATCACAATCTGCTGCCCGTGACACGGTTGCCTGAAGGCGTCGCATGATCGGCGTATTGCCAATCATTGCCGAGCCTGAGCGGATACCGCTTACGAGATTTTCGAGCTCACTCAAGCGCGCCGTCTTGCCTGCAAGTTCCACCGCCAGTGACAACAGCGGCGTTAGCGTTTCATCATTGATGACTCCATCATCCTGCAACTGCAGAACGGGTACAGTCAAATTGCTAGGCATCGAAGCGATACAAGACTCGTGACAAAGCACGATGTCCAATGCCTCAATGTCCGCCTGCTGGGCTAACGCCCTCCAGCTCTCACAGGCCATCGTCTCGTGACCAGTATTTGCGATACTTGCCACAAGCCCTTCGCAACCTTCCGGCGAAACCAACCCGACACGTGCTGACACACGGACTGAGTTCTCTTTATCAATGAGTGCAATGTTCATGCTTTATCCCATTGAGAGATCGTCATTTCTGCCACTGCTAGTGAAGGCCCGAATGGCCTAATCATCACTGCAGCCGCGAACAACAAAGATGCGGGTGAGACTATAGCTCCAGCAGCACCGCCGGATCAGGCCTCACCAAGGCGTCGCGACAGCTCATCGAAATCAATCGTTTCTAGCTCATTCTTTGTGATCGGAGTCATGTTGCGGAACTTCCGATACTCTTCGATGCTCGTAAGTTCGACATAGTCGCGAGCTGTCATGAGCTTGCCTTCATCATCAAGGCGAGGCATTGGCCTCTTCGACTTCGTGCGGTCCAGAGTCTGTTTCGCACGATGGCAAATTGAGAGCGTGTTCTCTAGATTGCCGCGGATCTTAGTAAGCCGATCCTCATTGGCTCCAGGAGTATCCATACTCTTGGTGATTTTCGTGATGGCTACTTCTAACACTGCAATTAGGCAGTTCAGCTTGGTGTTCAGGCGGTTTCGGTACTCGCTAGAACCAAGTGTTTCTGGGAGTTTGGGAGTCTTATCGTGTTCGGCGTCCATGTTTGAACCTGTCATTAGTTGGTTGTTAAAAGCACCAGCGATGCCAACCCCAACCTCAAACACAAACGGCCATAGCACTGGACTCTGCAGATAACGCGACCACGCAATCCGGCGAAGCAGTCTGGATAACGGGACTAGCTACGTCGCGTTTTTGCGACCGCGGCCGCAAAAATGCGACGATTAGTAGCGTGCTAGGCAGCAGCGCTCGCGCGCCCGCCTGCATCACAAGCAATCAATCTGCCGACGCCTGCGGACTGACAGAAGTCGCGAGGTGCCACACTTCCAAGTGTCTCTAGGCATCGGCCTAGAGGACCACGAAGCAGCGCTACTAGTTGCTCAGCGCCTGCAGGTAAACCCTGCTGGCAACTTGGTCAAGACGTCGGAGCGAACCACGACCCGCAACATGGAATGCAATCTGGTCATCCCAGAACACCAAGGCACTCAGGGCTGCATCACGGAAACGGCCGATCGTATGCGAGCCACCCACCGAACTCGGTAAGGAAGCAAACGGATCAGGGCTGCCTAGCGTCTGCGCGATCATGAACTGGTCAATGCCGTCGGAGTAGCTCATCACGAGCTTTTGGCGCCCGTTAATGGGGTCGTCGTAGATCTCGATGTTCTCAAGCGAATACTCGGGCGTAACCATCACCTGTGGATTTACCAATCCAGATGGATTACCGAGAACCGACTCGGCCATCGAGAAGTCCGCCATAGGCGTGACATTGAACGACGGAACTGTTGGCGTGATGGCCTGGACCGAGGAGGTGAAGGTCAACACCTCAATGTTCGCACGCATGCGATACAGATTATCAAATTCGGCGATCAACAGCGGAACGCTCGTCAAGCTGTCGATATCGACAACCCAAATGGCCTTGTCTACTGCATTCGGGAACACCACCATGCGGCGGGCAACACGGCCGGCGCGGACCACCTGACCGTAATCGTGCAGTGTGTAGTTAGCCGACGCCTTTGCGTTGTCTCTGACTTGGAATGATCCCTGACGGACGAACAGCGTGCCAAAGCGGTTGTAGGCTTGCTGCCATTCGAGATTGAGTGGCGAACCAGATGGCTCACCTTCTACGTTCAAAAACGTTAGCTCAAAGTCAGGACGAACAGTGCCATTCGCATCGACCTGCAACTGCTCGCGAACAGTTACGATTTGGCCCGATTCATCGCGGAAGCGACGAAGTTGCTCAACCGAATAATCTTGATTCAGCAAAGCTTGCTGAATCGATCCCAGGGTAGGGATGCTCGACGAGGGAGCAGTCTTAACCTGCGAACTTGGCTGAACGCTTGTCTGTCCCACCGCAGGCACCAAAAGCCCGGCACATGTAGCAACCGAGCACAGCCATTTGGCTATGCGAGCTACAGGATGATTTTGATGAAGGCTAGGCAAGTGAGAAAAAGTAGCGGGAGAGTCTAAGGAGATATGGGGCTAGTAGATTGATGAAATCCGGTAATTAGTGCACTCGGTCAACGACGAGTCCCATAACGGACAATTGCGAAATCAACGTCGGGAGCCCTATCCAAATCGGCAAAGGTGATGGTTGGGATCGAATCTTTATTCTGCGGGAAAGTCAGCAAGCTGATGAAGGCAATCGCTGCGGCGCCAGCCAACAATGCGCTCAGCTTCACTGGCATTCTTCTACGAATGACGCGCTCGGAAACGACTTCATCGAGAATTGAGCGACGCACGCCTGACCAAGCCTGTGGATCTGGTTGCGCTGGCCGACGCAAGAAGTCGCGAAGCAGCTCATCACGACGAGCATTAGACGATTGCTCCGTGAGCGACAGCTCGTCATCAGTGGCTGTAACCGGCGCCCGCTCAAGCCACGCTCCGATTGGCCCCTGCTCAGCAGAATCGACGAGTCGCGAGTAGACATCCTCGAGAACTGAAGATTGCCCAAGGGCCGCAGGAATTGCAGGGCGCACAGCGACCCATTCAGCCAGACTTGAGCTGGCGCTAAGTCGCGCGCTGCAGAAAGCACATTGCGCTAGGTGATCTAACGCACCTTCACTAGCAGATGCTTGATGCTGCTGGCCTAACGGCAGCAACTCACGCAATGCCTCGCGACACGAAACGGCAATCGCAGGTTTCAACCCACGCCCCGGATCCGCGTCCTGCGGATCTGGCTGACCGGCTTTTCCACTCTGGTTCGTGCTCATCCAACACCCCCAATGGAATCGCTAGCCGAGCTGCTTGCCTCATCCTCGGCATCAAGCTTTCTGGTGATGTCGAGGTCGGGGAACCGAGTACGAACAATGTGTTCGAGTGCGAGGTGGGCACGCGCAATGCGTGATTTGATGGTTCCCAGTGATACTTCAAGCGTCATCGCCAGCTCTTCGTATGACATCTCCTCAAGATAGCGTAAGGCAAGCACTGCTCTAAGCTTAGGACTCAAGTAGGAGATGGCTAGCTGCACCTGATCGCCAACTTCATGGATGACGGCGCTGTCAGGCGGACCGATGGATTCATCGGACATTTGATCGGCTGTCGCTGGGTCTTCGATCTGAATCGGCACGTTAACCCCGCGATTCCGCCGACGATGGTCAATGCTGCAGTTGACGACAATCCGAAACAACCAGGTGCTGAAGAGCGATTTGCCGCGGAAGCTACCCAGCTTCTTAAACAGCAAAGCAAAGCTCTCTTGGACAATGTCCATTGCATCAGCTTGGTTGCCCGCGACCCGGAATGCGATCGCGTAGATGCGCTCGTGGTAGCGCTTGAACAAGACCTCAAATGCCGCTTCAAACCCATCACTATCGGGATCCCGACAGTCGGCTATGAGTTTGGCATCAGGATCACGCAAGAGTTGCACGTATGTAATGACGAAATTGCATCCTGATCAGGTTCCATCGAACACGCTGAAATTGCGTAAGCATCCGAATATTCGACACTTTGCGTCTATTTCCGCCAGTTGAATAGGGACCAGAGTATTTGAGCACACCATATGTTGTGCAGCGCAAGGAGCTGGGCCGCATCCAACGGTCAGCAGCAATGCCAATCTCTTTGACTGCATGGGAACCCTCCAGCTATCGGAGAAGAGCCTTCACCAGAGGGTCAGACGCGGCAGATCAATTTCCGCCGATCATCTGCGTGCCGCCCGGGATGATGATGTTCCAACCAACGGATGCCTGGCAAGAAGCGCTGCACTCCAACTCGTTTGCATCTTCGCAGTCTGCAGAAACCACCAAATAGCTCGTCCCGGACACTCCCGTCGATTGCTCCTGCATCTCAAGCACACACACCCTATTGGACTCGGCCGGCAACGGCGTCGGTGCGAACGGGGTCAATGTTTGAAGGACAAAGAGACCAGGTGAATAAGGAACTAAGGATGCGATGCTGCCACCGGCATTGATCAGCTTTTGGCCGCTCGTCAGCACCTGCCCAGAAACGGTCGTCTCGGTGCAAATGGTGCATGGAAGAACGCCATGTAGCAGCGCCTCCGAAACCAGCGGTATAGACAACTGAATCCAGATGCCATCATTTGGCGTCGAACGCTCGCGGTAGACGACTTCGCCAGATGCAAATGCATTGAGCGGAAACTCCAAGCCGGGCCAAAGTGGCCCTTCGAGCCACATGTCGAAGGTTTGGATCGCGCTAACACCTGCACCGTTAACCGGAGTCATCACCCGGTGGAAAACGTGCATCCAAGTCCGCGGGTCAGAAGAGCCCGGGGATGGGCCCGTCAAGATCAAGCGCATCTGCTGGTCAGCCGGTAATGACGGACTGGAGTGGCGAGGAAGACCTGCCTCAACAACCTCGACAAAGTCGGTCGAACCATCGGCATCTGTGTCAGCGCTGTGCGCGTTCGTCAACATGACCCACTCGACGGCGTCGGGCAGGAAGTCTCCGTCAGAATCTAGACTGGCCGCACACTCACCTTCTGTCCCACCAGCAGCCACCGTATTGTCAGGGATCGACCACGCGACAAGGGTTGTCGCGAGACCTACTGCCATGATCCTTACGGTTGACTTGGGATGCATTGATTCAGGACTCCGGGGACGTCCAATCTAGCGTGTTTGACTCGCTTAGTTTCAAATTAAGCGAATTAGATTCAACCATTCATTCAGGATCGAGGCAAGCAGCCTAGGGCCGCTTCAGGCTCAGAATCGCAGGTGCGCCAATTTTCGTCGTCACACAGCCAGCGCTTGCAGCGTTGTGTTTATTGCGTTTGCCCGATAAGACCGAGGAAAGCGCGCGCCCGTAGCTCAGCTGGATAGAGCGACGGTCTCCGAAGCCGTAGGTCAGAGGTTCGACTCCTCTCGGGCGCGCCAATCCCGCGCCAAATCTTCTCCAGCGCAAATCAAAGCCAGAGACCATTGCAGACGCTCGACTTCCGGATCGACGCCACGGAGCCATCTAGCCGTGAATTGTCGGTGATCGCCACCTTCCAGACCAACGGCGAAGCCGAGGTCGAACTGTTCCTGCCCACTTGGACGCCGGGTAGTTATTTATTGCGTGAATATGCACGGCATCTATCGCAGGTAACTGCCACAGCCTGCGATGACCAACGCTCACTTCGCTGCGTAAAGACTAGCAAGAATCGCTTTGCTGTCGCGACTGACGGCGCCGACAGCGTCCAGCTTAGCTATCGCGTTTATGCGCATGAATTGACGGTTCGTACAGCGCATCTTGACGACAGCCACGCCTACTGGAACAACGCCTGCCTACTCCTCTGGCCCACCGGACAAAGACAGTTGCCGGCGAGGATTACCATCGAGCATGCACCCGACTGGACGCTGACTTGTAGCCTAGCGGCGACCCCCGCAGAGCCAGCTGCCACTGGATACACGGCGACAACGCTGCATGCCGACGACCTAGACGACGCACTCGACGCTCCTATCCTGATCGGGAAGACCCAGCGACTCCAATGGACCGTCAACGAAGTGCCGCACGCCATCGTACTTGATGGCCTAGAAGGCATCGCTCCACCGGCCACTCTCGTCGAGGATCTCACGAAAATCGTAGATCACGCTGCCGCCGTATTTGGTGGCTCATTGCCATACGACCACTACGTCTTCATGGCGTTGTTCACTGGCGAGGGCTACGGCGGACTCGAACATCGTGACTCAACCACTTTGCTGATGGCTCGCACATCGCTGACAACAGCATCAGGCTACCGAGAGTTCCTCGGCTTAGCGGCCCACGAGCTGTTCCATGCCTGGAATGTCAAACGGATGCGTCCCGTAGAGTTTTGGAACTACGACTATGAGCAAGAGAACTACACCAAGCTGCTATGGCTCATGGAAGGTTGGACGGCCTACTACGATGACCTGATTCTGGTGCGTGCCGGCCTGACTTCGAGGACGGAATATCTAGCGACAATGGCGAAGAATATTCAGAGCATGAGCGCGTCGCCTGGTCGCCTAGAACTAAGCCTCGAAGACTCGAGCTTCGACGCATGGATTCGCCTCTATCGGCCAGATGAGAACACTCGCAACTCGTCGCAAAATTACTACGGCAACGGAGCCGTTGTGGCGATGTGCTTAGATATTCTGATTCGCCGCGCTTCAGACGGTAATAGCTCGCTCGATGCGGTTCTTAGCAAGCTCTACGAAACCACCTTCCAACGCGGCAAAGGCTACGAAGTTGCCGATGTCTACCGCATCATTGAGCAGCTGGCGAATGCAGACGTCGTTGCGCAGCTCATCCAGCTGACGACCGGACCACTGGATCCACAACTTGCCGAGATACTGATCGATGTTGGCGTTGAGATCACAAGATCGAACTCGGGCAAACCATTCCTCGGCGTTGGATTCCGATCTGGCAGCACCATCATCGCATCCGTAATCAAAGACAGCCCTGCAGCACACGGCGGGCTGGCACCGGATGACGAGCTGCTAGCCATTGAAGGCCTCCGCGTCAAATCATCCAACTGGCAAACAACCCTCAGCGCCGTGGCACGCATCGACGAGCCGGTCGAAATATTGGTCACCCGCCGAGGACGAATCCAATCCTTGCAGGTAACCCCGATAGCAGGTCAGGGAACGGTAAAACTGCAACTGTCTGAGAATCCAAGCACACCTCAGCAAACCGCTAGCAAGTCTTGGTTGGGCGATGCCCGACTAGCGCAGGTCTAGGTCAGTTAAGATCGGAATGGGTGCCATCACAGTAAGGCGCATTCCGACTCTCCCCGCAGGCACACCAAACCACGGTCTGCGGTTCTTCAAAGATCACTTTGATGGGTGTCACATCGGACCCCCGATGCGAACCGTCGCAGTAGGGATACATCGAACTTTTCTGGCAACGGCACCAGGCATGCTTGCCAGCGTTGCAGGAATCTACAAAGGGACCCTTAAGGACACGTCCGGGGGGCTGTCTACGAGGTTCGGTCACTAACCCGTTGTACAACCACCCGGCGGTCGGTGTAACTTCGAGTTCCGGCCTAATGGAACTCTCATGCTGGTGCCAATCGATGCAGACCCGTCGGACTGTCAGCATCTTCATCTACTGCATCGCTTTCATCGCCGCGTGCACCCAGCTTCTCATGCACGCAGCCTCAACCACCAACTCAGCATTACCACCACCTCAAGACATGCAGCCCCCACGGCAGCAACGACTCTTTGGTGACAGCTCTGATGATGACCCAGCGGGTGATCTCGGAGGGGTGCCGTCTATTCGGTCCACGAATTGCGTACACCGAACAAACGACCAACTATCAGTGTGTCATGGGGGGCATCACCAACTGATGCTTGACCCCAATGAACTATCGAAACTTGCGAATCACGCCGCGGACTACACCACGCAATTGCACTCGATTCGTAAACAGCGGCTCCATTTCAGAATTAGCCGGCTGCAGCCGAATCATCCCATTGGACTCACGGTAAAAGCGTTTTAGCGTCGCCTCTTCGTCTTCAAGAATCGCGACGACAATGTCGCCGTCATTTGCTGTCTGGCGCCGCTCCACAACAACCAGATCGCCATCGTCAATGTGATCCTCGATCATGGACTTACCGCGAACACGCAACATGTAGATCGTGTCACCAGTAGGAACGAGATCGACCAGGCTCATCTCCTCGCGCTCCTCAAGAGCTTCGATTGGACGGCCTGCCGCAATCATGCCGACGAGCGGCAACTTCGGAATCGCGCTGTGTGAGTCGGTCGCCTCGTCTGCATCCGGGTCAAACAGGATCGCGACCGCGCGAGCCTTGGCACGATCACGGTGAACCGCGCCCTTGTTGGACAATTGGTTGAGGTGCTCGTGGATGGTGATCTTGCTGACCCCGATCTCCTGTGCCGCTTCCTCTAAGGTAGGCGAGATACCGTTCTTCTGACGGTAATCACGGAAGAATCGCAGCACGCGGATCTGCTTCTCGGTCAGCATCATCGTCATCATGGACTCCTGTCTTGGGTCGACCTCAAACTCGGCCGGACTACCTGTCGTGAACGCTGTTGGCCTTTGCCGGCAAATTTGCCGTATCTAGCTCGAGTTTCCCCTCATGCAGACGAAACCCGAACAAGCTAACTTCAGGCGAACATGGCCAATGCTAGAAAGGTAATAATCAGCATACAAGCACCGAACGACTCTAACGCATACCGAATCCGGTTTTGAGTAAGTGGATTGGCAATCCTACGAGCTGGATAGCCTGCGACACCGCCCCAATCGCTTGCTGCCAACACAGGGTCGCTGACCGGCGACCGCATAGTTTTTGCCATTCCACCCAGCGTTCGCCCGGCTGCCCTAGCCGCCTTCGGCGCACGCCGCGCACTAACATTAATACCTGCTAATACGAAGTTTGTGTTCTCATCATTCGGATCAAAAACAGCCGAGCCCCAGCTAACAGATCGGCCTGCACCAGTGTGGCTTGACGCCAATCGACGGCTGGCCATGGCGCTTGCCTTGCGTGATGAGGAAGAAGTTGAGAGATTTGATAGGCTGCTGACTGCCATAGTTGTGGTCCTTTTGTTCGCTACTTGTTTGGGTCGAGGTTAGCCATTTGTTTAGATCTGTCAACATAGGTGTTCGGGTTTTTTTCGGGTCGCATTTATCAACCTCTAACGATCAATAGGTGGAAGTCGAAATACGGGCCCAATCAAATGGTTCTCTGCTGATCATGCAGCGTCGTGCTGTTAACAACTCAAAACGGATGCTGCGCCCCACTGATGACCTAAGGGATGATCACGTGCTCATCGCGAGCGGGCTGCGGGTCTTGGTCGCGATCTCACGGTGGGTGGAGGACGGCGAGGACTTCCCCGCGCAGGACTGCGCATCGGTACTCCGATTCCTGCGTGAATGGGCCATTGCCGTCCACATGGAGAAGGAAGACGGAATCCTCGGCCCAGCCATCGCAATGCGCGCGGATGAGGATACGGCTGCGGTTGTTGGCGAAGTGATGCGCCTGCACGAAGAAATCGCTGAATTGGCACACGCCCTGGTCCTGTTCTGGGAGCCAGTTGGCGAACTTACGGAAACTGAGCGCCAAGGCTTTGGAGAGACCGTTAGGGCACTTGTGACTCGCATTGAGCGCCGACAGCAGCTGGAAGAAGGCGACCTGTTCCCAGCATGCAACGAACATGTCCCCGCTGACGACCAGCTTGATTGGCTGGATCAGTTTCACCAACTGGAGTCAGACCGCAGCAGTCGTGGCTTTTGGGCCACATGCATCGGCCAGCTAACCAAGCGCTGGCTCAACTGAGTCGATCTCATTGCAATAGTTAGCAAGGGCCGGACTTGCCACGCTGCCAACGAGGCGCAGAATGGCAACTGTATTCATCGCCGCGTCAACAACGAGCTCATCGGCTCGCGCGGTAAACAAAGGTCAACGCTGCATGCTCCTCAAGCTTGAACGCCCCATCGTCTTTCTCGACTTCGAAACTACCGGTCTGGACACCCAGAACGACCGCATTCTCGAACTCGCATTCATTCGACTCATGCCAGATGGCACCCGCGAAGAGTTGGTGCAGCGCATCAACCCTGGCAAAGAGGTCAGCAAGACTGCGACCAAGGTAACAGGCGTTCACACGCTTGACGCAACGGGGCTTTTCTGGGGCCCACCTCTGAAAAAAGTCGCGGACAAACTCGTTGAGTTTCTCGCAGATAGCGACATCGGTGGATTCAACCAGATCAACTACGACATTCCTCTCTGGCTTGCTGAGTGCAAACGCTACGACATCCCATTCGAGATGGGGGACCGTAGTCAGGTCGATGCAAAAGTGATCTTCAATGTCTGCGAGAAGACTTGGGACCGCTTCTTGATGGGACCACGAAACTTATCCGCTGCCGTGCGGCACTACTGCGGTCGCGAACTTGAGGGGGCACACGCAGCCGAAGCGGACACCCACGCCACGATTGACGTTCTGCTTGCGCAGCTGGAGCGTCACCCAGAATTGCCGCGCGACGTGAAGGGGCTCGATAAGTTCTGCTCGCGCAACAGTGACGATACCAAGCGAGACGAACCTGCAGAGCAAGCAGGTGGCTTCGGCGCATGACGTTCCGCACGAAGTTGCGGTATCGCTTCGGCGATATAGACGATGCCGGCATTGCCTATTACCCAAAGCTGATGCATTACTTCCACTGCGCCTTCGAGGACTGGTGGAGTGACGGACTTGGGCATAGCTATGCGAAGCTAATGCACGATGACAAGCTGGGCTTTCCTGCAGTCAAAGTCGAAGCAGAGTTCTTCGCGCCCGTATTTTATGGCGATGAGCCAGTCGTTCACCTAGGCGTACTTCGGATTGGCGGTGCCTCAGTAACAATTGGCTTCTGGATGACCAAAGAGGGCAGCGACAAACCGCTGTGCCGCGCTCGCATTGTCACCGCTTCGGTGGACATGGACACGATGAAGAAGCGTGAACTACCCGCAGTATGGCGTGAACAGTTTGCAGCTTTCGCCTTGGCAGAAGAACAGTTTCCAAGCGGACGCTAGCAGCCGCCCGACTGCAATGCTGCGCCATTGGGTGGGGGAGTCTCTAACAGCTGAACCAAGCGCAGCAATCGATTCTGCGGCTCACAAAGTGAACTCGCGTGGAAAGAACGTAGTTGGCGTTCTCGACTCAACTCCAAAAACCGTCTTCACGTGCTGGGCAGATAAAGCTTCTTCCGGCGCAGCATCTACGAGAGCACGCCCCTCATGCAACAGCACGACACGGTCGCTGTGTGCAGCAAACAGGTTTAGATCATGCGAGGCCACCAGTATGCCATGTCCTTCGTCTGCTAGCTTTCGCAACAGCTTGACCAACTGATGAGCGTGCTCAAGATCGAGATTATTGGTTGGCTCGTCTAACAGAAGAATCTTCGCTTCTGTTGCTAGCGATCGGGCGACAGCTACGCGTCGTTGTTCGCCACCTGAAAGTGTTGTAACCGGACGATCCGCAAACGTCTTCGCGTCCAGCAGTTCCAATGCACGGTTGACGGCATCCGTATCCTGAGAACGTAACGCCTCCGTACGGCCACGATGAGGATGCCTTCCCATGGTCACTAATTCGCGGCCTGTGAAGTCAAACGGGACATCCGTGTCCTGCGGCACGAATGCCACTTCACGCGCACGATCCCGAGGCAACCAATTCAAGATCGGTTTGTCATCGAGATTCACAATGCCCATGTTCGGTTCAAACGCGCCGATTAAGCAACGCAACAAAGTGCTCTTACCGGCCCCATTGCGACCAGCAAGCAGCACTAGTTCACCAGCTGCAACCTTGACCGAAACACCGTTGAGCACAGCACGATCACCCAGCTGCACCGACAGCATGTTTGTCGAAAGCACACTCACAAAGAAACTCCGCGGCGCTGACGTGACAGCAAGTAAAGGAAGTAAGGGGCGCCGGCAATCGCAGTGACAACACCAAGCCGAAGATTCCACGACGCTGGCGCAACTCGACAGCCAAGGTCACTAACCACCATCAACGTTGCGCCCAACAAAGCAGCTGTCGGCAGCAGCACACGATGTGCGGGACCGACCAATAATCTTGCAAGGTGAGGGACGATCAAACCTACGAACGCAATACCACCGCAATTAGCGACGGTCGTTGCAGTCAATCCACAAGCACACCAAACCAACGACCGACGCGCTCTGGGTGCATCGATACCTAGGCTATGAGCACTGTCGTCACGCAGTGTGAGTAAGTCGAGCTCTCGAGAGCGAGGCCAAACCATCAGCGTAAACAGCAAGAAGCCTCCTGCAGTAATCCAGGCATGCTCCCAAGTGCGATTGTCGAGACCGCCCATCAGCCAAAACAGCACACGCGAACTAGCAGTGTAGTTATCAAAGCTCAGGGTCACGACAAATGCCGTGATGGCGCCAAACAAGGTGTTCAAGGCGATGCCCGCCAGCAACAGGTTCGCAACGGAGAATCGTCCGTTAGAGCCAGCCAACACAAAGACCAGCCAGGTAACACCTACAGCTCCGAGCAAGGCCGCGATCGGCGTTACAAACACCGACTCACCAGACCAACGCAATACAATCGCAATAGCACCACCAAATGCAGCGCCGGCCGCCGTGCCGATAATGTCTGGTGATGCGAGTGGATTACGAAAGCTTGCTTGCATGACCGTACCAGCAAGAGCAAGCGCCGCTCCGCCAAAGACGGCAACCAACATGCGAGGGAACCGAATCGCACGGAACGTGAAGTCGTTCATAAAAGCGACTGCATCATCGCCTTCGCCAGCGGACCCAGCGGAAAACATCCAGTCGATTAGTTCCCCAAAGCCTGGCCGCACCCGCCCAAAGGCCAGATGCATGATCGCCGCAACTAGTAACAGTGCTATCAGTAAGAGTGGTAACTTCTTGTTCACGGCTTGCCCCATTTAAGAAGCTGGCGCTGAATATGATCAACTGAATCCACAAGACGATGGGAAGTAGTGATCAGTAGGCGACCCGGCACATACAAAATACGACCCTTAGCGATACAAGGTAACAAGTCGAGACCAGGACATTGCCTGACCCATTCTGGCAACTCACCGTTATCCGGCGGCATCCCGGACAGCACTAGAGCATCGGGACTCCAAGCTAACACCTCTTCGATGTCGAGCTTTCGGAATGGCCCAACGCCTTCTTCGGACGCAACATTACGCGCGCCAGCAGTATGGACCATTAAAGCAAACAGGGAACCCTCTCCGTAGGTGTGCAGCGCGCCATCAAGGCTTAACAAACGCCAGTCACCAATATCGTGCGCAGCGACACGCATCGCCTCGATCCTACTTTTAGTATTCGCAATGATCTTCTCGACCTCTGCCTCGAGATGAGTCACGCGACCCAGCAATCGCAGGTTTGCATCGATATCTTCGAAACTGTGAGGATCCGTAGTGCGAACCACAGGAACTTCCGCGCTTGTAAGCAACGCCAGTGTTTCACTGCGAGTGAACGCGTCCACTAGCACAAGGTCTGGACGTACCGACAGCAATTGTTCCGGTGAAGCGCCCAGCAACGGCACGCTCGCAGCCAGATCTGCGACCAACGAGTAACGGTTGTCGGCTGCAAACATGTGCACGCCAACCAAGCGATCCGGCGGCATCACCTCAAGCAGTGATTCGGCAGCCAACACAGAGCCAGCGACGATGCGCTGTGCCGGCACATCAGGTCGCCAGTCCTTCGCGGTCCAATCTGCTTGCTTACCGCAACTACCAGCGACTAGGCCAATAGCTAACGCAGCACCGACTAAAGATAGGTTTGCAGACACATCGTCATCATGGCTCGTAGCGTTTCTGCAGCAATGAAGAACCATTCGCAGAATGAGGACTTAAAAACTAAGGCCCTTACTTTTGCTTCGGCAGCGAGACCGACGCAGGCAAGTCTGCCTTGCCTTTACGCTGCTAAGCGTAAAAACCGAAGTCGTTGCTCCAGACAGTGGCTGGTCTAAGACGGCTAAGGACAGCTGCTATTAGGCTCTAGCTCGATATTTCACTTCTGGACAACGCGAGCATTCGCGAATGCACAAAAGTCACCAAGGTCGTAGTTCTTGCCAAAATCTACCTCTAGCACAAGTGACTTAGCCTTGCGTAACTCTAGGCGTAAAATCTCGGGTTCAAGACCACGTGTCATTGGTTTGGATTCGAATATCGATTGCCCATCGACATACACCCGAAAGATCGCGTGCGCTTCAGGGCCGCCACGATCATCAATGCCAATCGTTGCCTCAAATAGATCGAACCGCCCGGCTAAGTCGTAAGTCAGACGCGTATGGGGGACGACGCCAATGCCACGCTCGAAGTGCTGTCCAGAGAGGTCAAATCCAGGCCCGGCAATTGTGCGGCCTGTATGCCACGGCCAAACACGATCAAATGCCGGTGTCTGCAGAACATCAGGAGTTAGTTCCGACATCCAAACTAGCTTGTCACTCGCGACATCAATTCGATGAAGGTTACGTGTCGGCACATCGACAACGCAGCCTTCGTCGAGACGACACTGCACACTTGCTCCGACACTCAGTAGTTTGCCTTCGAGGCGCTCACCAGTAATCAAAGAGACAGTCGCTCTCGGACGGCTCTGTCGATCCGGCGGAAAGCCGGTGTTTGCGCCAAAGACAACCGCCGCAACGCCTGAAAAGTCGAACTCGTAGAGGTCGTCGCGTAGCTCAAAGTCGATCAACTTGTCCGAGATACTGATCACGCTGACGGACGATCGCTGCGAACTACCATCCTTAACGACATACAGTAGGTCATGGTTCTCAGGCGGCGTCTCTAGGTCTGCCTTAAACAGACTAGGCTGCGGTCGCATCAAACCACCCTGACGAATCGCGCGAACAGTGCTCAACGGAACTTCGATCTCAATCCCCGAAGGCAAGCGAATGATCAATATTGCCGGGGTGTCGCTAGTTGCTGCGCGACCACTGAGCTTCTTGGCCGGCAACTCACTTCCCGAACGCAACCAAACACGACTTTCGACCTGGACGTTTCGTGGCTTTGCATTCGATTGCTCGAATGACACCAACTCAGCGACTTCGAGTGTGATTGCATCATCATCACCAGTGATGGTCATCGCGCCATCAGCGGCAACTACAAGCGTCCCCGCTAGAGCTTTGCCATCAATCGTATGGGCGATGCCGGTTGCCTGTGCCGGGACTTTGACTCCGAGCGCTAGAGCCGACGCCGCCAACAAGAAACGCGACAGGTTCACCTTCACTTGCGATCGGCCTTGCCCAGCTTCTTGTAGTACGCCTCAAGCATCTTTTGATACTGAGGCGGCATCTTGTTTTGCACGTCTGCCATGATCTTCTTGCGGTCACTGTCGCGCATATCACCCCAGCGATCGGCCAGTGACGGCTGGTTGTTAAGGTCACCGGTTTTGCTTTGACCTCCTGGCAACGAGCTTGAGTCCGCCGGTGCGCTTGACTTTCCAAGACCAGACGCGGGTCCACTCGACTGCTGCTCGATTTCCTTGAACATCTCAATCAGCCGATCGAGCTCTACAAGGTAACCATCCTGGTCTGCCTGCACGGGTTTGCCTGTCTTCTTCTTGCGCAAATCACGCGTCGTTTTCTTCATGCTGTCAGCCAACATGTGTAGACGACTTTGCTTCTGCTGCTCAAGCTCAAGTATCCGCTGATGCGCAGCCGAACGCTGCTTTTCACTGGCATTTGGAAACCATGCAAGGAAGGCGCGAAACCGCGGAATCGCAGCGTCAATCATCGGCACCTCGGCGAGCAACTGCGCATAGAAGAATGCTGCCTCTTCGTCTAACGCCGAATGATTGAGATCAGTACTAAGGTATTCATTGAGAACATCGATCGCGCGCTCAGGGTCATCACTAGCGAGGAATAGGCGCCCCAAGTGATAACGAACATGAGCTTGCAACGCCGACGACTTGGTATTGATCAACACCTCGGCTAGCTGGAGGGCCGCCTTGGGATCTTGATTATCCGCTGCAAGAACCGCTCGATCAAATGCTGGCACTGCCTTGCGAAGCAAGTTGTCGGCAGCACGCGACGCACCAATCTCTTTGACCTCGTCTGCAAAGGTCTTCACCTGCAGCTTGGTTGCGCCCAGTTCGCAAGCGACCTTGGCAAAGCGATCTTGATCAAATGGTTTGAAAGGGTTCTCGGCCGGGACAGGCTGCACCTCGGGCAAGTGCGCTTCCGGGCGCGATCCAGATCCAGGCAAATTAATCTGAGCGCAAGCTTGGGACGCGAAAGCCCCAACCACAGCCAGGACAACCAACTTGCGCTGCAACGGTGAGGGAGTCATTACTTGCCTCCCTCAACCCCATTCTCTTTGCCAAGCTTGTCAGCAAGAAGACGCATCAACTCCTTCACGCGAGACTGCTTTTTAGAGATCTTGTCGTAATCAGATTGCTTGAATGACTCGGTCACAGCGCCGGCATCGGTTGCCTTTGTAGACTTGTTCACCCTTTCCTGTAGGAATCGCAACATTTTGAGCTCTGCCGACACGGGCACGAGCGGTGGCGGCTTGCCACTTCAAGTACCCGTTCAACCACCGCCTTCTTTGATTTCAATGGTCTTGCGCAGTGCGTTGATCAACAACATCAGAAGGTCTTCAACGCCTTTCTGTGCCGAGTTCATCCGAGCACCGGTCTGATTTTCACGTAGGCCAGCAATGACGTCATGGAGTTCATCGCGTAGCTGTTCGACCATCGGGGGGAAGACCGCCGTCGTACCGTCTTCAGCTAGCAGCCTGAGTGCGTCAATAGCTTCAAGTTCGAGCTCTAACTCGCCCGCGGCCAGCTCTTCAATCTTGCCAATCAACGCACTCGGCAGAGCACCAGAAGCCGTCATGATCTTCTGACGAGTGCGATCCACTGTTTGTGTATTACTCGTCAACTCACGCTGACGTGCAAGCATCGCCGTAAAGCGCTCTTCAAGAGCACGAATGACTTCATCTTGAAGCTCTTTACGCAGTTGCGCCAAGGCTTCATCTAGATCCTTCTTCGCTGCCTCGAGGTCGTCTTTTGCATCCTGCTGATCCTGCTTGGCGGAAACGTATTCCTTAAGCTTGCCAGCGGCCGACCGCTGCTTTGGAACTGCTTGCTGAACCTTCTGCTTGCCAGGAGTTGGCTTGCCTTTGGCGTTGTCATCTCCTTGTTCCGCTTGCTCCATGTCTTTCGACAAGGTGTCTGTAGCTTTCTGTGTCTGCTCTTGCTTCTTCAGCATCTCGTCAAAAGGCAGTTCGAGCAGTTCGCGAGCCGCCTCTTCGGCCATGGTGTCTAGATCTTCGATGGCCTTCTTCAGTGCGTCCATCGCTTGGTCTTGATCATTGAGGGCCGACTCTGGCTTCTTTCCACCGAGGGAAGTCTCAGCCTTACCCATCGACTTGGCTGCCTTACCAGCATTGGCGCTGCTCGAAGACGGTGCAGCCTCGCTTGGTTTGCTATCACCGGCATCTCCTGCCTGGCGCTTTGACCTGTCGTCAGCCTTCTCAAGATCTTTAAGGTCCTTAGACAACTCCTCAGTTGCTGCTTCAAGATCGCCTTCCTTCTTGGCGAGCGGCTTGGCCATATCCGCAACCGCATTCAGCGGTAACTGATTGGTTTGATCTCGTAGATCTTGCTGCTGCGCCAACAGGTCTTCGGCGCGCTGCTTTTGAGCTTCGATGTCCTTGATGTGCTTTTTGAGTGCTTCGGCGCGTGCTGAGTCTTCTTTCTCACTTTGCTGCTTCTTAGATATTTCGTCGACTCGATCTCTGAAGCCCTCGAGCAAGTCAATGCGCTCAAGCAATTCACGTAGATCGGCATTGCGATTCTGCAGCAGCTCAAGCAACGATCTGAGATCCGTCTTCAGCTTGTCCATGATGACCAAGCCTTCGTCCCAGCGCTCTTGACGAAGCAACTTGCCTGCGTTCTGAAGACGCGGGTGCAGTTTCTTCTCCTGCACGAAACGAAGCCCGACGCTCAACAACTTGCTCTCCTCAGGCTCCTCTTTCTGAAGCACGACCATGAGCTTCTCCATGCGCATGGTCAGTTCCTGAAACTTGCCCTGGGCAAGCTCCTGCTTCTGCATGGCGGTGGTAGGCGGATCTTGAGCCTGCACTGAGGACGTCATCGACGTCACCGCTACAAACATCAAGGCCGCCAAAGTGGCGATTCCTTTAGAATTCATGTGCACCTCGAAGAGAGGAATATGCCCAGATAAGGGCGTTCAATAGTAGGTCTAGTTAGGCTTCTTTGGCGCATCGGACTGCTTGCTACCTTTTGGCCTTAGCAGGCTGCTTTGACGGGTCTGATTCACTTGGCTTAACGCTCTTTTTCTTCTTCGGTTCGAACAAGCTGCTTTCGAGTTCTTTCAGACGCTTTTGGACGTCTCGGATCGCGTCTGTCTCCAGGTTTATCACGTTTCGGAGTTCTTCGAGTAGTGCAGCTAGATTCTCAGCCTGCTCCATTTCGTTCAGAATGGCATCCAAACGAACTTTGATATCACGATAACCTTCTGCTGCTGAAGACCTAACAGACTCATCAGCAGTGCGTAGGAAGCGATCGACGAGTCTTGCGGTTAACGGGAAGTCTTCTTTTGCGAGCACATTTAGCGGCGTAGTAATCACTGCTTCCATCTGCCGAACCTTGTTCGACTCAATCAGACGGTTGTTCTCGTACTCCCAAAGGATGCGCTGGTAAGCCTCACTGATGAAGCGGACTCGCCGACCCAGCGCCTGCTGCCGTCGGGCCATTGCCTTAAAACGTGCTCTGGCCAACTTGGCCTGACCGCCCGCCGCCTCTGGATTAACCGTCTCAATCAGCTCAAGAGTTGCCACCGCTTCTTCATCCGCAACCTGCTGCAACTGCATGCGCTGCTCGATTTGTCGACGACGTAATTCCTCTACCAGTTTGTCACGCGTGACCACACGAAACGTCATCGTCTCGCCGAAGCCCTCCTGTGGCTCACCGGGACCGAAATTGTCTTTTGCCGAGTAGCGCAGCGAGAACAGCATCCCCGGTCGAATCGGGTTGCTCGTGCTTGCTTGGTTTTGCACGGTGTTCCAAGTTGCCAGATCAACGCTAGCTTCCGCGTCATAGATCAGCGAGTTCGGTGACAGCTGCGCACTGAATAGCGGCTTCGCATCAACCCATGGATCTTCGGGAAGAGGCTTAGCACCTCCTCCGCTAACTGACTTTTGATCGTCCGTCGCGCGCATCATCGCGGCAACCGTACGGATGCCGAAGTCATCACGCACCTTGAGAGCACCTGGGATGCGAGCCTGGTAGGTGATCGAAGAACCAATGCCACGCAAACGCATGTCGATCGTCGGGCTCTTATCTTCACCAACTCGCAGCAATAGTTTCGACGGTGCACCTGCTCCCAGGCTGTCAACGTCAATGACGTCGACGATCAGTAAACCTGATTCCTGCGGACGAAAGTTCCCGCGGAAGGATCGCATATCTTCAGCAACAGCCAAGTCCACTTTCGAGTCGTTGCCAAACAACAGAAACGCCGACCGAAGTTCTTTCTGACTCTTGGCCGAGATCGTTAGCGTGGCACCTCTAGGTAATCGTATGTCTCCCTCCGTCGGCGGAACGTCATACGACTCTCGCTCCATGTATGCAGGCAAATTGACGCTTACTGCAAGATCCGTGACTAATGGGCGTTCGACAACCTTGACTGACATCGCAATAGGCAATGAGTCACCGCCTTGCACCACCAAATCGACATCGCCAAGCACTGCATCCATGTTCCAGGTGAACTCATTTTCACCTGTCAAACTCATTGGCTCACTTCCTGTCTCACCATCGGTGAACGCATAATCCAAGAACATCTGATCGGGCACGACACCATCAGCCATCACTCGCACTGTTAGAGCATCACCCTGTGGCAGGCGAACCTCGGTTGCTTCATCAGCGAAGCTGAGTGACGTATAGCGAGGCCAATCAGCGTTGCTCAAGAGCACGTTTCGACTCGCCCAAATCCGAAGTGACTCCGAATCGATCGCGGCCCAGCCACCGAAAAACTGAATCGCTAAAAATATTCCCAGCGCGAACTTCCACAACCTGCGAGCGTCTACAGCACGCGCAAATGGAATCGATTGCAAGCGATCGCGCACGCTAGTAACAACCGCTGCTTTCATCTCCCGAGATTCGATAGACGCAGTTTCGACACCTAGTTCGCGATCGAACTGTAGAGAACTAATCAGAATCTGCTCGAGCTCAGGACTCTGCCGTTCGACGGCTAGCGCCATCTCTTCATCCGACAAGGGCACGTCCAGCGGCTTGATCAAGCGACTGTGCACGACGCGCGCAACAAGAGCCAAAAAGCTCATCAGCAACACGACGCGGTAGATCGACTCCAACCGCAACACGCGATCCACCAATAATGTTGGCAGTGCGTAGGCAATCAGCAGCAATGCGACGACGCTAATCGTCTCAATCCAGATCCCTGTACGAACACGATTACGTTGTCGCTGCAGGCGTTCGCGTGCCGCAACCAAATCGCGACCCAATGGCGCAATACTATTATTCGGGGCCGATGAGGGCGCCGCAGCAGTGGGCGAAGTACTCATAGGAGATTGAATTTCTTGCGCAGCAACCACTCGATTGACAGCAGAAGCAGGATGATCGTAACTGTCGGCCAACCATCCCAAACAGCGTGCGGCGTGCGGAACGTATCCGTAGCTGATCGCGACGGGATTCGATCAAGAGCTGCGAGAAGCTCGACCGGCGAATCATAAAGTTCTCCGCCGGAAGCGCCGGCAATAGCCGCCAGTTCTGCACGAGCCATGGGACCCTGGGACTCAATCTGAGCAGGCACAACTTGGAACGTTAGCTCGACAGCCTTACCAACCTTTACAAGCGGGCGAACACGGTAGGTGCCCAGCTGTGTAGGACGATATCGAATCCTGTAGCTGCCTGGCGTATTGTCGTCCGGCATCAACTTGATGGTTTCGCCAAGTTCACCATCACGCTCGACCGTCACAGCAAACGAATCAATGATTTCAGGTTGCAACGTCGCATTCTTGACTGCTGCTTGTATTTCAATCGCGTCGCCGAGATCTATCTTGTCATCGCTCGCGAGGAAGCGCAAACGACTGTTTCCAGCTTGCAAGCGGCCCTCGAACAAGTAGCGAATGCCGTTAACCCAGAAACGATCGAAGGCGTCAAGCTGCGTTGATCGCCAACGATATGTTTCGTCAGTACCAACAAATAGTACACGGCCGGCACCAACGCTTTGTATGGCGATGACCGGCATCAACTTGCCGCCAGCCCGAAAGTCAGGACTGGGGTGTTCTGCAAGCGCAACGGCCAGCGGCTTCAGGCGAGTTACAGGGAACCAAAAATGAAATCCGGGGATCTGATCCCACAGCAGCTTGCTCTTGTCTTTGTCATCGTGCAAACGCATGACCTTTGCACCAATGCCTTCTAGACCATCGGTCGTCACCCGGTACTGCCATGGATTTGCGAATGCTTTGCCAAACCCCATCATGTGACGTTCAGCAGTCTCGATGTTCGGCACAATTGGCAACAAGTCGGCAAGCGGAGCCGTGTTTGCAGTCTCTCGAAGTGCGTCGAGCGTGTACTTCTCGCCAGCAACCCACCACAGGCCACAGCCTCCCTCGACGATGTGGTTAGCGAGATTGTCGCTGAATCGCTTAGTTAGCCGCTTCGCATTGGGATCGATCAATACAACTACGTCGTAAGGGTCAAACTCGACACGCGCTGCCGGCAAACGATCTAGAAGTACGTCTTCGTTGCCTTCCTGAGGATAGTTTTCGTCGGCACTCTGCAACCAACACGAAACATCAATCGTCTTGTCCCGAATCAACAGATTACGAAGGATCTGAAACTCATGGCTCGGACCGCCAGCAAGCAACAGCATCCGCAAACGACTACCTAGCACTTCAACAGCAGCCGTCTTCGTGTGTCGCTCCGCAATGATTGCCTCACCTCCAAGCGGATCGATCTCAGTGCGGAACAAGAACCTTCCAGCAGAGTCACTTGTTAACCCTTGCCATTGAATAGTGGCCTCTTGCGATGCGCCAATTGGAACCTGCTGCGTTGCAACGGTTGTCTCAAGGCCGTTGGCATTGCTGCGAATAAGCCGCGCAGAAACGGTAATGCTGTCGTAGCCCTGCGACGTCACCGTCGCACTCATCTCATAGGGATCACCTTGAAAGACCTTGGACGGAGCTTCCATACGGGTCAGTTGAACAGTCTGCGTTTCCGATGGGTCACCCACACCGAGCACAAACGTGTGGGGGATCTTGCGCTGGTCCAGCAACCGCGCAATTTCTAAGGCCTGCGGGCCTGCAGTTCGCCTGCCGTCAGAAACAAAGACCACTGCAGCAATCTCTGCTGGGCGACTCTTATCAAGTGCTATCCGCAACGCACCACCGAGATTGGTGGAACGACCATCCGCACGCAATTTATCGATATCGATTACTGGCACCAGCGACGGAGCGCTGGGATCAATTGCTAACGGCGACTCATCCGCTCGCTCGACTTTCGATACCGGTGGGATAACCGGCAATTCGCTGACACTGCCGTCAAAGCCATAGATCTGGACTTGGTTCTTTGCTGCGAGCTTCTGGACCAGAGACTGCTTGTCGTTACCGAGTAGCGCCTTGACCAAATCTAATCGCGTTGCCTTCTTGAGATCGACCACACCGACCTCTGCCCAACTCGCCGCAGTGCTCTGCACCTCTTCACGACGCCACGCATCCACGTGGGTCATTGACTGAGAGGTGTCTACCAACAAAATTGTATGGCCGGGACGCGTCTCGCGCTTAACCGTGACGAGATTGGGCTCGAGCAGCAATGCAATCACGGCAAGCACAGCGAGCGTACGCAGCGAGCCAAGAATCAAGCGTTGGACAGCGGTCAGACTCTTGCCATCCCGACGATAAAGAAATCCAACAACGACCACTGCCAGAGCAATGCCTAACAATACGAGTAAGCCCAATCCACCTGCTGGGAAATTGGCAAACTCAAATCGCACGTCGGATCCAGGCTCCAGTTCGATCCCACGCCACTCTGCTAACCACCTTAGGAAGTCGTCCATCGCTTATTCATCGCCTAACGGCGACCAAACCTCCAAGCGAGTAAGGATTCGGCCAGCAACCCGACCAACAACAAAGCTGCAAGCAATGGCCAAGCTTCGCCGACTTCGGCGGCAGCCCCCATACCCGACTCATCGCGAACGAACGTCACACGATCGTGCACGCTACTCGGATATGCCCGCTTGAAGTCTGAATCGTCAAACGTAGCCAAGCGACCTTCTTCAACGGGTCCATTACGCGACACAATTCGGCCTTCAGGCTGGTTGTCATGGCGTTGATATTGAATCTCATAGGCACCAAGCTCAGTGAGTTCAGGCATCGCCACTTCAAGCTCCAACATTGGCTTTGTGCCCTCTGTTGCAGCCCCTCTCGCCTGACGACCTCCAGCTGACGAAACTGCCCCAGGCTTCCCGTCATTAGCACCATCTTCTGGTTGTGGTTCGGCAGCGGTAACCGTGCGCTCGTCATCGCCATCTAGCGCACGCACCATAACGTCCGCTCGGTATATGCCGGGATCAATTTGCATCCGAAGCACGCCATCGGTCAGCAGGTTGTCTTTGCTAGGATCATTTCGACGCGCGGCAAAATGATGCAATTGGTGTGTGACGACCAAGAACAAATCAGTGCTCGGAAGGTTGCTCCAAAATCGGTCTGCGGTGATCGAGAACAAGGCGACTTCGCCGCCAGAACCGTACGTGCGAGTCGCTAGAAGCGGCGGACCTTCAGGACCAGAAATACGCGCGACAACAGATGCTTGATGCAACGCAACCTCATCAAGTTGCAGCCAACGCTTGACCTGGATCCAGTTGCCGAGAACCAACTCAAACAATTCTGCGACACCGTCGCACATCGGATGATCTTTGGCTGCGAGGTAAGCGTGTTCTGGACGATCAGGATCCCCACTTATTTCGCCAATAGGCAACGGCAACAGGCCTTTGCCGTCTTGCCAAAACAGCTCATTGTAACGGCCAGCATCCACCAACGATCCGCAGGTGATTGCAAAGCCACCCCCCGACGCAACAAATGCCTCCATGCGCTTGGCTGCTTCCAAACTAGGAGTCTGAACGTTACAGAACCAAACCATGTCGAAGACATCGAGGTTCACTTCGTCAAAGCCGCTTTCAGTTACGACCTGTGCTTCGATGCCTGAGTCTGGCACATCGAGTGTGGCTCGCAGAAAGAACACTTCGCCGTCATCTTCATCAGGATCACCGTCAACCAACAGCACACGACTCTTTTCTTGGACTTGCAACGCTAGCGTGCGGCGGTCGTCAAATGGGAATGAGTCGCCCGGTTGCAACAGCGCATCCATGCGATGCGACCCAGCTTGTTGAAACGTATGGTTAGTTGAAACCGTTAGGCGTTGTCCAGGGGACAATTCCGGCACGTCTTGAACAATGCGGCTCTGGCCATCAACCTCAATCGCGATGGTCGTTGGTGCGGTTGGATCAAGTCCGAAGTTTTGTATGTCAATGCCGAGTGTCACCGGAACAGCAGCTATCGCAAGGCGATCGATCAGCTTGACATCAACAACTGCGACGTTGCTATGTTTGCCGCCCACTGTGAGCACAGTAAGGTGCTCTTTGTCAGGCACCATTGCACTCAATGCAGACAGTAGTGCTGGCCGCGGCTGATCGTCTAACACCGTCCAGTCCAGCGAACGTCGATCACCAACTAAATAGTACTCCGTCCGCGATGCTTCCTGAACTTCGCGCGCTCGCGCTACCGTGGCAGCAAGTGCCTTGCCAAGATCCGCTGCCTGATCTGTTGCCTGCAACTCTTTGACCCTAGCGCCAATGTCGCGGCTAAAAGAACCACCGATGCGTTGCGACCAAACCAATGGCTTCTGGCATGCGCTGGTTGTGACCAGCGAAAAGATGTCCCCTTGCCGACTAACGCTGAGCTGATCGGCCAAAGCCTTGATTCGGTTTTGTGCCTTACCAAACAAGTCAGCGCTACCACTACGCTGCAGCATCGATGCGCTATCATCGACCACCACGACATGATGTGTCCGCGACCCCAATAGGCTGCTATTGCCCATCTGAGGACGACTGACCAACATGATCAACAACAGCACCGCTAGCACCCGCAACAGCAGGACGAGCCAATGCTCCATCCGCAAGCGCTTGCGGTTGCGCTTCATCGCTTTGAGCAAGAAGTCCATGGCAGCCCATGGCACCTTCTGGAATCTACGACGATTCAGAATATGGATGATGACGGGAATCGCAGCCAGCGGCAGCGCCCAAAGCAGCATTGGATTAAGGAATGCCAATCCAACCATCACGGTGTTCTCAACTTCGAATGCGTTTGCACAGCTTCGTATTAACTAGCGCTGATAGATCGGGGCATAAGAATAAGGGAGCTGCAAAATCGTTAGCGCAATCGAGGTTCCATATACTGTGCCGACACCATCACCTTGCCAACTGCCGTCTTTTCGTTGCTGCTTCAAAAACCAAGCAGCCATGCTCTTGTAATAGTCCTCCCAGTCCTTACCACCGCGCTGATAAAGAGCCTGACTCCAATACAACTGCGCGTAGTAATGATGGCCGGTGTTGTTGACAGAAATCTTGATGCTCTTCTTGCAGTATTGAACGGCCCTATCGACAAACGGTTGGTCGTCATAGACACCGGCGTTGTAAAGCACCGCAACGCCAGCAGCAGTAATCGCCGGACGACCATCGCCGCCTGAGTTTAGGCTGTAGCGGATACTGCCATCTGCATTCTGACAGCGCTTGATGTAGTCAACGGACTTATCGATGACTTTTTTATCAACAACGATGCCAGCCATACGACAGGCACGCAGCGCTTGAATCTGCGTTACCGTGACACTGCCCTCGTCACTATTGGAATCCGGCGTATAGATCCAACCACCAGCAGTGGATTGCGCCGAAGCAATCAGCCCAACAGCTTTATCCAACACGCGCTTGAGCTTCGCCTGCTGACGTTGATCCTCTTCCATGCCATACACAGACGCTAGAAAAAGGGTTGCGAAACCGTGGCCATACATGCTGCGGCCTTCTTCGGCAGGCACCGAAATAACCCCGGTTTCGGCATCAGCACTCTTAATTAAGAAGCCAACAGACTTACGAACCTGATTCCAATAACGCCCTCGCGTCGGCGTAGAACCGCTAGCAACAAACGCCATTCCCGCCAGCCCAGTCATCGCCGCCGGGTAACTGCCGTAGCCGCCAGAGTTGCGCCAACTACCTTCGTTAGCCATGTTGTTTTTAAGCCACTCAAGTCCACGA
This sequence comes from Planctomycetota bacterium, assembly GCA_965662465.1. Lineage (GTDB taxonomy): Bacteria > Planctomycetota > UBA1135 > UBA1135 > UBA2386. The sequence goes on along the minus strand of CBFIIO010000008.1, from coordinate 107,635 downwards.
TAGATCGACTTTTGGATGGCTGGCGTCACCCCAGGTGGATAGACCGGATCTTGGGATGCGAGGCTAGTGGCACCGGCAAACCCGACGACAAGCATTAGACAGACGCTTTTCATCCTCGACCTTCCATGTAGCTATAGAGACTTTCTTGTTCCAGCTCGCAGGATCGCAGGTCACCTGCTTCTCTACAGGCCTCAACGCGAGCCAGGTGCCAATTAAGAACGACATCGCGGTCGCGAAGCAAACCTCGCACTTCATCAAGAGCTTTCATTGCTGCAGACAAGTTGCCGTCTCCACTGAGCGTGATAGCCCGAGCCGTAACCAGACCCAGCAATTTTTTGGCAGCGCGCAAACGCATCAGCTCATCCTTGCATTCAAGGACAAACCCAGCCAAGCACTTCTCGGCTGCAAGCGATGCGCCGCTCTTCGCGAGGTAGGATGCTTTACGTAATGGATCGATCTCAGCCTGCGCGAGGTCACTAAGAGCCACATTAGTGCTAAAGACTTCGACTCCGCCTTGGTAGCCAATCGCCAACCAAGCACCATGCGAAAACACATGGAAGCTGCCACCTAATGGCTCGCGGCTTTCATCGAAATCCGGCAACAGTAAACGACGCATCGGCTTCGTGTTGCTTGCATCAAACAACAGCAACTCGTGCATATTAGGCACGATGACGGTTTCGCCGACGACAACGCCTCGGCCACGACTCGAGTATTTAGGACCTAGCCAAACCGGAATCTTCTGCATCCAACGCACCAAACCGCCTTTCAGCTCAATGCTTACCAAGTGTGTTTTTGAGAGCGCAAACAGCTGCTCGTCGTCATGACCAACGATTTCTGTAAGACGACCGTATGGTGCAAATCGCGAGTCACTATCTAGCGACCAGTTGGCTTGACCAGTGGCAGCATCAATCCCCAGAATCATCTCGCTATCACACGGTGCAAGAATCACCAAACCACCGTGCAAGATCACATCACCTGGAATAAAGCTTTCCAGATTCTGCTGAGAGAACTGGGAGCCGAACTGTGACCGGGCCGATTTGCCTCGTGACTTCGTCTTCCTTCGAGCCTTATGAGCATCGTCACGGCGCTCATATCTGCGAATCCAACGAAGCTCACCAGCAAACGCATCTACAGCAGCCAAGCAGCCAGCATTGGTTGCAACAAAAGCAACTCCGCCAGCCACAGCAACTGGGCAACCTGGCGCCTTGAAGAACGGTGAGCCGCCATGATGCAATAACGTATGCCAGAGTGGTTCGCCGGTGTAGCGATCTAAACACTCAAGCGTGTATGCGTCCTTTCGCATCGAAGGCAACAACAAGCTCTCTCCGAACACTGTTGGCGCCGCCAAAAACGTAACATCGTCCAGCCCACTGACTCCATTGAGCCAGTCTTTCGACGACCACTTACGGGCTCCGCTAACTTTGTCGTAGGCGACGAGCTGACTCGATTTCAAAGGCCCTTTGCTCTGTGACGTAGTGGTCTCATGACCGATCACAATGAAGAAGCAATCATCATCTTCAACCGGACGTAGCAATGCATAGTCCGATGCAGCGATACGCACACGCGGATAGTTTTCGCGAGCACGCGGCGGCAAATCATTACCATCACCTTGACTTATCAAGACACCGTATGCGGCGTCTGCTCGGCGTAAACGAAAGTGCTCAAGAAATAGAGCGCTTGGCACTGCATCCTCACCGCCCGGGTCTTTGCTGAACATGACGTTCGTGCCCGGGCCATAGCGATCTGCGAACGGCATCTGCGTCGGTCGATTGCCGCCATCCAAAAACGAAATCGCGCGATTGTTCCTGCCTGTTTGCTTTGGCAGCTTGTATGGCTCTTCAACAGCAAACCGATACTGCCACAAAGGGATCAGCTCAGTCGTGTCTGGACGAAGCCATTCGATACCCGCATTGCGATCAGTCAAACTCGCGATCGCAACCGTATCGCGCACAAACAGCATACTCTTGGGCAGCCCGCCGATCGTCTCGAGTTCCCCGCGAATCCGCAGTGAATCTTCACCATGTTCCGACGCCAACTTTTCAACCGTGGCCTGCGCCGCCGCTTGCTCTCCAGCCAGCTGAAGACAAAGGGCAATCTTAAACTCGCACCAACTGTCACGAATCCCAAGTGCGGCGCGATTCTGCGCCGGATAAACCTCTAACAGGTCTCGGAACACTTGGACAGCAGCGCGGTATCGACCCACGTGCATCAGCCGATCGGCTACCAACTTCATCGCGCGACCTGCAGGCAACGTGGCAAAGTAGAGATTCGTAACCTGCTCCAAAGCGCTGAGGGAGCCGTCTAACGAAGCCTCCGCCAATAACTCTTCAGCCTTAACCTCGTATTGCGTTCGATAGATCTGAATGCCAACGTCTGGCATTCGAGCGATCAACTCGTGGCAAAGCCGCCTAACCGGGCGATAGAGACGGCCGTCAGGACTGAAGACTGCATTGCGCGCATCTAGCTCATCGCTTGTGGCAGCATCATCAGAAGCCGCTTTACCTTGCAGCGCATTACCGCCGGCCGCGTCCCCGCCCTGCTCTGGACGGGCAGGCGTGTTACCACCTTCTCCATCGGGCCGCATCGCAAACACTTCGACTGTCCTGCCCTCAATGACGTCCTGCAGAACCTCAACAGCTGCCGAGTAATCGCCGCGATCCAAGAACGACCTAGCGCGATCTAAATACCTGACGATATTTGAGTTAACAAACATCTCAACCCGGGTTCCCGGGTCGTCGCTCGACTGATCTGAGGCATGAACCCCCTGGACTCCAACGGGAGCGACGACACGGACTTGCTGGGCGTCTGCGACAGCAACTGCTAGCGCAGCACATGTAAATCTGCGCACAACGTGTGGAAGAGACAGCGACACTTACTTCGTTCCTAGTCTGGTGCCCCAGAGCGGGCCAGTCGGATGCAACCAACGGCAGCAACTCGAAGAGGGTTCGCTCCGACTTTACGTCTTCAGAGTCTCCACCGCGAGCCCCCCCTAACTATCTCCGCCATTGAGAACTCCGCTGATCCAAAGCGAACTCGTCGCCATGGCCAACTTCAGGCATCAAGCGGGAAGAATCCACACAAGGACAGACCCTTTGCCTAGAGTACAACGTCCAATGATCGCGTCCCATCTATTGCGTTCCCTGATCCTAGCTTCAGCCTTCGCAACAAGCTTACCAAGCCAAGACTGGACGGACGCCCAACTGGCCACCAACAGTAGAGACTTTCAGTCTTTATCACTGACTAGCCAACTTGAGCAGGTAGGCAGGTTACTAGCTTCTAAGGAGAAGGCTTATACCGCGATCATCTCGCGCATCCACGGCGACCATCGCGAGTACCGTTTGAAAGTCGAGCGGCTGATAGAAGAACTTACCGATACAGACTGGCAGGTTCGCGAAAACGCCGAAAGATCCCTGGTCGAGATTGGAGGGCGTGCACGCAGCATTATCCAAAAGCGGCGTGATGAATACAAAGTGCTGGAGCAGCACATTCGATGTGAACGCATTCTTGCATCCCTAGACGCGAAAGGCACCGCCGATGAAGACCGCAATCGCAAATTGTTGGAAGGACTCGTGCGAACCTCGCTCTACCTAGACAATGACGAGCGACTACTACGAGCGCTGCGCAGTGCTCTAGGTCACACCGACACATCGATCGCTAATGGCGCGATTCGGGCGATCGGAAAATTCGGAGGAGCTAAAGAAGCAGACTCCATCGCGATGATGGTGACGTTCAAGTCTGGTTTGCATCGCACCACAGCACTGAGCTCACTAGGCCGCATGCAGTCTGCTGAAGCACTGGCCTACTGCCGCGGGCTACTTCTTGGCGGGTTAAACGGTGAGATTCTCAAAGACGTCAAGCTAAACCGAACAGAAGCGATGAGCATCGTGCGTGCGCTACGCGCTCGCACTGACACTGGTGCAAAGCAACTTTTGCTCGACCTTCACAAACACAGTGACAAGGTCATAGCGGAAGGAGCGTCGATTGCATTTCCGGAGACGCAAGCGACCATCACAGCGACGCTAACGATGCCCGACCGAACACAGGTAGAGGGCAAGTTTCGCGCAATGCATGGGGACTCATTCGTGATCGACGATGCGTTCTTAGGCATTGATCAAACCGAACTGTCGTTTAACGATTGCTCTAAAATCGATTTCCCAAATCACGCCATACAGCCAACGTCTTCGATGATGATTTTCCTTAACCAGGGAAGTCGCTTGGCAGGCACGGTGTCATCAATCGACGCATCCTCAGTTCACGTCACTTCAGCGACCTTCGGCGACTTAGTACTGGCCCGATCCGAGATTCAGGGCATTGCCTTTGACCCCAGTTTAGATCGGCTAGTGGGAGCTTCGATCGACCACGATCGCTTGCGCTTGCGCACTGGCAAGTTCTTAAATGGAATGATCACTAGCCTCCTAAACGGCAAAGTGAGCATCGAACTGACAGACGGCAAGGTGCAAGAGTTCGATATTGCTGACGTAGGCGGTGTGCTCTTGAAACGTCCTCTCACGACCGAAACTGACGCTACTAGTTACGTTCGGATGGATCTAGTCGACGGCCAACGCCTGCTAGGTTTCGTTGCCCAACTGTCAGGATCTCATGTTGCGTTCACATTACCGATCGTTGGCGCAACGGTGCTGCCTTGGACAGCAATCAATCACGTCGAGATTGGGGTCGGTGGTGGTGCTATGTGGGGCTTCACATTGATCGCGGACTACAGTGACAATCGCATCGTAGAAGTCGATGACCAAGGCCGGGTCGTCTTCGTTCTAGAAGAGATATTCGGAGCTTGGGACGCGGAATGTCTCGATAGCGGCAATCTGCTGATCACGGAATTCAGTTTCGGCAGAGTGCAAGAAGTGAATCGTCAAGGCGAGACCATATGGCAGTTTGAGGATCTTAAAAACCCATACGATGCTGATCGCTTACCAAACGGCAACACGCTGATCGCCGATACGTTTGCAAGTCGTGTTATCGAAGTCGATCCAGCCGGCAAAATCGTCTGGAGCTATGCAGACGACATCCGCCCGTTCGATTGCGATCGATTAGCAAACGGCAACACGCTGATCGCTGACGTTCTTAAAGACCGCGTGATCGAAGTCAGCCCTGAAGGCGAAATCATCTGGGAGCTTAAGAACCTGCCCAACACTTACGATGCAGACCGATTGCCTAATGGCAACACACTGGTAACGCTACGAAAAAAGGGCACCGTGATGGAGTTTGATCGCAACGGCAAGGTCGTCTTCGAACTAAACGGACTGAGTTCGCCAAGCGATGCAGATCGTTTACCTAACGGGAACACCATTGTCGCAGAGAACACACGCGTGCGTGATTTCGACCGTCATGGCAACGTTGTATGGACGAAAGACATGACCTGGGCGGTAGAGGTCAACCGCTACTAGTCCCCACCTGACAAATCGCAACGGCGTCTGAGCACCATAGCTCAGTAATCTTGAAAGACAGGCTGAAGTCCAGCAGGCACACCGCGACGCTTGATGATGAGCGCCAACTGATTCATCAGGGGACTATCGCCGTCGGCAGCAGCCTTACAAAACTCGTAGACGGCATACTCGGTAGGTGTCGGTTCGGGGATCGCCGTGATAGCTAACGAGAACCAAGGCCGAGCAGCAGCCGGTCCTTCTGCCAACAATACGAGTTGGCCACGATCCCAGGCAGCCGGCACAAGCTGCTCTTCAACAGCCGACCATTCACGTGCATTTGGCGCCAACTCCAAGGCACAAGCCAACTGCTCGTTGACCTGACGTAGCGGTTCCTGCCAACGTGTAGGCAGCTCGGGAAGCTGATCCATCGCATCTTGCGCGGCAATCAGATCGCCTGAATAAAAGCGAACTAGCACCCTTTCGAACTTCCAGTCGGCCTGCCAGAACCAACCACCAGTTAAAACTGCCACTGTCAAAATGAGAGCAATCCCGCGACGAATCCAACGTGTATTGCGATCGAAGTAGTTCCGAAAATCTGGTTCCGCTTCGTAGCGCCGCATCAACTCAAGTCGCTGGTTCTCATCTGGATGCAAACTCATCAGGCGGCTGCGTATCGAACGCACAGGCTGCACGGACATTCGCGAAACAGTCATGAGAGCCCTGCTACAAGGCTCAGCGCCAAGAGCGCGCACCGACGAAACATCCGCTTCGTATTCGAAACGACGGGCCAGCGCTCGTAATGCTAGCCACAACAAAAGCATGATCACGACTGCGCCAATCGCCTGCAACGTGACATCAAGCTCTTCGATCTCTAGCAAGCGCAACGGCGACAACATCATTAGCGGCACAATCACGGCTAGCAGCATCAATAAACCGGGATGCCCCATGCGTGAATGGCCGACTTCATGAGCAAGCACCCCAGTCAGTGACAAGCTATCCAAAGTAGCTAACAGACCATCCGTAAGACACAGCAAGCGACCCGACGGCAACGGGCCAACCATCATGGCGTTCATCGAACGCATGCCGGTCGGTAGCGAGAAGACGCGCTTCGGCGAAAATCCAAGCATCGCTGCCGTGGACCGGAGCGTTGTCCCGATCGGCTCAGGCATCGCTGATCGCAGGCCGAATGCGACACGAAACCAATACGGCAAGATTGCCGATGCGAGCAGCATGAAGGCCACGGTAGCGATCGTCATGCCCGCCGCAGTGGCGAGCACAAAAACGTAGCTTGGACGATGCAGCTGCAGCAAATCTAGGCAACCACCAAGCAAGGCAGCCGGCAAGAGTGTCAGCACGGGCCAACCAAGACGCAGCCGAAACACCGGCCATACATCACCCCACTTAGGCAATAGACTTCGCGAGACAGGATGCGAATCACGCACATCATAACTTGCCTCGAGCAGCCCCTCGGCCATGGTGGCCATCGCCAAGCGTGGTATTTCGGCAAGATAGAGTGGCCCAATCGCGAGCAAAGCCCGCATCACATGGCTGGATCCTGCCAGTCGATCAATGCAGTCGTTATAGGCACCAAACTCAAAGAACCCATAGACAACGAGTGGTGTGCCGATGGTTGATAGCCGCAGCAAAGCTCTCGGTGGCACCGTCGACAAGCGCCCAGAAACGATGGATTGAGCCGCGAAACGACGGGCAAACGTGGCAAATAGCCACGGCACTGCCAGCAATAAAGCAGCCAGGGTCAGATCACCAACCGTACACGCACCAGGCAGTGATCCGCCCAGTTCGCGATTGGCCACAACGACCAGCAACCCCAGTAAAAATGAAAACGGTAATGCCAACTACTTGCGGCCGTCCTTTGCCGTATCCAGCTCAACGCCATCACCAAAGGCTAGTTTCACAATCGCAGCAAACCGCTTGTCTTGACGAAGAGCGGCAATTTCAGGATCGCTTTCGAATAACTTGCGATCAAGACGCAGCGACGGATCTAAATCGGGCGAAGCGTGCATCTGAGCGCATCGTTCCAAATCCTTCATCGCACGCTTCGTATCGCCATTCAATGCATGCACGCAGGCTGACGAATACCAAGTAACCGGTAGCAGTTCTACATCTGCACCCGCCGCGAGTGCCTGGGCTGCTCGATACGCACCAGCAGACCTTTGGTAGTCCCGCAAGACGTTGTAGTAATCAGCCAGCACAATCGTCGTACGGATCCGGTCTTCGCCGTCACCCTCCATGGTTGCTTCCCGCATTCTGTTGACGACTGTGTCGGCATATTTCGTGCGACCCCATTGTGCCATCATCGCTGCAAGCGCATTGCGTAAGCCTTCCGACTCCTGCTGGTTATTGATCAGCGCAACGATGCCGTCAATGCGCCCCGCTCTTGGCAGTTGTAGTTGGATATCACGCAGCGCAGGAACTAAGCGAATACGAAACGTGAATGGATACCACTCCGGCGTTTCCAGCAGCAATCCCATCAAAAACTCACTGGCAAACGGCTGCAGCAGGGAGAGTTGACCGTATTGCCCAACATACGTCATATCGCTCTTGGCAGTTCGACGCAGGAACTCGAGGGTGACCTGCGTCGCCAAACTTCGCATGCCTTTGAGTCGGCCTAGATGTTTGCGCGTGCCCAATCCAGACTGCATCAACGCCTCGGTCGCAGTCAATTGCTTACCCAAGCTAGACATGCCCAGTTCACTGTCTTTCAAGACCGCCGAAACGGTCTGCTCCATGAGTTTCGTTGACACCTGATCCGCCAACCACTTCTCGATGGCGCCGTCGATGGCGGCCAGCTTGCGAGCTTGAGGCGGCTCATCAGCCTGGGCCGGCTGCTCAACCTGGGCATGTGCTGGCACTGAAACCAAGGCAACCAGCGCCGAGCCCTGAACTAGAGAACGCCAGTCGTAGTGAATCGGCATATTACTTACGGGTTGTAGTTCGCAATAGACGTCGGCAAAAGCCCCTCTCGAGTAGGTTCTATCAGGACCCGTCAGCGATAGAGGCCCATATAGCCTCGCAAAGTTTCTGCACCGAAGCCTCGCTATCGCCGTCTGCAAAGGCGGCAGCAATCGTTTCTACTCGTAAGCCAACATCAGCAACATCACTTGCAAGCCCTGCAGCAAACTCGGCAGTGGCTGCAAGACTGGCTCGACAAGTTACAGACAAGCCAGCCGTTTCTGTCGGCGCGGTGACAAACGCTAAACCACCTGACTTGCGTTTACGCATCGCTGGCAAAACAGCACGTGCGAGGGTCGCATTACAATGCAAGTTGGCATCCATAAGTTGCTCAAGATCACCTGCAGGCTCACGCCCAAGCGTCTTATCGCGCAACATCACCGACGCACCGACAAAGTGGCTGAGATCGCCGAGCGCGTCCTTTGCGCCCTTGACGAAACCTGCAGCAGCCTCCGCATCTCGTGGCGCAACGACTCCAGCTAACAACCGATCGCAATCTTTACCGTCCGGACACAGTTGCTGGCGTAACTTGTCTACTTGCCAGGAGCGAGTCACAGCAGCAGCTACCCGACCTCCAGCGTCTAGTATTATACGCGCGAGGCGCTGGCCAACAGGATCTGCTGCACCAGCTAAGAGCACAATAGGAGACGCGACTGACATCATTAAAAAGGTCCGTTAAAACGAAACCTTGATGTTCTTGCGCTCTTCTTCTGAATCAACCTCAAAGAACTCGCCAAGCTTGAAGTTGAACATTCCCGCAATCATGTTCGCAGGGAATTGCTCGATGCCATTGTTCATCTTCATGACCGAATCATTGTAGTGCTGACGTGAGAAACCGATGCGGTTTTCCGTCGAAGCCAACTCCTCTTGCAGTTGGAGCATATTTTGGTTGGCCTTTAGATCTGGATAGCCTTCGGCCACGGCAAACAAACGGCCGAGTGATTGCGTCAGCGCACCATCTGCTTTCATCAATTCGCCGATATTACCAGCGCCACGCAAATCAACGGCTTGTTGTCGTGCCTTGATGACGTTTTCTAACGTCTCCGACTCATGCTTCATGTAGCCCTTGACGGTCTCGACCAAGTTTGGAATCAGGTCGTAGCGGCGCTTCAACTGCACGTCGATTTGGCTCCACGCGTTCTTCGACTCATTGCGACGACTAACGAGGCCATTGTAGATCCCAACAATGGCCAAGACGATGACAGCGATGACGGCTAGGGGGACGATCCAATACAGCATAGCAGTTCCTTGGGTTGGTTACGAAGCAGGCAAGCCGACGTGCGCTAGTAGCGCGGCAAATTGACTTCGCCAGCAAACACGCTACGCACGGGCCCTATAATCGCAAGAGAAGGTCCTTCCCCAACGACGGATAGCGTGCCGCCTCGAAGGTCAACATACGCTAAGTGGCCATCAATGCGGCCAACCTGTCGCGCCGCTACAGCTGCAAAAGCTGCCCCAGTCCCACATGCCAGCGTTTCACCTGCGCCGCGCTCAAATGTGCGCTGCTTCATACGGTTATCGCTGAGTACCTGCACGAATTCGACGTTCACGCCGTCCGGAAAAGCTGCGTGTGCCTGCAGGGCAGTTCCGATGCGCTGCACTTCTGCAGTTTCCACATCATCGACAAACGTCACCGCATGCGGATTGCCAGCATCGCCACAGATGAAGTCGTAGCGGCAACTCGAAATTTCTATCGAGCAGATCGGCTTGCAAGTGACCTGACCAATTTGCGCAAGAACATCACCACTACCTGTCGCCAGTAGCTCCACCTCTCGAGGCCCTGAGTCCGTCATGATCACAAACGAACTGCCGCTCGTATATCCGTTGGATTCGGCAAAGCGCGCGAGACATCGCAACCCATTGCCGCACATCGCACCTCGCGAACCATCTGCATTCCACATCTGCATGCGCAGCAGGTCGTCTTGATCGCGACCCAAAACAATCAGACCATCCGCACCAATTCCTAAATGACGATCTGACCAAAGCAACGCGAGTTCCCGAGCTCGATCGACTGGAAAGTCGTGCGCAATTCCGTCTATGTAGACGTAATCGTTGCCACAGCCTTCCATCTTGGTGAACGGCATTTTCATGACTTCAATTCCCCCGGGGAAGTCGCGCCACTTCAAGGTCGTTACTCGACACAATCAAAGCCGCAAACCTGAGGGACCACAGCGGCGACTCAAAGTGTCGCGCAGTCACCATGGTGACTACGTCCGCACCTTGACGGTCCGAGAGGTCATCGTCAGCGGCAGCAGTAGGGGCTGCATAAGCAAGTCCCAGAGCCCATACCGCGTCTCTATCTCGTAGCTTGTCACACCATCAGCCATGCGCTGGGCACTGACTTCATTAGCCTGAAAGCAGCCAAATAGGATGTAGTACTGACGATCGATCTGCTCGCCTGTTCCGGTGGCCCCAAGCCCAACAGAGTGGCGGTGGCCAACGCAACTGACGGCCAACAACAGAATCAAAATAGCAGCGATGCGTAAGCTCGCACTCATCCGCGAAGGTGTATGCACAGCTTGTGTTTTACACCGAACTAGGCCCACCGTCTCGCCTGAGCTGGTCTGGGTCATCGCCTTCTTCGAAATCAGCCCGCAGAACATCTTCGGATCGGCGACTCTGCTCTGCTTCAAACGCCTGCTGCATGGCCTCAAACTCCACTGCAGCACGTTCATACTCTGCCAGACGCTCGGCGGCTTCCTCCGCCATTCTTTTGTCTGACCTTGCTCGAGTTGCTATTTGCCTCGCAGCCCGTTGTTCAGAGTTCAGTCGCCGCATCAGAGCCAGAACCAGCACTGGCAGAATCAAAATCAGCAGCAAACTAAACCAACTGTCCAACAAAACACGCCACGGGGCGCCTGAACCATGCAAGACATAGTGCTGCCAACCTTCTTCCAACTGCAGAGCGTCTCTGCCGGTCTGACCAACCAACGCTTGGCCAAAAGAAGTCACATCATCGGTGTAGCGAACGGCCTGAAGTAAACTCGCCATGCCAAACTCCCGCATCAACCAGGCCACATATGAGTAGCTCAGGGCATACGCGGTGCGTAACTGGGTCGTAATCGTCGGAAACCGATCTTCAAGCGTCGCCAAACGGGGCAAACTGCCCGCAGCAACACGCCACATGAGGTCATCTTCGCGAGCATTTAGGTAGGTATCCCCGGCCAGCATTTGCGCCATCCCCTCGTGGAACCACCGAGGGATGTGTCGGCCATTCGATCCGACGTACTGGTCCAGCAATTCATGAACCAGTTCATGCCGAACCACACCTCTTGGCAGCGCCCCGCTACGGATGATCTGGCTCCAGATCAGGTGGATCTGATGTCGACCCAATATCGCAAAGCCCGGAGCGTCTTCATGAACCCCTGCGACCAGATGCTCTGGCATAGATTCACGGGATGCGTGAACGTGTACAAAGAACCGCTGAATCTGCTTGTCGTCAAAGACCTCCTGGAGCTGCGGTAGCTCGTCGGCAACAAGCTTACGAACCCTGCTAACAATGGCCTGGTCAACTGCTCCAGTTCCGGCAACCACCTCTACCAAATGCAATTGGGGCGCTTCTGGGCTGGAGGAATCCCGACAACTCACCAAAGTGAGAGCAATAATCCAAAACAGCAGCGATATCCGGGGCAGGAACACGGGCGTAAAGCGTCATAGTCTGTAATCCCCACATAGAGAAGACCCGAGACCAACCCGTTGGAGATCCCTGTGAAAGCATCCATGCTATTTTTGTCCCTGCCAATCGCTGCAGCCCTCGCGTTTACGCCCAACAATACGGCTCCTCAGGAACCACAAAACCCCGCCAGCGCTCAGAAGATTGAGTCCACGATCATTTCTCTTTCGGAGCTTCAGGTCAAAGACATGGGGGGTGAGACTCTCCGAATCCCAGCACGCCGAGTCGTCGAGATCCGAGTGTTCGAAGACATCACAGATCATGTTCGTGTCGAAGTGCTCTACGAAAACGGTGACTACTCGATGATTGCAGGACAAGCGATGCACCTTCTGCGCCGCGGCGACGGCACACGTGATGTGAAGTTGATCCGCACAAAGCTCACGTCAATGCGCTTCCCGCGCTTGCCGTAGTCGGTGGTTCACGGTCCGAACAACTCCGACCAGTCAACTGTTTGTCGAGTGCCGTAAAGGCACTCGATTCCATGGTGCCATCTCTGCACCGATGGAGGCTGCACTGTTGACTATGCTCAAGTGCGTGACGGCGTCAGTAGATTGACCAAAATCCGCACGGAGCCTTCATGAAGAATCTTGAGCTGGCGCCAAAGTGCCAGTGCGCAATAGACGTATTCACCGTCGCCTGTCCGCGCATACAACAACGCCCCCTGCTCCGGATCTAAACCAGGGTCACCAAACCGAAGAATTTCTTCATAGTCATCGGAGTAAACCTCCGGGACGTATACGGCACGCTCCTGTACCCAGCCGTCCCAATCACGCGCCCGAATAATATTCGGTTGGGACATCAAAACGTGATCCGGCAACAACACTTCGACCGGGGCATCAGCCCGCGTCACTCGGCTTTTGCCAATATGAAAAGGTTCGAAAGGGGCGCCACGAAAGGCCTCGCCAGCCGGATGGAACTCAACGTTCTTCTGATAGAAGACAACCAACCTGTGGCCTGCTCCCTTAGCGAACGCAAGCAAACGACTGAATCCGTTGCGAGCTGCCGGTCGATCACGCAATGCCCTAATATCTACAACGATGGTATCGAACTCACTGAGATTGGCCGCGGCGATATCTTCATCTGTTAACTCAGACCAAGACAGTCCAAGCCCTCCGACACCGAGCACATTCGCCAACGTATCGTCGCGACTTCTCAACACGCCGATGCGCAGCTCTTCCGCCGACACATTCACATCAACTTTGTGGACAGGTAGCGCCACCGAAGTTGCCCCCAAGCGGATGCTAAGCACATCCACCCCCGTCCGCCGCTCACGTGGCGCTTCAACCTTGAAGCTGATCAGTTCTGCGCGTTGTTCGCGCAACAAAACATCGTGGCGATCTTTCGGAATCGCATAGTCAGCCGAGGCACTCAGCCGTAATTGGCCTTCAACGGGTAACTGCGAATTACGCTGGACTCCGACGCTGAACTCCACCGTCTCGCGGCCTTGAGGCAGCAACAGCATCCGCGGAACAACGGATAATTCGACCGGAGCACGCTGTTCCACAGGCACCGTAACATCGACCGGAATATCGACTCCTTGAAGGGTCACCCAAAATCGAATCCGCACGGGTGGCTCAAAGCGATCGGCCTTAAACAAGTCCGCCATTGGATCCTTCTTCGGGCGATCCGCGAGCGGAATACGAATTGTTGCTTCAGCAAGCAAACTGCTCGCAGGTAATTCTGTGTGGCCGAGTGGCGTGAGCACGACACGGACACCGTTGAGGCCTTCGGCACGAACTGGCAATGATTCGTCACGTCCCGTCAGCACGCGCACCTTGCACGCCAGATCTTCCCCTGCAATCGCAATTGCACCGGGAGGCGGCACGACTTCGATCTGCACCAAAGCAAGCGCTAGCGCTAACTGTTCCAATGCGGCAATCCGTCGGCTCAATCGCACGGACACGTCCGGATTTGAAATCGCACCTGCAGCAATCTCACTGTGCATTGCGCGCAACTCTCTCAAGACAGCAAGCACCTGCGCGATAGGTGGCTCTGGCGCGGTCAACAAACTCGGTAGATCTGTTCGAAAGAACTTCTCAAGGCTGACCGCGCGCGCCGGCTCTCCCGGCCAACGATCGCCGTCCAACAACGAGGGCAAACCAAGCGGTCTTGAACCCCCAACATCTATCTGGGCAGGCTTTTGAGGTTCGAATGCTAAGACCGGTGGGAACACCACGTCGATGTGAGCAGGTGAGCCAGGGCTAACGTGAGTTCCCCGCAAAATGTCGTAGGCAGTACGGCGTAGAGCGACACCACGATCTTCGTCTAACTGGTCGGCATCAATCTTGATTGTATTGGCAGTCAATGTGCTACCTCCACCAAGCGTAAACACCGGCGTCTCGTGCGGCGCACCAGGTGCTTTGCAATTGGGGTCAGCAGCCAGCTGGATCGCTTCGGGAAGCAAATCAACAATCGCAAGATCGTGGCCGTGCCCTTCCTCAGCATGGTGCGTCGTCATGACGGCATCTGGGCGAATCTCTCGCAACAAACGAGCAAGATTCAAAAGACTGCCGTCGCGCCCCCAGTCCGCATAGGTCTCTTCCGCTGAGCGACAGTAGCCTGCATCTTCACGATTCAGATACCAGACCGAGGCCCCGGCCAAGGCACAGCCAGCCTCCGTTTCGAGAGTACGAACCCGCTCAAACAAGTCACCGGTTTCAGGACCAAGACTGTTTTGACCGCCGCCACCCCGTGTAGCTAGCAGAACCGCGACACGGTATCCGGCGGCCAGCCTTAGCCAGACCGTCGGCAGCAGATATCGGTCATCAGGATGAGAGGCGACCAGCAACACCAGCGAATCTGCGGCACAATCACGTGCTGCTTGTCGGAGGGCTAGCACACCCGCCGGGCTCCTGCCGCAAGTATCGCTCCACTTCTGCGCGTTGGCGGCTGACAGCAGACAAAGCAACGCGGCTAAGCAGCGCATAGAGATTACTCAGACTCCAAGTGAGAGGCGATTAGCCAAAACTTCTGGCAAGCCAGCTTTGCGGATCTTTGCTTGCACAGAGGCAACGTCGTATTCGACGCGCCGAATGGACGCGACCTCTAGGTCGGTATCAACGAAAGCATAGGCTGCGCGTGGATCCTCATCGCGCGGCTGGCCCACGCTGCCAACGTTCATCAACAAACGATCGAAGCCGCGGTAAGAAGTCTCAGCTTCGGCATGTGGCACCACATGAACGTCGCTGGGGTGCTCGTCACGGCGCATATAGATGGCAGGCACATGCGAATGCCCGACAAAGCACAATCGCGTCTCTTGATGCTTGAGCGACTCAAGGGCATCAACCGCACCGACGATATAGCCAAACTGCTCAGGCATATGAAGCGTGCCGTGCACCACCGTAAACTCAGGCCGCTTGCTGACTAACTCAAGCGCATTGAGAAACTCATAGTCACTTGGCTTCAACCTCGGTGCAGTCCACTGGATTGCCGCTCGAGCAAAGTTGTTGAAGTAGGAGGTATCAAGGAGACCGAGGACAGCGGCGTCGTGGTTGCCTAAACAAGTGACGCAACCGAGATCGCGAATGACGTCGATACATTCAGAGGGCTCTGGACCATAGCCAACGATGTCTCCGACCTGAACCCAGACATCGACGCCCTCTGACTTGAGCGCTTCGACGGCTGCGTTCAACGCCTCGAGGTTACCGTGGACATCACCCAGTATTCCTATCTTCATAACAGTCAACCACTTATGCTTGCCTGCCACGGAAAGATGCCCAGCACGCGGCGCCAGAAACTGCAATCAGACTTGCTATGTAGATGATCATATCCGGAGACGTACGTAATGCGACTGAAAGCATCATTCCGATCACTCCAGACGCTAGAACCATAAGATTGCGAACCAATTCCTTCGGAGCCCCGCTAGCTTCTTTACGCGACACCGTAATAGCTAGTGGTGACCAGGCTACCACAAAGTTCGCAACGCCTGCTATGCGGATATAGAGGCCAGAAAGCGATGGACTTTGGTCTGCCAAATAGCCACCGATTCCCTGCAGGACGGCCAGAGCCAACAGTATGGACAGGTTGGCGGTGATTGCGCACCGCCGCGGCAAACGTCGCTGCGCAAGCAGCAAAGCCAGCAGAACAACCAGACCACCTGTCCAAGCAGCATCGTCGACCAGGTAGATGCCATATTGGCGAAACATCAAGGGTTCCTGATACGAGGCAATCACGAGCCAACCTGCCACAAGCAGCCATGGCGCCCACCCTGCTGCCCGTAATCTGGCCAGCGCAAATAACGTGATCAGGCGTAGAATGGAGGACATTGGATCGGGCCGACGATTGTAGGTTTCTTGTTATCTACCGGCCGAACGAAAAGGACAAGTCTGGAATTGCCCGCCCTCAAGCAGCACAATTCCATCTCGCGGAGGATTGTCTTCGCGGTGCCGGTCAGGAACCTAGTGCGATCCATCGTGTTGGCTAACCAGAAGGGCGGCGTCGGTAAGACGACGACTGCAATCCATATTGCTCACGGGTTTGCACTCGCTGGCAAGCGTGTGCTTTTGATGGATCTAGATCCGCAGGGCAATGCCACGGTTGCCGTGCAAGGCATGCTTAACGCAGATGCACCACCGGGACCCCACGAGTGGATGGTGCCAGTTGCTGATCGGCTGTGGCTGCTTCCATCAGCTGGCAGCGAAGCTGTGCAGTCTGGCCAGGCGACGATCGATACGGATCGCCTGCAAGCAGTGGTAGCAGAGCTCGAAGAGGAAATCGATGTGCTGATCGTCGATTGCCCTCCCCGTATGGATGAATGGGGCTGGGCAGGAGTTCAGCTCTGCGAGGAAGTCATCGTCCCTGTGCAGGCTGAGTTTTTCTCCATGCACGGGCTTTCGCAGATGATGAAGTCCCTGGAGGAAGCCGCTAGACGCTACCCAGGCAAAGGCAGGCTACGTGGTGTGCTTCCTACCATGGTCGATTCCAATGAGTTGATCGCCAACGAGATTCTCGAGGACCTTCGCCGCAACTTAGACGGCATGCTCCTTCAATCTGTCATCTTCCGTGACTCCAGCCTCGTTGAAGCGGCGAGCCACGGACAATCCGTTTTCGTTCACAGCCCCTGGTCAAAGGGAGCCTTGTGTTACACCGAGCTGGTCCAAGAGATCATGCACCCCGAAGAGCAAGCCAATGGTTGATCGTCGTCTAGGTAGAGGTCTTGACTTCTTCTTATCTGGGGGGCGCAAGCCCACAGATGCCCCTGCAGCCACCCCACTTCGTGATAAAATCGCGCCAGATACTGGGCCAGCACTCGAAACCGAAGAGGGGGACCTGGTTCGCATGGTGCCGGTCAAGGCGCTCGAGCCGAACCCCTACCAGCCGCGCAAGACCATGGCGGCAGCCGAGCTGAAGAGCTTGTCGGACTCCATCCGCGAAAGCGGCATCCTGCAGCCAATCCTCGCTCGTCAAGTGGGAGACAGTTTGCAGATCGTTGCTGGCGAACGTCGCTGGCGGGCAGCGCAGCTGGCGGAACTGGACGAAGTTCCAGTGCTTTGCCGCACGATGTCTGATGGTGACTCCGCTGTGTTCGCGCTGGTAGAGAACCTGCAGCGCGAAGATCTAAACGCAATAGAGAAGGCCCAGGGCATCAAGCTGCTCCTAGACCAAACGAAGGGAACCCAGGAGCAAGTCGCCAAGCAGGTAGGATTTGAAAGGTCGACTGTCGCGAACTTCCTGCGATTGCTTGAACTGCCAGAGGAGATTCAGGCGCATGTTTCA
The DNA here is from genome assembly GCA_965662465.1 of Planctomycetota bacterium. Lineage (GTDB taxonomy): Bacteria > Planctomycetota > UBA1135 > UBA1135 > UBA2386. Next base: position 89,893 of record CBFIIO010000008.1, on the reverse strand, counting down.
CGTGGAACACTGTCCATGGGACACGCCCGATCGCTATTGGCGTTGCCTGATCATGAGGTCATGAACCAAGCTGCAGAGTCGGCGATAAAGAACGGCCTATCGGTTCGAGCTCTAGAAGCCCAGGTAAAGGAGCTTCTGGCCGCCACCACAGGCGCTTCGACCGACAAACCAAAGCCAAATCAGAAGACCAAAGCCGGCCGACCGGTTTGGCTCAATGAACTGGAGGAGACCCTCGTCGAAACTCTGAGTACACCGATTGCCATCAAATACGGCCGCAAGCGCAGCCAGATCGTAATCGAGTGCGGCAACCAAGCCGAGCTAGACCGCATCTTCAATCGCTTGAAGAACGCGTAGGCAGGCGACTCATCAGCGCGGACGCAGGCGCTGTGGCAACCCAGAGTCGGCCGACTATTGTGGCAGCCGCACAGCTTCCGGATGATCCGCGGGCGCTCCCCTCGAAAGCGATTCCTAGCAGGGAGGAGCGCTGAGGCATGACGCGCGTTGCGCGTCGCCCGGTTGCAAAGCCGCCTAGCAAGCCCTCAGGGCGAGGCGGCCCAGGGCGAGGCGGCTCAGTCGCTTATAGGACCTCAACCGCAGAGATACGGATGTTCTCAGTCGGTCGCCCCTGACCACGGTCTTCGTCCTGCAGGTCAAGATTGGATTGGCAGATGTTCTCAAGCACATCCAGGCCTTCCGTCACATAACCAAAGACTACGCGCATACCATCTTGATTGGACTCGTCCGTGACCGAGATCCAAAGGCGATCAAAGCATGACTTGCCGTCAGCCTCAGGACGCGCCGACAAGGCTCCAGCAAAGTGGCTCAGGCCAGTGTCCTCAAACTCAACCAAGTTGGTGCTGGGCTCGGTTGTGGTCCACTTGGAGCGCACATCCTCTTTTGAGGATTCGAAGCCAAAGTGCAGCGAGTGGCCCTGGTCAATGGCATCCGTCGAACGAATGACCTCGTCGACTGCAATGCCCTTCCACCAAGCCCCATCGTCCTTGGTGACAAGATCAATCAAGCCCTGCGTATGAAGAGGAGCACCTGGCATGAGAGCAACCGTAAAGCTGCCCATGTCTTCAAAGGTGAACTTAACCTTCTTCGCGTCTGCAGGAATCTCTGGTTTCGCGAAAGAAGCGGGCATCTCAAATGCCTTAGCTGCCTCAATCTGCTTGCGCATCAAAGCGATCACACTGCCATCAACTGCATCTACCCAAACAGGCTCATCCGGCTTCTCCTCGCCGTCCTCAGGCGGCTTCTTGGGATCGCGCGCCTGCACCGCTTGAGCGACAACGGCAACGAGATCATGCTTAGGATAGCCTGTTTCGATCGCGGCAAGTGCGGACTCAGCCCGATCCCAATCGCTCATCAGGATAGCCTTGCGAGCGAGCGCTAAATGGAAGTAAGGCTTTTGGACTTCGTCTGCCGCTGCAAGGGCAGCTTCGAGATCCGCGACCTCAATGCCCTCAAGAGACTCAGACATCGCGTTGCTAGCGTTAGCGCTATCGATGTAAAAGCTTTCAAGACCTATGTTTACATTGAAACCGGACCACTTTTCACTAAGCGCATCCTGCTCCATGTATGTCCAGACCGTATTTCCGATCAGGGCGAGCAAGATCGCGGTGATAATCGTCACGATGAGGGACTTGTAACGATCCCAAAGAACCTCGAATGGGTTTGGGGCTTCAGTCCCTTCGATGGTTGGAGGAGGTGTGGCGGACATTGTTCGGTTCTACCGGCTCAGTTCTAAAAGTCGCAGTATCGGTCGCGAAGGGTTGGGTATCAGAGACGGGAATAATCTGTTGAGTAGTCGACCACCATCTGGGTCAAACCTTCCCGTTTACTAATCATGTAATCGGCAGAGTAGATGCCTCGCTCGAATCGAAGTCGAACTCCGTTCTCATCTACGGCCTCTTGGCTCACCAGCTTCCAGCTGTGCTGAGGCATGCGACGCTGCACATATGCCGAAGCCGCTTCCACTTGATCACGCCCTGAATAGATGAAACGACCGTGTCGCCAGGTCGCCTCCTCTCGGGAAAAACTCTCGTGCTCACGGTCACGGAGTTGGAATCCCGCAGGAACAACTACGTCCTTAAATTGGCGTGAATCTACCGCTGAAGGGCTCCCAGAGCCTATCTGGCAAGATGTGGCTACCAAGCAATAGGTCAGCAGAACAGCGGTCAGGATCGTCTTCGTGGTCATTCGGGATCCCCTCAGGAGTAAAGCAAAACTAAAACGTAGCACCGCAATGTAAGGCGCTGGTCAAAGTCTCGTTAATGAGAGCGTGTCGATTAATTATCGTCGTTTCGAGGGCAAAAAAGTGTATCGGCGGGCTACGGAACTGGCAACGACGACGAGCGCATGACTCACCAGGATTCCACCATTCTCACACCATACCCCTATCATCGAGGGTTTCACGAACCACCCGCGCCACTCAGCCCTCGATTGGTTGGTCCACCATCCGGTTGACTTGACGAAAGGCCCTCAATGCCGGGGAGACAGCCAATCAAATCGAGCGAGAATGGTGAACAAGCCCTGACTGCTGGATCAATTGCGGCAAAAAGAGCTTAGCCGCTGGGTGCCTGGCGCAGTTTGCAGCTTGTTCCGCAAATGCGAACCAATCTATTCCTGCAACGCGACTGCCCTTATCAGTATTGTAGAAAGAAAGGTCATCCGATCGGCGCAGCGTCACTCATGCCTGGATTCCTGCTCTGACTTCGCCCTGAATACGAAGCCACGAGCTGATGGCAACATCGAGCCACCTAGAACTTGCGCCAATCACTACCGAGACAACACCATGAAACTGTCTAACAGTGTCCCACTAATTCTCGCTCTACTAGCAACCCCCATCGCGGCGCAGAGTGCTGCTGCGCTCAAGAAAGAGCTGAAGAAGATGGAGTCGGCCGCAAAGAAAGACCCCGAGGCATTATTTGCGGCCGGAAAATGGGCCAACGAAAAGAACCTGAAGAAGGACGCAAAGCGCGTCTTTCAAAAGGTCCTCAAACTCGACAAAAATCACGCGGGCGCCAACAAAGCACTCGGCAATGAAGAAGTAGCAGGCAAATGGTGGCCTGCGAAGAAAGCCAAGGCGCTGCGCGATAAAGCTCGCGACACCGAGTATTCCGCCAAGGGCTACAAGAAGATTGACGACGTCTGGGTGCCTGCCGACGAAGTCAAAGATGCACGCAAAGGTATCTTCAAACACGAGGGGGAGCTGGTCAGCCGCAATGAAAAAATTTCGCTACAAGAAGGCAAAGTTCGCCACCCTGTCACGGGCCAATTGATTGCCGCTGCTGATCTAGAGAAGGCACAGAACGGCTACTTCCCGCTCGCTAACGACAAGTGGGGTGATCAAAAGGATGCCAACCAGTACCACAGTGAACTGGGTCGCCCATGGATCATCCGCACAGATTCAGCACAGATCATGAGCACTCTGCCGATCGAGAAGATCGAGGATCTCAAGATGCACGTTGAGCAGGGGATCGAAAAGGTCTCGCCGTTATTTGGTAGCCGCGACATAACACCTGACAAGCGCCCTCTGATCATCATTGCCAAGACCCAATCTGAATACACCAACCTCGGCAACAACCTTGGCGACGGCACCGACGTTGCTGGGGCCTTCCTTATCTCCGAGGAAGCAGAGTTCAACGTTCCGGGCCAGGGCATCATTCGCCCGGCAATCTGCGAGAACCACAAAGACTGGGGCGTGCGCTACATTCGCCATGCTGCCGCAATCGCGTATATCAACGCCATCGCCGAAGAAGCTGGCGCCGATCTGCCACTTTGGTTCGTCCATAGCGTGGGCAGCTACACCTCACGCTTCGAGAACGACTACGACGCCGGCCACTTCAGTAAGGCACATATCGCACGGGGTGGCGTGACCAGCCCGAAGTCCTTCATGAGTGGCTTCGCACTGAACGGCGACATGACATCCAGCCAGATTGCCTTCAACATCTTCCAAGCAGGCCTCTTCTTGTCGTACGCCACACGTGGCGGCAATCAGGAAGTTACGGATGCAATGGTTGCCCTGACCGACACTTTGTCAGGCAAAGCAAAGGGCAGCGCCGGCAAGGCCATCATCAAGCTAGAAAAGCTCTTAGCCGACAATAAGGACGGCATCACAGAGCACTTAAAGAAACTGGCCGCCAAAGGTCCATAGGGAGACTTGCCTGAGGAATAACAGGCACGACACTCCTGCGACAGGAATCGTGTCGACTCGTCCACTTTCCAACTGATATTCAGCAGCCTCGGCTGCCAAGACTGACCGCATTCTTAAATAAGACCAAATCCCATGAAGCTGAGTTCCATCTATTCTCTGACAGCCATCGCTGTGCTGTCTGCGCCAGTCGCAGCCCAAGGCATCCTTCCATACCTGCCGAAGGACACGATCATGGCAATGTCGGCACCCGACATCACCGTGTCGCTAGCTGAATTCCAGCAAATGCCGATGGCCAAGATGTGGGCCGAAGAAGAGGTCCAGACCTTCTTCGCGGACATCATGGAAATGGTCGAGGAGCAGATGGACGATCAAATGGACGTTGGTCGCGATCTGCATGAAGCGGGCCAACTACCAGTAAGTCCTGATGATCTGATGAAGCTCCGCATTCACGGGGCCACCTTCGCAATCACTGGCATGAGCATGACCGAAGGGCCCTTCGGCCCCTCTCCAAATGCCAACCTAGTGGCTCACATGGACTTTGGAACATCCGCTCCAACGTGGAACATGCTGATGCAAATGGGTCTCGGCATTATTGAAATGGAAGCGGCGGACGAGGTTGTCCGCACCGATTATAAGATCGGCGAAGTCCAAGTGATCACACTTGCTCCTCCAGAAGAACTCGGTCTGGGAATGAGCATCAATTTGGCCATGGTGCCAAATGGCATCCTGATCGCGACGCAGACCGATGACATCAAAAGCATCGTTACCAACATGAACGCCAAGACCCCGGTGCTAGCCACAGCCCCGGGCTTCGAAAAGGCCACCAAGCGCATTAGCACAGAGGGCTCAGAAGTTCAGTTCTACATGTCACCAGATCCAATCATGGACTTTGGAATGTCCACCATGCGCATGATGGCAGATCAGGGCATGGGCATGGAGATGGTCGACGTCGATGGCTTACAGCGCGCCATGCAAGCAATGGGCATGAGCAGCTTGGGCACGATGGCATCCGCATCAAGCTACGTAGACGGCAAGAGCATCACCAAGAGCTTCCAAACCAACTACGCTGCATCGACAGGCACCGCAGCGGCTCCTGCGACGATTGACACATCCTTTCTTAGGTGGGTTCCCAAGGACGCTGTGTCTTTCAGTGCCAGCACCTGGGACATCGCCGGCCTCTACGACATGGTCGTCAAGGGCATGCAGGCCTACAACCCACAACTCGCTGAGCAAGCACTAAGCCAGTTGGCGATGATGGAGGAGGAGATCGGCTTCTCGCTACGGAAGGATCTTTTTGGCTCGTTTGGTGACCACTACATCACCTGGTCGATGCCAGTAGGAACGATCTCGGCTGCGCCAGAGATGGTGCTGCTTGTGAAGGTCAACAGCGAAGAAAAGATCGTTTCGGCAATGAAGAACATGGCCGCAATGTCCCAAGGCGCCATCGACATCGAGGAAGGCACGCGACGGGGTGTGAAGTCCTACCAAATCAATGTCAACATGGACATGAGCCAGGACATGGGCATCAACATCTTTGAGATGATCCAGCCAACGTTCGCGTTCAAGAACGGCTACATGGTCATGGGCTTCTCCACTGGCGACGTCAAGCGCGTCTTCAAGCGCATGGATCGCGAAGACATCCCTAAGGGTGATATCCGTGGCAACAAGGAGTTTGCTGCTGTTGCCGATATGATTCCTTCGGGAGTATCCAGCTTGTCGTTCACCGACTGGAAGGCCAACTTCGAAAGCTATTACCAGCTGCTGACCGGCGTGCTTGCTTTCGTTCCGATGCCGGAAGATGTGCCAATTGATATGTCTTTGCTGCCCGATTCGGAGACGTTGACGGATCACCTTTTCGGCTCGATCAGTTACACGAAGACCGACGCCGCCGGCACGGAAACCGTAGCCATTAGCCCGTTTGGTCCAGAAGCAGTCATGATCGCAGTCGCGCTGGGAGCCATGGGAGGCGCCGCCTTCATGATCATGAACGGTGGCGACTTCTAAGTCCCAAGCCTCAACTTCTGTTGGGGCTAATCGTTGATGGCGACGGAAAGATAGTCGCCTCCGACCTGGTCGGCGAGCAGCAAACCCTCGCCGACTAAACGCAGCGACGAGCCATCGTAAGCGACCATCTGGTCACGCTGCTGGCGCTCGAACAACGGTCCAAACGCTGCACGGACATCGAGCTGCAAGCGCCTCTCGATCGCATCGACGTCGACCCCGTTGGTCCGCCGAATCCCAAGCCACAAAGCCTCGGCAGCGCGCTGCAATGGCCGCAATGTCTCTGCCGACGCCGTTGCTGGCAGCCCCGCTAAAGCCGCGTCTACCCACTGGTCAAGCGGTTTAATGTTGGTGACGCGAACACCACTATGATGGCTACAGGCACCAGGGCCAACGCCAACATAGTCACCCTGCAACCAGTAGTGGTCGTTGTGTCGACATGGCCCACCCGAGCCCGCGAAGTTGCTGACTTCATAGGCATCAAAACTCGCATCCGACAACCGCGACCGTGTCCACTCGAACATGGCGCGATCAAGCTCTTGGTCATTAGGCCCAGTCTTGCCCTGCTGACGATCACGCTGCAATCGAGTCCCTGGTTCGAATGTCAGATTGTAACAGGACAGATGATCCGTTCCGAGTTGCAGCGCACGCGCCAAGTCGCTCTGCCACTCCTCAAGCGTTTCGCCAGGGATTCCAAACATCAGATCAATACTGATATTGTCAAACCCTGCCGCACGAGCTGCAGCGAACGCTGCCTCTGCCCCTTCGGCATCATGAGCGCGATCAAGGAACCGCAGGTGGTGCGCGTGGAATGTCTGCGTACCGATACTGATGCGATTTACGCCCCCGGCGCGTGCGATCTGCGCTTTCTCAATAGTGAAGCTCTCGGGATTGGCTTCCATCGAAACCTCCGCGCAGCCCGCCAGGTCGACGCTCGCAGCGACAATAGAGAACAATCGCTCAAGACGCTGGGGTGACAATAGACTGGGAGTCCCGCCGCCAAAAAACACCGACACAGGTTTTTGACCGTGCCAGCGCCTGTGCAACTCTGCTTCTAACGCATCCAGAAAACGATCATGAGCAGCAGTATCTTCGACTACGTAGGAGTTGAAGTCGCAATAGCCGCACTTCACGACGCAGAAGGGCACGTGAACATAGAGTGACGTCCCAGAACCATCTGCCAGCTGCTCGTCATTGACCACGGCATTACGCTACCGTGAGTTGCCTCTGGTACCCGACGCAAACCACCACCCACTTAATGCCGAGTTGATGGTTGCGACACCAGAGTCACGTTTGCAGCTCGCCTAACTTACGGACTTGCGCTTCTCAGCTGGCACTTGACGCTCTTCGCCAAACTCGCGTGACATGACATCACCGAGCTTGCCAATCGCTTTTTGCTCCATCTGACGGACCCGTTCTCGGGTCAAGCCATACCGCTTACCAATAGCTTTCAGCGTCATAGGATCGCCATTACCCAATCCAAACCGAAGCCGCAAAATACGGGCTTCGCGCGTGTCAAGCTTGTCGATCAGCTCATGCATGCGCCCAATTTCAATGGCCTCAAGGATCTGATCCTCTGGCGAGCGTGACCGCGTGTCCTCGATAACATCCGCATAGCCAGCCACACCATCCTCGTTCATCGAGTGCACCGGTTGTGAGTTTGAGTGCACAGTATCGCGCACCACATCCCAGTTGTTTTCTGGTAGATCAAGCTCTTCTGCAATCTCACCAGTCGTTGCCTGTCGACCTAATCGATACGTCAACTCCATCGCAGTTGCCTTCCAGCGCGAGACAATTTCTGACATGTACGACGGCACTCGGACTGTCTTGACCGTATTGACGAGCGAACGCCTAATGCCCTGCTTAATCCACCAAGTTGCATACGTTGAGAATCGACAACCTGCATTGTGATCGAACTTCTCAACCGCCTTCATCAGTCCAATGTTGCCCTCCTCAATGAGGTCCATGAACGCTAGGCCACGGTTGACGTAGTTCTTGGCAATAGACACGACCAGACGCAAGTTCGCCCTGATCATGTGTTCTCGTGCTTCTAGATCGCCGCGCTGAACGCGCTGCGACAATTCGATTTCCTGCTCTGGCGTCAACAACGCAACTTCGTTGATGGTTGCTAAGTAGGTATCGAGACCTTGATCTCGCATGGTGGTTTCTCCTCGTTGTGTGTTGCGCTTAATATCGGCGTGATTTCAGACAATCCGTACCGATGGCAAACACGTCGTCGCAATTCGAGACCGCAAGCGTCTCACTGCCCGCGCGCCGACAGCCAGAGAAGTTGCGCAGCGTGGATAACATCCAGGGTCAAACCCAACCCCGACGACCGATTGACCATAAGCAATGGCCTGGTCTATCGTGAATGACCCAGCGCCATCGATACGACGGCTTCGTGCCTACCAACGCCTACAGACAGCTTGCAGATGGGCGTCTGCAGAGAGCTCGATTCTTACAAACGCATCCCTAGCTTACGAAGCTAGGCGCGACAGTTAGAAGAGCGTGTAGATAAACGGAGCAACACCGGTTGCGCCAAGCACCAAAAGCACACCAAGTAAGCCGAAGACCACCAAGATTGGCGTCAACCACCACATCTTATTCTCCGCCATGAACATGATGAACTCGGAGACTAAACCACGCTCTGAGTCCTGAGCTGCGTTGAGGAACTCGTCGTTAGCCTCATTCTGATCGTCGGAAGATTGTTCGGTCATGTTACCTCAAGAAGGAGTCAGATCAGTATAGCTTGAAGTAGCTAGCAGGCTTCCGCAGGCCACTTCGCTCATGCCAATAGCTCGTCGCATTCGGGTCTAGTTTCTTCCCGATTACATCACGCCCAACTAGCCGAAACACCAGCGCAATGGGCGTTAGGACCAAGTAGTAGACGCCAGCCAAAAGAATGTGCGACAGCACGAATCCAATTGGGACAAACGCTACGGACAGGACAGTAAACAAGGCGCGTGAAACACCAGTTACGCCAATTTGGAACAGCAGTAGCTGCAGCACGCCGAGGCCGATGCATGCGAGAAAAGCCGGATGGTCCCAAACGAAACCGACGGATAGCTTTAGTGCTGCGAAAGCCAGCAGCCCCATGCCGATGACGGCAAACCAAGCAAATTGCTTGATGATGTGTGGCGGCGGATTGAGGTCGAGCTTGATCATGGCGATTAATCCAGAGCGAAGGCGGCAAGGTATTGCTCGCGGTCGACCTCGGGCATGTTCTTTTGTGCAACACGCCGAATGACAAAATTCTCAAGCACAAGAACATCCATATCTGTGCCCATGAAGCATCGTAATGCGTCATTTGGTGTGCAGACGATCGGCTCGCCACGCACATTGAAACTCGTATTGATCAAGACTGGGCTGCCAGTTCGCTTGTAGAAGCTCCTCATCATCCCAGCTAGACGCGGGTTGTGCTCTCCATCGACAGTTTGTAACCGCGCCGAGTTGTCAACGTGCGTTACGGCAGGAATGACGGAGCGCAACTGCTTGAGCTTATCTAAGCCTTCCAGACCAGGTTCGACTTCTAAACGCTTGTCGTCACGCACTGGCGCGACGATCAACATGTAAGGGCTATCGTGCTGTGGATCGATGTCGAAGTACTCCGATGCGTGCTCGCGCAGAACGATCGGAGCAAACGGACGAAACGACTCGCGGAACTTGATCTTCAAGTTCATCACGCTCTGCATCTTCGGCGAACGTGCATCACCAATGATGCTGCGTGAACCAAGTGCTCTAGGACCAAACTCCATCGGACCTTGGAACCAGCCAATCACGTTTTCTTCGCTGATTAGTTCGGCCACTCGATCAGAGAGCTTCTCTTCACTGTCGCATTCTTCATATACGACGTTCTCCGAATCTAGGAACGACTTGATCTCCGCCGATTCATAACTTGGACCTAGCAAACTGCCACGCTGTGAATCAGCGGGGTGCACGGTGCGCGGCTTGTTGAGCAGGTTATGCCAAACCATCTGTGCAGCACCCAACGCTCCGCCAGCATCGCCAGCAGCCGGTTGGATCCAAATCTTTTCAAACGGTCCTTCGCGCAGAATCTTGCCGTTGCCAACGCAGTTCAGTGCAACACCGCCAGCAAGGCAGAGGTTCTTCTTGCCAGTGACTTCCTGCGCGTAGCGCGCAGTCTTCAGCATAACTTCCTCGGTCACTTCTTGGATCGACGCAGCAAGGTCCATGTGACGTTGGCCGAGGTCTGTCTCGCCGGCACGAGGAGGTGCACCAAACAGTGCATCAAACTTCGCGTTCGTCATCGTCAGACCCTGGCAGTAATTGAAGTAGCTCAGGTCCAATCGATAGCTGCCGTCTTCTCGCAGGTCGATCAAATGCTTGCGAATCAAGTCCGCAAACCGGGGCACGCCATATGGCGCCAAACCCATCAATTTGTATTCGCCAGAGTTGACCTTGAAACCGCAGTAGTAGGTAAACGCCGAATAGAGAAGGCCGAGAGAATGCGGAAAGCGGATCTCGCGGATCAACTTCACATGGTTGCCTTCCCCGACTCCAATGGATGTCGTCGCCCACTCACCAACACCGTCCATGGTAATGATGGCGGCGTCTTCAAAAGGTGACGGAAAGAACGCCGATGCGGCATGGCTCTCGTGATGCTCAGGGAAGATGTAGCGATTCTTCGGTTTGCATCCGAGTTCCTTGGTGAGCATCCGCCGCATATGCAGCTTCTCGCCAAGCCAAGTAGGAATAGCCTTTCGGAATGACTGCAGACCTACCGGCGCAAATGCGATGTAGGTCTCGAGCAATCGATGGAACTTCAGGATCGGCTTGTCATAAAAGGCAACAAAGTCGATGTCTTCCGCCCGAATGCCAGCCTCTCCCAGGCAGAACTCAACAGCCTTCTTGGGGAAGGCTGGATCGTGCTTCTTGCGCGTAAATCGCTCTTCTTGGGCCGCCCCAACGATCTCGCCATCGCAGAGCAAAACTGCTGCGGAGTCGTGATAGAAGGCGGAAATGCCTAGAATGTATGTCGGCATAAGGTGAAACAGGTGTCCGAACAGCTGATGCTGCCTAATCCTGATGATGGAACCACATTAAAATGCAAACTGACCTAAGATCGGTCCCTGGGCTACTGTAGGAAGACATGACGAAGCCCACCCGCAGGCGTCCGCCCATACCGATGCTGCTGCTTGCAGTCTGTATCGCCACGGCAGTGGCTTTAGGATTAGCCGAGATCACGCTCCGCCTCTTCGTGGGACCGCCGCAAGTGCTGGGCGCCATTGGCTTCGCCGATACCAACGGCAACCCAATCAGCGGAGCTAAAGAAGCCATTGCAAAGGGGCTTATAGTTGCGGTACCAGGCGAAAAGCCGCGCCCCCGGACGATGTTCAAGCCAGCCGAGTCGTTCTACATTACCTATGCCGATAACGATGTCCTGAATCGCAACTGGCTCGATTCGAAAGGACGCGTTCTCAACAGCATCAATGAGTATGGGCTTAGGGAGCGGCCAGACATCCGACCTGACAAGCCAGCGGGTGAGCGACGCATCGTATGCATCGGAGACTCCTTTACCTTTGGTTGGGGCATACCCGCGGAACAAGGCTGGGTTCGGCTACTGGAGATAGAACTTCGCAAAGACCAAGGCAACGTGCGCACCGTGAACTGCGGTGCAGCTGGCACGGTTTGCGTTGACGAGTATGTCGCTGGCTTACAATCTCGGTTTGCCAAGTTTCAGCCGGACGCAGTCGTTATGACTCTGTGTCTTAATGACTTAGTGGCAAGCCACGGCCTCAGCCTGATCGTGCCTGTCGAGAGTTCTGGCAGCCGTCTTGTCGATATGGCAAAGGCCGCGATGGGTTCTAGCCCAATCCACCTGGACCCCGAGGTGGACTGGGTGCAGATGCTGCTAGATATGAGCCAAGAGGAAGGCACTGCCGCCGGACTCTATAATCATGACAAGCCTTTCGAAGCCATGTGGTCGCAGGGAGTTCCACAGGCGAGCATGCGAGCAGCCAAAGCCTGGTGCGACCAGCGAGAGATCCCGTTTCTGGTCGTGATTTGGCCGTTTTTGCAGGGACTGGGGAAAGACCGCCACTATCCGTTCCAACGGCTCCACGATCTGGTTGCGGAAGATCTCGAGCAGGCAAATATTCCCCTTTTGGACGTCTTGCCAATGCTGCGAGACACCAATTCTGAAGACTTATGGGTCACGCCAGCCGATCCTCACCCAAATCCTTTGGCTCAGACCCTTACTCTCTCAGCAATTACGAAGTTTGTTAGATCCCACATCAACCGCTAGGGGGCGATGACAACCACTAGATCGTGCGTACGCGCCTGATTTTGTTCAAGTTAGCCCAGATCAAGAGGGAATCTCCAAAGTCTGAAATTGACCCGTTACGTGGGATCTTTTAAAGGAGTTGCCCTTCTGGGCTGACTGCACGTGTCTCCTCGGCGGCTTCTACACAACTAACCGGTTTTTCAGGTTGTGTGGAAATCGACCAAGGCTGGCCCAACACGCGCAGTCTATTTCGGCGTATCAGCGTCGAGTTTCCTAAGACCGCCATACTGTCCCCACCGCGGAGGGGATTACACCTTGACCGTATTGTTCCCTAAGTGGACTAACAAAGTCCCTGCCTTCCTCGCACTTGGTGCGGGGTCTGCTGGCTTGTTTGTAGTCATCGTAGTTTCGTTCTGGTTCTCACCGAGAAACACGGACGTAGGCTATCAGCCTTACCAACCAATCGCTTACAGCCACAAGCTGCATGCCGGTTCGCTGGGTATGGACTGTCGGTATTGTCATCGCAATGTCGAAGAAGGCGCGACCGCATCGATTCCCGATGCGGACACCTGCTACGGCTGCCATAAAAACGTCAAGACTGACAGCATCAGCCTGCAACCGCTGCGCGACGCTTTTGCGGAGGGCAGTGATGGCAATGTGCCTATCGAGTGGGTCAAGGTCCACTTGCTGCCGCAATTCGCCTACTTCAACCACGCAGTTCACGTGCGGGCTAATGTCGGTTGTGCGAGTTGTCACGGCCGTGTCGACCAGATGGAGATCGTCCGTCAGGTCGAACCGCTAAGCATGGGCTGGTGCCTCGAATGTCACCGCAATCCAAGCGAACACATCCGCCCGCTGGATGTCGCCGTTACCAAAATGGACTGGGAGCCAACGGAAGAATCGATCGCAGCAGCAAAGAACCTGCTCATCGGTGACGACCCCGCCCTCAACCCGCCAGTTCACTGCTCAGCGTGCCACCGATGACAGGTATTCAAGATGGGGCTTCGGCCCAAAACAAGGCTTCCAAGCCTGCCAACGGTCCTCAAACAACGATGAACCAGACACCCCCTGGAGAGCCTGTTTATTGGCGCAGCGTCGGGCAACTCGAGAACTCCGCAGAGTTCCAAGAGGTGCTTGCTCGTGAGTTCCCTGAAGGCATCACCGAGGCTCCTGACGACGTCTCACGTCGTGGTTTCCTCGGCGCTATTGCAGCTTCAGTTGCACTCGCTGGCATGACCAGCTGCCGCAAGCCAGAGACCAAGATCTTGCCGTTCACCAAGCGGCCGGAAGGTTTCAAGCCAGGCATTGCGCAGCATTACGCTACGACCATCAACCGAAATGGTTGCGGCATTGGTGTTCTTGTAAAGAGCAACGACGGCCGTCCGACCAAGATCGATGGAAACCCGCTTCACCCGAGCAGCCTCGGTGGCTCCGACTTGCAACTTCAAGCTGAGTTGCTGCAGCTCTACGATCCCAACCGCAGTCGCCAACCGCGTCATGGCCATGAAGTTGCCCACGCAGAAGAAGACCACGGCGGGCACGGTCATCACGGGGCTGATGAAGTTGAGGAAGTCGACGTTTGGGCCGACCTAGGCGTTTGGATTGAAGACGCTGCATCGGAACTCGTCGCCAAGCAAGGCGCTGGCTTGCACATCTGCATGCCGCCGAGCACATCGCCGGCAATGCTCGCGACCATCGCTCGCATCAAGGACGGCAGTTTCCCGAAAGCTAAGTTCCACTCCTGGACAGCCCTGCATCGTGACAACGAGCTGCAAGGTGCTCAGATGGCCTTTGGCAAAGCCGTTTCCACAAACTACGACTTCGCCAAAGCGGACGTCGTGTTGTCGCTCGACAGTGATTTCCTCGGTAGCGACGGCAACAGTCTGCCGCACTCGCGCGCTTGGGCATCACGTCGCCGCGAAGCCAAGAACCTCAACCGTCTCTACTCTGTAGAGTCCATCTTCTCTTCAACGGGCACAGCAGCCGATCACCGCTTCCGCACCAAGAGTGGTGATATCCCGGCGGTAGCATTCGCGCTCGCTAAAGCACTCGGTGTTGGTGGTGGCAGTGACCTTGAGGGCGCGCTCGCATCACACGATCCAGCAGCGTTCGAGAAGAACGGCAAGAAGTGGTTGCAGATTCTTGCTAAGGACCTGCAGTCAGCAGCCGGCAAGAGCATCGTCATTGCGGGGCCGACCCAGTCACCGGCAGTGCACGCGATCGTCCACGCCATCAACGCGAAGTTGGGCAATCACGGCAAGACGATCAACCACACTGCAGTGCCCACCGGCATCCCGAGCAACTGCACAGAACAGCTGCAAGAGCTCGCGTCAGCGATCCAAGCTGGCACCTGCGAGACGCTCGTTTTCCTCGGCACCAACCCAGTCCTAGACGCACCAGCCGACCTCAAGTTCGGCCAGCTGCTGAAAGACAACAAGCCAGCCACCACAATGCACGTCGGTCTCTACGACGACGAGACAGGCACCCTGTGTGATTGGCACCTGCCGATGGCGCACGACCTCGAAGCATGGGGAGACGCGCTTAGCTACAACGGCACCGTTTCGCTCCAGCAACCGTTGATTGCGCCGCTGCACAGCGGTGTTTCTTCACTCGAGTTCCTGGCCTTCCTCAACCAAGACACCACTACGGGCTCAAGCTGGGAAGACCTTTCCTTCGCACGTGACACGGTCTTTGGCTACGAGTTGGTGAAGGAACACTGGCAGCAAAAGATCGGTGCTTCGGACTTCGAGGCGACTTGGTGGCCTAAAGCTCTTCATGACGGCATCGTCGAGGGCACCGCACTGGCAGTGGAAACCACCACGGTCAATGCTGGGGGGATCGCCAGCGCGGTTTCCGCCTACAAGCAGCCTGTTGGAATGGAGGTTGTCGTGCGCGGTTGCCCGAAGATGGGCGATGGTCGCTACGCCAACAACTCGTGGATGGCAGAGTTGCCTGACCCACTGACCAAGCTCAGTTGGGATAACGCCGCGATGTTGAGCATGGCTAGCGCCAGGGAGCTCAAGGTTGAGAATGGCGACATGCTCTCCATCGCAACGAGCGGCGGTGGCGAGATTCAAATCCCGGCTTGGATCCTTCCTGGGCATGCCGACGACAGCATCTCGATCTTCCTCGGCTGGGGCCGCTGGAAAGACCAAGCTGATGCCGGCTACAAGGTTGCTCACGGCTCAGGCTTTGACGCCTATCCGCTGCGCACAAGCGCCGACCAATGGATCCTGTCGGGCGCTAAGGTCGGCCGTGGTTCGGGCAGCTACGCGCTCGTCTGCACCCAAGAGCACGGCACAATGGCTGGACGTGCTTTGGTTCGCGAAGCCGATGCGGAAACCAACAAAAAGGATCCGCAGTGGGCGCCAAAAATGTCACCACTCGACATGACGGCTCGCCTTCAAAACAAGACCGAGAAGGATCTCAACAAGTCGCTTTGGCAAGAGCGTGGCTACGACAAGGGTAAGGAGAGTCAAGACGAGCGAGTTCGTCGCACTCCCTACCAGTGGGGCATGGTCTTCGACCTCAACGCTTGCACCGGCTGTAGTTCGTGCGTCGCTGCTTGTGTCGCAGAGAACAACATCCCAATGGTGGGTAAGATCCAGGTGTCACGCAACCGCGAGATGTTCTGGATCCGTTGTGACCGTTACTTCAGCTCGAAGTCGTCCAACAACCTCGAGATGATAGAAGATCCCGAGGTGTCCAGTATGCCGGTGCCTTGCATGCAATGTGAGAACGCACCGTGCGAATCAGTTTGCCCTGTAGCGGCGACCACGCACAGTCCGGAAGGACTGAACGACATGGTCTACAACCGCTGCATTGGCACTCGCTACTGCAGTAACAACTGCCCCTACAAGGTGCGTCGTTACAACTACCTCGACTACATAGGTCACGTTCCAGACACGAAGCAAATGGCGTTCAACCCGGACGTCACCGTTCGTAGCCGCGGCGTGATGGAAAAGTGCACTTACTGCGTGCAACGCATCAACGGTGGCCGCATCGAAGCGAAGTTGTCCGCCACCAAGGTTGGTGATGGCCCGAACCAGATTCGAGTCACAACCGCCTGTGCGCAAGCTTGTCCAACCGAAGCGATCACCTTCGGCAACATCATCGAGACCGACAGTAAGGTCGCGAAACTACGTGGCAGCGACCTTAACTATGGGCTGCTTTCCGAACTCAATACGAAGCCACGCACGACCTACCTAGGCCGTGTGCGCAACCCGAACCCCGAACTCTCCAAGGCCTGATTTAGATGACAGCCATTCCTGTCGATCCAAATATCGTCGACGAGCCGGAGAATCCACTCGTCCGCGCTCCGCTCGTTGAGGGCGGTCACGACTTCTCCGCGGTAACCAACATCATCGCAGCACCGGCAGAAGGCCGGACGCCGCGTGGTTGGTACCTCATGTTCGGAGTCGCGATTGCACTTCTAGCGAACCTCGGCGCGATGATCGGTTATCTGGTCTTCACCGGCATCGGCGTATGGGGCAATAACGTCCCCGTCGGCTGGGGTTGGCCAATCGTCAACTTCGTTTTCTGGATCGGTATCGGCCACGCCGGAACCCTGATCAGTGCTGTGCTCTTCCTGTTTAGGCAGAAGTGGCGCACATCGATCAACCGAGCCTCGGAAGCGATGACCATCTTCGCCGTCATGGCCGCCGGTATCTTCCCGGCCATCCACGTCGGACGGATCTGGGTCATCTACTGGGTCTTCCCGCTGCCGAACCAGATGGCAATGTGGCCGAACTTCAAGTCGCCACTGCTGTGGGACGTGTTCGCTGTATCGACCTACTTCACGATCTCGGCACTGTTCTGGTTCATTGGTCTGATCCCTGACCTTGCCACGTTCCGCGATCGCGCTGCCCAACAAGGGCGAAAGATTGCTGCGCGTGCTTACGGGGTCTTCTCGTTTGGGTGGCATGGCAGCAATCGCCATTGGCTGCACTACGAGAAGGCTTACCTGATCCTTGCAGGGATCAGCACCCCACTCGTGCTTTCCGTGCACTCGATCGTTTCCTTCGACTTTGCGGTTTCGCTACTGCCTGGTTGGCACACAACGATCTTCCCACCGTACTTTGTTGCCGGGGCTATCTTCTCCGGGTTTGGCATGGTGTTGACGCTAATGATCCCAGCGCGCAAGTGGCTCGGGTTGCATAGCATGATCACCCTGAACCACCTAGACAACATCGCCAAGGTCCTGCTCTTGACGGGCACGATGGTTGGCTATGCCTACGCAATGGAGTTCTTCATCGCGTGGTATTCAGGTGCCGAATATGAATCCTTCGCATTCATCAACCGTGCCTTTGGTCCATACGCATGGGCCTACTGGATCATGGTGTCGTGCAATGTGATCAGCCCGCAGTTCTTCTGGTTCCGCCAGTTGCGACGTAACCCGACGGTGCTGTTCATCATCTCGATCTTTGTCAATATCGGCATGTGGTTCGAGCGATTCGTGATCACGGTTACCTCGCTCAACCGTGACTTCCTGCCTTCGAGTTGGGGCTACTTCAGCCCAACGCTGATCGACATCCTGACCTACGTCGGTTCGTTCGGCCTGTTCTTTACGATGTTCCTGTTGTTCTGCCGCTTCCTTCCGATCCTCGCGATCAGTGAGGTAAAGGGGGTCATGCCTCAAGCCAACCCGCATTACGGACACGACGACCACGGCAGCAGTGACGATGGCCACAACGAAGCCGGTAAGCCGGCGACTCACTAAGAGGATCCACTGATGACTAACAACAATAAGTGGGGCGTCGTAGCAGAGTTCGACTCTGCATCAGCGATTTACCACGCCTGTGAGAAGACCACCGCCGAAGGCTACACGCGCACTGACGCGCACACGCCATTCCCGGTGCATGGCATCGACAAGGTTCTCAAGCAGCCCGAAAGTGGCCTTGGCTGGATCGTGGTTTGCTGCGGTCTAACCGGCATCTGCCTGGCGCAGATCATGATGTATTGGATGAACGCCGTTGACTACCCAATGTGGGTCTCTGGCAAGCAGCCTTACGCGTGGCCATCCACCATCCCGATCACGTTCGAGTTGATGATTCTGCTGTCCGGACTCGGCGCAGTATTTGGCATGTTCGGTCTCAACCGTCTGCCGCGACTTAACCACCCAATCTTCGCGCACAGCTCGATTCATCGAGTCACCGACGACAGGTTCTTCCTGTCGATCGAAGCAACCGACCCTAAGTTCGATAGCCAGAAGACGCTGCAGTTCCTGCAAAGCATCGGTGGCTCTAACGTCGAGGTCATTGAGGACTGATATGGCACCCACCTCCAACAAGATCCTCTTATGCATCGCAGCACTAACCCTGCTCGCGCTGCAAAGCTGCGACAAGTTCCGCGGGTTCCCGTCGGAAAAGCCACCGATCCACCTCGTGCTAGACATGGACTTCCAACCTAAGGTCCGGGCTCAATCCGAGCTCGACTTTGAAGGCTGGGTAGACCACCGTGGTGCTCGTCGCCCGGTAGCTGATTCGTTCGGCAATACGATCGTGGTCGCACGCGACAGTTTGAAGAATCCAGCGCTCGTGAACCGCGACGCGCAAGGCCAGTTCATCACTAAGAACCCACTGTCACTCGACCACAAGTTCATGGTCAGTGGACGTGAGATGTCTGTGATTGATCGTGGCCGACAACGCTATGAGATCTACTGCTCAGTTTGTCATGGCTTGTCTGGCCTTGGCGGCAACGGCAAGCAAGGGCACGGCTTAGTCGGCCGTCGTTGGCCTGTAGCTGTTCCGAACTTTCACCTCAGCACGAAGGATGGCGCCGACAACCGCGTCCCCAACATGCCCGACGGCGAATACTTCGAAACCATCTCAATCGGCAAGGGCACGATGCCCGGATACGGTGCCCGCATCAGCGTCGAAGATCGCTGGGCCATCGTTCACTATGTCCGCGCACTCCAGTCACTGAGCAAGTAATGACCGCAACCGATACTTCAACGACTGCACGCAGCCTGCAACAGATTGCGCCGCATATCACGTCGACGGTCAAAGACGGCGACCTCGCGAAAGCCCAAATGGGCCTTCTCGGAGTTGGTGCCGTTTTGACACTCGCTGGCTACCTCCTTGGGATCAGCGATTCTCACGGGCACGGACAACTTTCGTACATAGTCGGCTACATGGGGGTGCTTGGCATCTGCCTGTGCGCCCTCTTCTTTACGATGATCCAGCACATCACACGTGCTAGCTGGAGTGTCTCGGTTCGACGCCTCGCAGAGAACATCGCCGGCACGCTGCCGGTCATGCTGCTTTTGTTCATTCCAATCGCGATCAGCTTCAGCAGCCACGACCACAGCATCTTCGGTCACTGGGCCGAGAAGTGGAACCTTGAGAAAGGGGCGCCTGGCTACGATGCAATCATCGCTGGCAAATCAGGCTACCTCAACCCAACGTTCTTCTTCATTCGGGTTGCCATCTACTTTGCAATTTGGATTGGTCTGGCAACGTTCTTCCGTCGTAACTCGATCAAGCAAGATGAGACGGGAGACCCAGCAATCAGCATGAAACTATCGCGTGTAGCAGCACCTGGTTTGTTGCTATTCGCCCTCTCGATCACCTTCGCGGCGTTCGACTGGATCATGTCGATTGACCCCCACTGGTTCTCAACAATCTTCGGGATCACCTACTTCGCGGGCGGCTTGATGTCGTTCCTCGCATTCACGATTCTGCTAAGCAAGTGGCTGAACTCACGGGGCTACTACAAGGAAGCCATCAACACTGAGCACTACCACGACCTCGGCAAACTGATGTTCTCGTTTATGATCTTCTGGACATATACGAACTTCAGTCAATACATGCTGATTTGGTATGCCAACCTGCCAGAGGAAACCGGGTGGTTCGCCCACCGTGCAGTGCATGGTTGGGGTGCAATTGGCACCGTTTTAATCATCGGCCACTTCCTGTTCCCGTTTGTCTTCCTGCTCTCACGCAACGTCAAACGTCACAAGCTTGGTCTACCGATTGGCGCTGTAGCAATGCTGCTCGTTCACTGCATCGACATGCAGTTCTTGATCCTGCCGTCCGGCATGCATGGCCACGGCGAAGGTGAAGGTGGCGACGGTGGCTCGCTGGCAGCAGTTGCTGACGGACACGCTGGCGATTCGTTCGGCGCCCAGATCAGTGAATACTTCCATACTATCAGTTGGGCCGACTACGGCTGCTACATCGGCATTCTGCTGATCATGGCTGGCGTAACGCTGATCAACGTGCGTCGTTCCAACCTCATCCCGCTGCGCGACCCACGCCTCAGCGAGTCCCTCAACTTCGAGAACTTCTAAACCATGGATCACCAACCAGGAGCAACGCACGAAGCGTTACCACTCGATCCCGAGAACGACATTGATGCCGGCAAGGCATTTTGGTGGTTCGTCGGCAGCAGTGTGGTGCTGTTCGGCTGTCTCTGGATCCTCGTCCCGATCTTCGTGCAGGTGCAGGATTTCGAAAAGGATCGCAAGATCAACCAAGCACCCACCACCGAGTTGAATGAGGTCAAGGAAGCCGAATACCAGTTCCTCCACGGTACTAACCCCACCAAGAAGAACATCGACGACGTCGTCGAAAGCATCAACAAGCAATAGCACCCGCAACCACCCATACCCTCGACTGACTGTTTCAAAACGCCCGTCATGAAAAGCCTCTTATCCATACTGATGACAACCATGCTCCTGAGCCCCATTGCGGTCGCTCAAGGGCCGGGTCACTCACCAGCACGTGATCTAGAGACGACGGACATGGGTGCGCAGCAGCTCAACACGATTGGGGTCTCGGTCGACCGAGACCTCAAGTTCACCGACGAACGCGGCTACCCATTCACGCTGAAGCAGCTGTTTCCAGGTAAGCAACCCGTGGTGCTGATGCTTGGCTACTACAGCTGCCCAGCGATGTGCGGCCAAGTGCTTGAAGCAGCGTTTTATGCACTCGGTAGAACGGATCTACAGCCAGGCACCGACTACCGAATCCTCAGTGTCTCAATCGATCCAAGCGAGACGCCCGAAATCGCAGCCAACCGTAAAGCCGCCTTCCTAGTGAAGCTGCTCAAGACCAATGGCGAAGATTCATGGCGCGTGCTGGTCGGCGATGAAGAGAACACCTCAGCATTAGCTGAACAAGTTGGCTTCCAATACTACTGGTCGGAAGCAACCAAACAGTTCGCTCATCCACCATCACTGATCTTCCTGACTCCGGAAGGCAAGGTCAGTCGCGTCATCGTCAACTCCTACTTCGAACCTGACGATGTTCGCCTAGCCCTCGTGGAAGCCAGCCAAGGAACCCTTGGCGACTTCTGGGACAAGGTCAAGCTCAACTGCCTGACCTTCGACCCACGAACCAACTCCTATTCCCTAGCCGTGATGACGCTGATGCGCATCGGCGGCGCCGTAACGGTTGTCGTGCTTGCCGCGATGATCTGGATCATGCTTCGCCGCGAACGCCGCAAAGCAGAGTCCGAAGCTTCTTCTTCTTCTTCAGCAACCGGCCTAGCCGAGCCCGCCACCTCCCAGGTGGGTTAAGCAAAGCCAGAACAGAGTGCAGCCGTGATCAACTACCTGATCCAAGAACCTCAAAGTGAAGGGCCGCAGCGGGCTCCCGCTCCCGAAATCGACGCATGGGGCCAATTGCCTGTCCAGGCAGGCACTTTCGAACACGTCGACAACCTCTTCTACTTCACATACGCAGTTTGCATCTTCTTCTTCGTGATCATCACGGGAGTGCTGCTTTACTCCGTAGTGGCTCACCGTCGTAAGACATGGGACCAAAAACCGCTTTCCAACGTTACGCATAACACGCCGCTGGAAGTTGTTTGGACCGTCGTGCCACTGATCATCGTCATGATCATGTTTGCGTGGGGCTTCAAGGGCTCGCTCGACATGCTGACCGTGCCTCACGAAGCGCAACGCAATACCTACAAGGCATCTGCCAAGCAGTGGAACTGGACGTTCACTTATCCGAACGGGACCCAGAGCATCGCCGAGGTTTACGTCGAGGTAGACAAGCCCGTGCAGTTCATCTTGGAGTCGAGCGACGTGTTGCACGCGTTCTACGTCCCATCGATGCGAGTCAAACGTGACATTGTGCCTGGTCGCTTCGCGAGCACCTGGTTTACGCCGACTAAACTTGGCGACTACCACCTGTTCTGCGCCGAATACTGCGGCAACGATCACTCACGGATGTATGCACAGGTCCACGTAGTGGATGCGGAAACCATGGAGAAAGAACCATGGAACCAAGTTCCACCGGCAGAAAAGCCACTCGAGCGGATCGCCTATGGAGAGCAACTCGCGCGACAACTTTGCGCAAGCTGCCACAAAATGCGAGACACGGACGTCGTCAACATTGGCCCGCCCTGGCTCGGAATGTTCACCAAGGATGGTGATGAATACGTCGGCCGACAACGAGAAGTTATCGAAGACGGCGAGACGAAGACCATCACTACCGACGACGCATACATCATCGAGTCGATGAAGAATCCGACTAAGAAGATCGTTGCCGAATCGCCCTACAATAAAAACGCCATGTCCAAGTTCGACAACCTGAGCGAAGACCGGATGGCGTGTCTAATCGCATACATGAAGTCGCTGGCCGACAACTAGAGGCAACACCAATGACGACCAATACTCCGGCTGTTGACGTTAAGTCGACCGAAACCGCGCCACGCGAGAACTACCTGAACTGCTCCAAGGGCTTCATGTCCTGGGCAGGAACGCTTGATCACAAGCGTATCGGGCTCATGTATCTCGTCGGCGTCAGCATAGCATTCCTCTGCGGTGGTGTTTTCGCACTGCTCGTTCGCCTGCACCTATGGCAGCCGGAAGGCATGCTGTTCAGCAATTCTCAATACAACGAGATCTTCACGCTGCACGGCGCCTTCATGGTGTTCTTGTTTGTCATCCCAGCAATCCCTGGCTCCCTCGGGAACATGGTGATGCCGCTGATGGTTGGCGCCAAGGACGTAGCGCTACCGCGACTCAACCTGCTGAGCTTCTACCTTTGGTTGAGCGGTGCCATTTTGGCCGCGCTCGCCATCGTGTTGGGCGGCTTTGACACGGGTTGGACTTTCTACGCTCCTTACTCGCTCTACACTGACAAAGCTGTGGTGACGATTGGCATGGCCATCTTCATCCTCGGCTTTAGCTCGATCTTCACCGGTCTGAACTTCATCGTCACAGTGCACAAACTGCGTGCACCCGGCATGACGTGGTTCCGTATGCCGCTGTTTGTGTGGGCTATCTACGCCACGTCGATCCTGCAGGTCCTCGCGACCCCAGTGCTTGGCATCACGGTTCTACTGGTAGCTTTCGAGCGCCTCTACAACATCGGCATCTTTGATCCGCGTCTTGGCGGCGACCCGGTGCTGTTCGAGCACTTCTTCTGGTTCTACTCGCACCCAGCTGTCTACATCATGGTGCTGCCGGCCTTCGGCATCATCAGTGAGCTGGTGAGTGTTCACAGTCGCAAGCCGCTCTTCGGCTACAAGCTGATCGCGTTCTCGTCCCTGGCGATTGCGATCATCAGCTTCCTCGTGTGGGGCCACCACATGTTCACGTCTGGTCAGTCGACCTACGCGATGTTCGCGTTCAGCTTCCTGACGTTCTTCGTGGCAATCCCAACGGCAATCAAAGAGTTCTCGTGGGTCGCAACGGTGTGGAAGGGCTCTGTCGCTCTCAACTCACCGATGCTCTACACGCTGGCCTTCTTGATCATCTTTGCGATCGGTGGTTTGACCGGTGTGATCCTCGGTGCGCTTAACGTCGACCTGCACCTACACGACACCTACTTCGTTGTCGCCCACTTCCACTACGTGATGATGGGATCGATCGCGCTGGCCTTCTTCGCGGGACTCCACCACTGGTGGCCGAAGATGTTCGGGATCATGTATAATGAGTTCCAGGCGAAGATCGCTTGTGCGCTCATCTTCATTGGTTTCAATGCAACCTTCCTGCCGCAGTTCGTAATGGGTAGTCGCGGTATGCCGCGTCGCTACGCCACCTACGTGCCCGAATACCAACCATTCCACCAGGCATCCACCATCGGTGCGGTGATCCTAGGTCTCGGTGTGGCACTAATGGTTTATTACCTACTCGCTTCCTTGTTCATCCGTAAGAAGGCCAAGGAGAACCAGTGGGGTGGTGTCACGCTCGATTGGATTTGCCCGACCCCTCCGCCACACCTCAACTTCGATGAAGATCCGAAGGTTGTGCACGAAGTCTACGACTACACAACGCTGGACTACGAGTCGTTGCGTCGCGATGCGCATTAATAGCCGCACGCACGACGAGCTACGCACCAACAACATTCGATACAGGACCTATTCATGAGTCACGATGATCACCACGGGATAATGATCCCGGCCCCAGGGCCGGAGTTCGTTTCCCACGAGGTGGCGCACCACTTCAGTTCACCGGTACAAGAGTTCCAGGCGGGCAAGCTCGGCTTCTGGCTGTTTCTTGCTACGGAAATCCTGCTCTTCGGCGGACTGTTTGCAGCCTACTTCTACTTCCACGAGATCTACCCTGAGACCTTCCGAGTGGGTGGCCAGCAGCTCGACTGGAAGCTTGGAGCGCTCAACACTTCGGTGCTGCTCTTGAGTTCTTGGACCATGGCTATGGGCGTGCGTTCTGCACAAACGAGTCAAAAGTCTAAGACGATGATGTATCTGACCCTGACGGTGCTAGGCGCCCTTGGGTTTATGGTCATCAAGTTCATTGAATACAAGGCCAAGAATGAGCACGGACTCATTGTCTTCTCCGACCTGTTCAGTGGCTACACAGACGTAGACGGCCATGGTCAAGTATCGTGGTTTAAGGACTACGACGGCGTCATGAAGAACGTGCCGCACGGGCACATGTTCTTCGGGATCTACCTGACGATGACCGCGATTCACGGTCTGCACGTGATCATTGGTGCCCTCGCCATTCTCTACGTAATGCGTGGCACCGCGAAGGGTCGCTACCATGCTGGCTACTACCTGCCGGTTGACCTTGTCGGTCTTTACTGGCACTTGGTCGACTTGATCTGGATCTTCCTCTTCCCCTTGCTCTACCTCGTTCCCTAAGCAACCCAGATGTCAGATCACACCCACAGTGATGGCCATTCTCCAGGGGAACTGGATATGGGCCACACCCACGTTTCGAGTCCGGCGATGTTCATGACGGTGCTGTTAGCACTGTTGTTCCTAACGTTCATTACCGTCTTCGTTTCACTGTTCGACTTTGGATCAGCCAACATGCTGATCGCGATGGCGATTGCGAGCTTCAAGGCTTCGCTAGTCATTGCGTTCTTCATGCACCTGAAATGGGACACAGCGATCAATAAGATCGTGTTCCTCAGTTCATTCCTATTCCTGTCGCTGCTGTTCATCTTCACTCTTAGCGATCAATTCACACGTCGACTTGATCACGAGATGCACATCACCAAATCACCTGTAAGCCGTGAGTGGGTCCATCCATCCACTCTTGGCGGAAGTCACTAAGCTGCACGCCGCCTATCTGCACTCCCGCCAGCCTGCCGATGCATGCATTGCCCTGTGGTCCGACGATGGCGTCGAATCACTCAAAGCAATGCTGCCTGCAGAGCTATCAGCAGTCGCCAATATTGTCGACGCACAGCTACTGCTACCGACAGAGGAAACTGAGCTACAGCCGTTAATCGATCTGCCAGGAACAAAGGGTGATGACGACCGCGGCAGTGGTCGGATCGCCCCTGGGCTTTGGACGATTCCAGCACTTGGAATTCCGCTCGAACAGGCCGTCCCATGGCTAGCGTCGCTAGACGCCGCGTCACAATCGCCGTCACTGCGTTGGCTAGCAGCTGCAAGCCAGCTAGTAGACAAACTGATTTCGCGCGGCGACTTCGCGCCAGCACCTCAAGGAGTTCTCAACCACATTCCTTACTGGTGCAAAGAGACCCAATGGCTAGCCGCAGCACTCGCTGAGATGGTCCCAGGTAGCCTGTGCACTGCACGAACCGCGGTGCCTGATGACCCAGTTTATGCGGTCACGCAACGCAACTTCATCGTGAGCTATATCGGTCATGCTCTCGACCAGATGGTCGTGCAGCGCGCTGCAGCCGGAACACTCCCCGAAACACACCACGAAACGGCGGACCGCCTACCACGTGAGTTCTGGCAGACTCCGATGACCCCGGTGCTCGAGATTCTCGTGCCGGATACGCCACTAGAAGAAGGTGTCCCGTGGGGACTATCCATCCTAGTGCGCCCGGTACCAGGCATCGCGTACACGGAGACGATTGAGAGCCTTCACCAACGACTACAAGCATCTCCATTCAGCAACGAGATTGCCGGAGAGAGTGTGCACCGTGTTGAAGACACACTTGATCGAGTAGCTGAGAAACTGCCTGCGCTGCGCCGTGCGCGCAACCTCAGCGACGGTCGAGCTAGCCTCACACGTCAAGAATTAGACCAAACCCTCGACCACATACCGCTTCTGGAGAACGAAGGGTTTGAAGTCACGCTACCAGGCGTGGAGTCGATGGAGCGGCTATCTGCCCGCGTCGCAATTGTCGAAGGTGGCGGTCAAGACAACGATCCAAGACCTTGGTTCGAGTTCCGCTGGAGCCTTGCGCTTGGCGACCAAGAACTCTCCCAAAGTCAGTTTGAGCAACTGGTCGACGCAAAAACGCCGCTTGTTTTCATCGACAAGCGACCGGTGTTGCTTTCACCGAAGGACCGCGAGGCTCTAAAAGACTTCAAGAAGCGGATGGCCGACGGTGGCGAGCGTATCAGCTTCTTCGAAGCACTACGCCTGCGCCTTGGTGGAGCATCGCACCTGCACGGACTGGCGATGGAATCAATCGCTAGCACCCCGCGACTTGAGCATCTGCTGCAAAACCTAGAGCGAGTACGTGCAGTCGAATCACGTGACGTCCCGCCAGAGTTCATCGGCGAACTACGTCCATACCAATCAAGAGGTCACGCATGGATTCACTTCCTGGTTGACCAAGGGTTTGGCGCGTGCCTGGCTGACGACATGGGTCTTGGTAAGACCATCCAAGCAATCACGGTCATGCTGGACTGGCGCAAACAGCGCAACAGCAAGAACGCCATCTTGATCGTCTGCCCCGTCTCTGTTCTTGGCAACTGGCGTCGTGAGCTATTGAAGTTCGCGCCGACGCTGCGCGTCGACATGCACCACGGCAAGGGACGTGCATCAACGGCTGACGAGTTCACTAAAGTCATCGAGAACAACGATGTCGTTCTGACCAGCTACAATCTGCTGCAGCGCGATGAAGAGATCATGCAGGAGGTGACGTTCGACGGCGTCCTGCTCGACGAAGCGCAGAACATCAAGAATCCAACAACGCGTCAGTCCAAGGTCGCCCGCACCCTCAAGGGCCACTTCCGATTAGCGCTCACTGGCACGCCACTTGAGAACCGGCCTCTCGACCTCTGGTCGATCATGGACTTCCTCAATGAAGGTCTGCTGGGCTCACGCCAACAGTTTACCCAGACGCTCGAACACCCAATCGTCAAGCAACGACGACAAGGTTCGATGTCCGCTCTGGCACGTCTCGTCCGTCCGTTCGTATTACGTCGTCTTAAGACTGACCCTGAAATCGTTGCGGACCTTCCTGAAAAGACCGAGCAGATTGTTAGCGCAACACTCAGTCGAGAGCAGGCAATCCTCTACGAATCAGTCGTTCGCAAGGGTCTCCAAGAGGTCGAAAAAGCTGGCGAAGGTATCCAGCGTCGAGGTGCGATCCTCACCACGCTGTTGCGCCTGAAGCAGGTCTGCAACCACCCGGCGCACTACCTCATGGACGGCAGTGTCTTGCCAAGCCGATCGGGCAAGCTGGACTTCCTGACCGATATGATTGCTGAGGCTGATGAAGAAGGTGATCGCTGCCTAATCTTCACGCAGTTCAAGGAAATGGGATCTCTGCTCAAGACCCACTTCGAAAACATTCACGGCCGTCCTGTGCTGTTCCTTCATGGCGGTATTCCGCAGAAGGAACGCGACAATATGGTCACCGACTTCCAAGAGTCCCGCGTCGACGGACCGCGCCTCTTTGTCTTGTCACTAAAGGCTGGTGGCACCGGCCTCAACCTGACCGCTGCCAACCGAGTATTCCATTACGACCGTTGGTGGAACCCAGCAGTTGAAGACCAAGCAACCGACCGCGCCTTCCGTATCGGCCAGCAACGCAACGTCTTCGTGCATAAGTTTGTCTGTGGTGGAACACTCGAAGAGCGCATCCAACAGATGCTCGATCGCAAGCGTGAGGTCGCTGATGGCCTGCTAGCAGCCGGCGAAAACTGGATCACCGAACTCAGCAACGACGACTTGAAGCGTTTGCTTACACTCGACCGAACGGAGGCAATGACGTGATCACAGGCGAACGCAAGTCGATTTCGCTCGGTGGCCGCTGGCGTCGTGAGGCAACTCGCGACATCGACGACCAACGT
The DNA here is from genome assembly GCA_965662465.1 of Planctomycetota bacterium. Taxonomy (GTDB): domain Bacteria; phylum Planctomycetota; class UBA1135; order UBA1135; family UBA2386. Next base: position 61,058 of record CBFIIO010000008.1, on the reverse strand, counting down.
CTGGCCGCCGCTCTTGAAGCGTTGCCAAGCATTCGTAAGCCCATGGTGCGCATCCGACCTGGCAGCATCGGCGCCGAGATGGAAGGTGCGATGGGTTCAATCCACGAGGTCAGCTTGCAGATCCGCACGCTGCCGATGAAGGATTGGCCCAAGCTGATCCGCGTGCTTCGTCGCAGCAAGTCGATCATCGAAGCATTGGAGCAAGCTCGAGTACCGCGTTCATTCGACCGTTTGGTCGCACGGGTAATTGGCCAACCGCTATTTCCTGATGCACGCAGCGTCACTTTCGGTTGCTCCTGTGACCTTCCAGAAGCTCCCTGCCGTCACGTGCTAGCTCTGCATGAGTTGTTTGCACGCCGCCTCGACGAGAAGCCGTGGGAGCTTTTGATGCTGAGAGGGGTCGACCTTCACAGCACGCTCGCACAGGTCAAGGCAAGCGTCTCCGAGGCGGAGTTACCGCCATTGGCATACGGTGTTCCTGAAGAACCAGTGCTCTACCCTGACGCTGAAGATGCAGACCTCGACCAAAGCCTTGGTCTGCAAGCTCACCGCTGGCTAATCGGCGATGTCTCATCCCGCGCGACCGAAGCAACGTTCGCGGCACTGGCGGCCCTGTCTGCCGAACCACCAGCTCCCGAAGCACCGAAGGCAACTGCCGCTAAAGACGGATTCGGCCACTCAGAGCCGGACACAAAGAGTATTCAGCAGCCACCAGCGACCGCTTCTGACTCAAGTGATGCAGCAGCACCAAAGGTAGAGAAGTCAGAGGCTTCGCCGCCAAGTCCTCCAGCCGAAAGCGCTACCGCAGCGGCGCTAGCAGATAAGCCAACACAAGAATCGGATAGCTAGTAGGAGCCATCCTCAGATGGCTGCTGGCTGGCAAAGCAGACCGCGACACGAAGCCACTGGAAACAAGCCGCCGCACGGAAACGAAGTGCCCGACTGCGGCGCATTTCGAACCGCTGAAGCGTTTGAGCTTAAAGTTCGGTCGAGGACGACAGGTCTTCAGAAACGAGCTGAAGGAAGGATCTACAGATCCTTCACTTCGCGGACCATGCCTTCGAGCGCTTCCTTTGCATCCATGAACACCATCAAGGTGTTGTCGTTGTCGAACAGCGGATTCTTGATACCGGCATAGCCAGGTGACAACGAGCGCTTAATGACGACAACAGTTGCGGCATGATCAACGTCAAGAATCGGCATCCCAGCAATCGGGCCGCTTGGCTCGCGCGCGGCCGGATTCACAACGTCGTTGGCACCAACCACAATCACCACGTCGGTATTCTTGAAGTCGCCGTTGATGCGCTCCATTTCCCAAAGTTGGTCGTAAGGAACATCTGACTCGGCGAGCAAAACATTCATGTGACCGGGCATGCGCCCAGCGACCGGATGGATTGCGTAACGAACCTGAACATCACGACTGATCAATAGGTCGGCTAGTTCGCGCACGGCATGTTGAGCTTGCGCCACAGCAAGCCCGTAGCCAGGTACGAAGACCACCGACGAAGCGCCATCCAGCACCATCGCCACTTCTTCGGGGCCAGCTTGCTTGATCGAGGCGTAATCCCGCGCATCTTCGGCAACAGCGTCATCGCCGCCCATGCCGCCAAGCAGCACGTTGGTCAGCGAACGGTTCATCGCCTTGCACATGATCTGCGTCAGGATCAAACCAGCAGCACCAACCATGGCGCCGACAACGATCAGCAATGGACTCCCGATGACAAAGCCAGCGAATGCCCCAGCCATACCAGAGTAGCTGTTGAGCAAGGACACCACGACCGGCATGTCGGCGCCACCAATCGGCATGACCAGGAATACCCCGAGCACAGCTGCCAACACCGACAGCGCGATCATCGCCGTGGTCAGTTCTTCAGGATTCTGCGTCGTGACCATCCATACGCCAATCGCAATGGCGCCGAGCACTAGCAACGCGTGGAAGGCGTGACGGAGACCGCCAGAAAACGGGTGCGACAACTTCTTGCCGGACAGCTTGCCGTAGGCGATGAAGCTACCGGTCAGCGTGACCATACCGATCAAGATCGCAATCGGAGTAGCAATAGCCGGGACGAGACCCGTGCTATAGATCGACATCGGCACTTCAGGGTCCGACAACTTAGACTCGGTGAGCACACTGCCGATCGCGACCAGTGCTGAAGCCACCCCGCCAAAGCCATTGAGTGCCGCAACCAACTCCGGCATCTTGGTTGTTTGTGTTCGCTTGGCCAGGAACAAGCCCACGCCACCACCAAACACCATGCCAGCAATGATCACGGTCCAATTGATCGAATCACTGATCAAGAGTGCCGCAATGATCGCAACCAGCATGCCCATTTCGGACAGGCGATTGCCTTGTGCACATGTGCGCACAGTCGTCAGACGCTTGATGCCAAAGACGAACAGTAAGGTCGCAAGCAGATAGAGGTATTGCATCCTACTTCTTCCCCTTCTTCTTGAAGGAACCAAGCATTCGGTCGGTAACCATGTACCCGCCGATCACATTGATCATCGCGAATGACACCGCGAGGAACGCGATGATCTGCGCGAAGGTGTCTTGACCTGACTTAGACGCCATGATGGCGCCGACAATCGTGATGCCGGAAATCGCGTTGGAACCCGACATCAACGGGGTATGCAACGTTGGGGGAACCTTCGTGATCAATTCGAAACCGAGTAAGGCTGCGATCACGAAGATGAAGATCATCAAAAACATGTCCATCGTTCGTACTCCCTATTCCTTTACGGCCTTCGCCGTGGGTTCATGACGCACAAGACCATCGTGCACGATTGCAACCGCGCTCATGATCTCGCCTTCGATGTCGACTGTGACCGTGCCTTCCTTGTCGATGAACTCGCCTAAGAAGGACAACGTGTTGCGTGAATACATACGCGACGCATCCGCCGCGACGCCTGCAGGAAGGTTGTTGTCGCCGATGATGGTGACGCCGTCGACGACAACCGTCTCACCTGACTTGCTGCCTTCGACGTTGCCACCTTGTCCAGCAGCCATGTCGACGATGACTGAGCCTGGCGACATCGCCTTGCGCATGTCAGCAGTGACCAACATTGGTGCCTTCTTGCCCGGCACCAAGGCGGTCGTAATCAACACGTCTGCATTGGTGATGTGCGCGGTCAGGATCTCGCGCTGCTTCTTGAGGAACTCCTCGCCCGCCTCCTTCGCGTAACCGCCGGAGGTCTCAGCGTCAGGCGGCGAACCGGTGTCGACAAACTTGCCACCGAGTGATTCGACCTGCTCCTTCACCGCCGGTCGAATGTCATTCGCTTCGACAATGGCACCGAGCTTGCGTGCAGTCGAAATCGCCTGCAAGCCAGCAACCCCCGCACCGAGAATCAGCACGCGCGCTGGCTTGATCGTGCCAGCAGCGGTCATCATCAAGGGGAACATCTGCGGCAAATGTGTCGCTGACAGCAACACGGCGCGGTAACCACCACAGGTTGCTTGCGAGCTGAGGATGTCCATTTTCTGTGCGCGCGTGATACGCGGCATGAACTCCAACCCGACCGCAGTAACCTTGGCATCACGAAGCGCTTTGATCGAGTCGAGCGCATTGCCTGGTGTCAGCGTGCAAATGAGCATCGAACCAGATTTTTGGTTCGAACACAGATCAGGTGACGGGATCTGAACACCAAGAACGATGTCTGCATCCTTGCGGCTGCTGCCATCGACCAGGGAGGCACCAGCCTCTTCATATTCTGAGTCAATAAAGCCGGCAGCCACGCCAGCACCGCGCTCAACCTGCACCGTCACAGAGAGCTTTTGCATGCCCTTGACGGTTTCTGGAACAGCAGCGACACGTGTTTCGCCGGCGGCCGATTCCTTCGGCACAAAGATCACAACCATGGGGGAGCCTTGCCTAATTCAGTCGCAAAAATAGAGCCGTAAGCGAAACAGAACCGCCCAGCTTGCGCCACCGCCAATCAGCCACAGATCACCGTTGTCAGCGAATCGGAAAGCGAGAACGACGGATGTTCTCAGCACCACCGCGAATTGCGGTTGGAGCTAGCGACCGAAAGTAAGGGTGCCCGCTAAGATTTCTGGCTGCTGCCGGGCATCTTGCCAACCCAGCCTCACCAGAAACCCGTTAGCCAACCAGCGGCAATATGGTGCTACTGCAAGACACTCCGCTCACCACGGATGTCAGCCAGGCCAGCTTCTCCTTTCTGAACGACCAGGGCGCGCACTTCCGTAGGCGATGTCCACGGGATATCGATCGGAATCAGCCCTCCCGCATACATCGTCGCGACCTTCGGAACTTTGGTATGGCCTACGACAATGTGTTTCGCCTGACACCTAACTAGCAACGCCTGAAACTGATCGACCGTCGGCGTAGGACCGAAGGACAGGTGATGCTTAGGGAAGTAACCCCGGTACCACAAAGGCCCATATCGACCCCAGGAAAGCTCGATCTTTGCAGCATCCGTCAGCTTGTTTGGGGGCACACCCAGGACGGAACGCACGGAATCATTGATGCCTTCGTAATCGAGAGATTCCCGGACCGTTTGTGGAGATAAACCTGCGTGGACAAAGAGGTAACCACCAATCCGCTCGATGCAATTACAGCTGCGTAGCCAACGACCAATCAGCGTATCTGCACCGATTAGGCCTTCGCAAGACACGCCTAGCAGCTCGGCGATTCGGTTGTACTTCGGGGCTGTGTAGCGGATATCGCCAGCCATCATCATCGCTTCATGGTTGCCAATGATGAAATGAACATGACCACCAGCGGCACTCGCCTCAAACGACAGTCGGTAGAATAGCAGCAGCACTTCAGTAACTTGGCTGCCGCGATCCACCATATCACCTACGCCAACTAGGTGACCCTTGCCGTATGCCCAGCGGCCATCCTCATCAACGACGCCATTGTTCTTGAGGAAGGTAAGCAAGGAGTCGTATTGACCCTCCACATCGCTTAGCGCAATCAGCCTCGCCGGCATATCCCACTTGCAGGCAGGCGTCTTTGCCACATTCGTTGGCAAGCTATCGCCAATCAAGCTAGCAAACTCGGGCATGACAATCGCCTCGCCCTCTGCGAACGTGCGCAGCTTCACACGCCCATCCGTGATCCATCGGGCAATGACGCCACCATCCTCCTGTAGAAAGAAGTGAGGCGCCTCATCAAATCCCGGTATGGCAGGCGCAACGACTGCCGATTTCGCGACAGATGGCGCTGTTGCGGTCGGCGCTGCAGTGTCTAGCGGAGCTGGTTTCGCAATAACCTCACGCCCTACCTCTGCAGCTGTTACCGACGTCGTCTCGGCGCTGGCGCCGCAACCTGCCAGGAAAACGAGACCCATTGAGGTGAAAGCTCTAGCTGCACGACATAGCGTAGGAACCATGCCTTAAATGAAGCAGTTGGCGCTGCAGCCAACAAGTGCTCTGGGAAGCATCCTTGTCGACAGCAAAGACAGCTAGCCTCGCCTCAATCGGTCCTCGCTCGCGACTCGACGGTATATGCGGGCATATCCGCCAACTCTGCTTCATCGAGTCGATACTGCTCACAGACCAAGCTCAACCGCGTTCCTGGTGTATCGACCTTTTCGACAGAGTGCTCCAGATCGCCATGAAACTGCACCAGGAGACCTTCTTTTGGCGTAATCCGACCCAAGAACTTCTTACCGCGACGCAGCACCAAACTACCGCCCTTCAAACTCTTTGGCACATCGACATACAAGACGCTGACTAGCAACGGGGGCAGTACATCTGCCACATAGGCGTGCAGACTGCGATCGATATGCGGCGAAACGTGCGACCCAACAGTCAGTTGCAGCGGATTGAGATAGAATGCGTTGCAGTCATCTCTAAGCGACAGCTTGAGGTAAGGCTCACTCCAAGGAAACTGCGCGATGACGCGATCGATAGCCGAACGCTGGAACACAACTGAGAAGCCGCGTGTGCCGACAAAGTCTCGATTCAGATTGTTAACTGCGAAATAGCGGCAGCTACGAATCTGCTGCTGCAGTTCGAGCAGATATTCTGCACCAAAAGCATTTGGTAACAGGGTGTGGCCGGGTCTCGATTCAGGCATGGAAAGGGGTCTGAGATAATCTCGTCACACCACAGCTCCAACAAGTGAGTAAAGTTGGAGAGCAAAGCCCAGAGAAGAATCATAATGATGTCTGCGAGATACGGCGCTAGCGGCGGGTATCCGGCCCAATTGGGCGGGCTATTCACACAGTTCGCACATTGATGATGGGAATACGACCGGCTCACACGTGTTCCGGTATGACTGCGCCGCTAACCTGAAGCACAGTGCAAAGCTTCGTCGGACTTCTTGCAGAGCGTGTTCTAGGTGGCATGTCACCAATCGTGATTGGCCTCGACCCACGATTATCGGCGTTCCCTGAGACGCTTATGCCCGGTGCGTCACCAGCAGCGCGAATTGTAGCCTTTTACGGCGAGGCTCTGCCCGTGATCGCAAAGCATGCGCCAGCGGTCAAACCCAACATCGCCTTCTTCGAGAGTTACGGCTCTGATGGCTATCGGGCCTACGAAGAGGTTTGCCGGATGGCCCGCCAAAATGGGCTGCTGATTGTCGGGGACATCAAGCGTGGCGACATCGGCAGCACTGCCAAAGCGTATGCCGAGGGACACTTCCGCATAGCTGATTCCCTAACCCTACACCCATACTTAGGTAATGACTCAATACAGCCATTCCTAGAGTGGTGCGAACCGGCCCAAGGAGGCCGTGGGGTCTTCGTTCTTGTCCGCACCAGCAACCCCGGGGCCAAGGACTTTCAAGATTTGCAAATCGGTAGCAAACCCTTATGCGATGTGGTTGCCGAAGCCGTAAACAATTGGGGCGCTCAGTTGCCGCAAGAGCATGGCTACCATGCAGTAGGGGCAGTTGTTGGTGCTACTTGGCCCGAAGAGCTCGCCCGCCTGCGCAAACTGATGCCACACTCCTGGCTGTTATTGCCAGGCGTTGGAGCCCAGGGAGGCAAAGTAGAAGACTTGGCCCCCGCCTTTGATGAACAAGGCCTTGGCGCACTGGTTAACCAGAGCCGCGGCGTAATGCAGTGTTTTTCCCCGGCTCAAGCTGATTGGCTCGATTGTATCGACCAAGCTTGCGCAACCTTCGCCGCCGAATGCCGGGCAGTGGCCATACCTCAGAAGAGCTGATTCATTGAACTCGACCCTGCGCCACATTTCCTTCCGCCGCCTTGGCACGTCCGACGTGCACCAACGGTTCCTCGAAGATGACCACGAGCTAAGCGAGTTCTTGGGCATGCGTGCTCATACAGTCGACGATTTGCTGAAGCGTGCGCCGACCGGCGCCAACCGGATGATCCCACGCGATCAGTTGGTCCAAGCGTTAAGCGAATATGCCAATCGACACGACGCACCTCCCGAAGTCCTCGCGAATGCTGAGGCGCTCCTAGATCCAGAAACCCACATCGTCATAACAGGTCAACAGCCTGGTCTGCTGGGTGGCCCGCTGTTTTGCCTGCACAAGGCGGCAACCGCGATACGCCTTTGCCGTGACATCCAAGAACAAGGGGGGCCGCGATGCGTGCCACTGTTCTGGAATCACTCCGACGACCATGACTTGGAAGAGGGCAATCGAGCGTTCTTGGTCAACCAGCGGCAGGATGTGCAACGGTTCCGCCTCGACATCACGAGACATAATGAGCCGCTGCGCAAGATCCACGTCGGCCGCGACGTAGAGCGCCTTCTGGAAGAGATTAGATCTCTATTGCCAGAGTCAGAGTTCCACGATGACTTAATGAGAGTGCTCACGCCAAAGCACCCTGACGAAACATTGGGTGACCTGCAGGCGCGATTGATGTTTGAGGTATTCGGCAAGCACGGTTTGCTGGTAATCGAACCTCGAGATCTGCCTGCGTCGGCGTTTGAGCCGCTTGAGAAGTGGTGGACTAGGTCCGACGAAATCCGCGAAAAGGTTAAGCAGACTTGCGATGACCTAACGGACCTCGGCGTTGACATCACACTCGACCCAAGCGCGACCATGATGTTCGCGATGAGTGGTGACCGCCGCGAGCCGCTGGCCGACGGAGAAACCGTCAGTGAACGTCGCCAACTGTCACCGGGTGTATTGTTACGCCCGCTCTGGCAAGACGCATGCCTGCCAACAATCGGATTCGTGGTAGGCCCAGGCGAGTTCAGCTACCTAGCGGCAGTCGCACCGCTTTACCGATTGCTTGGTGTGCCGCAGCCAGTGTTTGTGCCGCGGTCATCACTGACGCTGGTAGAGCCATCCATGCAGCGATTGATGTCACGCTTCTCCATCGATCTAACGGAGCTCGATGAGACTCCCGAAAAGCTGGCTGAAACGTTGCTGCAAAACGACAACGGCGAAGGTGATATTGAGGACCAGATTGACAGCATCAGGATGCGTCTAAAGTCGGATCTTGGCGCCGTTGAGAAGGTTCTGAAGACGCTCGATGCATCGATGGTTAGCGCTCTTGATCGAGCCCGAACCAAGTCAAACGAAGAGCTTGAACGACTCCAAAACAAGGTCCGCAACGCCCGACAAGATCGCGAGGGCACTGGCATCAGGCAACTACGTCGCCTGTGCAACTCGCTACGACCAAGAAGTCGCGTTCAAGAACGAGTGTTTGGCTCGATTGGTTACCTAAACTCTCATGGCCCGCGTTTGGCCAATGAACTTATCGATGCCGCAGATCCCTTTGCAACGGAACACGGAGTACTAGAGCTATGATCGTTGTCGTGGAGCCATCAGACCTGCCACAGTGTGATGTGCTGGCATTTGGCCCACACCCGGATGACATCGAAATCGCATGCGGCGGCACATTGCTCCTCATGCAGGAGAAAGGCTTCACTGTCGCTCTTGTAGACTGCACGCGCGGCGAGATGGGTTCTCGCGGCCAAGTTCAAGATCGTGACCGCGAAGCAATCGCCGCCGCGAACCAACTCGGTGTGGCGGCACGCTGCAACCTTGGCTTGCCTGACACCGGAGTTCGAACCAGCGACGAAGCCACTAACCGCGTCGTCGCCGCAATGCGCGCAGTGAAACCCAAGTTGGTCTTCGCACCACACCAACTAGACGTACACCCAGATCACACAGCAGTCGCCGAACTCATCACCCGAGCGCATTTTTTAGCTGGGTTGCGCAATTACCAACCCAGCCTGGGCGGACCACATCGTGCCAACACACTGTTGAGGTATCCGGGCAACCGCGCGGTCGAGCCAACGCTTGTGGTCGACATTAGCAGCGTCACCAAAGCCAAAGCCGAAGTTGTCTGCTGCTATAGCTCCCAGCTGACCACCACTGACACAAACCACTTAGTGCAGGGGCGAGACTTGCTCGAACGCACAATTGTTCGCGAACACGCGGCCGGCACAATGATCGCCGCGCGCGCCGGTGAAGGTTTCTGTCACGACGGGCCATTGGCAGTACGCGAGCTTGGCTGGCTACTCAGCTGATTTCTATCAGTTAACCCCGGTCGATGCGGTGCGACCCTCTCCGTGAAATCCGTCAGCTGAATGCCGACGGCCAATATTATTGAGGCGCATTCGGTAACGGTGCACGTCAACTCCGCGAACGGCCACAACCTCACGGGTTTCCACCTGGTATCCCTGTCGCTGAAAGAATGGACGGGCAACTTCGCTAACCTCGGAAAACAGCTCGGATACACCCAGTTCGGTTAGCAAACGCTCGACATACGAATGTAGATGCTGCGCGATCCCTTTGCGGACATCCTTCGGATGGGTGAACAGCACATCGATATGGCCATTGGCCTCGAATCCGATCATCGCCAACAGTTCTCCCTCTTGCTCCGCTAGCAACAGCTTCTGGCTAGCGAGCTTGCGACGCCAGTGGTCCAAATCTGCTGCGAGTGGGGCCCAGGCCTGGAGCTGTTCCAGGTTATAGGCACGATCCGCAATGCCGTGGACGGACGCAGTGAACAAGGAAACGACTCCTTAGAGATCGGTTGAGCGAAAGTCTCGAATCAACATCGCCTTCATCTTGCTAACAATGCCATGCAAATAGCATCCCTACCAGAATTGGCCTCGCACCGCTGGCTGCGCTGGGCGAATATGATTGGCGGGAGCACCATATGAAGCGCATCGCGGTCATCAACCAGAAAGGTGGAGTCGGCAAGACGACCACCACAGTCAATCTTGGCGCAGCACTAGCGCACCATGGGCAACGGGCACTGCTGCTCGACCTGGACCCTCAGGCCAACATGACTGTTCACGTTGACAAGCGGCCAGACATGGAAAGCCATACTCTGACCAACCTGCTAATCGACGACACCCCGCTTTCGGAGCTCGTACAAACAACGGGACTACCAAACCTGTCTGTCGTTCCCAGCGATACATCGCTAGCCGGCGTCGAGCAAGTCTTGGCCAACCGCATTGGTCGCGAGACGATTCTGCGCCGCGCACTTGATAAGGCAAACGCGTCAGACAGTTACGACTTCATCCTGTTTGATTGTCCGCCATCACTTGGTGTGCTGAGTGCCAATGCCTTGGTCGCTGCCGACTACGTGGTCATCCCCATGCAGGCAGAGTATTTGTCACTCCAAGGAATGGCCAAATTGCTTGAGGTGATCGACTTGGTGCAAAGCCAGCTCAATCCAGATCTAAAGATTGCATGCGTGCTGCCCTGCATGCTCGATTCACGCACCAACTTGTCGAGCGAAGTGCTGGCTGAAATCGAAGAGCACTTCGGAAACCTTCTGACTAAGGCACGCATCCGCAACAACGTCAAGCTTGCGGAGGCACCTAGCTTTGGTCGCTCGATCTTTGAACACGCGCCAGATAGTAATGGCGCCAAGGACTACGCCGAGTTCGCGCTAGAGTTCATGGAGAGAGTTGGGGTTAGTAACTCATCGCCTGAAAACTCATCGTCAGAAACAGATTCTGAAGAGGAGCTACCCACCGAATCAGGCGAAGAGGAACCAGCCGAAATTGTCTCGAGCGATGCGCTACATGAAGACGTAAGCGACGAAGCCGCGATTGAAAAAGCCCTAGCGGAGCAACCGCTGGAGCAGTCAAACAGCGACGCGGACGCCGGCCAAAACGATGAGATTGCCGACGAGGTTGCCGATGAGGTTGCCGACGAGGTTGCCGACGAGGCTGACGGTGAGGCTGAAGATGAAGCTGACAATGAACCACTGGATGACCCAGAACTAGTCGAGCGCTCGGATGAGCCACCGGCCGCAGCCGAAGCATCTGCCGACGCCTAAGAGCTTGCCGTAACAACGAACACCTCGACTAGGAGCTTGCTCCTTTCGCGGCGCCTATTGATCTAGACAGGTAGATATTCCCTGTTCAGCATGAGTGTGGGTGGGCCACACACCGAGTTAGCTTCATGTCTGGATGATGGCTTGCCGATAACACCGGGGCTATGGCATCCAGTGACCCAGAGATCGACAAGCTAACCACGCTGCTGAGCCAGTGCCTTGGACGGATCGACGAAGAAGCTTACGCCGTACTCAACAACGGTCAGGATGTCGATTTTGATACCGGTGATCGGCTTGAAGGTGAAACCAACACGCTGCAGGAGTTGATGGACTCGATGCTAGCTGTCGAACTGCAATCAGATCAAACCGACCTCAATCAGGTTGTGTCGCGAATTGCCGCCACATGCCTACAAGATATTGCGGTCCCAATTGTATTCCGGCAGACATTGACCCCGGAATGCGCCCTGGTTGCAGCCCCCCCAAACCTGACTACGGTCGTAGTGCAGCGAGCCATGGTGCTAGCAGTAACGCCACTTAGTCCAGGCGATGAATTGCGCCTGACAACACGCGTAGAAAATGGACGGGTGCTCTTGGAAATCGAGAGCTTTGGCAACCATCAAGAAGGCAATGCCAACGAGCGATCACAGACCCTTCGTCAGTTCGTTGAGGAGTTAGGCGGTAGCAGTCAGGTGCGCTGTGAAGGCAGTTGCTTTTTCTTAGTCATCGAACTGCCACAAGTGATCGCGACAGATCGAACCGAATTGCTCTGATTCGCGTAAGATCCGAAGCATGCGGATCGGAATTGTCTGTTATCCAACGGTTGGCGGAAGTGGCGTCATCGCAACAGAGATGGCCTTGGCGCTTGCTGCTCGTGGACACGAACTTCACCTGCTGAGCTACGATCGACCAGGCCGCTTACGAGGCGACGTCACCGGGTTGCAGTTCCATGAAGTGGCTGTGACGGCCTACCCGCTGTTTCGATACCCACCCTACGATCTCGCATTGTCGACCCGCATGCTGGAGGTTCACGAGGAAGCAAAGATCGATTTGTTTCACGTTCACTATGCCATCCCACATGCTGTAAGTGCTTTCCTAGCAAGGAGTATGTGCAGTAGCGGTGACTTAAAGTTCGTGACGACACTGCATGGCACTGACATCACGGTGGTTGGTAGCGACCGGGCCTACTTGAGGCCTACCCGATTTGCACTCGAGCAGTCGGATGCGGTTACCGCTGTCAGCCGCTACCTGGCGGATGAAACGAATCTGATGTTTGGTGTGAAGAAGCCAGTTGATGTCGTGCACAACTTTGTCGACACCGAACGGTTTCAACCGACTGGCCACAAGCCGTGGTATGAGCGTGACAATGAAGAGCGGATCATCATGCATGCTTCCAATTTTCGGCCAGTGAAACGTGTTGCCGACATCGTCCGCGCATTCGCAGCGATCCAAAAACAGATTCCGTCCAGATTGATTCTGGTCGGCGACGGGCCCGATCGCGAACACGCCTTGGCTGTGGCCACAGACCTAGGCTGCCAACACCGCGTTGAACACCTTGGCATGCATGACAACCTGGAGAAGGTTCTTCCAACAGCTGATCTGTTTCTATCTGCATCACAGACCGAAAGCTTTGGCCTATCGATACTTGAAGCAATGAGTTGTGGTGTTCCAACCGTCAGCACCTCCGTCGGCGGCGTTGGCGAAGTCGTGGGCGACACGGGGCTACTCGTTCCTTTGGCTCAACCGGAGATGATGGCTGCTACTGCCGTCAAATTACTAAGCAACCCAAAACAGTATGCAGAGCAGGCGATCGCAGCCCGTAAGCGCGCCATCGATTGTTTCTCAACAGACCGCATTGTCTCGCAATACGAATCCATCTACGAACGAGTAATCGGTTGAGCCAAACTCTGGAAGGTCCTTGGTTTTGTGACTTTAACGCGGGCGCGCCGGTGCTTCCGGAGGTCCTAGCTGAGTTTGTGGACATCGAAAACCGCTGTCCTGCTAATCCAGCCAGCAGCCATGGCGCCGGACGACGTTCTCGCGGGGTTCTTGAGCGCGCCCGGGAACGCATTGCCAACCTGTTTGCACTGCCAGCTGGGGATGTTGTTTTCACAAGCGGTGGCACCGAATCTGCCAATTTGGCGGTACGTGGTTTAGGCGACCCAAAGCTTCCTGTTTTGGTTGCTGATGTGGAGCACCCAGCTGTGCATGAAAGTGCGCTTCAACGCGGCATCTGTCGTTGGGATATCGATGCAAATGGTGCAGCCATCATCCGCCCACCAACAGAACCCATCGGACTTGTGTGTTTGGTTCATGTGCAGAGTGAGATAGGAACTCTCCAGGACATCCCAGCAGCTTTAGAGGTGGCGCGCGCCTGCAACGTTTCCCTTGTCGTCGATGCGGCACAATCTCTCGGCCGTATACGGATCAACGAGCTTGTCGCTGACGGCGCCATCGTCGCGCTCTCGCCGCATAAGGCAGGTGGCCTACGTGGCCACGGTGTACTTCTCGGTCGTAGCCTTGAAAGCAAGTTACAACCCCTCATGGTTGGCGGGGGTCAAGAGTTTGGTTTGCGTCCAGGGACTCAGAGCCCGTCACTCGCTGCCGCCAATGCGCTGGCGATAGAGCTTGCTATCGCAGAGCAACCAGAGAGAGCGCAGAAGATGGCAAACAACCGTAAAGCCTTCTTGGCGGGGTTAGAGGCCCGTTGCTGCAGATACAGAGTCCTGACACCTTTGGCAAACAGCTCTCCAAACACCATCATGTTGTGTTTTGAAGACGTTGAAGGGCGCAATTTACTACCTGCTTTAGACCTCGCTGGGGTGCAGGCGTCACACGGTTCAGCCTGTTCATCGGGGTCGATGACGGCACCAAAAATATTGAAGGCGATTGACATTGATGATGCACGCGCGCGTGCATGTGTTCGCTTCAGCTTTGGATTTCAGCAGACTGAAATTGAATGTGCTCATGTCGGCGGTGTTGTGGGTGACTTGATGCTTCGGCTGAGTAAAAAAAAGTAAGTATCATGTGAGCCTGTATCGCGGCTTGGTTGGTTTCTACAAGTCGTTGTTTTGTCCTACGTATGACGTTCAGAACTCGTCAGGATTGTGTTGGCAACGATGCAGGTACGGTTGGCAAAGTTGGTGGAGCAGCCTTGAAAGAAGTAGCGACCTCGATAGAAAAGCATGGGTCAGTCGCGAGTTGTTTGACCGGTCGCCTAACCGTTGAAACAACTCCAAACCGTGCCCTCATCCGGTGCGGTAATTCCGTCATCCAAAGACCCTAATAACCAAAGGGGACCATCATCTCGGTTGGAGCTGCCTCCGCCCCAACCGACCTGCCTGCTAAGGACATAAGACTTCCTCCCGATACCGGTCTGTACTCAGGAAACCGCCTAGTTTCCTGAAGCTCTTTTGCCTGAAGAGCACAACCCAGACCAATCACCATGCCCGACCGAAAAAGCCCTCCCTGGAACACCACATGGCGGCCCACGACTCGAACTATAATCCGTTGAACTCCACAAACCCTTTAGATGGAACGCAAGCTGCGACAGTCACAAACTCGACAGTCACAAACTCCGCAGCCACAAACTCGATAGAGTCACAAAACGCAGCACCGCAACAATCTGCCACAGGCGCTGACAACTCCGATTTGCTGCAGAAGCTTCTCAACCACTTAGTTGTCCGTGTCCGTAAGGAGCAGTTGGAGACTTGGTTTCGCTCGCTACTTATCGTTCGCGCTGACGACGCCGAAATAGAGTTGTCGGTAACAAGTCAGTTTGTGCGTGATTGGCTTGCGAAGAACTACCTGCGAGAGATGCAGGAAGCCGTCGATTCACTGGGAACATCCAATGGTCGTCGTCGTCTTGTCCTGACCCATCGTGCTGAAGATGGTCAAGACAGTCTCCGTATGGTGCAAACCTCACCTGCAGATGAGATTGAACGAGTCATGCGCAACACTGCAGATGCTCGCATCCGAAGCATTGATGGGGCACCAACCCCACCAGTAACCCGCACGTCAGCCAACCAACCTGCCAGTAGTGGCGTAATTCATGGTGCTGCAGCCAATAGGACCGACTTGGGAGCAACTGTCCCAGCTGAGCCAACCCAGCATCCACAAGAAGGATACCGCCAACGACCGGGCAATCGCATCAGCCATCCACTGAACCCCAACTACACGTTTGATCGCTTTGTAGTTGGACCATGCAACCGCTTGGCACATGCCTCAGCGCTAGCTATCGGTGAAAACCCCGGTCACGCATACAACCCATTGTTTGTGCATGGGAATGTCGGGCTTGGGAAGACACATTTGCTACAGGCGATTTGCCATACGGTCTTGCGTCGTGACCCAAATGCTCGCGTGCTCTACATGAGCTGCGAAAACTTCACGAACTCCTACATTCAGGCAATCCAAGCACATCAAATCGACAGCTTCCGCGAATACCACCGGGGAGCGGATGTCCTTGTCATTGATGACATCCAGTTCTTGGCCAACAAGGAGAAGACTCAGGATGAGTTCTTCCACACGTTCAACGCACTCTTTGATGGACAGCGTCAAATTGTGCTGTCATCAGACCGTCCTCCTGTCGAGATTCCTACAATCGAAGAGCGGCTCGTTTCGCGCTTCAAATGGGGGTTGGTCGCTGAGGTAGAGACTCCGTGCATCGACACCCGTAAGGCCATTGTCAGCAACAAGGCTGCTGGTCGTGGGGTCGATCTCCCTGAAGAAGTCGCTCAGTTCTTGGCCGAACGTGTGACATCCAACATTCGGGAGCTCGAGGGCGCTGTGATCAAGGTCGTCGGCTTTGCTGCGATTACTGATCAACCTATAACGCTGGCGCTAGCAGAACGTTGCTTGCGCGGGATGCCGATGCGCCGGGCCCAGGTCACTTCCGAAGAGGTGATGGCGTTGATCACTGGTGAGTTCGCCATCATGGCACGGGAACTCATCGGTAAAAGCCGCACCCAAGCGGTCAGCATGCCACGCCAGATAGCTATGTTCTTGCTGCGTGAGCACACAGAAAGCTCCCTTGAGGATATCGGTAAGATCTTTGGCAATCGTGACCACACGACAGTGATCTACGCGGTCAACAAGGTCCGCGAACGATCCACTAAGGACCGTATGTTCAAGGAACTACTCGATGGTCTGAGTAGCCGCCTGATGACGCGGTCGTTCCGCACCTAAGGGCACCAATTCCCTTCTAAGACCGATCCTAGGGTCGCTGACAAGCGTAGTTTAGCCTCACTGGCAAGCTTTTGTTCGCGGCGACTCTGTAGTAGATTGGCGGCTTCACCATTCGAAGCCAAAATCACGCGGCTTTCGTCCATCCCCAGCCCATTTTGGTGGGTGGATACAAGCCCGTAGCCCACCATATCTGCCCTCGTTAATCCGTCCTCGGACGCGTGGCAGCCTCACCCTAATGAGCCACGTAGCTAACCAATCTCTTGACGCCTTGAGGATGCTGAGAGCCGCACGTAGCAGTTATTGCAACCTAAGCGTCACGAAACCCGTGAATACCCTAGGGACACGGTTTGGAGCAATAGCGGACAAACGTGGATGCTTCTCCTCGGAATCAGGGGGGCAACGATCATCCACTCCGATTGGGGGAATCCTGGGGGGAACAAAAGTATTCCTCTTGAGCTGTTTTCAAGATCCTGGAAACGAACGGAAGGTCGGTTTCTACATCGATCTAGAAGGGTCTAACGGCTAACTTATTAAGACTCGTGACAGCACGGGTGATGACAGAAGAGAGAGAATTTCTCTCTATAACAGACTCACCCATTGGCTGCACAAAACCGGTCCGACTCAAACAGCATCAGCCAACATGAACAGGTGCTTCTTTTGAATCGAGTTACCCAACGCATCAGCGTTTTCTGTTCTGCCTTACCTTCGACCAAACTGTTCATGGTCTTAAATCGATGAAGATTCTCTGTGATCGAGTTGCGCTGCTTGAAGCGGTCAGCGTTGTGTCCTCGGTAGTCCCTTCCAAGACTACCAAGCCGATCCTGCAGAACGTGTTGCTGCGAGCTGACGGTGAAGGCATATCGCTCTTCGCTACAGACCTGGAGATGGCCGCTAAGGTTCGTCTCGACTCTGTCAAAGTCTCAAAAGAAGGCACCGTGCTCTTGCCAGGCAAGGAAACCGTTGCGCTGCTGCGTGAACTGAGTGATCCAACGGTGACGCTTGAGAGTTCCGATCTTCGCTGTCGGATTGAAAGTGGTGGCGGTTCCTTTGTGTTGCTCGGCGAAGATCCAGAACAGTTTCCTGCCGAGACTGTGGTCGGTGCTGGCAAGCGCCTTGAGATGCCAAGCAGTGTGCTCCACAGGATGATCCAGGAGACGATGTTTGCTGCAGCGAGGGAAGAGACTCGCTACGCGATTAACGGCGTCCTGGTTGATTCTGGGGCCGGCTGTGTGCGACTGGTAGCTACCGATGGTCGCCGGCTAGCGATCAGCTATGAAAATATCGAGTCTGACGAGGATGTGCAGTTCAAGGCTGTTGTGCCTTTGCGCGCCCTTAGCACACTCGCACGTGCCCTCTCAGACGGCAATAAGGACCAGATCGTTCTCGACGTAGGAGAGAAGCAGGTGGTCTTTACAACTGGTCAAACTCAATTGGTCAGCCAGTTACTTGATACGAGGTTCCCGGATTATGAGGGCGTCATGCCTAAGTCCGCTGATACCACCGTAGATATTCAAAAGTCATTGCTTGAGAGCGCACTGCGTCGGGCCGCCATCTTGTGTGCTGCAGAAATGCGGATGGTGAAGTTTGAAGTTGGTGACAACAGTTTGCGAATGACTGCTGAGAGTTCCTCACGTGGTCGAGCTGATGTCTCTATCGATGCCGTAGTGAAAGGCTCGGGTGGCAGCATCAACTTCAACCCTGACTACATTTTAGAGGCGTTACGTCAATGTGGTTTAGATCAAGTTCGGTTGGATATGTCCGACGACTCGATGCCAGCCAAATTTACCTTGGGTGAATCATTTACCTACGTGGTCATGCCAATCAGTGGTGCGTAACTGATGGCGCTTAGATCAGTGACTCACAACAGTCATCAATCTATTGGTCATCTCATCCAATTTCGTGGACCCAATTCAAAGTGGAACCTAGACCGGCAAGTGACTTCCTACGCGAGATCCTCAAATCTGCGGGCAGTGGTAAGTCACGACGAGTCTACGTCGACGCTCTTGAAAAGATCCTCGGTGCGGAACTCGCCCCACACTTTCAAATTCTCGGCTTTCGTAAAGGACGACTTGTTGTCGAACTCAACTCGGCGCCGTTGTTTGCAGAACTCTCCGGTTTTCGAAGCGAAGAGATCCGCACTCGCATTAACGAACTTGTCCCAGACGCACCTGTTGCCCAATTGTCATTTCGACTCGGCGGCACCGGACGCATGTGACCTGGTTGTTAGTTCTTACAGAATGTCAATCAACGCAAAGCAGCTAACATTGGCTGCGTTGCACATTGGTCAGTGATGACACTGACCAACGCTTATTAACTCGATTTGACGGGCATCAATAGCCCGCGACTGCTTTCCAGTATGGCTCAAGATCCAAGTTACGACGCCAGTTCAATCAAGGTCCTAGAAGGACTTGATGCAGTGCGAAAGCGCCCCGCGATGTATATCGGCGACACCGGTATGAAGGGCTTGCATCATCTCGTTTGGGAGATGGTTGACAACTCTATCGATGAAGCGCTCGCAGGTCTTGCAGATCGCATTGATGTGCGAGTGCACAAAGACGGATCGATTTCTGTAAAGGATAATGGCCGCGGCATTCCAATCGATATGCACGAGAGCGGCAAGCCAGCGCTCGAAGTCATCCTGACGAAGTTGCATTCGGGCGGCAAATTTGACAAAGGCAGCTACAAAGTATCGGGCGGTCTACACGGCGTCGGTATCAGTTGCGTTTGTGCGCTAGCTGAAGTTCTAGATGTTGAAGTCTCGCGTGGCGGCAATCTATATCGCCAAAGCTACGGCCGTGGTTTGCCGTTAAGTGAGCTGAACGTCATTGGTAAATCTGAAACGACTGGCACAACCATGCGTTTCAAAGCGGACCCGCAGATTATGGAGAGCACTGAGTTCTCCTATGACATCTTGCGTAAGCGTTTGCGTGAAATGGCTTATCTGATGGGTTCTGCGAACCTATCCATTTCGTTGTTTGATGAGCGCAGTGATGACGGCGAAGAGTTCTATTTTCCCGAGGGTCTGATCGAGTTTGTAAAAGACCTCAACCACGGCAAGAACGCGATCCACAAGGAAGTGGTTTACGTTCGTCGACAGGTGCCATTGGCTGCCGACCCAGACACCAATTATGAAGTAGAAATCGCGCTGCAATACAGCGATGCCTACCACGAGAACACGTTCTCGTTCGTCAACAACATCAATACGATTGAAGGTGGAACGCACTTAGTTGGTTTCCGCACTGCATTGACCCGCTCACTAAATAACTGGGCACGGAACGAGAAGTTCCTAAAGGAAAAAGATCCTGTTCCTGCAGGCGATGACTTCAAGGAAGGTCTCGCGGCGATTGTTTCGGTGAAGGTTCCCGACCCTCAGTTCGAATCGCAAACCAAGATCAAGCTCGGCAATAGAGAGGTTCAATCCGTTGTAGAAAGTGTCGTTGGCGAAGGCTTACGGACTTACTTCGAAGAAAACCCAACGGTGCCAAAGAGTATCTATGGCAAAGCGTTGGATGCTTTGAAAGCGCGCGAAGCAGCACGCAAAGCGCGTGACCTAGTGCGTCGAAAGTCTGCGCTCGAAGGTGGTGGTTTGCCGGCGAAGTTGTCCGATTGTCAAAAAGGAACACCGCGTGAGCAGGCTGAACTCTTTTTGGTCGAAGGTGACTCTGCAGGTGGCACTGCAAAACAAGGCCGAATGAGTCACCAAGCGATCTTGCCGTTGCGCGGTAAGATCCTCAACGTCGAAAAAGCTGCCGTTGATAGCATCCTGAATCACGAAGAAATCCAGACTATTGTGAGTGCCGTTGGCACTGGCTTCGTCGGTGAGATCTTCGAACAGGAGAAGATGCGCTACGGCAAAATCATCGTAATGACGGATGCCGACGTTGATGGATCACACATCCGCACACTGCTGCTGACGCTCTTCTACCGCAAGATGCCAGAACTGGTATCGCGTGGCTTCATCTACGTCGCGCAACCGCCGCTTTACCGCTTGAGCAAAGGCAAGACAGAGCGGTATGCAGTGACTGAAGACCAAAAAACCTCTTATCTTGCGGAGCTTGGCTTGGGCCAAATGAAGCTGCAAAAGATCGGCGGCAAGCAGTTCGCAGGAGTCGAACTTAGGCAGGTTGTCGACCGCGTGAGCAAGTTGTTGAATATGGAACTCCGCATGCCGCCTGGTGGTGTGGTGCCATTCGTCGACTTTATCTCTGAAGCGACTGTGCCTGATTGCGAACTGCCTCATTACTACGTCATCAAGGATGATGTGGGCACGTTCCTCGACAACGAAGATCAGCTGCAAGCGAAGATTGAGACATTGACGACTGCTAAGGGCTCTCCTTTGGTCATCTACGAAGGACCAGAGTCATCGTGCACGCGTGATTCCGCTGACATTGAAGTCTATGCACTGCTTGCGCGTCTCGACATCCAGAAGCACTTGCAGTTGTTGCTCAACTGCGGCATCGACATTGGCATGCTTGCCAAAACCGAGGAGCCTAGCTGGGAAGTGCAGACAAAGGATCGTCAAAAGCCTTCTAACAGCCTGATTGAGGCTGTTGCCCAGATCAATGACGAGTGTGGTAACGCCGTTGAGGTTTACCGCTACAAGGGTCTCGGTGAGATGAACCCATCGCAGTTGTTCGAATCGACAATGGATCCGGAGCGCCGTCTACTACGACGAATCACCGTTGACGATATCATTGAAGCGGACCGCATGTTCACGGTCTTGATGGGTCCAGAGGTTGAACCACGTCGTGACTTCATCGAAAAGCACGCGCTGGAAGCCACGAACATCGATATTTAGTCTGGTCGACAAACCAGACGTTCGTAAGTAAGAGATGCATAAAGGATAGAGTCGATATTTCGATACCGACTGAATCCTGAGACTTCTGGCTACATTTAGCTACCGATGCATCGATTACGCTACCTCATCGGCTTGCTGACCTTGGTCAGCGCCATTGTTGCTGCTGTTTGGATTGTGCGTTTACTGCGTAGTCTTGACGAACGCCCAGGAATGGCTGTCAGCGTTGAGTTTCATGATGCGCGTGGATTGCGGCCTGGCACTGATGTGCGGTTCCGTGGAGTAACTGTTGGTGCGGTTAGATCTGTGGCCGTCTCAGGAGATGGCAAAAAGGCTGTAGCAAAATTATTGCTGGAACCAATTGGAGCTGCGCACGCATACGTCAATTCGAGTTTCTGGATTGTCACGCCGCGGTTTGGTGGCTTGACGGGTGAAGCAACCGGTCTCGATACCTTAGTTCGTGACCCCTATATCGCGTTCTACACACCGCCAGGCAGTGACTCTGTCTTGTCAGCAGGCAGTTTGGTTCATGGGCGCGAATGGCCACCGACCAACTTTGCGCCAGAGGCACTTGATGATGTTGAGCATGGCGATCTGTTGATGACATTGCTTGTTCCTGAGAATTACGAACTCAAACCAGGCAGTGCCGTGAACTTTCGCGGAGTTTCGACTGGAGACGTTCGCTCAGTTTCACTCGCACCCTCTGGAACGCATGTAGAAGTTAAGTTGCGCATTAAGCGTGAGCATCGTCAGACGGTGACTGACAAGAGTAAGTTCTGGGTTGGTCGTCCAAATGTTAGTGGAGCTTTACTGAGTGGCTTCTCTGTTACTGACATCAGTGCCTTGTTGTCGCCATATGTCAGTTACTACGGTGCACCAGGGGAAGGTGTATTGGTTCAAGATGGGTATCGCGCGGCGGCTGAACTGGAGCGGCCAGACTTCGAAATTTCCCCAGTTCCTAGTAAAGCTCTAACTGAAAACAACGAAGCGCAAACAGTTGTTAGTGACGATGTCGTCCTGGTTCGAATTACGTATGCGGCAATCGAGAAGGACACATTCAGCGCTGACGATCACATCGTGCGATCAGGTTCAGGTGTGTTGTTTAGAGATCGTGTTGGCAGAAGCATCGTCGCGACTGCTCGATCTTTGATCGATGCATCGTTTACCGAGACTGATGGTTGGGGTGATTTAGAGATCACTGGTGAGCAGATCAAAGTGCAGCTAGGTGACGGCACAGTCATGCGTGCTGGTCGCGTTTGGGTAGACCCTTCAGGTTCTGATATTGCAGTGCTAGTACTTGAGGATGCGAAGCCGGACTTACTGGTTACTCCAAGCAATCGCTTGATGTTTGACAGCGAGTCAGATGTGTCCGCTGAGCATGTATTACGTACTGCTGGACCAGATGGTGCAGAGATGCCTAGTCAATCGATTGCCGACCTTAGGATCAGTGAGGACAACCTAGGTGGGGGTGTTTTTATCGGCGATAGAGTTGTTGGAGTATTCGGACGCAAGGCTGGTGGTGACGAGTCCGCAATCGTTCGACTCAAATGCTTGCCTAGTGATCTTCGGCCCCAATAACCCATCAAGCTGCAATCCCTCGTTATGAGTGACGCGCTGGTATTCCGCAACTTTGGGCTAGCTCATCGCCATGCAGGTGGCGAAGAGGTGTTGCTAGATGCTGTTAACCTGACGTTGCCTCGCAACGGCTTCTTTGTGTTCATTGGCACAAGCGGTGGTGGCAAATCGTCGCTGCTTCGTATTCTCGCTGGTCTGATTGAATCGCGGGAACCAGCCCCACGAATGTCCGGTGAACTGATTGCTTTTGGTAAGTCACTAACCTGTGACCAAGCAGATCAAAGTGGTAGCGAAGTTGCTGCCATCCTTCAGGACGAGGGCCTGCTTGATGAGTTAAGTCCTGTTGAAAACGTCGAAATGGCGCTGCGAGCTGCTGGTCGTTCACTCAAGCTGGCTCCAGCTTTGTTGGCGCAAGCGGGCTTGAACGATCCTCCCAAACGAATCGCGCAGCTATCAGGCGGCATGCGTAAGCGAGTTGCGGTTGCGCGGGTCTTGGCTTCGGCTCCCCAGCTTTTGCTCTGTGATGAGCCAACTGCAGGACTGGACCCAGAGGCCGCTGGCACTATCGCCAAGTTATTACGTGAAGCACACGATCAGGATGAAGGCCGAACAACGATCGTGATCACACATGATCTTGACGCGTTTAAGGATATTACTGACGGCATACTGGTGCTCAACCGAGAAGCTCGGTCACTGCGCTTAGAAGGACGAGACTTCCGATTGTCTGGACATGCTAGGCCTCTAGCGGTGGTGGAATCAGATCAAGTTGAGGCAGCAGCTGTTCACTGGATACGTCGGACGCTCCTGCAACTGGCTGCGATTGGCGAAACCGTGCTAGAGTCGATTAGGCGATTGCCACCGGTTGAGTTGGGTCAGACCATACGTACGACAATTCGATTCACGCTTGAGCCCGCATTGTTTGTAGCGGTCGCAGCTGCCGTTATTGGTGGTCTAGCAACCTTCTTTGCGCTCCGTAACAATCCGATCGATGGAGGGTTCGAATCTGCATTGCTTACCGGCACTGGCAAGGTTTCGACTGCAGTGTTGGTGCCAATGTTGAGTGGCTTCTTCTTTACTGCCCGAATCGCTGCTGGAGCGTCTGCAAGGATTGGTACGATGAAGCGCACCAACCAGATTGCTGCATTGCGGATGATGGGCGTGAAGCCTGCCGACTACCTTCTGACACCTTTGGTATGGGCAATGGTCATTGCTACGCCACTGGTGACTATGGGTGGTGTGATTGCCGCCGCACTCGCAGCTGCGCTCGCCGCATCCGTTTCAGGCATCAGTATGGTTGGGTGGGCAAGTGCCTACTTCATGAGCGTCACTGCTCACGATGTGCTGGTCATTTTAGCCAAATCTACTTTGTCCGGCTATCTAGTAGCACTTTGTTGCTACCACCTGGGCACGGGCCCAAAACGCTCCAGTTCTGATGTTGGCGAGAGTGTCAACTCAGCCATCGTCATTGGCATGGCTTTGGTATTGGCGGTTCACGCTAGCTTGACGTTTTGGATCTACGCTTAGGCCAGTTGATGCGCTTCGTCTGTTTGGTTGATCGGGATCCTGAAGGAACCTTGCGCGGTCGAAGTGTGTAGATTTTGGACACCATTTGGGGCTTATCAAAATCGAGAATTAGTCGGCCAAACAGGTCTTCAGCGACGATTTGAGGTGATATTTACCAACTGTCTATCCAATCATCGGTGCTACGGCTACCAAGTCGAATCAGGTCGTTCTCAAGCAGGCTTCACGACTAGCCGATAGAGGGTTTGTGAAGGGTATCGAAAAGATCACGTCCGTTAGGCTCGCAGAGATCCTGACCGACCGTGGCGCCGTGTCGTCCGAAATCATTACGGATGCGCTCTACTCGCAGGACAAGAACGGGGAACCGTTCGCGCAGATCCTGGTGAACGGCGGTCACATCACAGAATGGGATCTTGCCAAAGTCATCACTGATAAATTCAACCTGCCTTTCTTGATGGCTGGGAACTACTCCATCAGTGAAGAGGCTAAGGCGCGTTTCCCAAAGGAGACGCTGTTCAAATACACGATGGTGCCTCTCGATACGTTTGGCGACATCGTGACGGTGGCGATGCCTGTCATGCTCTCCTTTGAGGACATCTCAAAGATTCAAAAGGAGCACAGCTGCGATTTGTTTCCGTATGTAGGACTAATCTCCGAGAACAAGAAAGTGCTTGGAGACCTCTACAAGGATTACGGGGCATGGGTCAAACATGACCTGGCTCGCCGCGAAGCAGAGAGTCTGCGTCGTAAGGCTGCACCCAAAAATAACGCAGACGATTGGATGAGCATTTTCGATGCTGGAGACGAAGCTATCCAGCAGTCGAAGAGGCTATAGCGGCTTAGTTGCCCTTGCCGATTGGCGGGCCGTCTGGGTTTTCTGCAGACATTGCTTGGCGAGTCAGTTCGTCGAGGTCAACCTCTGCTGGTTTTAAGATCTCCTGGGCACGCTCTAACGCTTCTGTTGGCACCATCACCTTGCATCCAGCTAGGTTCATTAGGCGCTGACTCATTGCAAACTCATCCGGTGGTGTGCTGTCCGTCGTTGCTGGAATTCCCTCTGCGGCGAGCATCGATACAAACAGCTTTGCTTGCTCTGGGTTGGCAGCGACTTTGGCAACAACACTAATTGGATTTCTCATGGTCTATGTTGATTCGTTAGTTGCCAGTATTGCCAGCAGATGGAGTTGATGATTCGTCCTTGTCCGTTTTTGTGTCAGCACTGTTTTGGGGCTGCGTCGGCGCTTTGACATCGTCCAATTCACCATCATCATCATCATCAACAGATGATGACATCGCTTCATTGGTTAGATCACGCAAAGCATCGCTGGGGTTGCTCATGGCGCGAGGCACCTTGGTGATGCTCTTCATTTCTCGAGCTGTGTCTTTCAGCGCCTGCTTAACATCTCCAAGTTCGCCATCGCGATCGAGTTGGTTCTTGAAGTCGTGGAAGCTGCGCTTTAGCTGCGCGATGACACGACCAAGACTTCGGCCGGCGTCGGGCAGATTTCGGCCATACAGCAAGAGTCCGATGACCAGCATCAGGAACATCTCCTGCCAGCCTAAGGATGGGAAGATCGCAATCACGAGTTGTAGAGCATAACGAGAATCGATTCAGATGGCCTGTAGCTACAACACTCAGAACATGATTCGTCTTTCGTCTAGGCTTTTGGCAATCAGCCTAAGTTTGGTTGGGTTTGCTTTTAGCGCTGGATGCGCGAAGACTAAATCAGCCTCCAGGTCGACCAATAAATCAGATCTCACCTATCTAGAGAAGCACTTCGAAGATCAGACTCCATCATTTGTAGCACCTGGATCGCTCGATTCGGTGGTGCTGATTCATGATGACTAAACCCGCACCATTGGTAGCGGTACCGTGATTGCGCCTGACAGAGTCTTAACGGCCGCTCATGTTGTAGCGGGATTGACACGAGACGAACGGGGTAGGTTGTCTATCAGAATTGATGGTGAGACGACTACAGCCGTCGTCGAGTCTGCGGGAGACCCGGAATTACCACACGGCGATTGGGCGATTTTGGCGTTTGAGAAGCCAAACTGGGTTCGTGTCGTCAGCGTCTACCCAGCGACACGTGATCATCGTTGGGTTCCTGAAATCGCCACCGAAGTGCTTTTGGTTGGTTACGCCGCAGGATTTTTCCCCGACATGAAAATTGACGTCAAGGCGCCGACCCCGTGTGTTCGTGTGAGAATCCGGGCAACAAGCGACAAACAACCCGCTTGGTATGCGATCGGCGAAGCATTCGAACTCAATGGTATGTCTGGAGGGGCTGCGATGATCTGGAACTACGAGACCCAGCGACCTGAGATCGTTGGGATCTTTCGTGGTTACGTCCTGACAGAAACAGTCACAACTGAGCAAACGCGGATCGTGGGGGCGGTTACATCAGTATTTGAGACCAAGAAACCGGCTGTTGCGCTGATGATTCACCGTCTTCCAGCAGCCGTGAGAAATCCTACGGCCGCGACTCTCCCTAAGTAGAGGCGAGACAGACCCGTTAGATTGCAGTTGTCTTTCGCATTGGGCCTGTCGCTCCTAGAAACCGTTTTATGCATCGCTAAGCTGTTTGCCCCCATGAGCGATAAGCCCATCTTTGCCGTCGAAAGACTCACTAAGAGCTACCAGAACAAGAAGCCCGTCCTAAACGACGTCAGCTTGGTCTTTAACTACGGTGCCAAAATTGGCGTCATTGGCCAGAACGGTGCTGGCAAGTCGACATTGATGCGCATCATGTCGGGCCAGGACACGGAGTTTGAGGGGGTTGCGCGTCTAGCTGATGGCATGACCGTCGGCTACGTGCCCCAAGAGCCCGCACTGCTCGAAGATCTAACGGTTCGTGAGAATGTCGAGAAGGCTGTCGAGCCGATTCGTAACCTGCTTAAGGCACACGAAGACGTAAGCATGAAGCTTGGCGAAGATCTCAACGAAGCTGAGATGGACAAGGTCATGGCAGACTTCGAGCGGCTGCAGGCCGAAATCGAAACCAAGGACGCCTGGGAGCTTGATCGACATGTTGAGACGGCAATGACCAAGCTTTGCTTGCCCGCGGGCGACAAAATGGTCAAGGCATGTAGTGGTGGTGAGCGACGTCGTGTCGCTCTGTGTCGCACCCTTCTGGAGCAACCTGATTTGCTGCTGCTCGACGAACCTACCAACCACTTGGATGTCGAAACAGTTAGCTGGCTAGAGGAAACACTCGCTGCCTACAAGGGAACCGTCGTTGTCATCACCCACGACCGCTTCTTCCTAGACAACGTCGTTGGCTGGATGCTGGAGATCTGGAACAGTCGCGCAATCCCTTACCAAGGTAACTACTCTGAATACCTGATTCAGCGTAGCAAGCGCATGGCATCGCAAGAGCAAGCGCAACAGAAACGCGCGAAGTTCCTTGAGCGTGAACTCGAGTGGATTCGCATGAACCCAAAGGCGCGTGCTACCAAGAACAAGTCTCGCCTAAAGAACTACGACAAGATGATCTCTACCGAGGTTCAACAGTCGGAAGATAGCGTCGAGTTAGCTATTCCGGCGGGTAAGCGGCTAGGAGACACGATCATTCGATTTGAGAAGGTTTTCTTCTCATACAATGGTGAGCGGAATGTGCTCGAGAACATGTCATTTGACATGCAGCCTGGCGACATCCTAGGAATTGTCGGTCCAAACGGTACCGGTAAGACTACTTGCCTGAAACTCATCACCGGCAAGTTAGAGCCGCAGCAGGGCAAGGTGACAGTTGGTAAGACCGTCGAACTTTGTCACGTAGATCAGGAGCGCGAAACGCTCGATCCTAACCGCACAGTTTGGGAAGAGATTGCCGATAGCCAAGACATCATCAGGCTTGGCAAACAGGAGATGAACAGTCGCAGCTATGTCGCGAAGTTCAACTTTACTGGGCCAGACCAGCAACAGAAGGTTGGATCTCTGTCAGGCGGTCAACGAAACCGTGTGCAGCTTGCAAAAATGCTTCGTCGGGGCGGCAATGTCATCCTACTTGACGAACCAACTAACGACTTGGATTTGGACACGCTGCGCGTGCTTGAGGAAGGCATCAACAACTTCCCGGGCTGCATGGTGATCGTTTCCCACGACCGCTACTTCCTTGACCGCGTTTGCACCAAGATCCTTGACCTTGGTAACTACGAGCCAGGCAAGTTCCTCGACAGTTTGTAGTTGGCCGGACCGTGCGCGCAGCTTTCGCTGCGTCTAGTGCCGTTTGAGGCCAATTACTAGACCGGTCGCTGCAAGTCCGGCCGCTGGCAAGCTGCCAAGCATGAAGGATTGGAAGCTGCCCCACTCACCTTGGATGCTATCGTTGAACTGGTTCCATAGAGCATCGATCTGATCCCACTCAACCGTCATTAGGCCGGCATAGGCGAGCAAGAACGTCGTCAACAGCCAGAAGCCGAACACGATCATTGCGAGCTTTAGCACTGCCCGCAGGAATGTGCCGATGCTGAAACCCGCGAGGAAGCTGAAGCCAATACGGAATAAGCCTTTCGATGCCGGTTCGGACTGCGCTCCCCCTGTCGAGTCACCGCTTTGAGGGGGGCCTTCGATCAAGCTTGCGCGTAGGCCAGACATGTCGCCCGGAGAACCAATTGCTGGAGCTGGGTCGCCGTTAAGCAATGTCATCACCCCACCGGCGGCAACTGTAGCAAGCGCTAAGCCGACTGCAGCTTTCTTCCACTTAGGCATTTCGCCCAGCCATACAGCAAAACTACGACGCGTGTTTGTGGTCACGGTTGCGACTGCATTTGCAGTCGCCAACTCCGTTGTTTCGCCATTGTTCGTAGTCATTACTTAGTGATTCCACTGATCAAAGGCTTCGCCGGATTTCTTGGGAAGCTACAGAAATTGCACAGAGAGTTTTCTGTTTGCCGTGTCTCTGACTTGGAACAAGATACGCGAATAACTTAACCAACAATGAGAAACCTTTTCTTCGTAGCTGCATTTGCAGTTCTCACCCTTGTGGCGTCCGCCCAAGACAAAGTCACGTTATCTAACGGTGACGTGTTGACTGGAAAAATCACTTCCATGGCCGATGGCAAGGTAACCATCAAGTCCCCGTTGCTAGCCGACGTCGTGGTTCCGATTGGCAGTGTTAGCGACATTGTCACAAATGAATCCGTGACCCTTAAGACAAAGAGTGGTGATTTATGGCAGCGACGTATCGTTGGCATCGAAGGTGGCAACTTGCGTTTGGAGGGTGGGGCAACGTCGTCGTTGGCACTAGCGAACCTAGGGATGATCAATCCTCCTGAAGAGGTTGATCCGTCATGGACTGGCTCGTTGAATTTCTCTGGTGTCTCAACGAGCGGCAATACGGATACGCGATCTGCTGGTTTGTCGTTCGACGCTTCGTTGCGTCGTAAGTCAGATCGTATTTCGGTCGATGGGTCGTGGACTTATGCGCAAAATAAAGACCGCGCTTCACCTGTTTCATCGAGCAGTGGCTATGTCACGAATGCCCGGCGAGTTGGTGGTGGTCTGAAGTATGACTACTACCTATCTGAAAGTTCGTATGCGCTCGTAACTACCCGCGTTCTTGGTGACACAATCGCTAATCTTGATCTGCGCTTCACCGCCGGTGCCGGTGTTGGTTACACCCTGATCGATGATGGAAGTCAGCTATTCATGTTCGAAGTTGGCTTGTCTTATCTCGATGAAAGCTATCGCGTGTTTGTTGCGCCGGAACCTAGTTCCGTTAGTTACATCGCGGCTAGGGCGGCCTATCGCTATGAGGCACCGCTTAGCGACGTCACTAAGTTTGTTCATCGCGCTGAGGCCTTCCCATCGCTCGAAGATAAGGCTGACATCTACTGCCAAGTAACGACTGAGATTCAGACTTCACTAACCAAAAGCATGGTAGCGAACCTGACGCACGTGCTCGATTACGACAATACGCCCGCACCTGGTGCCAAGCGCGCCGACCAACGAGTTATCTTGTCTGTCGGTTGGTCTTTCTAAGCAGTTTGCTTCGTCGCATCTTGTTATGCGGCCAACTCTCGCAGTGTGACTATGGCTGGTCGCACTGTGTTGCTTAGTAGTCGAACGCGTATCGATTGCGGACGTCGTTGCCGCCAAATCGGTCGCGTGTAGTGGTCTTACGGTTGCCAAAGCTGGGCTGGAAGTCGATGCGAAACGTCGTCTCGTTGACAAACGGGTTGTAAGCCGCCTGCAAGGCTATTGACCAGTCGTGGTCATTACGGCGAATGCCGAACACATAGGCCAACCACTCACTGCGTTCGAGGTCGCGTTGTGCCGAACCATAGAGGTCCCACCGGTCGAATATTTTGCTGCGACCACCGATGGCTACCGCGCCGTTAGCAGTCAAGTCTTCACGGTATTCAACGGTCCAATCGACGCCGATAACTTGTCCAAACTGCAACTCAGTGTCCAGAGTTTGCATTCCGCGCTTCCAATCAACGTCGCCATAGAGCGCGAACGCAAAGTTTTCGAACGGCAACCACTTCAAATTAGGACGAAACAGCAGGTCGTAATAGAACAGGCCGAGTTCTTCGCCGTCATTGTCGCGAGAGCTGTTCGGGAGAAGGTCTTGTGCGAAATCTAGCGACACTACGTCACGAGGCTGTTGGCCACCTTTCGTTGTAGCCATCTTTTGCCACAGGTTGCGTACCTCAAACCGAACCAACTCCCGCTCGGTTAAGAGGTCGATTGAGTCATAGCCAAGTTGGGCTAAGCGTCGCGGGCTTACATTGTCGTATTGGAACAGGGAATCAGGCTGCTGATTGACCTTGTAACGATTGCGGTAGGTGACTAACGGAGCCACCACGTGGCGCAACGAATCGCGCTTACCATTTTCGTTCATCCATGACCAAGTCCGTGAGAATCGTGTGCCGATCTGGATGCCACCCTCAAGCGCGATGCGTTCTTCACTTTGGCGACTGGGTGTATCGTCATAGAACGTCCCTCGACCACTGATATAGGGGCGGACGCTGAATCCCTTGACCTGGAATGGTGCCGAGAACTCAACGAGTTGGTCGGCACGAAGGCTGCGATCGCTTGTTCGGGTTCGCGTTCGGTCGTCATAGTCACTGCGGCGTTGGCCGACCTGTGTTTCTATGTCAACCACGATGGGGGTTTGCCAGGGTGTTTCCGCCAGCGGCTGGGCCAACCATTGATAAGTCACAACTGGCA
The DNA here is from genome assembly GCA_965662465.1 of Planctomycetota bacterium. Classification (GTDB taxonomy): domain Bacteria; phylum Planctomycetota; class UBA1135; order UBA1135; family UBA2386. Next base: position 29,625 of record CBFIIO010000008.1, on the reverse strand, counting down.
ACTCTTCGATGAATCGATCCGCTAGGTAGCGATCATCTCGGTAGCTAAAGTCCGATAGGTTGAAGCGCGTTCCAACAGTCAGTAAGTGGTTGCCTTCGGCATGGTGCAGGTAGGTGCTCGTCTCCGGTAGTTCATCAAAGCGGTAAGGTCCCATTAGGAACTCCGAATAAGCAGCAGCGTCAGACGCGTAGAATGCGACTAGATCGACGTGTGTGTCTTGACCATTGCCGTTGTCGCTCAAAAATACACGATTGGATGTGCGTACGATTGAGCGTTGGTCGTTTTCGATCAGTGAGTCGTCGATATTCCGTTTGATCTCGCGAAGGTTGGTGCCGCTGTCATCGAGGTATCTGCCCTCAATCCTGCCTTCGTAGAGGCCTTTCACGCCGTAGGTGAGGGCGCCCTCGAGCGGTATTCCGCGTGCTTCGATGAAGCCAATGCCAAGCTCCCATTCGCCACGGAATTCGTCGGCTGGACGGCCGGTGATCCAATGATGAAGTGCGCCTCCATTTGTGTTCCATGGCAAGCCAAACAACACTCCGGTTTGGGCGCCTAGGCGGCCCGAGTAACCAACTGTCACACGCTTGATCGGGAACTCACTTTGACTGCCAGTAAAGATGCGTGCATCTGGCAGCGGCATGATGTTCGTGCCACCAATTTGCAATGTTTGGCCACGCGAGATCACCTCGAACTCGCCAGGACGTTCGATGATTTCTGCTTCCTTAACAGCTAGAGCTGCGTGAGGTGTCGCGGCGGTACATGTTGTCAGCAGCAGGTCAGTTCCAATCCAACGGCCGCCTTGCTTGACTAGTCGCGGACCACGGACGACCAGTGATTGCTGCCCCGCGCTGGTTTCGGTGATGTAGCGTAATTCCGCGTTTTCGACAACAACTCGGTCATCGATCGGCGAGATCCACATGCGATCACATCGGAGAACTTCGACACCACGCTGTACAACGATGATGTCGCCCTCACAGTAGAGGTAACGAAACAGATCGAGTGCGTCTGAATCTAGAACCTTATCGGGCAACTCTTGTGCACGGCCAATGGCGCTTAAAGCACGTTCAAGCCGGCCACGAATTGCGTCTGGTGATAACCGGCGACGTGGTTCTGGTGGGCGAATGCCTCGCGTCGGGAGGCCAGATGATTTGTTTCTTTCGAACTGGGCGCGTTGTGCCTCCAGGTCGTTGAGTATCAGCAGATTTTCGCCACGCAAGAGGATGTCCATCTTCGGGACATGCAGACGAAATCCGCCTTGGTAGTGAAACTCGTAGTAGTCGCCATTTTCTCTACCGGCCGTACCTGCATTATCGAACTGGTAGTCGTAGGTGATGGCTGGGTTGTTTGGTTGTTGTGCAGGGCTGACTGGTGCAGGACTGACTGGTGCAGGCTTAAGAGTCGGATCCTGTGCGGTAACCGTTGAAATAGTGGTGCAGCCAAGCATCACGCAGCTAAGCGCTAGCTTGCTTGCATTGGCGCGGCCTTGAGCCCGATGTTTTGTGAAGCCTTGTTGCGGGCGTGCACGTCTCACAGTTGACCTTCTTGGCGTTGCTCGCGGCTACTAACTGCTTGTGTTGTGATTGCCGACTTAACCTTCTTAGGCTGCATGACTCTGCTAGGTCCGGTCCGGAATGACCACGTTTTGTAGTTTACGAACGCCCATGCAGTTCGCAGAGTCCGTCCATCCGGAAGTTTGACGATTGCGCCATTAGGATCGCTAGCGGTGCAGTGGCCACGTTGGATGTCGAGCTCAATTGTCGCTGCAGTTGCATCGAGCTGCGTCCAATCGATCATGACGTCCTTGCCCTTGATCATTGCAATGTCGCCGGGATTGCCGCGGCTAAGGTCTGGTCCACCGCCTTTTACTAGGCGTGTCATGATCAATTCCTTCGCATCAATGTTGATGCCGTCAGGATCGTCTTGACCGTCTTCCTTTATGCCTTGCGCTTCGACTGGTCCGCCATAGCGAACAGCATCAGGATCAACATAAATGTCGCCGCGACAAGTTGCTCGCATGTTGGCGAGTATTCCACTCGATGTTGGTTCAAGCAACGTCATGGTTGGCGGCATGAAGGTTGATCGATTGCTAAACGATCCAAGAGCTGATAACCGAACTGCATCGTCGTTACTGACTCGCACGCGGGCACCTTCAAGGATGACTGTGCGGCCTTTGAATGATCGTCGTACAACTGTCTGAGTTTGTGCATCGGCATCACCGATAAAGAGCAGTGCTTTACCACCTTGACTGATGAGCAGTCGTTTGCCTGAGCCGGTGATGTGGCCCTGTTTTTCATCATCGAGTTGGAAGTCACGTACGTCATCGACGAGCAGCCATGGCTTCGACAGTGAGTGGGTGATGATGTCAGGTATGACACCTGTAGCGCCTGCAAACAAAACGCGACGCACTTCCGGTGTTACTGCAAACGGTAGTACCCGTAGGCGAAGAGCTGCGCAGGTTACGGTCGCAGGATCACTTGACCCCGGTTGTGGCACTTTAGCGTAAATACGCGGTACTTCCTCGCCGACTGCGTGGGCATCGATGATTGCATGACGTCCACCAGCATGATGGACGTCGATACGAGGACCGGTTACCTCGACTGATTGTTGGTGCAGGGTCTCGCCGTCGCCTTTTGTGTTCCAGGTTCGCACTAAGCGCGGAGTGCGGTCAAGCTCATTCATCTCTGACCAAGGAGACTCGTCTAGGTCCATCGGCAACAAGCGAATCGACCGTTGGCTGATTTGTCGAAGGCGAGGCGTGCGCGCCTGAATTACTTCGTCTTGTTTCTTGAATGTGGCCTCTACAGGAAGACCGCCTACATCCAGTTCAGTCAAAACCTCGCCTTCAAAAGTAGCGAGCAGCTGGCGAACGTTGCGAAGTTGCGTTTCGTCAGAGTTGAAGTCTGCCTCGATCTGATCGAATGGCGCCCGTAGTTCTAGACGTGTGCGGTTACCCGTGCGTTCTACTGTGCACCCGCCAAGTCCGCGTAATGTTGCGGCTCCATACTCGATGCTGTAGCGATGCTCGCGTGAGCGCACAGAACTTTGATCACTAGCTGGCCCGAGCTGTAGACGCTCGAAGCCTTTGCCAAGGGTCAGTAACATGCCATCGCTGGCTTTTGCCACTAACGCAGGCTGTGCATCTTGCTCTTGAGATTTGGGGATAGCCGTTTGCAGGACCTCGATGTTTCCAAATCCTTGGACAATGCCCGTACCGCCATCGACGCGGCCGTAGACGACTAAGCCATCGCTAGCGGTAATGGTGCGTGAACCACTTTCAAATCGTGCAGCACCTTCGTAGATGATGATTTGCTGCTGTTCTAGTGATCGAAGAGTCCATAGCGGAAAGCCCATGCCTCGATGAAGGGCGCCAGCAGAACTGCTAGGCCGAGCAATGTGGATGCGTCTCGGCGAGATTGTAGTTACGAGGTCACTTAGCTTGCTGTCGGGAAATAGGTGCGTTTGTTCAACGCGCGATTCACCGCCGTATGTCGTGATAATAAATGGATCACCCAGCGGCCCAGGACGGATCATGATGCGGGGTGTAACGACTCGCACACCAGGCACATCAATGGTCGCGGGTGCCCCGGCTAGCACCAATCGTTGCCAGGATATGCTGCCACTGCGAAGCTTGTCGTCTGGATTGCGCCTGTCGCGAACCTTGCTCTTGTTGCGAAGTAGTGAGCCTGTGAATTGGTCGCCACGGGCAGTCGAGTTCGACTTAGTCTGGTTCGTTGTGGCCTTGCCTGTGTCGGCGTCAGACAGCTTTAGCGTGCTGTTCAAAAGGTCTAACTTGACGTTGTCGTCGAGAGAGATCTGTGCGGCGCCGGAAACCGTATCTTCGACATATCGCATCCGACCATCTGCAGTCAGTGTCAGATCATCAGTTTTTAGAACCGGATTAGTTTGGATGATGACTTGGGCTTGGCGAAGACCGCTGTCGGCGCTTCTTGGCAAGCGTGCGGTCGCACCCATGCCTGTCAAAGTGATGGTCTGTTTGCCGGTAAGCGTCATCGCGATCGCTTGATCGGGTTCGGTTGTCAGCTGGATCTCGTTATCGCCAAGCACGATGATCGCATCACCGAGTTCTAGGCGCAGTCCTTCCATCTGGCTGCCAGGCTCAGCTGTAATGACTGCGCTACGGACATCGATTCTTTTCTGCTCGTCGAATGATGGATCGCCATTGGGGTTGCGGCCCAGTTCGATAAATGCATCAGAAGCAGTGATCGTCGCCGCATGTGTCCCCTTATCGAATAGCTTAAGGGTCACATCGATAAGCTGCTGGAGGCCATCACCGACTGCCCCGCTGTCTTTGGCAACTAGGATGTAGACATCGTCCTTACGCGTGCGGCCGTCACCAATGGGCACATTGCGTTGCTCTGAAAAAGTCAATGCACCCTTATGGCCAACGGTTGCGCCCACGCCACCACCTTGCACCCGTACGCTTGGAGCGTTCGAAGCCGATGACGGTGTGTTTGGATCAGCCTGATTATCCTCTTCGGTGTCGCTAGACTTTGATTCCTGGTTTGCAGGATTGTTCTGACGGTTGCCTGGACCATCGGCTCGTACTGCCAACTCGTCGCCGATTGCGAAGCGCATTGCTAGCACGCCGAGGGCGATCAGGAGCAGGAATGCGATAACTCGTTTCACGGACGTCCATCCTGGTCGACTACCTTTTGCCAGACACCGCGGGCACGAAGCAATTCTTCAATGACATCACGGGCTGCGCCAAACCCTGCTGATCTCTCACTAACGAATTGGGCTTCAGCCAAAACTTCTTTGCGCGCTTCTGGAACTGTGGCAGCGAAACCAACCTCACGTAGCACCGGTAGGTCGAGTAGGTCGTCACCTAGGTAGGCAACTTGTTCTGGCTTTAGGTTTTGGCGTTCGAGCAACTCAGAGAACGCTGCAGCTTTGTCTACACGACCGAGAATGATGTCGTGGACACCGAGTTCTTTTGCGCGGCGCCTAACGATTTCACTACCGCGGCCAGATAAGAAGCCTGATTGGCCGCCAGACCTGTGCCAGTAGACGATGCCGGCTGCGTCATGTACGTGAAACGACTTGTACTCGCGACCTTCGAAGTCAAAGTGGACGCGGCCATCTGTCAGCACGCCATCTACATCGAGTAGTAAGAACTTAATCGCCCGCAGCGCCTCGTCATTCGGCCGGGTGCGGCCGGGCATTTTCTTGTTGATGACGTTGTCGTGATTGTTGTTGGTCGCGTCGGTCATCCGATTTTTAGCTGAAGCAGGTCTTGTACGTCGAGCAGCCCGATCAATCGGCCTTGATTGTCAACGACTGGCATTTGGTCGATCGAACTCTGATGGAGTAGTGCGAGGGCCTCTAGTGCAAACGTTTCAGGCGCAATAGAGCGTGGCCCCTTGGTCATTGCGTCTTCAACTTTGCGCTCACGGGGGTTTGACAGTCCGTCTTCGATTAGGCGCCGCAAATCGCCATCCGTAAAGAAGCCAACCAATTTGCCTTCACTGTCGACGACGCTGGTAGCACCAGGGCGGCCGGGAGTGCAGGTCATCACCTCGATCGCTTCCATGACGGTGCTCGTGTTTTGAATGCATGGGTTGCGTTCACCCTTACGCATCAATTCAGACACTTTCATCAATCTGCGGCCAAGGTCTCCGCCTGGATGGAACCGTGCAAAGTCTTCTGGGCCAAAATTGCGACCTTCCTGGACAACTAGCGCAAGTGCGTCGCCAAGTGCGAGCATCGCCGTTGTCGAGGCGCTTGGCGCGAGTCCGTGGGGGCCGGGTTCATCGATATGGCCAAGTTCGAGCACTAGGTCGCTATGGATACCTAGGGTCGAACTCTTTTCCTGGGTAATCGCAACCATCGGAACGCCATGCGCCTTTACGTGTGGCAACATGACGAGCAGTTCGGCTGTCTCACCAGACTTAGAAAATGCCAGGAGCAGGTCGCCATGTTCGACGCGGCCGAGGTCTCCGTGGATGGCTTCGGACGGGTGCAAAAAGATCGACGATGTGCCTGTGGAGGCAAGTGTCGCTGAGATCTTTTGGGCGATGAAGCCGGCTTTACCCATGCCGGTTGTCACGACGCGGCCACGTAACCCGAGGATCAAGTCCAGGGCACTCAAGAAGGTGTCGCCAAGACCTTGCGATACTTGACGAACAGCAACAGCTTCACACTCGATGATTTGACGAGCGCGTTCAATCCGGGGATCCATTAAGGAGTCAGAGCGTAGCACTCTTGCCCCCCTTTCGTCGCCTCTATGGATGGCTGATCATGCAGTGATAATCGGGAACTCTCGATTGTCTGCGGTCGGGAGTCGTCCCAATGCGCTTCTAGGTGTGACAATATGCTGTTTCTGCGGGGGGCTTTGCCTCAAATCAGCCCGTGATCGATGACTAGCTTATTGTCCCTCAGCAGCTTCCTTTGGCGTATTTATCGTGCCTTTCTTACGTTTCTTCGACCGAAGCTCATCTGCGCTGGCTTCGATCAGCGCCGGGAAGCAATCGCGAACCCGTTTCAGGTGTGATTCGGTGTCTTGGTCAGTTTTTCCGCCGATAACTTTCAGCAAAGAAAGCAGGTCCTTAGCACGGATTGTGTAGGACGAATCAGGGTTTTTGGCGACGACCTTCGACAGGCGGTTTGTCGCCGATTTCATCGAAAGCGGGCGCTTCGGAGTCGGAACGGGGTCTGCAAGAAGTTCGCGAATGGCGGCGTCCGTGGTCATTTGCTCCTCGCCAGGCTGACAACTCATGATTCGCCGACAGATTGCCTTGGCTCTCGTCCATGAGATTTTGTCGTCCTGAAGGAGAGCCCGAATGCGGGAGTCCATGGCTGGCGCAAAGCGGATGATGTCTTCGATCCAGGTCAGACTTTTATCGAGGAAGGCTGCGATCCGGCCCTTCTCCCAGTTGGCGTTGTTTAGAAAGATTACCGTATCGAAGTATTCAACGAGCTTGGCGTCGAGCCGGTCCGCGTTGAGCTTGAGGTTTAGCGCGCGGATTTCTTCAAACTCACCGGCAACGACGCGGACATCGATACGGTCGTAGTAGCCAGGATGATCTTTCCGAATGAGTTCAATCGCGCCATAGCGATGGAAGCCACCCACCAAGAAGATCTCGCCAGGGTTACGCTCCCAAACTACTAGCGGCTCCAGCAGGCCGTTGTTGAGGATATCGCCCTTGTAGTGCGCGACCTTCTGCTGATTGACCACCCGGTGGTTGGCAATCATTGGGTGCTTTTGGAGCAGTTCGAACGGGATGTAGTCGTATCTCTTAGTCGTCAGCATGGCGTCCTGAGCGAGGCTAACGTTACCAACATTAGCGGCCTCAGGTTTTACCGCATCGTCGTTGCTGTGGCTAATAAACACACGTGCATCGAGGGCGATTGGCTTGCAGCGGCTCGCAATTGATCAATCATCAATGAAACGCAGCTATCCCGGTGGTCACATCGAAGTTGGTCAGTCGATTCGTGGTGTGGTTGTGATCATCAGAGCTTGTTCAAGGTCGGCTTCGGTCGCAGCAGCAAATGACTCTTCATCGATGTAGCACCAGCGGCCCCAGAACTCGGCTGCGCCAACCGCTTGCTTGAAGAACGGTGCCGGCGTTTGCTTGGTGCGCGGCACAATCCAGGTTGCGTCCTTGGTGATCACAACGTTCCAAGTCGCGGTCAAACGCGCATCTGCTAGTCGAATTAGGGATTCCGCAGTCCCAGCAATACTTCCGCGTATCCCGATCATGCAAAAGGGCACATCTTTGCGAACTAGCTCACAGCCATCGGGAACAGTGATCAGATCCGTTTCCAACGGTCGTTCGGGTAGCTCCGCGAGGAACGGTATCCGCTCGTCAATCAAATGAGCATGCGCGCGAGGGATCGTCGCTGCTGCACCGATGTTGTTTAGCAGGGCGGTGCCGTTGCTGCGGTCGACCCAGTTGCGCGCAGTCAGCCAAAATGCGTAGTCCGGCTCTCGGGCCGGATGAGCCATCCATAGAATCTGCTGGTTCTTGGCAAATGGAAACTTGTTCGGAGTGACCGCCAGAGTTTCGGTGCGCCAATAAGCCTCTTCGCGGAGGATTTGCTCCGCTTTATTGCGTTGCAGTGCCGGCCGACCAGTTTGAAGGTGTCCAGAACGAGCTCTGCGACCGGGTATCAACGCCAATTGCACGGTTTGGCCGAAGAGTTTGCAGGTGCGCAGCGCCGTGGGTTCAAACGGGGTTAGAGTCGCATGCGGATCGATTGGGGGGCAGTCCACGGACTGCGATGTACTATGTTGAGCCTGTTCACTCAACACTAGGCTTGGCGGCACGTTTGCCCCGGATGCGTCCGGTCGCTACCCTCGGTGTTTCGTCACGGCTCGTTTGCGAGCGATTTTCGCCTCTAATACCGTTCTAACCTGTGCGCATTGTCTTTTTTGGAAGCAGTGACTTCGCGATCCCGTCGCTGAAGGCACTCAAGGAAAGTGGCTTCTCTCCAGATCTCGTGGTCACGAAGCCCGACGCGCCACGCGGACGGGGGCGTAAAATCTACGAAGCCGAGGTGAAACTCGCGGCCAATGCTCTCGAGTTGAAGTGCGTTCAGCCCGAAGATCCGCATGCTCCAGAGTTTCTTGAGCAACTTCGAGAGCTTAAGCCCGACATTGGTGTCGTGATCAGTTACGGCGTGATCCTGAAGCCAGAAATGTTGGCCATTCCGACGCATGGCATGATCAATGCACACGCGTCACTGCTGCCTCTTCTGCGTGGTGCCGCTCCCGTGCAGCGAGTGATTCGCGAAGGACATGCTGAAACTGGCGTGACGGTGATGAGAATCGTCGACAAGCTCGATGCTGGCGACATCATTTTGACTGAGAAGACCCCTGTTGGAGCAACAGAGAACTCCGGGCAATTACGGGTGCGACTGGCAGAGTTGTCAGGCACGGCGCTCAACAACGCACTCGCCAAGATCAAAGATGGTTCGGCTACTTTCACGCCGCAGGACCACGCTCAGGCCACCTACGCGCCAAAAGTAGAGAAGGAGCACGGCATCATCGATTGGAAGTTGCCCGCTACCGAAGTTGATCTATTGGTGCGTTCGATGACTCCAAAGCCAGGCGCGCAGACGCGCCTCGGCAATAAGCGCTTCATCGTGATGGAAGGTCAAGTTGAGCAAGACCTGTATGGCATGGGGATTCCTGGAGGTCTCCAGTCTGCGGGCGAGGAAGGTATCCGCGTGTGCACTGGCAAGGACTTGTTCCGCATCACACGAATCAAGCCCGATAACGGTCGTAACATGACGGCTGGTGAGTTTGTGCGCGGCCACCAGATCGCACCCGACGCCCGTTTTGGATAGAGCGAACATGATGGCGGATAGCTAAGTGGCGGTTTCAGCCAGATCGGTAGCGCTCAAGGCATTGGTTGCTTTGGAGCGCGGCAGAAGTGAGCGTTTGCGCAGTGAGCTAGATGGTCGTGGCGTTGAAGGTCGCGAGTTGGCATTTGCCTTCGAGCTATCTCATGGCGTGATTCGACGCGAACGCCTGCTTGATCATGTTTTGACGGGCTTTGCTGTCCGCGGTCTACCCAAGGATCCGCAGCAACGAGTAGCACTGCGTCTTGGTGCCTACCAATTGCTTTTTGTTCCAGGCATGAAGTCGCATGCAGCAGTGAACGAAACAGTCAGTTTGGTTGTGCACAACAACCGTGGCTTTGCGAACGCCATCTTGCGTCGCGTGGCCAGCAGTGTGAAAGAGTGCAAGCCTGGCGTGGAGTTAGAGCATGCGACCGAAGTAGCTTTGCCGGGTAATCGTAAGGTCGTGTTGCAGAAGCGAGTGCCTAAGGATCAAGTTCGTCGATTGGCTTTGGTGCACTCTCTTCCGGATTGGCTGGCGAAGCGATTTGCTGATCAGCACGGCGTAGATGGGCTTCAGGCGATCGCCGAAGCAGCTAGTGAGACACCAGGGATCTACTTACGCACAAGCCGGTCAACTGAGCGTTCCATACTGCAGGCTGATTTAGCTGCTGAAGATGTGGATGTTGTCGAATGTGGTGATGAGCGGCTGCTGCGATGGAGTGGTGGCACCTCACCGTTTTCGACGGTTCCATTCCACGCTGGTCAATTTGTCGTTCAAGACCCGACCGCAATGCGGGCGGCGCAGGCTGTACCATGTCAATTGGGAGATACGGTCGTCGATCTCTGTGCAGCTCCTGGCACAAAGACAACTTGGCTGGCCGAGGCCGTCGGACCAGATGGTCGCGTGTTTGCCTACGACATTGACGAAAATCGACGCGGCCGCATTGTGGAAAACGCGCAGCGTCTTGGTTTGACTAAAATCATCCGTCTGGCGGCATCAACCAGTGATTTGCCGATCGCAGACTGTGTCCTTGCCGATGTTCCGTGTTCCAACTCTGGCGTACTTGGTCGTCGTGTTGAGGCGCGTCGCCGCCTGGATATGGCAACATTTGAAGGCTTGCCCAAGCTTCAGAGCGAGTTGCTAGATCAGGCTGTTTCCCTGACCAAGCCGGGCGGTCATACCGTTTATTCCACCTGCTCGATTGACTCTGAAGAGAATGAAGACGTCGTTGCAGCAGCTCAAGCTAGGCACCCTGGCTTAGAGCTTGTAGCTAGTAAATTGACGCTGCCAGCGGCTGGTCAGCACGATGGCGGCTATTACGCGGTTCTGCGTATCAAGAGTTAGCACTTTCAAGCCGTCTGCTAGGTTCCTGGTTTCGTCGTTTCCGTGTAGAACCTCTACCCACATGGCATCGCGTAAACCTAGGCGCCGCTCAGGCGGCCGCTCCTCCTCCCCCAAAAAGAAAGACCAGACGCCGTTGATCATGGGCGGCGCTGGCCTACTGGTTCTGATTGTGATTTTGGCTGTGGTCAATTCGGGTGGCTCTGCGAGCGATCAAGAAGGTGACGCTGCCGGCAACTCATCGGCCAAGCAGCCTGCTCAGGCCGACGCGCCAAAGAGCATCATTGGCACGTCCAGTTCGAAGTCGGGGATGACACCTGATCGACCAGCTCCATCATTGAGTCAAGACACGCTGGCCAAGATGCAAGACCTCTACCGACAAGCAAAGGCCATCAGTGACGAAGGCATGCGACTTGGCATTGCTGGCGATAACAAGAAGAAGCGCGCTAAGCAGTCTGAGGCCAAGGTCTTGATCGATAAGGCCAAATCCCTGGTTGAATCGCACTCCTCGTGGTTTGAAGAAGCAGACATGGAGGGGTGGGCGGTTCCTGGCGTTTACGTCACGATGAATAAAATCTACGGCAAGCTCTCAACTTTGCAGAAAACGGTCCGCATGAATGGCGGTAACTAACAGATTCATCTGATGTTGCTCGGCTACCACACTAACAGCCTGCAGAACCATCGCTTCGATGAAGCGGTGACGTTGCTCTCTGATCATGGTTATCAAGCCATCGCGATCACTCCCGATACTTGTCATCTCGATCCTGAGTCAATTACAGATGCTGACTTGGCGGTCATTGCGCAGCGCCTGCGCGACCTTGGCATCAAGCCAGTGATGGAGACCGGTGCGCGGTTCCTGCTGGATTCGAATACCAAGCATGAGCCTACGTTGATGACGCGTGATGCTCGACGTCGAGATCAACGAGTGGCTTTCTATGGGCGAGTTGCCTCGATGGGGAAGCAGCTCGGCGCCGATGTTGTGTCCTTCTGGGCTGGTATCGACAGATGTCCGGGGCCAGATAGTGAGGCATGGTTGCTCGAGGGGGTCGCGATGGCTTGTGATGCCATCCGTGCTGCTGGACTGGTTCCATCACTAGAGCCAGAGCCGGGCATGGCGCTGGAGACATTCGCCGACTACGAGCGTCTCCGGACAACTTTGGGGGCCTCGGCCCCGATGCTTACCCTCGATATTGGACACCTGTACGCCGTCTGGGAGGGCGACCCGGCGGAGGTCGTGGCGCGAGCCGCACCTTTTCTAGCCCAGGTCCATCTTGAAGATCATCGTCGAGGGGTGCATGAGCATCTGCTTCCAGGGACTGGAGATGTAGATTTCGATAGTGTTCTAAGAGCACTGGAGGGTTCATCTTATGATGGTCCGGTGTGCTTTGAGTTGTCGCGGCAAAGCCATTGTGCGCCGACAGCTGTTGCGACTTGTAGCGAGCTTTGGAGTCGTTTTCTGACGGCTTCAGATCGTTGACGGTTTGGCGCTGAGATCTACTCTAAGCATCTTCTGCGGCTCGCAATCGCTGCTGAAATATCGAAGCCTAACGCATGAGACTCTGCCCCTCCGTCGAAGGCTCTAGCTCGTCCTTGTTTACTCATCGAATCGGTGTCGATGAATGTTTCGGGCGGCAACAGGCCTGCTTCCACAAGTGCTTCCGCTGCGTATGCCGTGGACAGGCGGCGGATTGGGAGCCAGATGAGTCAAAGCTCGCGTTGACTAAGCCGGTTGTTATTCCGAGGCCCAATCCTCAAGTAAAGCCTCAGCGCGTTACTTCGATTAACTAGCTCTCCTGGTTGCGCGTACTAGTTTTGGTGCTCTGCTAGAACGAGCTTGAGTGCTTGCTCCGCTGCTGCGTAGCTCAGCTCCAATTTTGGCGCGAGCAGGCGCGACGCTTCTAGCTCTCGCATGTGAGTTGTCTCTTCAATCTGGCCGCAGATTGCCTGGACAAGCTTTGCACCTAGGCTTCCTGATGAGCCCTTGAGTGAGTGTGCAGCTCGTTCAGCCATGTCGAAGTTGCCACTGGCCAATCCGGTGCTTACAGCCTCGACCTTTGCTGGCCCGTCTTCGAGAAACATCTGAATCAGGTCGACCAAAAGCTCTGGATCACCGTCATCGGCAAACCAGAGAAGCTCCTCAATAACTCTGTGATCTAGAACTTTCTCCATGACTCCTCTCTGCAAGAGAGAATCGGCTGCGTTCTAGCAGGACTTGATCGAGCGGTTCTTGAAGTCCCGGATCAGGATTGTGCGGCGTTGCGGACTTCGTCATCGGTGAGCAGGCGCTTGCTCGACTTGCCGACCTCGAGCACGCGGGCGACACATTCATCGGTTGCTTCAATGCCAAGGCGCTCTAGCACAAAGGCAGCATTTGAACGGCCGGCCATTGGGCCTATCGCGATTCTTTGCTCTAGGCCGACCATGCTGGCGGGAACACCTGAATAGACAGCATCAGCGAGCTCTACATCGCCTTTCTTAAAAGCCTTGATAACGGCTGCTGCGTGCACGCCAGTGCCAGTTTCAAACGCGTCTGTGCCGAAGATCGGGTAGTTGTGAGGCGTAGAGGTTTCCAGCGCCTGGCCACAAGCTGCGACATAGGACGGTAGCGTCGTTAAGTCGTTGTCGATCCATCCGAGGAGCTTGCAGTTGACCAATAATTGGTCCATCGGCGCGTTGCCAGCGCGCTCGCCTACGCCAAGTGCAGTGCCGTGCACGCGGTCTGCACCAGCTTCGATGGCCGCAAGGCAGTTGGCGATGCCAAGGTCGCGGTCGCGGTGGCCGTGCCAATCGACTCCGATTGTTGGGTCGTGTTCGTCCGCTAGTGCTCTTACAAATTTCACGACGGCGCTCGCTCCAGCCGGCGTTGCATGGCCGACTGTGTCACAGACACACAAGCGTCGTGCACCGAGTTCGATGGCTGTCGTGTATAGCGCCCGGATCGTTTCGGGCTTAGCACGTGTGGTGTCTTCAGTGACATACATCACAGGGAGGCTGTTGTCCCTGGCGAAGGTCAGCGCATCTCGCGTGTTTTGGAGCATTCGCTCCAGTGGCCAATCTTCGGCATATTGACGGATGTAGCTGCTGCCGATGAACGCACAGACTTCGATTGGAATGCCTGCAGCTTGGGTCATTTCGACAACTGGCTCGATATCGCTGACAACGGTGCGGCAAGCTACGTTCGCACCGATGTTGAGTTTGTTGTCGGCGATGTGCTTCGCAAGCTTCGTAATGTCCTCACGGGGTCGCCCACCAGCACCTGGTAAGCCCAGGTTAGCGGTGTGGATTCCTAGCTTGTCCATTCTTTCAACGAGGTCGATCTTGAGATCGAGCGTTGGATCGCTGACAGCTGGCGATTGCAGGCCGTCGCGAAGAGTCTCGTCATCAAACTGCAGTGGCCGTGATGGCTTAAAACTGCCTTCTGTCTGGTTCCAGTCGTGAATCAGGTCCGCAATGCGCGTCATGCCTGTGATTATGCCGTCATTTCTGGCGTAAGTTGCCACGACAATAAAACACATCTCGGATCGGGTGGACCTGAACCAACCTCGATGTGTCATTTATCGCCATTGGCGCCCCTTGTATGGGCCGCCTGGAGATTGGCAGCGGTTGCCAAATTGGACCACATTTGGAACAGGTTTCATGGTCTGGTGACGCATGGCCTTGCCGTGGTTGAGAAAAGTCGTTGATGGCAAGCCGGTTTGCTGCGAGCCGATTACGGTTGGCAAACTTTGCGCACTGGTGCCTAAACACGGAAACTATGAAGTTACTGCTTCGTCGATTCTTCTCTGTGTGATCTGAGTTTGGTCAGTGTTTGTTCGGTAAGATCTTCCAGAGCTACTTTGGTAATGACGAAAGCCCCCTCAACTGTATCGATGCTTGCAGACGCGATTGTGGTCGCGTTCATTGCAGTCTTGACCGTTCAGGGACTTCGGCAATGGGGTGGCGATCGATACCTGGTGCCGTCCGGCAGCATGGAACCGGTCTTGTATGGAGATCGCCAAGAAGGCGATATCGTCTTCGTTAATAAGACCGTGAGCAGAAGCTCGGTTGGGCGCGGTGATTTGGTTGTCGTCGAAAATCTAGCGCGTCCAGGTCACCAGTTAGTCAAACGCATTGCGGCTAGTGGCGACGAAAAGGGCAAAACTTGGATCAACATTAGCAACGGCGACATCTTTCTTGGGGACAGCCGCCAGCAGATGAAGCGTGAAGTGAAGGATCCTGCTGCGGCGATGCCTCGAAGTGTTACCTGGGGCATGATGGCGAGCAGCCACCAAGCGAGGTCTGTGTTAGATCTACGGGCGGTCGCCGGCGCGATGGGTGGCAGCAAGACTATCCTTGCTAATGTGGGGCCTTGGTTGCTGCCACCATGTGAAGCGACACTAGCCAACGTGCGCTCTGCGTTCCGTATCCGTGCTCACGATGCTCGTCATAAGAGTCTCGACGATGGTGTTCTACCTCCGGGCATGATCGGCACCAACCGTCCGGTTGATGCGACGTTCATCGACTTAGAAGGGGTTCGCAGTCAAACCGGTGAAAGCACGAATGTGATCGATTGCGGCATAGAGGTCGGGTTCGCAAACCGGCCGAATGTGATCCTTGCTTCTATTGATACCACTGACTTTACAACGACATTTGTTTGGCATCCCGGAGGCAACTCTTTAGCAGTTTGGCTCAATGGTAAGCAGTTGCACACTGTGGCGAACGTGTTGACCGATGATTGGCGCGGCAAGCTGACGTTTGGTCGCCTTGATGGGCGTGACTTTGTGATGCTGGACGACACCTACACCTTGCCGCTCCCAACTCCAGGTAAAGCGAGGTCACCATTGCCGTGCACGTATCTGCATCTCGGCATTGTTGGTGAGACAGCAGCTTCCATCAGTGATCTGCGCGTATTCCGCGATGTTTATGCGACGCGTATTCTGCACGAACTCAGCATTGGTCAACCGAAGTGGCCCCTGCACATAGAGCCCGGCCATTGGTTCTTGCTTGGCGACAACTCCTTCGACAGTGAAGACAGCCGCTATTTTGGCTCTCAGCCAGCCACTGGATTTATTGGTGTTCCGACTTACGTAATCGGTCCGTGGTCACGCGTTCGTAAGTTGATGCCATGATGACATCCAACGGCAAAGACCCGAAAGACGGCTCCGATGCCAAGCCAGTCCTGGTGCTTGTCACTGGCGCTGTCATCTATGGTCTGATGGCGACTGGGGCTTTGTTCTGGTTGTGGTCGCGAGATCGATTAGATGCGTTGCCGGCTCGGGCGATTGGCGAATACGGACCGTTAGCCGCGTCCGGTATAGGGTTGGCTGTTGGCGTGGTGGCGGCATGGATCCTCAATCGGTCGCTAGACCGTTTCGCTGGTCTCAAAGAAATCGCTTCCGAAGCACAAAAGCTGTTTGCTCGGGCGGGTGACGGCATCGCTATCACATTTGTGCTGATATCTGCTATTGCCGAGGAGTTGTTCTTTCGCTTAGCCGTGCAGGACCTATTTGGATTGTTTGGGGCTGTTGCCGTCTACGTTTTGCTGAATAGCAGTGTTGGCGGATGGCGTTGGGTTGTCTTCACCTTCTTCCACTCACTGGTGCTCGGTTTGATTGTGCACCTAGGCTTTGGTCTGCTGGGTTCTACGACCGCACATGCCATCCTCAATTATCTAAGTTTGCGCAGGGTTCAGGATTCATGATCAATTTGTGTCAGATGGGCTTGCTTGCGATCGCCGCAGTTGCGACCGGTTTGTTGCCGCAGCTACCGGCTCAAGCGAAGCCTCGAACCCCAAATACGATGAGGTTGCCGCAGGCGGTGGTGTTGCCGGTTGCCAAGCACGACATCAAGATTGACGGATCGTTGATCGATTGGCCAAAGCTGCCGGCGATGCAGCTCAATGATCGCAGCCAGCTATCAGGAACTGCACATGGCGCGTGGCGTGGTCTCAAAGACACCAGTGCGTTGGTGTTCATGATGTGGGGTAAAGAAGGCCTATACGTTTCCTGCACCGCGCAGGACGAATGGCATCGTGAACTTGATGCGAGCAGCTTGGTTTTGACCGAGATTCCCGCGGCAGACTCGTTGGTCTTGACCTTCGACCCGGAGCGCAACACGCGGTCTAACGGACCTGATCCAGGTCGGCGTGAAGATCGCGATTTCTGGCTCGCAGACGAACGCGGACGAGAAGTCGTGCAGTGGGATCGTTTACGCGGATCTGCACGGGTGCTTCCGGAGCCGGCTCGAGTTGTTGTCCTTCATGATAAAGAGCAGGGCATCACGACCTATGAAGCGCTGATTCCATGGACCGAGATTCTTCCGCCAGGTAAGCAGCCAAATGTGAACCTGTGTATCGATATGCAGATGGTGCTTAACGACTTTGACGAATCGACGGATGCATTGCCGCAGACTCGCATTGGATGGACGTTTGGCTTGGGTCCGGTGATTGATCCGGGTTTGCTGGGGACCATCATGTTGGTTGGAAGCGACGCGCCAATGAGCGGGGTGATGCCGCAATTTCCCGCCAAGCCAGGCGCTAAGGATATCCCTGCTAAACCTAGTGAGTATTGGCGCGAGATGAGTTCTCGCCTGATCCAGAACGAGCCGATTGTTTACGATGGCTCGTTAACACCCTCAGAGACGGGTGGCATGAAGCGTTTGAAGGCTCTCGAAGAGCTTGATGAGCAATGCGCGCGCTTTCCTCGTATTGATGCGCTGGAGATCTTTCAGCGGATCAATCGACGCATGAATCGAGAGGTCGCTGGTTTGATGGGCCGCGGCGTTCCCTATTGGTGGCGGCTGCGTATGCAGTCAGTTTCAAAGCAAGCGTCAGATGTTGTGATGCCTGGTTCGGTGCGCTTGTTCCGCCTACCAATGGGTGGTTGGCTGGTGAGATCTGCGAAGAAGAACTACCTGATTGATGCCGCGGGCAACGATGTCTCCGAGTGGCTTTGGGGAGGTGCCGAGATGTGCATTCTGACTCAGCCGCTGTCGATGACACGTCGCAATGACCAGTTGCTATTGCGGATGTTTACTTCTGAACCGGTGCGACCCATGTTTGCGCACATCGTCTTTCACTTGCCTGTTGTGGCGATGGACAAGATGCCTCTTGTTGAGATTGGTAAGGCCTACAATACCACTGGAGAAACGTCGGTTTTGCCAGTTGGCCGGCAGTTGCCTGATGGTTCGGTTCCCTACGACCTTAGTTACCGGATCGACACGGTTGGCTGTCCGGCTGTCATGATTGTTGGGCCGACGCTTAAGCCTACGGATGCTGACTTGAAGCCGGTCGGTGTGATGATCGCGTCGTCGCGCAATGTTGATATTCTTGCGATAGCGAACATTCTTAAGCCAGAGATCATCCTTCTGGATGATGCGTTCTTGCCATCTACCGACGCAAAGGCGATGCGAGTCGACTTGAGTCATCTGCATCAGTTGCAGCGCTCGTTGCTACCCCACAAGTCTGTCCTGCTTGCACCTGGCGAGTCTTGGACAGTGGAAAAGTAATGGTTTGCGGGCTGCGACCTCCCTGCAGCAAATTTTGCGGCAGGAGTTGGTGCATTCGACCATGACTGGTCTGTCAGGGGCGCTATGCGCTTCGGTAGATTCCTATTCGGACAGCAACTGTTGCCAGTATGGCGTGTCGTGTTCGGCAAGACGTCTGTCTAAGTAGTTACGAAATCCAGGTATCAGCCGCTGCGTTGACGGGCCGCCAAGCGTTTGGGGGTGTGTTGGATGAAGCTGGCGCCCGTTAAGATGAGTCACCGGGCCTATATCCCGGAGGGTGCTCGATAAGAAGATCTCCTCGGCGCGAAGCAGCTCTTCCTTCGAGATGGCGCGCTCTTCGGTCTTTTCTCCAGCTTCAGGTAAGAACTTGAGCAGCATGCTGCGGGTGATGCCGACCAAAATGCCGGCTTCGAGCGGAGGCGTGCACCAGACCCCGTCGACTCGGGCAAAAAGATTGGAGGTGGAAGCCTCCGTGACGGAGCCGTCGCCATTGAGCATGACGCAGTCTGTGGCGCCACTGGCCTTCGCTTCAGCTAAGCCCATAACGTTGTTCAAATAGTTGCCACTTTTGGTCGCTGGATCGAGGGCGCGACGGTCGTTGCGCAGGCGGTCTACCAAAGCCAATTTGATGGCTGCCCCGCTGGCCAGCTGTAGCGGCCTAACCATAATGACCCAGCGAGGCGAGTTGCTGGCGTATGCAACGTCGATATTTGGGGCCTCACCAGTGCCCCGGGTCACGATGATGCGCACATAACAGTCCCCGAGGGCTGCTTGGGCCATGGTTTTGGCGCATCTGCGAGCAATCGTTTCCTCGCTTTGGTCGAGTTCCATGCCCAGAGCGGCAGCGGAGGCTTTGAGCCGAGTCCAGTGCTCGGGCCACGCAAGTGGCACTCCCCGATGAGTTCTTACGACTTCATAGATTGAGTCGCCGAACAGGAAGCCACGGTCGAGCACAGGGATACGGGCATCTTCTTCAGAAGTGATCTGCCCATCAATGTTGCACAGGTTCGCCATTGGTCGTTCTGATGGTAAGCTCCCGGTCCCTCATGTGTGGCTTCATCTCGATCTTCGGTCCTCCCGAATCCGACGTTATTCGTGACGTCATCAACGGCCTTGTGGCCATTCAACACCGCGGGCAAGACGCGGCCGGCGCTGTCTCTTTCAAAGAGAAGTTCCAAGCCAAAAAAGGCCTTGGGCTGGTGCGGGAGGTGTTTGAAGACAAACATCTGCAGCGGCTGCGGGGTCCTTTGGCGGTCGGCCACGTGCGCTATCCAACGGTTGGCCTAGGCGAAGACACGGATGTTCAGCCGTTCTGGCTCGATTATCCGGTTGGCGTGGTCATGGCCCACAACGGCAACGTCACCAACTTTCATGAGCTCAAGCGCACACATTTTGGTGATCGCAAGATTACGCTCGGTAGCAACTGCGACCTCGAGGTCGTGCTCTATGTGTTCGCGGATGCTTTGATGCGCCGTCCAGCTGACAAGGTCGGTTTGGATGATATTGCTGCAGGAGTCAGGGAAGTCTTTGAGAAGGTCAAGGGCGCCTACTCCGTGGTCGGGATCACGCAGGATGGCATGTATGCCTTCCGCGATCCCTATGGCATCAAACCGTGCATTTTTGGCAAGAAGGAGACGCCTGAGGGCACCTATTACGCCTGTGCTAGTGAGTCGGTTGTGCTGGATGTCGCTGGTTACGAGATTGTGCGTGACCTCGCCGCCGGCGAGATGCTGTGGATCGGTGAGGACCGCATTCCTCAGTTCCTTCAGGTTGGCAAAGCACCGCACCGCCCTTGTGTCTTCGAATACGTCTACTTTGCGCGTCCCGATACGTTCCTCGATGGCGTCTCGGTCCACGATGCGCGCATGGAGATGGGCCGTCGCATGGCCAACCGATTCAAGGAGACGGGTCTTAAGGCAGATGTCGTGATTCCGGTTCCCGAGTCCGCGCGCACAGCTGCGCAGACTATGGCTGAAGGCCTTGGCCTGCCTTGTAGAGAAGGCTTCGTCAAAAATCGCTATGTCGGGCGGACGTTCATCATGCCAAATGACGAGGCGCGTCAGGCAACGATTCGGACCAAGCTAAATCCGATCCGGTCGGAGTTTGCTGGCAAGAGCGTGATCATCATGGATGATTCGATTGTGCGCGGCAATACCAGTCGCCACATGGTGAAGATCGCGCGTCAAATGGGGGCTGCGAAGGTCTACTTCGCCTCTTACTCACCGCCGCTGCTTTATCCGTGCCTCTACGGCATCGATATGGCAACCAAGCGTGAGTTTATTGCCCGTGATCGCACAGACGAGGAGATCGCCACCGAGCTGGGCGCCGATGCTGTTGTCTACCAGACGGTTGACCAGATGGAGGATGCTGTTCGTTCTTCTGGCAACAGCGACCTGAAGTTTTGCAATGCCTGCTTTGCGGGGACCTATCCGACTGGCGACATCACCGAGGCTATGCTTGGCGATATCGAGCAGGATCGAGTCGCCGCTGGTAGCTGTAAGTGAGTCGCCTCAGCCGAGTTAGTCTTCTCTAAGCGGCTGCCCATAAATGACTAGTGTCATTGAGGTGCTCGCCTCGCACTGCTGTGACGTTGCTAGCGACGCTTGACGCGGCCACGGAGTCGCGGAACTAGCAAGAGGGCTTCGCGAGCAATGGCGCCGTCCATCTTGGATTGGCCGACTCTGCGATCCACAAAATGGATGGGCACTTCATGGACTCGAAGGCCACCGCGCTTGATGCGGAAGGCCATTTCGATTTGGAAGGCGTAGCCCTGTGCGTGGACAGCATCGAGGTCGACTTGACGGAGAGAATCGGTGCGGAAGCAGCGAAAGCCTGCTGTGTTGTCGCGGATACCAGAACCCAGCACCATGCGGGTGTATAGATTGGCTCCTTGGGAGAGCATGCGGCGGCGGAACCCCCAGCCAACGGTGCAGCCACCCTTGACGTAGCGGCTACCGATGACGAGATCGGCTTTTTCTGAAGCGTAGACCAATCGCGGTAGGTCCCACGGAGCATGGCTGAAGTCGGCGTCCATTTCACAAACGCGTTCGTAGTCACGTTCCATCGCAAATCGAAAGCCCGCGATGTATGCAGTACCTAGTCCTTGCTTGCCTTTGCGATGGATCACATGAATCCGTGAGTCAGCGGCGGCTAGTCGGTCCGCAATTTCACCAGTGCCGTCTGGCGAGCCGTCGTCGACGATCAGTACATCGCAGTCGAGGTAGTCGTGAACCGCAGTGACGATTGGTTCTAAGTTACTTTTCTCGTTGAAGGTTGGGATGATGACTAAGGTTCGCCACGGCGCCTTGTGTGCCCGCGTTGGCACCGGGCCACGCCCGTTGGCGATGTGCTTGACCGCTGAGGCGATGGCTGCTTTTTCGTCTTGGTTGTTCAGCACCACAATTTGCGCGCTGTTGATGCCACCTCTGACCATCGCCTCGACATCGTCAAAGCTTCTGGCCGTAACTAAGCCTTCCGGCCGGGTATGCGGCCTTGTTTCGCTAGCCGTGGTCGAATTGGTAGGTGGAACTGACAAGAAGATGCGCTTTGTTGGGTCGACAGGCGCGCTACAGCACGCCTTCCTAATTGTATACGTGACACCGGTCGCGGGCGAATGCGAAAGCTCACGCCACTCCCGCTAGACGTTCTTGACGCCTACGAAGATGCCGTCGCCCAGTGGCACGATGACCGACTGCATGCCGGGTTCGGCCATCGCCATATCGAGGAACTCGCGAATCGCGACCTCGGTTTCTCCGGTGCCATCAGCAACAAGGCCATCGGCGAGCACATTGTCGGCAAGCAAGACGCCGCCTGGCCGCAGCATTCTCATGGCGTGCTGAAAATATTTGATGTAGCCGGGTTTATCGGCATCGAGAAAGATTGCGTCGGTCTCGCCGTCTGGAAGGTCTGCAAGGGTCTTAACAGCGTCGCCAATGCGGACTTCGATCTTGCCGGCTTGATCGGAGTTGGCGATCCAGGTGCGGGCGAACTCCGCGTGTGTAGGCTCCAACTCGAGGGTGATCACTCGGCCGGCGGCTGGCATGCCACGGGCCATCGAGATCGCTGAATAGCCACCGAGGGTGCCAACTTCTACTGCGTTCATCGCATTGATGGCGCGAAGTTGGATCTGCAGGAAGGCGGCTTGTTCAGGCGCGATATGGATTTCGGGCAGCTCAGCCTTGGCGGCAGCGATACGCAGGCCGGCAAGGTAGTCGTCTTCCTGGATTGTCTTGGTTGCTAGATAGGCAAACAGGCGCTCATCGACCGGGGTGCTCGTCTTGGACATGGGTCTGACTAGACAGTCTGTATTGGGATCCGGCAACGCTTCTCAATCCACAGCTTGGTCCGAAGGTCGAAAGCCGGTATCCATTGATGCTGTGACGATCTCCTTTGACCCAGTTCTCGCTAAGACCCGCCTCCTCGAACTCGTTCGCGAACGTGCCTACAAAGATGGCATCGACATCGTGCTCGCATCTGGGAAGCGCTCTGACTTCTACATCAACGGCAAAAAAGTCTCGCTGCACCCGGAAGGACTGTGGTTGATCGCCAAGCTGTTGCTCGAGAGGCTCAAGGCCTACCCTGAAATCACCGCGATTGGCGGATTGACCCTCGGTGCTGACCCGATTGCTAGTGCCGTAGCTGCTCTATCGCATGAGTCAGGTCAAAATTTGAGCGCCTTCTTGGTGCGTAAGGAACCTAAAGGACACGGTCTTGGTGCGAGCATCGAGGGCGACTTGGCGGCTGGTCAGAAAGTTTGCGTGATCGAAGACACGGTCACTACAGGCGGCTCAGCCATGAAGGCTGTAAATGCTGTACTCGAAGTCGGTGCAGTGCCAGTTGTCGTGATGGCCATCGCCGATCGCGAAGACCCTGATGCAGCAAAGTTCCGCTCGGATCACAAGGTTGAGTGTCTCGTGACCCTCAGTGAGATTCGCGGCTCGTGACCGGCAATGCCGGTAAGCGTACGGTCGCAATCGTACCTGCTGCGGGCATTGGTTCGCGCATGGGCCAAGACAAGGCCCTCCTCGAGATCGGTGGCGTGACGGCGATTGAGCGGATTGTGACCACCTGTCACGCTGCTGGCGTAGATGAAATCCTAGTCGTCCGTCGCACGGATGCCGCAGCGTTACCGGATCATCTTGATGCGCTTGTAGTGAAGACTAGTGGCGAAGGCGAGATGGGTGATAGCCTGCGTCTCGCGTATCTCAAAGTGCCCCGCGATGCAGAGGCCGTATTGGTGTTCCCTGTCGATCATGCACTGGTCGAAGTGGATACGGTGTTGGCCTTACGCGCCAAGTTACTACGCGATGACTGCTCGATTGCCCTGCCGCTGTATCGCGACAAACCGGGCCACCCAATTGTAATGACTCGCTCGGTCTTCGCGGAGATCGACCAAGATGGCAAGTTGCTGCGCGAGATCGTTCGTCGTGACAAGGGTCGGGTTGCGGTTGTTCCAACCGCGAATCACTGGGTCTGTGCAGATTTAGATCGTCCCGAAGATCTGCGGGCGGCGCAGTGTTCGGTTGCTGGGTTGCCGTGGAGCACGGTAGAGCAGATGTATCGCCATCGCAGTCACCGCTCGTACTTGCCTGATGAGTTGCCGCAGCAGCAGATTGAGCGACTTGTCGATGCCGCGCGGTATGCATCAACGTCGAGTTTCATTCAGGCGTACTCGGTGATTGCAGTTCGCGATCCCGCGATTAAGGCGGATTGCGCTCAGTTGTGCAGTGGGCAGAAGCACATTGATGAGGCCCCGGTGTTCTTTGCCATTTGCGCTGACTTGCACAAGATTGCGGTCGCTTGCGGTAAGCATGGATCGACCATCCAAGAACAGAGCTTAGAGTTATTTATGCAGTCGACCGTCGATGCTGCATTGCTTGGTCAGAATTTGCAGCTGGCCGGCGAAGCTGAGGGGTTGGGTGCCTGCATGATCGGTGCTGCCCGCAATCATCCGGTCGAGATCGCGAAGCGGTTAGGCTTACCAAAACACTGCTTTGTGCTGTTTGGCATGACTATGGGGATGCCTGCCGATGATCCCATCCCGCGAGGTCGTATGCCGCTGGCTGGTGTGCTGCACTGGGACCGCTACGACACTGACTGCGTTGATGACCTGCTGCTCAAAGCGGATCAAGGCATGCGGGCTTGGGCTAAACGAACCAATGCCGAGCGTGGTGGTTACGGCGGCCGGCCGGTTAGCGAAGCGAAGGGTTGGGCCGACCGCATGGCTAGAATGTGGGGCGGGGATCCCGGTAATCTACAGGCGCGGCAGGTGCTAGCCGACGAATTGTCGCGACTCGGCTTTGGCCTCAGCAGGTAGCACTTATCCAACGCTTGAGGCAGTGCCGCGCGATGCTGGTCCCGCGACGTCCAGCTGTGGAGTCTCGCGACTTGTAGGGATCTAGCTATGGACGCCTGGTGCTTCTAGGCCAGTTTTCTCAACCCACTCGACATAGCTACCGGGGTAACGATCGGCGGGTTCTCCGCGCATACACGCACTGACATCAAGTACTCGGTTGGCGAGTCCCCTTAAGAATGTGCGATCGTGGGAGACAAACAGCATCGTGCCTTCGAAGGTGCTCAGGGTCTTTACGAGCATTTCTTTGGTGTCGAGGTCGAGGTGGTTTGTTGGTTCGTCGAGAACTAGGAAGTTTGGTGGATCAAAAAGCATCAACGCCAGCACGAGGCGCGACTTCTCGCCGCCACTGAGGGTCGCAATTCGCTTGTCGTGATCGTCGCCAGAGAAGCCGAATGCGCCCAGCAAAGATCGCTTAGCGCCAATCGACTCGAGCTGAAACTTCTGGTCAACCTGTTCATAGATCGTCAGGCTTGTGTCCAATAGGTCTAGCGACTGCTGCGCAAAGTAGCCCATTTTGACGCTGCCAAGTTTTACGTTGCCTGCATCGGCTTCGAGTTGCTTTGCGATCATCTTCAACAGGGTGGTCTTGCCTGAGCCATTTTGGCCCATCACGCACCAGCGTTCCCCACGCTGAACCTCAAAGTCGAGACCCTTGTAGATACGCTTCTTGCCATAGGCTTTGTCGACGCCTGAAACCTTGACGATGTCGTCGCCGCTACGCGGTGGTTGTCGAAAATGAAAGGTGACGACTTCACGCTTGCGCGGTGGCTCAAGCTGATCAATTTTGTCGATCTTCTTTTGCTTGCTCTGTGCTTGTGCTGCCTTAGCGACGTGCGTGCCGAAGCGATCGATGAATCGCTTCATTTTGGTGATCATCGCTTGCTGTCGCTCATAGGCGGCCTCTTTCTGCGCGGCGCGAACCACCTGTTCGCGCATCATAAAGTCATAGTCACCGCCGTACGATATGAACTGTCCATCGTCGACATCGATGATGCGATTGACGACGCGGTTCATGAAGTCACGGTCGTGACAAGTCATCAGCACAGCGGCCTTTGTCTGCCTCAAGAACTGCTCTAGCCACAGAATCGATTCAATGTCGAGGTGGTTGGTTGGTTCGTCTAGGAGCAGGACGTCAAAGTTGCCGAGCAACACCTTGGCCATGCCAACGCGCATCTTCCAGCCACCGGATAGCGCCCCTACGTCGCCGGCGATCTGTTCATCGTCGAAGCCTAGACCATGTAGCACTTCCTTTGCTTTAGCCTCGAGTTCGTAGCCGCCACAGTCTTGGTATTCGCCTTGGATCTCGCCGTAGCGTTCCAAGATTTTCTCCATCTGGTCGACTTTGTCTGGGTCAGACATGTCGGCTTCGAGTTGTTGGATCTCATGGTGTAGTGCACCGGCGCGGCCGCTACCTGAGATCGTCTCGTCAATCACCGCTTTGCCCGACATCTCACCGACATCTTGTTTGAAATAGCCAAGCGTTACCCGCTTAGGCAGCACAACATCTCCTTCGTCTGGCGGGTCTTCACCGACGATCATCCGGAACACCGTCGACTTACCGGCGCCGTTGGGTCCGGTCAATCCGACCTTTTCGCCGGGGTTTAGTTGCAGCGAGGCGTCGACGAATAAGATTTGGTGGCCGTGCCTCTTATTTATTCCACTAAGCGTGATCATGAGCGGCGAACACAATAGCGATGCTGTGCCTGCGAGAAAGGCTGCTTTGAGATCGCTTGTGACTTGGCCTAGCTTGGTTGCCGGTAGAAGGGCTGTAGTAGCTGTCGCCAGAATCCAGCGGGCCCCGTTTTCCCTCCTGCTAGGCCGTAGCGCTGGGGCCATTCGTTGCGAGGCATGTGCTGCGTGCCGAATAAGCGGTCATAAATAGGCAGGTGCACCGCGAAGTTTTTGTCGGCTGGTGTGTCGGCATGGTGCCAGTGGTGGAATCTTGGCGTTGCCAGCCATGGTTCGATCCAGCTTGGTACGAAGCGAACGTTGGCGTGAACGAAGGTGGCTTGCACCACGACAAACACCAGGTAAGCACCAATCGCGGCCGGATCAAATCCGAGCGAAAACCGCGGCGCGTAGATTAGCGCCCGCGTTAACACGGCATCGATGATGTGGAGTCGCGACCCTGCCAGCCAATCCATTGCTTTGGCTGAGTGGTGAACTTGATGGAACCGCCAAAGCACTGGTATGCGGTGGCAGGCGTAGTGGACCCAGTATTGGACGAAGTCGGCAATACAGACTGCCGCCACAAACTGCACAACGAGTGGTAGTTCTCGAACCTTCTGTTGTAGCCATGGCGATGCGACGAACTGCATCGTCTCCGCTGGAGTAAGCACCAAAAACGTGGTCACCTGGACGAGCAGGGCACTACTCAAAAACCACATTAGGTCTGTCCACCATTCCTCACGAAAGGTCGGCTGATTCTTATAGCGCGGCCACAATCGTTCCAGTGGTACGAAGATAGCTGTGTAGATGATGAGAGTTAGAGCGAATACATCTAGCCCGAATCCGAGTGGTTGCTGTGTATGAGGAGATGAGTCGTCATCCACAAATTGCAGGCATAAGACGGCAAGCGTCGAAGTAACTATGGCGACAACACCGAGCGTCTTTGTTCGGCGCAGTGCCAGTGATAGTACCCCAAGGATGCATGCGATGATGATCGCTGCCTGCACCGAGTTCACCGCAATAGGGCTCCGCAACTGTTCGCGCAATTCAGGCAGCGACAACCATTGCGGCGATGCCATGCTAAAGGCGGCTGATGCTGCGGCGATGCCTAAGACGGCGGCAACTGTTCCGCTTAACCAGCCACTCCCAAAACTTTGTGGCTCAGTGGTGACTAGCCACTTCGGGGATCGTGCCATTTCGCCGTGTTAAGGCTCCAGCCTTTTGGGTGCAATGCTGATCAACGGATGATTTCATGCGTTGGTCAACTTGTCTCAAGACCCCCGGCTGTCAGGGTTCCAGATGGTCCATTAAAAGACGGCTACGGCGCCGGCGGCAGCGGTCTACGGAAGGTCACCGATAGGCTGGGGCGATTGTTAGCGTTGGTGCTGGTGCGCGACGCAAACCACTTGACGCTTCGTTGCCCGCCTGATTCGTTGGTTCGCAGGATCCACCCATGGTTGTTGGCTGGGGTGTTGAGCCATGACTGTATGTCACTGACCATGCCTGCCGAGGTCGGCCATGTGTAGCTGCCGTTCGCGTCTACCGAGGTGCTAGAACTGACGGCTCCGGAGAAGTCGCCGCCATTTGAAGTCCAGTTGGTGGAACCCGATGACGCTTCGTTCCAGGTCACGTCGCCGGGGACTGCGGTGCTTCCGATTCCAGCCAGGCCGACATTGGTCGAACCTTCGACCCATGCGGTGGTCAAGCGCTGGAGATTGAATGTCTCTGCGCCGCTTGATGCGTCTTCCGTGCATTCGAGGGTTAGCGCCGCAGAGGTAATTGTTGAGCTAGCAATCAAATTGCCGCTTACATCAAACTCGAATAGTGCACGGCGTATGCCGCCTGCGGCTGGGGCTCCTGGGTTGTAGGCGCGCCCAGAGACGAAGCTGCTTTGGCCACCAGCACCGAAGTTGATGTTTTCGCTGTAGATCGTCGAGTCTTGCCCTGCCGAAATCGAGATCGTCGAGCTAGCTGCTGTAGAGCGGAAGGCTTGCAGCTGTTGCGCTGAGCCTCCGGCACCAGTGGCAGTCAGCTTGATCGTGTAGTTTTGGAAATACGGCGCCGAGTTGGGCGAGCTAACAGGGAACAGGTTTCCGATTGTGTCGGTTACGGAAACGCCGGTGGCATCCGTGCTGCCGTTGTTGTCGAGGTCCCACGCGTAGGACGCGGCGTTGGTCGACCCCGACGCATCGAGTGTCACAACTTGGTTTGTAAAGCCAACGCTTGCCGGCGATGCCGCGACCGTGATCGTGAAACTGGCCCCGACTACACCATTTGCTGTGATTGTCTCGTTGGCCGTGTCGGTGCCGCCTGCGCCAATTGCGGTCAGGGTAACGATGAACGTGCCGGCAGACGTGTAGGTATGCGTCGGATTCTCTGTCGTCACAATTGCCGGACTGTCACCGAAGTTCCATTGGTAGCTGCTTGCTCCGGTGCTCGAGTTTGTGAATGTGACCGGGAACGGAACGACTCCAGAGTTGACCGATGTTGAGAAGCCAGCGACGACTGGCGCGAGCACTTGCACGAAGTCAGTCTTTGTTTCGGTGGCTGCGCCGGCTGTATTGGCCGCCGTCAATGTCACCGTGTACGTGCCTACTAAGTTGTAAGTATGTAGCGGGTTCTGTTGTGTCGACGAGTTGCCGTCGCCAAAGTCCCAAGCCCAAGTCGATGGGGTATTCGCAGATGTATCCGTGAATTGCACTGCCAGCGATGCTGGACCGGTCGTCGGCGTCGCGCTGAAGTTGGCCTGCGGAGCGCCAACGGCGACCACCAAATTAGAGCGGATGCATTCGTCGGTGGCGGTGCCATTACTGGCCGTTAACTTGACTGAGTAGTTGCCGGCTGCCACGTAGGTGAAACTCGGGTTTTGCTCAGTGGAATCGATCGAACCGTCGTTGTCGAAGTCCCACTGCCACTCGGTTGGATTGCCGGCCGAGATGTCAGTGAATTGGACATCGAGAGGTGTTGCGCCAACTGTCGGAGTCGCAGTGAAGTCAGCTAGTAAACCAAATGTTTCATCGAGAAACGCGACCATGAGTTCGGTCGTATCTGAAGTGCCGAGGTTGCTTGCCGCCGTCGAGTAGGTTGCAAAGCCAACGCCGAACGTGCTGCTCGTCGATGAGAACGTGCCGAAGCATGGGTCGGTTGAGTTGCCGTCACCGTCTGCTGACTCGACCGTTGTGAGGCTGAGTCGGTGCGGCAGGACATTGCCGTTGAGCGCTTGTGCTACGTCGATGAGGAATACGTCGGTAGAACTATTGATGTCGTCGGGACGAAGATAGTCGATGTTGCTCGCGTCCGACTCAAAGGCGATATATGTGCCGTCTGCTGAGATCACGGGGTTGCGTGCAGAGCCGTTGCCGATGTTTACGAACTTGTTCGATCGCTTCTGGTTCAGCAGTGTTGAGGTGGAGCTGCTGCTATCGAAGACGTAGACGTTGGTCGGAGCAGTCGGTGCTGGCACAAGGTT
>CBFIIO010000007.1:87944-143082 GCA_965662465.1 Planctomycetota bacterium | reverse complement strand
ATGCCCAACTGACAGCCGGCATGGATTGGCAAGCGCGTCTGGATCTTTATCAAAAGCTACGTGCGCAATTCACAGCGTCAACCAAGCTCCCGGTGGTTCCTAGATCTACCAAAACCGGTACCCTCCACTTTCTAGAAGGTCGCGCCCTGATCGACGGACTGCAATTCGAAGCCGCCCGAGAATCATTCCGCCTGGCACTGACTGCAAATCCGGCGGCTAAAAACGCAAATTACTACTGCTTCTTAGCCTCCTACCACCTGACCGACTTCGACGATGCAGAGAAGCATGCGGCTAATTACGCGCGTGCTGGAGCCCCCGCCTTTGCCGATGTGCTGCGAGCGCTATCTCCGACTGAGCGAGCGCAAATCGCTGCCATGATCCAGTATCTAGGCGATCGCGCATTCAAGATGGAACGCATCGCCAACAGCCGCGATCTCAATCACGTGACAGCTTGCCTTCTAGACTCAGCTGACGCCTGGAATAACCATGCCTTCCTGTGCCGCGAGACGAACGAGTTCGAAAGCGCTTATTCGTCGTATCAACACGCAATCGAGAAGGAGCCGACCTCGGCGCAACTATGGAATGACGCCGCAGTAGTCCTGCAATACCACCTAGCGACTCCAGCCAATCTGAAGAAGGCGCGATCGATGTATGAAAAGTCGATCGGCCTTGCTACCAAAACGCTCGCCGACAAATCGATAAGCAAACAACTTCGCGAATACGCTGAAGGGGCAAAGCGCAACGCACAAGCAAACATTGCGGAACTCGACAAGCAGTCGAATGCGACGAAGAAGATCGACTGAGCAAGTTCAAACTGCTGACTCCTTGGCGCGCTGCATACGCACAGACAGAGTCAAAAACTAACCAAGCAAGCGATCGGCCAAATTGCTGTAGTTGCGATACTGCGTCAAATCGGGCGGGCCCGGTGCATAACGCCAAAGCAAGCGACGAACGTCAGCTTGCGGCACGGCAACCAACGAGCTGGAAACAGTCGCATAGTTGTCACCATGCTTGCAGACCGTATGGGCTTCACCTTCGCCACGGTCACAAAGAACCCGTGCTAGGGCATCAAGGTGATCCTCGACCGGTACAGCAGCCTGCAGTGCTGAAGTCAACTCACGGGGCGACCACTCGCCGGCGGCATGTTTATTGGTCAAACTAAGCACAGGGTCGCGCCACTCACGACTACTGACTTCCCCCCCAGCATTACGAATCACGACAATGCGTTCACGATCTGCCAAGACCAGCTGGAAACCTGCATGTCGGTGTTCAGCTACGTGAGCAAGAACTGCGTTCACGCCCGAATCCAAATCATCTTGGTCGAGGGCTAAGTGCGGCAAGTGACCACGTGAGGGGGCATCCGCAACCGGCGGATCGCCGAACACGTTGGTCAAACCGGCAAAGTGGCCCAGATCATTGACGCCCAACCAGGTGCCACCAGCAACACGGTCGCGCGGCGACAGAATGCGACGACGGATCCCTTCAAAGAGACCTGGCGGCGAAGATTTGCGACCGGTGCTTTCATCGCGATTCGCAGCTACCAGAATCGGATACTCGAGGGACAATCCACGCAACACGATCAGCGAACACATCTCAGGCCTCTCTCTTTACTAGCAGCTCAACGCTCAACTCGACGCAACAACACCATCCCCGTTCCTGCAGCCGCACACAACACTGCCCCAAAAACGAACGCGAAACGAAAGTCGGGACCGCTCTCACTGCGGACAACGAATGCGCCCAACAATGGCCCCAACGCCAAGCCGAACTGTATGCAACTTTGGACCAGAGAAAACGCATAGGTACGGTGCTCGTCTGGCACTCGCTTGCTCATCGCAGCAAAGGCCAACGTCATTGACCCGGCCATGGCACACGCGCAAGCGCACCGCATCAACAAGAACTGGTCGATATTTGCAATCAACGCCGTCAAGGCTTGCAGTATCGCCAAGCCCAAACTCAGCCAAATCAAGCATCTCAACGGGCCATAGCGATCCGCCATACGCCCCCAAATTGGAGTGCAATACCACTGCCCAATGGCCAGCACTGCAAATGCAATGGCGATGGTACGATCGAGCGCCAGCACCTTGGTGCTACTGATCGCAAGCAGCCATTCCTGCGGCCCAAGTTCTTCTACAAACAGCGAGACCATCGGCTCGAATACGTTCTGACCAAGCCTCAGCAGAATGATAAGCAGCAGGAGCACCGCCAAAGTGCGATTGCCTAATAGCGTCTTGGTAGCTCGCCAAAAGCCACTCAAGAATGTGCCACTCAGCGCTGGCGCCACTCGCTTCACATCTACGACACGCAAATGAATCCATATTGCGGACGCCAGCGAGAACACACTCGCGATCCAAAACAAACCGCTACGGCCAAAATGAGCGGCAACTTCAGCCCCAAGCGATGGGCCTAACAATGTCCCGAGTGCCATCGCGACCTGGAGCCGCGCAAGGATACGGCCATGCACATAGCGTGGCAGCGAACCCGTCCCAAGCGCCATCAGGGGTGCGACATAGCCGGCGAACATGCCTTGCAAGACGCGCGCCAACAACAGCCACATCGGCGAGGGTGCTAGCGGCATGCAGGCAGTGGTGATCGCGATCGCCAGATTGGCGCGCACGGCCATCTTCTTTTTGCCGTAGCGATCACCTAGGGCACCCCAGATCGGCCCCATACAGGCTGCCGAGAATGGTCCAGCTCCAAAAACTAAGCTCGCCCACATTGCGGCTTCCTGAGAATCCGCGATGCCAAACTCTTCTTTGACGTAGAGAGCTAGCACTGGCAAAAATGCCATCAGACCTAGCGCTGTCGTAAACAGGCTAAACCATGCCGCCCAGAAGTTGCGTCGTCCTGGATGCAAGCTTCGCTTCTACATGTATAGACTCATCTACCGCTAGTAAATGTGGTCTAAACTGACGCACCTAATCCGACTTCACGCATAGCTGGATCATTCTTTGACCTGCGCCAAATGAAAGCGCCTGTCATGCCGGTCGCGACATGCGCAACTTACGAGCCCTATGCTTAAGCCTCGACACCAGCTGGGCGAACCAGCCCCACCTCCATAGTCGAAGCTATCGACGCACCCGAAAGCGCAGGACCAAACGCTGAACAGGAGCCTTAGGGGCAGACGCCTGCGGGCCAACAGTCTGCGTGGGCTTCCTCGATTTCAGGGCTAGCTCAGAATCAGGACGACCCGTTCCCGACTTGGAATCCACGCCTGATGATTCTGCGGGAGCCTTACCCGAGGCACTACGAGTGATGATCCGCACCTCACCTGATTTCCAGGCGCCACGAACGCTGTCCGAATACTCCCTTAGCGAAGCCAACAGCTTGGCAAGCTCCGACTGTGGACCAACGACTAGCCAATCACGCTCGGCAATGTCAGCACCCTGCGCCTGCCGCGCACCCGGCCTAGCAACGATAGCCGTAGGCTGTTCGGCAGTATTTCCGGCTGCTTTCTCTTCAGCAACAACCTGCTGCTTCAAAGAGAAACGCGGACCAACAGCGAACGCCTCCAGCTTGCCGAGCGACAGTTGCTCCCAACCACGGGTCGACCTGATGGGATCCGCCTCTGCCACACTCTTCTTGGGGACGCGTTGCTGCCATTCCGCGGCAGGAAGCATCTGAGATTCGAAGAACTCTGCAAAGGAGAGCTTGTCCGCAGCGTATCCCTCGCCAAGAGACTGCTCACTCGGAACGGAGCCAGCCCCTTGCTGATCGTCACGCTGGTTCTTATCGGGATCTGAAGCTACCGCGAAGCCATCAATGGTCACCAGCGGTAGCACATCACCTACCTGCTTAGGGGCAGCAAGCCGATACAGATATGTGCCGGCAGACGCAGTGGCTCCGGCCTCCGAAACGACGCCAACAACACCAGGATTACCAGCATTGCCCGGAGCTATCTCAATCTCCGCAACACCAGCTGACTCGGCATCAGGCGCGGCACCGCTGGGTGCGATCTTTGGCTCTCCCGCGTCCTGAACTGCAGAATCAGGCGAACGAGAACTGCGACCGCCATAACGAATCGGCGCTCCAGCCCGCCCAGTAGTCGGACCTGACGTTTCCAGACTTGTCATACCACCTGCAGCAGAGGCCTCCCCCTCGGCAGAAGTCGTTGCCGGACGCACCCGACTGGCACCAACCCGAGCCCCTGGCGCTGGGCTCGTGACCTCTGGAACCTCTGGAACCTCTGGAACCTCTGGCAGTCCAACCTGCTGAGCCCGCTTGGACTTCGCCGCACCCCGCTTGGCCGGCCGATCTACAAGCGTAGCCTGCATCTCAACGGACATCTCAGGAACTAGGTCACTGCTACCTAGAGTGATGTCGGGATCTACCGACTTACTATCCCCTGGCTTATCTGCCAGAAGCTTGCCAGCTGCAGCTTCATCCGCCGCCACCGAGATGCTGTCCATCCGCTCCTGCGCAGCCGTTGTAGCCTGCGAGTCTGGTGCTTGCATGGTTCCGCCCCAGACGTTGATGAGCACCGCGACGCCGAGCAACGCTGCTGCGCTCATGGATGCCCAAACAAGAGAAAGCCGAGATCGGATGCGTGGTCCACCACCGACTGCCTCTTGCTCAATCGTCATCATTACCCGATCAGCAAGGTTCGATTCATGAGTCTTCGCGCCTAGCGCTTCACGAATGGTGGCAACTGTCTTCTCGTATTCATCAACCTGCTCACGGGCATGCGGACTGACGCGAAACTCTGCTTCAAAGCGCGACCGGTCGCGCTCATTCATGGTGCCATCAACCCAATCTGCCAAACGCTCGTCGACATCAGGAATAGAAGCGAAGGGATCCTCACCTTCACTTGGCTTGTTGCGATCGAAGCGACTCATGGTCGGAACTCCTTCAGCTTTTCCTGTAGCACAAGTCGCCCTCGGTGAATGCGCGAGCGAACAGTGCCAATTGGTAACGACAATGCCAAAGCGATTTCTTCGTAAGACAAGGACTCCATATCGCGCAGGATTACTGCTTCCCGATATTCATCCGGAAGCCCCTGCACACAACTGCGAACCGCCGCCAAAAACTCTGCACGAGAAGCAACGTCGGATGGGTCACGCTCGTTACCAACCGGAGAGATGTATAGGTCATCACTACCGCTGACCGGGGCGTCAAGCGAATGGGTCGGACGATCACGCTTGAGGGTTCGGCGCCGGCGGTATTCGCTAATGGCAACATTCATCGAGATCTTGTGCAACCAAGCAGCAAAGCGAACCTCACCATCGAATCCAGGCAGTCCCTTATGCACACGCATAAAGACCTCCTGACTAAGGTCTTCGGCAGTCGATCGATCGCAGTGCAATACAGAAACCATTACTCTCATTACTCGATTCTGAAACATCTCAACGAGGCTTCGAAACGCATCCAGATTTCCTTGCTGTGCACGCAACATTGGCTCGCGCGCCGGGTCTGATTCCTCAGAATCTCCGCCGCTTTGGTCTACGCCCAGCCGAACGGGCACCCGGCCCTGCAACTGGGAACCTGCTACCAGACGCGGTTGCGCTGGATCAGTTCCTTCGCTGAGGTTATTTTTCTCCGCGGTCACAGTTATGTGCACGATATCGACCTCGGGGTCGGACTGCGAACAGCAGCTGAAATCCTCACGTTACGGGGACATCAGAACCCCCGAGGATCAGGACTACCCGTGACCTACCCTTAGTGATAAGTCGTTGCTGGCTACTGCCTCTGCGACAACTGTTAGACTCCCTGCCCGCTCTTGTAGCATGAGGTCCCGATGGCGAAAAACTTGTTCACATTCCCCTGCCCCTGCTGCAACAAGATGATCGAAGTCGACACTAGGTCGGGCAAGGCCAGGGCAGTCCGCGCCGACGAAAATAAGGGCGGCCAGAACCTCGACGACATGCTGCAAGCGGCGAAGAGCGACTCCGAGCGGCTAGGAGATCTCTTCTCGTCGGCCAAGGACAACGAGCAGAATCGCGACGAGATCCTTGAAGCGCAGTTGAAGCGCGCGAAAAAAGAGGCCAAGAAGGACAAGGACACTCGACCCGGCAACATCTTCGACCTCGATTAGATCATCGCTGGGCATCACCCAGTCGACCAGCAGTCAGGGCTACGCTCCGAAGCCCAAGATCGTGCCAATCTGATAGATCGCAACCGCCGCGAGCCACGCCAGCGCAGTCATGTAGCTGAAGGTGAAAATTGGCCAGCGCCATGAGTAGGTCTCGCGACGGATCGCCGCCAAAGTAGCGGCACACTGGCTGCACAATGCGAAGAAGACCATCGCAGCCAACGCAATCAGGCCGTTCATGGTTGGCTCGCCATCCGGGCCAGTGGCGCTGCGGAGTGCATCCTTCAGGCGCGGATCGGGATCATCCGATGCCTCGACCTCACCAAGACTGTAGAGGGTGCCGAGGGTAGGAATGACCAACTCGCGCGCCGGGAAAGCCGCCAAAATGCCGACGGTCATTCGCCAATCAAACCCTGCAGGCGCAAACACCGGTTGCACAAAGCGTCCCATCGAAGCCAGATAGCTTTGCTCAAGATAGGCGGCTGATTCACGTGCATCGAGAGCCGAAAGCTGCTGCTCAAGGTCAGGCTCACTGGCTTGCTCGACTGCTGCTCGCTGAGTATCAAACGACTCGCTGATCGCAGCTGGCCGTGGAAAGTAAGCCAGCACCCAAACGACGATCGTAGCGGCGAAGATCACGGTTCCTGCCGTGACTAGGAAGCTCTTGACCGAGAGCCAAGTGTGTCGAGCAATCAACAACAGACGAGGTCGCTGGTAGACAGGAAGCTCCATTGCCAACATCGAAGAGCCGCCTTTCAACACCGTCCGTCGTAACACCAACGACACGAGAATCGCAGTGACGATGCCAATCGCATACAGGACGAAGAGCATCAGCCCCGCCTGATATGCGGGAAAGAATGCGGCCAACAAGATCACATACACCGGCAGACGCGCCGAACATGACATCAGGGGAGCGACTGTGATCGTCGCCAAACGGTCACGTTCGTCACCAAGAATGCGGCTCGCTGCGATTCCGGGAATCGCACAAGCAAAGCTACTAGCCAATGGAATGAAGCTCTTGCCCGAAAGACCAAACCGCCCGAGCAATCGATCCAAGATAAAGACCGCGCGCGCCATGTATCCTGTCGCTTCGACACACGTCACGAACGCAATCAAGAGTGCAATCTGCGGCACAAAGATCAGCGATGAGCCAACGCCATTGATGACGCCATCGACGAGAAAACTACGCACTGCGCCAGTCGATGTAATGGCCTCAACACCAGTCGACAACCAACCCTGACCAACTTCGATCCATCCCATGAACGGTTCCGCAACCGTGAACACGAGCTGGAACATCACCAATACCACTGCGACCAATAGCACCGGTCCGAAGATTGTATGCAGCAAGACCCTATCAAGCCGGTCCGTCATCGAGTGACTGATCGCACGCTTAGGAGTAGTCCGGGATATCGGACCGGGCAACTTCATCGCGAGCTGCAACGACACAGAAGCAAGTTGCTCACGCAGTTTGTCGACGCCAGATCCTGAGACCCCATCGACAACGACCAACGGCAATCCGAGTGCTCGCTCTAGCTGCGCCGCATCAATCGGGAAGCCTTCGGATGCGGCTAGATCAACCTTGGTTACCGCAACAACAATCGGCAAGCCCAGCAAGCTCAGCGACTTCAGCAACCGCAACTCAACCGAAAGCTTGCCCGCATCAAGCACGAAGCAAATCAGGTCAGGACGCGTCGCAGCTTCTTGAATGTATTCAATTGCGACCTTCTCGTCGCGGCTTTGCGGCGTCATGCATCCGACACCAGGCAAATCAACAATACGAAGATCGCAATCCCCAACGGTGCAGGTTGACGAAGCCGTTTCGACCGACGTGCCAGGAAAATTAACTGGCCGCTGCAAGCTGCCGGTCAAGTGCATCAGCAGAGATGTCTTGCCGGAGTTAGCACGACCAAACAAGGCAACACTCCGCGACCTCCTGGTCGCATCTGCGGTGGCGATTGGCCCAATCCCATTTGGCCCAGTCCCATTTGGCCCAGTCCCATTTGGCCCAGTCCCATTTGGACCAGTCCCATTTGGACCAGTCCCATTTGGACCAGTCCCATTTGGCCCAGTTGACGCTGTTTCAACTACCACTCAAACCTCTTGTCTCGGGGGTAACGAGCCACCATCCATTTGCGAACTGCTGCCTGCTTGCAACTTAGCGTCACGCTCAGAGCAAACGACGATACGCACACGGGATGCCTCGGTACGACGCAAAGCCAGTCGATAGCCGTGGAGGCGATACAACAGAGGCCCACCGAACGGGGCACTAGCTATCCGCTCGAGCACCGCACCCTGCCAAATCCCGGAAGCAGCCAATCGCTCACTGACCGCATCGTCACCGTCAACTCCAACCACCTCGACCTGAACGCCCCGAGGCGCAGCATCAAGGCCTTGCTCAGCAGATTGAGATGGTGATGACATCAGATCAAGTGACAAAGAAGACATGACTACGGCTGCAGCCAAGATGGTTTGAAAAAGTTCAAACCGCAGCTACATGAGAATCAGTCTCAAGACTAATTCTGGCGCCAACAGACCAGAAAGCAAGCGGACTTCACGAGATGAGGCCAACTCAGAGCACCGACTCAAGAACACATCGTTGCGATAACCGCCAGAATGCCGACACTCATTCTTGATGCAGCCGACTGTACACACGTCCTCAATCAAGATTTCTGGAACCGAAGTTTCGTTCGAGACCGGCCGCATTGCTCGCCAAGCCAGCGGCGCAATACTGGCGCGGTGCGGAGACAACGTCGTGCTGGCAACAGTAACGGCAGCGCGCGAACCAAAGCCAGGCCAGGGGTTCTTTCCACTAACCGTCGAATACCGCGAAAAGTGGGCAGGTGCAGGCAAGATCCCGGGTGCGTTCGGCAAACGCGAAGGCCGAATCACAGACCACGAGGTACTGGTTTGCCGACTCATTGATCGCAGCGTGCGCTCGCTTTTTCCCGAGCATTACAAAAACGAGGTCCAGATTCAGGTGCAGGTGCTCAGTTGCGAACCAGCAAGTGATCTTGAGAGCCTAGCTGTGCTCGCAGCATGCTGCGCCCTTCACATCAGCCCGGTGCCAGCCAAAGGTCCAATCGCAGGTTTACGCGTCTCTCGCATCGATGATGGCTGGCATGCATTCGTAGGTCGCGAACGGGCCGAGTTTGCCGACATTGAGTTCACCGTTGCCATTGGTCCAAGTGGATTGGTGATGCTCGAAGGCGCAGCCAAAGAATGCAACGAGGCCGATGCCATTGCAGCCATTGGCCAGGCAACCGAATGG
The DNA here is from genome assembly GCA_965662465.1 of Planctomycetota bacterium. Taxonomy (GTDB): domain Bacteria; phylum Planctomycetota; class UBA1135; order UBA1135; family UBA2386. The sequence goes on along the minus strand of CBFIIO010000007.1, from coordinate 133,789 downwards.
ATCAATCGATGCCACAAATGCTTTGAAGAACTCGCTGTCAAGACCGGTCGCAGCAAGTTACCAGCTCCTGCGCCACCCGAGTTGCCGGAAGTTCCGGAGGGCACGCGTGCACTTCTTACGGAGGCACTGAAGATCAAGGTGAAAGCAGAGCGCCGGGCAGGCATTGCCGACGCCGAAGCGAGCTGGCTGGATGCTATCGATTCCGATCAACGAGAGACTGCAAAGCAAGCGTTTGAAGATCTCGTGTGGGAAGAGATGCGCGAGAATGTACTCGCAACCGAGATTCGGCTTGATGGTCGCAATAAAACCGAGATTCGACCGATCTGGAGTGAGGTAGGCCTCCTGCCTCGCGCACACGGGTCGAGTCTATTTACGCGCGGCGAGACCCAGGCCATCGTCACATGCACCCTTGGCAGTCCAGATGACGCGTTGCGCCCCGGTAATCTCGCCGACGACGCAAACAAGAACCCGTTCTTCCTGCACTACAACTTTCCACCCTACTCGGTTGGCGAAACAAGGCCCTTGCGCGGTCCAGGAAGGCGAGAAATCGGCCACGGAGCATTAGCAAGGCGCGGCCTTTGGCCGCTTGTGCCCTCAGGCTCGACCTATCCCTTCACGATCCGCATTGAATCTGAGATCACGGAAAGCAACGGCAGTTCGTCTATGGCGACTGTCTGTGGCGGTTCACTCGCGATGATGCATGCAGGCGTGCCAATGGCACGGCCAGTCGCGGGTATTGCAATGGGCCTGATATCAGACGGCAAACGTCATGCGGTGCTAAGCGATATCATTGGTGACGAAGACCATCTCGGTGACATGGACTTCAAGGTTGTCGGAACCAGCAACGGCATCACTGCTATCCAGCTCGACAACAAGCTAGGCGGCCTGCCTGACGAAGTGCTCGGCCAAGCTTTTGAGCAAGCGCGAGAAGGCCGCCTACACATTCTTGGTGAGATGGCCAAGACCTTGGACGAGCCAGCGCAACCATCTCGCTTTGTGCCTCAAGCTTTCCACGTGGCAATCATGCCGGACGCAGTCGGCGCATTAATTGGCGCGCGAGGCGCAAACATAAAGGCAATCACTGCAGCAACAGGCGCACGTGTCAGCGTCGACGACACAGGCTCAGTAATGATCTACGCAACGGATCAGGCCGGTGCGAGCAAGGCCAAAGCCATGGTGCAACGTTCGGCAGGCGTGCTTCAGGTGGGTCGCTGCTATCGCGGCACGGTAACCGGCGTGAAAGACTTTGGAGCTTTCGTAAAAATCAACGCCGTCAACGAAGGCCTCGTGCCAGTTGAAGAGCTCGACAAAGATTTCGTCGGCCGGGCCTCAGACATTGCCCGCGAAGGTGAAGAAATGATTGTCGCTGTGCTCGGAGCAGATGATCGCGGACGCCTACGCCTCTCGCGCCGCCAAGCACTGGGTGTCGGCGAATCACAGATCGATTTCTAACAGCATGCGCTACATCATCTATGCCGTCCTGGCTCTCGCATCTATCGCGATCGCGCAGGACAAGCCTCGCAATCTGCTGCTGGTCGTCACTGACGACCAGCGCTTTGATCAGATGGGTTGCGCTGGCCACCCGGTGCTCCAGACCCCGGCGATGGACGCACTCGCAAAACGCGGTGTACTTTTCACAAATTCCTTTGTGACCACAGCGATATGCGCTGCCAGCCGCGCCTCCATCATGACCGGTAGACGCGAAGGCTTGCATGGCTACACGTTCGGCAAACCACCGATGCCGCAATCGCTGGCTGATGACAGCTACTTCACACAACTCAAACGCGCAGGCTACGCAACTGGATTTGTTGGCAAATGGGGCGTGCGGTTTGAGAAAGGCGTGCTCAATGGAGCAATCGATTATCGACAGACTCCCGGCCAGCCCTATCTCAAGAATGATCGCCCCCACCTAACCAGTGTCGTTGCAGACAAGGCCATTGAGTTCGTCGCCAAGCAGAGTAACGACCAGCCCTTCTGCTTAACTGTTTCATTCCATGCGCCGCATGCGCAAGACGGGCACAAAGATCAGTTCATTCCACCGCCCGAGCTTGCAGACCTCTATGCCGACGCCAAGGTGCCACCGCCACCTCTTGCGCAAACCGGCTTTGATGTATTACCTGACTTTCTAAAAGAGTCTATGGGACGTCACCGTTGGGCATGGCGTTTCGATGAACGCCAAAAACAGATACGCCGCACCAAAGACTACTGGCGCATGATCACCGGCGTCGACCAAGCGCTTGCACGGATCATATTGTCGCTGCAAGAAAACGGCTTCGAAGACAACACCGTGATCGTGTTCACAAGCGACAACGGCTATTTCCTCGGAGAACGAGGACTGGCCGGCAAGTGGCTTATCTACGAAGAGTCGATACGCGTGCCGCTTATTGTCGTTGACCCGAACCAACCGAGTGAACGGCGAGGAGTTACCAACGATCAAATCGTTCTGAACACCGATATTGCGCCAACCCTGCTTGAACTTGCTGGAGTAGAGCCTCCCGCCGGATACGACGGATGCAGCGTCATGCCACTGGTGACGGGACGCGAGGTGGAGTGGCGCTCAGACTTCCTCTACGAACATCGATTCGACAACAAGGACATCCCAAAGAGCCAGGGAGTCCGAGGGAAACGCTGGGTCTATGCCCGCTTCGATGAACAAGAGCCCGTCTACGAACAACTTTTCGATCTGCAAACAGATCCGAAGGAGTTGCGCAACAAGGCCACGAATCCAAAGTTCGCGACCGTTTTGAAACAGCAGCGTGCTCGCTGCGACGAGCTGCTCAGCAAATAGCCTATGAGCTGATCACGCCTTTGGACGCGTAAGCCAAAGCCTCCGGGCGCAGGCTGGCGACGCGCCGAGCCGAATCAGCTGCCAATAGGCGGTAAACATGCGTGCCCGCAGGACCACTGCGGACAACACACAGTTGACCCGCGCTGACTTCTTGCGCTTCTCGCGGTGACAGGTCCAGCCATGGCAACGACCCATCCCGTGCGGCAAAGTAGAACTTGACCGGTCCTGGCCCAGGCTTCTTCGCCGCCGCAATTAGCACATCGATGGCCGCCTGCTCTTCGCGTTGCTTCCGCTGGCGTTCGACCTCTGCCTGATCGCGCCGAGAGTTCTCACGATCGGTGGCACGGATCGCTTCGATCTCAGCCTTGCGCGCTTGCGCTTCTTGCTCGAGCTGCTCGCGGCCCTTTTCCTTGCGCTCGACGCGCTGGTTGTGGGCCAGCTGCTTAGCCTGCTTATCAGACAGTAGCTTCGCCTTCTTAAGCTGGTCGCGCATATTCATACGCCAAAGAATACCGGTTCTCGATTCAGCCGTCGACGAGGTCGTCGTGGGTATCGTGAAACTTGACCGCGATTCCAACCTGACCGTCACCCATATTCTCGATACGAATGAGTTCCCCGTTCAGCTGGCCCTGGCGGCCGTCGATTTCGACCTTCACCGGAATTGCCTTGTCGGAAACGAAGAAAACCCCCTGCTCAGACACATTTTGACCGGAGCCAACAATCGCATCGCCTTCAATGCGAACGGTTACGGCGCGATCAAAGCTGACCCGCTCAAAGCGGCGATTGGTCGACGTGTGCTTTTGGGAATCGGTCATGGCGTCCTCTTTAGACTGCATCGACCGACTTCCATGCATAACTGAACTAGGGCTGCATTCCCCGTATCATGAATAGGTGCAAGAAAGCCCGTATGACCGCGAACCTGGCTATGCAGAACACTATCGCGACCATCGATTTCAAACCGGATCTGGCTCCGGCACCGACGCCAGGGAGCGTGCGGCAATCGCCAATTTGCTCCAAAAAGTCGGGAAACTACCGATAGCAAGGGACTCAGGGCTCTGGCTAGACGCTCCCTGTGGCGCGGGCCGCCTATCTGGAGAGCTACCTAACGACGCCATCTTGCTAGACCGTGACCCCAAAATGATCGCCGCGGCAGATCACACCAAATCACGACTTTGCGCCAGCCTCCACGCCCTACCATTCGAGAATGAGACCTTCGCCGGGGCTCTGTGCATGCGATTACTGCAGCACATCGCAACGCCCGCAGAAAGAATCGCCATCTTGAGGGAGCTGGCGAGAGTCACTTCTGGCCCGATCATTCTCTCCTTCTTTGACTCCTGCAGCCTGCAACACCTCCGTCGAAAGTTGCGCCCAATACTCGGTAGACGCCGATCTGGTCGAGTAGCCGTATCTCGCCCGAAGTTTCGTCAAGAACTGCACGATGCAGGTCTCAAACTCCTCGCGATGTGTCCACTACAACGCTTCATAGGTGAACAAACGATAGTCCTGGCCCAGACAGCAAATCCATTCCACTAGCGGGAATCGCCTGCTGTGCAGCCCCCCCCCTCTCGACTACTGCGTTGGCGGTGATGACGGACAATGCTTGAGCATCTTAGTCACGATCGCGACCCAACAACGCTCCTACCGCTTGCCAAACACCTGCACGGAGAAATCATGAATCTCGTCTAGCGAGCGCGAGACGCCGAACATCCACGGCTCCTCACGATCATGCAACATGGAGACATTCGGTATCTGCTTGCCAGCATCCTTCTGCAAATCCAAGTACTGCAGGGTGCGAGCTACAGCTGCCGACCCGGGATAGCCGGAAAGCGACACGAAACGAACAGGCAGTTCGCCGAGTTGCGCAATCACCTTAATTGGCATCGCACCACTACCGACGAACACCACTCCACTGATATGCGGCTTAAACTTTAGTAACTGCATACCAACGATCGATGCGGCTTCCCGATCACAAACCAACAAGGGCTTCTGGCCGTTGGTAGGTAACAGTTGCGGCAGTGCCTTCAACACCTGCAAGAGCGCCTTCGCGTAAGGTCGTCCACCACCTGGTGAATCAAAGCACGCTAGGTGCCACTGCTCGGCTACCCCGAAGTCGCCCAGCTCACGCATCAGCCAACTCGCTTCTCGCATGGCAGGTGCCATCGGACGGCTTGAGCCAACGTCGTAAGCAGGCAAGCCAGTGACAAACAATACGCTGGGATGAGGCTGATGATCCTTAGGCAGGCGCAACACACAAGGCTGCACAATGTCGCCGCCTGGCAAAGCCGTTACCACACTGCCACTCATACCCAAAAGAGGCGGCCGCTTCTTGGCAACGTTTTCTAAACACAACTCAAGCCGCTCTAGTTCGCGCACCGCATTGCTACGAACAGCAAATGCGACGCCGGTATAAGCCCGTGAAACTTGCTCTGCAAAGCCAGATATTAAAGCTCTCGCCAACGGATCAGCTTCTTCTAGCGCAGCAATCGCAGATGCTGCAGCCGCTTCTGCACGCTTTTGGTAACCACGCAAAATACGAAAGTTCCAACGCAAATCAGGATCGTGCTGACGCGGTCCCGAGCCAGCGAAGAACGATCGTAGCTGGACTTCGTAGGTGCCATCCGGCAGACCTTCACCAGGCAACCCGGCATGCGCTTGGCCCATCCTAATATCAGCCATCGCAACGTTCTCTGTGACCAACTCGGACCAGACCTTCTCGCCGTCTGCATTGCGCACGACCAACTCAAAGGTCATCGCGCCAGGAGCCTTGAGGGTAAAGGGCAAGAACACTGAGAAGTTGGCGGAACGACACGATTCCAAGGATGCGTTCGGATCAACTACTTCCGGTAGCACGAACGTGCCAAGCGCCGCACGCATCACAAATGCATCATCAGCAGGCACGCCTCGCAAGAACGCTAACGCCTTCGCAACCGGCATAAACGGGATGCCGTTCGTATAATCCGCGAGCAATGCTGAGACCTTGGCAACGTCTTCGGAGGAACGTCCACGCAGTTCGTCAAAGACTTCCGCACGACGGTTCTCAAGGTGCAAGTAACCCCAGCGTTCGCGATAAACTGGTCCCTGCGCATCGGCGGCTACCGAGGTCAGCCATGCTGTAATCGCTAGGCGCAAGCCAATGCCCCAAACAGATTGCCAGTGTCTCAACATATGCAGCAATAGTACATCCTGACGGCAGCCGAGTAACGCGCCGAGATCGACTACGGGATCTTCAGGATCTTGTGTGTCTGCGGCACAACCCGTACATCGAACTTCTGTCGTACTGCTGTTGCCACGAATCGCTCGAGATCACCCTTGGGTAGAGGGCGGTTGGCAGCACCAAACGGTGTAACTGGCTGCAAGATGAGCAGAATCTTGTCACGCAATGGCAGCAACTGCTCCAATGCCATCTCGAAGCTAGGATCCTGCACTCGATCAGTCAGCACAATCTTGACGTCGACGCTGGCACCGCGCCGCAGAGCAATCTCACAGCAACGCAGGTGCAGCGATCCGTAATCTTGGCCAGGCATCAGTAAGAGCTTCTTACTCTGCGGCTTATCAAGCGTTTCTGGCAACTTGTAATCAGCGCTGAGATGGTCGATCTGATTGATGCATCGCTCGAGGGCCTCAGGGTCAAGAGCTGCGGTTTCGAGATGCACTCGCATGCCTAGGTCGCGCACAGCCTTACCAAACTGCTGCAGAAATTCAGGAAAGACCAGTGGCTCGCCGCCCGTAACGCTTACGCGTTGCTGCTTCAGGCCTGGCATCGCCGCATTGCTTACTTGCCGCACAAGTTCGGCAGCGCGTGAAGCGCGTACCGGGTTTGGCTCTTGCTGTGTTCGCACGCCATAGCTGACCGCCGCCGACTGTGAAGCCTCATAGCTGTTGGGAGTATCACAGTAGAAGCACCGCAATGGACAGGTCGCCGATCGCAAGAAGGTCATTGGCGCACCAACAAAGCGACCTTCACCTTGGATCGAATGAAAGATCTCGATCAGCGGCGCTCGCGCTTCTTTCGCCTCTCTTTCAACCTGCTTCTTTTTGCTCTGCAGATCCGTAAGCGCACGCCGAAGGTCCATTACGAATTACCTACGAATTCGAGAAGCGCTCAGCGAGATCGTTCAATACGGATATGCCGGCTGCCAAGTGCTCATCACTTGCTGCGAAGGACAGACGGAAATGTGTATCGTGCTCCGAGAACGCCTTGCCAGGCACGATCAACACCTTTTGCTCGACAGCAGCCTCGATAAACTCATCACTTGCGACCGGCGTGCCGTCCTTGCGGCGAGGCAAACGCGGGAACGCGTAGAACGCCCCCTCCGGCTTTGACAGCTTGTAGCTGGGATGCAAATCGCGCACCAGCTGGTCTCGCTTCTGTCGATACTGCTCGCGATATGGAGCCAAGTCGATCGTCGGCATGGCAGCCAACAGCGCGTGCTGGAATGGCGCCGGAGCACACACGAACGAAAACTGCTGAAGAGTCTTCAGTGCATCCAGCACATTACTCGGACCAGTTGCATAGCCCATGCGCCAACCAGGTACGCCGTAAGTTTTGCTGAAGCCGCCGAGCTGGATTACGCGGTCCGTAAACTGCAGTGGCGAGGCGTAGTCATCCTCATAGCAAAAGAGATCGTAGATCTCGTCGCTGACGACGTAGGCACCAACACGTTCGGCAGATTTACAAACGCCTTCAATTTCGGCGCGCGTCAACATGCCACCAGTAGGATTGCTAGGCGAGTTGACGAATACGATCTTGGTCTTGTCGGTCACAAGACGATCGATTTCTTCAACATCTATCGCGAACCGTTCGCCGTCGTTCTTTGGGTAGGTGTTGTAATACTTCACCTTGGCGCCACAGAGATTGGCGAGGTGGCGATACATGACAAAGTAGGGATCCGGCAGCAGGATCTCGTCACCTGGGTCGAGCAAGCTCAAGAACGTGAGCATCAAACCACCCGAGACACCGCTGGTCAGCAAGCAGGTTTCCGGGCGCGTCCCCAATCGCTTCTCGACGTCATCAAGCACTAGGTCGTTCAGCTCAGGTAAACCCTGCGTCACAGTGTAGCGATTGAAGCCTTCACGCATCGCGTCACAGGCTGCGTCGATCAACTCCTGAGGAGGATCGTAATGAGCTTGACCGATCGATAGATTGATCGGGTCCTTCATCGTCGCCATCAACTCAAAGATGCGACGGATGCCACTCGGCTCGATGCCGCGAACGCGGCTTGATAGACCAATGTCTTCAGCAGCCACGATTACCCAAATGGTTCGGCGACAGGAAAGCTAGGGAACTCGAAAGAGAGAACGGCAAAGGCTGAAGCAGTTGCTGGCACTACGAGCGGTTACTCAGATCCCAGCTCGCAGCGCTGTGCGGACTACTTCTTTTCCTTGGCCTCTTCGTCCTTCTTCTTTTTCTTCTTCTTGGTCACGACTTTGAACTTCGTGCGCACCTTCGGCAAGCCAGTGACACCAGTTTCCGGGGTCCAGCGACCGTCCTTTTTCAAGACGGCGAGACGCTCGACGCGCGTCCAAACGTTGCGCTGGCCGACACCCGTACCGGAGGACTTCAGACTGCTATGGATCGACATTAGATTGGTAATTCGACGGATCAGATCAGCTATCAGCTGACCGCTGCAAGCAAGACAGTTAGCACTGACTTCAGCGGAAATTGAGGGCGAATAGCCTACTGAGAGTGATCGACTCAGACCACCCTGATTCGTAGTTTGCGCGATTCTTTCGGCAGAACTAGCGGCTCCATCGTAATCCGCGCTAGCCGGGCGCCCCCACCAATTTGCCGGATCGACCATTTTGCAGCCCTCGTCGGAGGCTCTGCAGGGGCTCGCTATTCTGCGATGATTCGGCGAGTGCTCGGCCAGTTATCGCTCGCTCGCAAGTTGCTGAAGGATTCATCCGGCACTTCGGCTGGCAGGCTGTGCAGAGCTTTCTCTACCCGCTCCTTATCGCTTTGGCCGTCGAAGTAGACCGCTACCACCCACACAGTGCCAGTTTCAGTCGGCCAAGGGTAGGGGCGAGCCTTCTGCTGCAAACCATTGCGGTTAAGGTATTTCGAGAGATCGTGGGCGCGTGACCGGGCCTCGGAGCTAGGCATGCCAGGGTAGCCAGAAACAATGAATGCCTCGGCAGCTAGCGGCTTCGTCTTGATCTCGTCGACAAAGGACGGTTCACGGCCAGCAGGCGCCCGCAAAGAGTCGATGCCATCGACTGTTTCGCTAACGCCACTGCCAATCGCATAACCACTGCCGAAAGCTGTGACTACAACGATCCCAAAAACAAGCAGAGGGACAGATTGCGGCCGCCTTTCTTGGCGACTACCACGCTTGCTGGCACGCCCCAACATGGTGTCGATGAAGCCAACCAGCTTCTTCGTCAGACCACTTTTATGTGAACGAGACTTGCCACTCCTGCCGAGCAGCATTGCCATATCGCTTGTTTTACGCGCCACGAAAACTCCCTGCCTCCGAGGAGGCCGCCTCTGACTAGGAGGCACCTCCCCGTAAAGAGAGGGTGCGTTTCGGCAACTAGATGCCCGAATGCACGGGCTAAGCGACCAAAAACACGGACCAGCAGACGAAAGAAACTCCTGATTGGATCAGGAGTAGACCGTTAGCCGAGAGACCAATCCCGGCGGACCGCAATGTAACCAGCGACAGCCGCCAGCGCAACGAACCCATCTGCTTGATTCTTATCAGCTGCCGAAGAATCAGCTGCCAGCCAAGGCCTGAAGCACCGCCAAGATCTGAGGATCAGCGGACTCCGAAGGGTTCTGCAGGTAATCCTTGGCAATTTGGCGCGCAGAATCTTGGTCACCACGCCGCTGCAAGGTGACGGCCAGCAGATACGACTGCTGCAGTGTGTCTTGGTCATGCTTCTGCTGCCAGCCAAGAGCCTTTCGACAAAGCTCTTCAAGCTCTGCCAAGTCCACATCGGCCTGCTTGTAGATGGAGGTAGCCAATAACCAAGCAGCCCAGTGCTGGTCGGGATCAATGGTCAGACACCTACGAAAGTCTTCGATGGCGCCAACGAGATCGCCAGCCTTCGAGCGCGCAAGCCCACGCCTCTCCAAACGAACCCACGCGAGTTGCAACTGCTGACGGACGGTATTGAGACCATCAAAGTCCTTCGGCGCGACTTCGAGACAGCGAATCCACGCATCTGTCGCACGGGCTTCTTGCTTGTTCATGAAGGATGCAAAGCCCAGCGCCGCGAGACTCTTCGAAAGCTGCTTGCGCGCATCCTCAAAGCTAGGCATCAGCTCGAAGGCGACCTCCAGGTGACCTACGGCTGTAGAGAACTTTTTTTCTTCATGCGCCAGACGCCCCAATACCAAGTGCGCCTTGCTCTCATCTTTATTGTAGCGCAACGCATCGGCGACCAACTTGCGAACCTCATCACGCTTCGTTTGGTCCGACAACATCTGGTAAGCCCGGCCAATCAACAAGTTCGCCAAGATCTTGCCCGAGTCGGTGTCATCAGGCTTGAGGACGATGTAGTCAGAAAGCCACTTTTCTGCTTCATCGAGGCGATTCAAACCAACTAAAGACAGCGCGATCTCTTGCAGCAGACGCGGGTCATGACGGTATTTCAAACCGTTCTGTGCGTACTCAAGAGCAGACTCATACATGCTCTTTTCACGCAGCATGCGCGCAGCTGACAGCCACGCGATCACAGCGTCTTTGCGTAGGTCAGTAGCCTTCTTGAAGCAGCGCAATGCAGCCGTTGTTTTGAACTCACGGGCTTGGTTCCACAACGCCTGTGCCAGCCACAGGCCATGATGGTTCTCATGAATTTTCAGAGCCGCTTGCAGCGTTTCATCAACCGCTGCTGCACGTGAATCATCGACCGCAAGTCGTGGTGCCTTACCTCGGGCTGCCAACTCTAGCAGTTCCGGTCGCAACGCCGCCAAGTCGCGCATTGCTTGAAATGCAATCACGTCAGGCGATTGCGGAGCCTGATCCTTGACTGCCGCAAGCATCTCGTCTGCGGCAAACTCATTGCCACTCAACTGCAAAGGCTCGAAGGCATCGATTTGGATTTGCAACAAGTCCGCTGATGCAATCGCAATGCGCGGCGCAGCTGATTCTTGCGCAAGTTGAGCCTTCGCGGCAGCAACCGCCGCCATCACGTTTGCAGCCGCGGCCTTGTAATCAGCGCGGGCCATCTGCAATGGCAGCAACTTGCGCCGTGCTCGTAGCTCATGAATAGGATATCGCGCAGAGGTGATCGCTGCCTGCAAGTGACCTTCATATGCCTCGATCTCCACCGATTGCTCGCGCAGTGCAGCCACGTTCCAGGCCGCAATCGCGCGATTATAGTGAGCGACTGCATTGACTTCTTCGACGTCAAGACTCGATTGCCACAACGTCGCGTCGTCAGCAAAGTCATGCGCGCGACCACCACTTAGCCAAATCAAAGGCACCAGCAGCACTGCCGCCAACCATGGCCCACGACGATCCCAAACAGCAGTGAACGCGACCACAGCCAAAGCCAAACCAGGAATGGCCAGATACAGATAGCGATCAGCCGCGGCGATCGAAGAGGCGGGAAACGCAGTGTTAAACGGCAGCAACGCAACAACAAACGCCAACAGCCCCGCAGCAATTGGGCGAGTCGTCCGCCAAAATGAAAACACGATGCCAGCTGCCACGAACCCTAAGATTGCAAGCGAACCCGGCAACCACTGTTCGCGGAACAGCTCTAGGGTATCGATCTCTGGATAAAGAATATTCAGACGGGTCGGCCAAATGGCAGTCGACAAGTAGTGCCAGAAGGCACCAGGTACTTGCTGCAATCGCGACCCAATATCACCAGTGACCATCGTCCCTTGCGCGGCAGCCACACTCGTGTGAAAGAGCGCAATTGGAATCGTTACAACAAACAAAACTAGCGGCGCGATCCAACGTGCACGCGGCCCCCTTTGCCACAACACCACGCCGACAGACAAGAATGGCAGGACCACCGCAGTTGCATTGCTGAACATCGCAGCAGTCGCCAACGTCGCGAGCAATGCAGCACGCGAGAACGATTGGACCTGCGCAAAACGCACTGTTTGATTAAGTGCTAAAAATGTGAATAAGCCAGACAGCACATACTTGCGGCTGCTAACCCACGCGACAGATTCGCACAAGCTCGGATGCACGACGAAGAATGCCGCGACAACGTGTGCAGCTACTCGCGACAAACCCAACTGCAACAGCAACCGCGCGAAAGCAGCGCCGGCAAGCCCATGCAGTAAGAGAGCGTTTAGATGGGGTAAGAACGACGAGCCTTCGCCCAACTTGTAGTCGAACCACAAGGAGATATGCGCCAACGGCAAGTAAGCATTCGCAATTGGCTTGGTCGCGACCGCGGCAAGTCCCGCCACAAACTCTGCGTTGTCAGGACCGAAGTAGAACGCATCGTCAAACATCAACAACTCGGATGCGAGCGCCGCCGGCAAATACACGATCAGCGACAGACCGAGCATCCAAAAGAGCGTCTGCCATTGCGGCATGGCAACCGATGCACAAGTCTTCTGCTGTAAGTCCTGGGGAGACGCAATCATTTACACACAACTCATCTTGTCTTCAGCCGTTCTCAGATTGGCAATCAGCCGATTTGCCGCACAGATACAGAGCATGCAGTAGGTGGACCTGTTTAGGCAGTGGTTGTTGACGTATCTTTCACCCCAGCTGCTTCCGCGGCTGCTTCCGCCGCTGCATCGAGACGGTTCTCAATCTAGATCAATCGCGGGCTTGCCTTCCTAACGCCAATCGGCAAGCTCATGCAGTGCATTCTGCCCGGCACCTTGATTCTCACGCACTCTCAGTTGCGCAGTCCCTTCGACGTCGCGGTCGAGAGGTCTGGCCCCTGCGACGACGCGACGCCGATCTCGGCCAAGTTGTATCGACTCACCGGGATCTGCCGGACGCTCGAACCGAATCGAAGCTTTGGCGAGCTGGAGAGCCAATTTTTTTACCGTCAATCATCGGCGACGCGACCACGCGCTATGCCAAAGAAATCCGTTCTGGCCTGCAGATGTTTGACCGGCTGCGAGCTGGTGGTGAGTTCCTAGCGGAGATTGAAGCGAGACTTCAAGACAACCAAAACTTTCGCTATGCCGGAAGCACGGTCGACCAGGACGACCCACGCGAGTTAGAGCGCTTGTTTGTGGACGCAGAGATCGATGGCGAGGTCATCGCCGAAGATTTATGGGCCAAGCTTGCCTGGATCACGGCCGAAGACGAGACCGACGCATCGCTGCGTATCCGTTTCTCCAACGGCCTAGATCAGCTGGAAGAATGGATGCTCACCAGCGACCTCACTGCAAGCTGGGTCGATCAATTCGCGCTGCGGACCTTTCCAGAATGCGAAGCAATCTTGATGTGCGCGCCGTTGCGGCAACGGCTCGACCGACTGATCGCACGCCCCCACCGACTTTCCGAACGAATCGTCTATAATAACGCCCCCAACGGTGGCGCTATCTTCCATCACGATGCGGAGCCAGGTCAGCTTGGGGTCGTTTATACGCAGCTAGAGGGCCGCACGGCGTGGTTTAGCTTGGGCAAACGACGTCTAGCCAAATTGCTGGTCCGCTTTGGCATGCGCAATGAGCACCGTGCCATGCTTGCTCTCGATCAGGCATCCGATGCCAACATGCTGGAAATCCTCAACCGCGACGCCAACTTTGCCGCCTTGGTGGCCGCACACGGCGGCCTGTTTTTACTCAAGGCAGGTGACAGCATACTCTTACCAACTGCTGGCTTCGACGACACAGCATGGCACAGCGTTCTCGCCGTGGGCGAAGCCCCCAGCCTATCTCACTCTTACGGGATCTTCGGCCGCGCACCGGACTATGAGTTAGCCGGCGACCCGTGGCTTCTCCGCTAGCAGCTGTTCGCTGAAAACAATCGGTCACCAAGAAGCAGGAAGGATCGCAAGGGCATGGGCATGAGAATGCCTACCTATTAATAAGGACGCACAGATGGCTGATCCCGGCAACCCAATCCGAAACCTGGAACTACACATCGAGCAATGGTTGCTCGCCTACGGCTCCGACCTCGCGATTCCAGCTGGCACAGCCACGCAACGCCTACCGGCACAAATTCTGCCACCCGAAAAACCTTCTGAGCCTGCTAAATCCGCGACGCAAACTGCCTCCAGAAAAAATCTTGCGCCAGAAATCCAAGAGCAAGAGCCCGGCGGCGAGCGTCACCCTGAAAGCACCGAACCGGCAGCTCGGCTGGAGGCTACTCGTCGGCCCAACGCGCCCCAAGAAGCGCTGCCAGAAACGTTACAAGGCGATGAATCAAATACAGTTACGGAACTCAGAAAGCTGAGGTCGCAGGTCAGCGACTGCACCCAGTGTCGGCTGCACCAGAACCGCCTGAATACGGTTTTTGGCGAAGGCAGCCCGACAGCGGACGTACTTTTTATTGGCGAAGCTCCAGGACCCAAAGAAGACCAGTCGGGCCGACCCTTCGTTGGTCCAGCAGGCCAACTACTAGACCGTATCCTCGAGGCAGCAATGGGCTTACAGCGAAACGAGGTCTACATTGCGAACACCAACAAATGTCACCCACCTGGAAACCGCGCCCCAGAGGCTGACGAGGTGGCGTCGTGCCTACCCCACCTGCAGAGACAGGTCGAGCTCATCCGCCCTAAAGTCTTGGTTTGCCTAGGCCGGACCGCTGCCCAGCAGCTGCTTTCGTCAACCGAGTCAATTGCCCAATTGCGCGGTCGAGAGCACGAGTACAGCGGTATTCCGGTGATCGTCACATGGCACCCTGCCTACCTTTTGCGTGAGCCATCACGTAAAGGCGAGACCTGGGAAGACATCAAAAGGATCAATAAGTTACTCGGTCGGCCAGAAGTGCCAGCCAAGAAGGCATGACCCTGCCGAACCCATTCCTTTCCTCAAAGTCATCGCGAAGGCTTTGTTGCAACCTTGACCACCCAGTCCAACATCGATAGGGTCGCGCATCCCATGTCCTCTTTGCGTCCCGAGGAGGTCAGGGCTCACCCGGAGAAACCGGGCGTTCATGTTGCGACATCCCCAACCTGTGGCATGCAGGTTGGAGTCACAAATGGATTCCTCGCCACCCCGGACTGAGAGCTCTTTTTGTCGTTGGTTTGCATCTCTTACTACAGTTGTTAGCGAGTGATACATCTCTGCCAGCGCCATTGCCCAGCCCCCTCTCCTATCGTTCGCCACCTTTGCAGGCATTCAGCATGATCAAGGTTCAGACCCTGCGCTTGCGCGGCTTCTGTGCATCCTCTTTGCTCGCCGCGTCGTCCCTGTTGGCCCTAGCAAGTTGCTCGGGTACTTCATCGGACTTCGTCGACGTGCAAGCCGGATCTTCCGACGGCACTTCGCTGACGGAACCGAAGCTCGAAGACGTCACCAACGCTATTCAAGACCCGCAAGCACAAGATCCGCAAGGACAAGCTCCGAAAGGACGTGCAAGCATCCTCAAGAAAGCGTTGGAGAACGCTCGTCAATCTCTTGCCCTGAGATTATTCGAAGATGCTCGAAACGAGGCGGCTTACGCCCTCGAGCTCGACACGAATAACGACGAAGCGCGCGAGATCCTTCGCCGCTGTCGCCAAATCCTCGGGGAAGAATCCAATCCTTCCAGCGAGTCGTTTGGCAATCTACTGGTCACGACGCGTGTCGCCCAAGAGCGCGAGCGCGCCCTGGTCAACAACGACCTTGCCCTCGGTCGCGCCGAGATGGATCTCGGCGAATATGGCCGTGCCATTGATCGCTTCGAGCGCGCCAAGACCGCATTGGACTTCTCGACCTTCGTGCAGCCGAATGACCCGCTGCGCAACGAAGCACGACTGATGCTCGCGCAAGCTCGCGATGCCAAGCGCGCCGCGGAGATCAGCCAGCTCGAAAACACCAAGAATCGCAGTGAAGCGGAGCTGGCACGTATTGCTCGTGACCGCGACATCGCCCGCGAGCTGAGCGTCGAACGCCTGCTCGAGGCTGCGAACGTCAAGTTCCAAAACGGCGAGTTTGCCGACTCGGTCAACCTAGTCGACCAAGCCTTGCGACTTGACCCAATCAACCCGACAGCCACTGGCCTTCGTGACCTCGCAGATCGCGCCCGTCACAATGCCACGATGGACAACAATCGGGAGCGCTGGCGCACCGAGTGGAACAAGACGTTCCAGGAACTGCAGCACAGCACCGTGCCGCAAACTGAGACGGTTGTCTTCGATCCAGCACGCTGGGCCATGGTCAGCAAGCGCAAGCCTGCAACCTACTCACAGGCCTCGGAGCTAGAGACGCCTGCGAACCAGGCGATCATCCAACTGCTCGAAGACACAGTCCTTGAGCACAACTTTGCTAGCGCCACGGTCCAAGACTGGGCGAACTACTACGCGCAAGTCACCAACGCGACGTTCTTCGTCTCGCAAGACGTCAAGGATCTCGACGCCGAAACGACGACGCTCAACGAGTTCCGCTTGTCACGCCGCTCGGTTGCACAAGCACTCAAGGCCATCCAGTCGCAAACGGGTGTTGCCTACAAGATCCAGGACGGCCTAGTTCAGCTGGTAACCCCAGAGAACGCGATTGGCAAACTTGACCTACGTCCATTCAACGTCACGGAATTGGTCTCCGGAGTCCCGAGTAAGCCAGGTCCAGACCTGCGCCTGAAGGTGCCCGGTGATGACTACCCGTTGTTCCCGGAAGTAGACGAAGACCCGATGCCGTCCGTCGTTGACGATGGCCGCCTGCAGGAACTCATCACGTCCTCTATCTCACCGGATAAGTGGGATGGCGCGCCGTTCACGATGACCTACCAGGGAGGCATCCTCTACGTTCGCGCTGACAGCGAAACGATCGAACAAGTTGGTGACCTAATCAACCAACTGCGTCGCCATGTCGGCATCCAGATCGATATCGAATCACGCTTCCTGAGCGTTGAGGACAGCTTCCTCGAAGACGTCGGCATCGACCTTCGCGGTTTGGGCAACCAAAGCGCCCAAGGGCTCGCCGGTCGTGGACTTGAGGACAGCTCCAACGCTGGCTTTGATGACTTCGGCCCTCGCCAACAGCAAAACGCTGCCGTTCCTGGCACCGTTGGCACTGGCACTGAGCCAGGCATCTTCTTCAACGACGGTGAAGATGGTGACGCGATGGCTCGCGTTGAGAACCTCTTCAACTCGACGTTGGGCGGTCGCAACAATGGCCTCACCAATGCTGGTGGCTTCTCGTTGCAATACGCCTTCCTCGACGACACCGAAGTCGAAGTTGTGCTTCGCGCCGTGAGCAAGCAAGAACGCTCGGAGCAAATCGAAGCGCCACGCTTGTTGGTCTACAACAACACGCGCTCGTCGATGCACTTCCTGCGCAACATCAGCTACATCCGCGACTTCGAAGTCGAAATCGCGCAGGCTGCTGCTGTCGCCAACCCAGTCATCGGCACCGTCCATGACGGTGTTGCCCTAGACGTCCGCCCGGTTGTGGATAGCGACCTGCGATTCATCACGATGGAGCTCCGCCCCACCGTCATGACGCTGCAGTTGCCAATCCCAACCTTCACGACGACTCTCGGGGTTGGCCAGCCAATCTCGATCCAGCTGCCAGAAGTCACCCTGCAACGAGTCCGCACGACGGTCACGATGCCAGATGGTGGCACGATGATGCTGGGCGGCATGCGCCTAGTAGAGCGTCAAAACTTGCGCTCGACGGTCCCGCTTCTCGGCAGCCTGCCGGGTCTAAGCTGGCTGTTCAGTCGCAACGGCACTTCAGTTCAGAACCGCAAGATGATCATCCTCATCCGCAGCAAGATCGTCCTCATGGAAGAGCTGGAGCCTGATCCGAAGACGCTCCCCATCGACGACATGTTCTCGATGCGCTAGACGCGACCGAGATATTTCGCAAGACGGCATCAAGCAAGATGCCGACAATCGAAATCGCACGAACGGGGCCGGCTTCTTAGCCGGCCACTTTCGGTTTTGCTGAGAGGTCCGGATCTTCCTAGCGAAAGTTCCGCCCCCCCCCCCTCCCCCACTGGGCCTGTGGCTGGCAGCAGCTAGCACAGCGCAAACTACGACGAGAAGCGGTCCTGCGCATAATTCCCGCCTCCAGGACGCACCGATCTCGCAAGACTTACGATGATGGATTTCCTGTGCAGCCAAGCCGCACCTTGGATCACATGAACCCGTTGCTATACTTTTACGTTCGACCCCTCGAGTGGTGTGTGGGTTACCCCTGATTTGCACACCGATCGCGACTTCGGTCTTGCTGTCCTCTCATTGAGAAGCTGCAGCTGGACCACTGTCCACCACCAAAATCTGTTCTGCATTTCCTGCGGTTCATCCATCGGAGTCTGTCTGTGATCAGCCTTCCCGCGCGCCTTACAGGCGCCAAGTGTGCAGCCATTGCGCTTGCCATTAGTTCGTTGTCCCCGGCACTGTTTGCTCAGGATCTGGTTCGAGAAATCGACTTCGTCCGCGCCCTTGCTAAGGAATTGAAGTTCATCGAACTCGCCAAGTCGGAGGCCGACCGACTAGCGTCGACCTACCGCGGTGCCGGCGACCAAGACCGCATTGCGCAACTTTCCGTCGAAGTCGCGTATTACGGGGCACGATCACGCAACAACCGCGCGCAACAACGCAACCTCTTCAAAGAGGCTGTAGAAAAGTCGAGAGAGCTAATCGATCGCTCGACCGACGCAGACGTAAAGCTGCAGGCTCAGTCAACGCTAGCAAGCGCATCACAAGACTTTGGCCAATTCCTAGTCGAAGAACTCGACATCGCTCGTGACCAAGCACCGGAGTCAGTCCCGAAGCTAGCGGAAGAAACCATCGATGTGCTCAAGGGTGGCAAGGAAGCTTGCGCCGCCGTGAAGCAAGCCCTCTCCTCACAGCGCGAAGATGTTCAAAAAGACATCGAGCACGGGTTGATGTGGATGAAGGGTGCCGTGCTCACTCGCGAGCAAGCCAAGGCTGACAAAGAGAACCGCGACATTCTCGTCGACCGTGCCATTGAAGACCTCGAAGAGTTCGTGCTCGACTATGGCGAAGAGTCAGCACTCGGCCTGCGCGGCCTTTTCGAGATCGCGCAGTGCTACGAGGTCAAAGGCGAGATGGACGAAGCCGTCACCTGGTACACCGACACCATCGATCAGATCACTCTTGCCCTGAACGAAGCCTTTGAAGGCAACATCGATCTCAGCAGTGACATGCAAGGGTTCCTGTTTGCAATGATGCAGGAAGTCTACGTGCGTGCCGGTGAGACCATGGCGCGCGAAGGTGCCGACGGGACCGAGCAACTGTTCGCCGACTTCCGCGCCAACATCAAAAAGTTTGGCGAGGAAGGCCTCGAAGTCTTCGACATCGTCAGCCCCACCTTCGGGCACATGATGCTGCTCGCAGAGAGCCGCTACAAAGCAGAGTCCGGCGACCCAGCCAAGGTCCAAGAAGCGCTGGCGATGACCAAGCGCATCAATGACAAGCATCCTGCTGACTACATCGGCGTCAGGGCGAAAGCTGTATTGAGCGACATCCTGGCAGTGCAAAAGGGACTAGTCTCAGGGGCGCTGCTGCTCGAGATCGGCAAGGGCGACTTACAAAACAAGCGATATGAGGCTGCGATCCAAGGTATGCGCGCGGCGATCGCTGCAATGACGCCAGCGGAGAAAAAAGACTTGGCGCTCGATGCACACAGCATGCTCGGCAATGCTTACCGTCGCACCAACCGCCATCTTGAGGCGATCATCGCGCTCGGCAACGGCATCCGACAATTCGGCGTCAAGGGCAGCGACAATGCGACAGAGGTCAACCCGCAGGCCGAGATGAGCAGTGACATGGCAGACACGCTCGATCGCAGCGTGTCCTCCCACAAGCGGCAGACCAAGTCAGATCCATTCTTCAAGACCTTCTGGGAAGAGCACCTCGCGCTTGCTGCCACGGTTAGCACCGGCGGTGCCAATAAGCTCTACACCAAGACTGGCAACTCGCTGTTCAACGCTAAAAAGTTCGCAGAGGCCATTGCCCAACTTGAGCAGGTCACCAAAGACTACGTCTACTACGAGCAAGCACGCGTCCGTTTAGGACGAGCCCAAATGGCTATGGGCAACTTTGAGGCCTCGCGCAAGACAATCGCCGAGTATCGCAAATACACCGGTGACACGATGATTGGCCAGCGCGATGCAGGCCGGCTAGCAGTCCGCAAGGCAGCCCTGGCAGCGGCAGCCTACAACGATGTGCAGATGGCATATTTCGAAGCTCGCGGTTCGGAGCAATTCCAGCTCAAGCGCGAACTAAAAAACTTCGACGCTGCCATCAAGAGCATCCAGTCGTTCCTAACCAACTATGCTGCTGATGGCCCAGACTATGTGCCGCAGGTGCTTGCTTACCTAGGCCGCCTCCACGTTGATGCAGGTGCGCTAGCAAAAGCCGAGCAAGCATACGGCCAACTCAAAGCGAAAGACCAAACGCGTGCCTCGCGCCTCGCGAGCGAAATCTTCCAGGAGTATCAGCGTCTTGTGAAGAGCCAAGAAGCTGAGCTTGACGAAGCCATTAGCTCCGACAAGCCGAGCACGGAAATCACCAAGGCGCGAGCCGAGGTAACCGATGCCAATCGCAAGCTCACCGCACTGGGCACCGACTACATCGAAAGTTCGCCGGAACCACAGCTAGCCATCATGGTTGCCACGATGACTAGCTGGGCAGCACTCAAGGACTGGAAGCGCGTCGACGACGTAGCCAAGAAGACCCTGTCACTTTACGGCGCGGTCACCAAGGCGAGCGACAAGCGCGTGGTTGACCAACTTGTCCGGCCAATGGTTGGTGAGGCTTTGCTGCAGCAGCGTCGCTTCCAAGAAGCCTACGACATGCTCATTGCAGCTGAGAAGGCGAACCCCACTCAGTGGGACCTTAAGCGTCAGATTGCACGCGCTCTGGGCGGCTGGTTTGAGTTTTCCAGCACTGGCCAGCCGGTCCGCATCGCTGGTCTCGACCGACCGGTTGAGGCCTACATGAAGTACTACGGCAATCGAGATGACGCCTATCGCATCTGGGCGACTCGCCCAGAAGTGAAGAAGTTCAGCCTCGAATGGTATGAGTTCACCTGGGAGTGCTACTGGTTTGCCAAGCAAGCTGGCGCCAAGGACTCGAAGTACAGCGATACCGCCGCCACCTTCTACAGAAAGGCCAGCAGCACCAACGACTTCGCCACCCTGGACCAATACGGCGCACGCGGTAAGGAGCTTAATCGCTACTTCCGCACCAACCGCTAACTCCGCCCTCGCACCCAACACAAACACGATTCGACTCTGATGCGCATCTTCACTCTGTTGTTGCCGATGGCACTCTTGCTGTCGGCTGCCCACGCCCAAAAGATCAACGATGTCGTCCTCAAAAAGGACGGCTCCCGCATTCGCGGCCTTGAGATCACTGAGTTCTTACTCAGTGGTGTCCGTGGCAAACGCGGCAATGATCCTTATGAACTCGCTGCCCACAACATTGTTGGCATCGAATGGAGCGACACCCCAGAAGAGTTTCTCTCTGGGCAAGCTGCAATGGTTCGAGGCGACTTCCAAGCCGCTGCCCAGCTTTTCGGTGCCGTCACCAGCGACCGCCCACTGGTCAAGGCCGACGCCGAGTTCTACAAAGTCAAGTCAGCTGTAGCAGCCATAGGCAACGACAAGTCCGCAGCTGCAACCGCCGCGGAGCACGCCAAAAGCTGGCTCAGCGCCAATGCAAACCACTGGCGGACTCCCGAAGCGATGTTGCTCGCTGGTCGCGCTGAACGCCTTGCCGGCACCGCAGGAACTGCGACCATCACGCTGAAGGATCTTGAAGAGCGTGCGATCACCGAAGGCTATGGAGGTGTTTGGTCAGCTCGCGCGAAATACGAGCTGGCACTGACATTGATCGCTGACGGCAAGGGCAGCCAGGCCCGCTCACAGTTCAAATCGGCCGGCAACGCTGCCAGCGATGCCATTGCTGGAGCTAGCACCGCTGACAAGACGGAACTTCAGGCCATCGCCACGTTGTCGCGCGTTGGGGAAGGCGAGACCTACCTAATCGACAAGGACTTTAAGAAGGCCGAGCAGTTTTTCCGCCAACTAGCCAATGCTTCTGAGCCAGCCCTAAAAGCCGCCGGCCACGCAGGCGAAGGGGAAGCGATCTTCCAGTCAGCAGCTGCCAGCAAGAATCCCAATGACTTACGCCGGGCACAATTAGCACTCGCCAAGGCGAGCGTGCTCGACGCCAGCAACAGCGAAGCCAGCGCCAAGTCTAACTACTACCTTGGCAAGTGCTTACTGCTACTAGGCCCTCAAAAAGAGGGGGATCGTTTTAAGCAGCGGGCTCAGCAATACTTTACGATCTGCTTTACCTCTTACCCATCCACTCGCTGGGCCAGTTTGGCCAAAGCCGAGGTTACTAAGTAAGCCCGAACCATAGTTAGATTTGTCCGCCAGACCCCACTTAGCTGACAGCTAAACGAGCATTCTTCTCCATTCTAGGGAAGAATGTTTTCGACGGGGCCTTTCCAGATGTGGCGCTGTCGCGCACACTCCTCGACCCCTCTTTTTCGAACTCACTCGAAACCGAACCCTCTCCCCGCCCTGTAACCCAGGGTTGCAGCACCCATGATCTTCAAGCACGTGCCGTTCGTTCGCGTCCTAGCTGTCTCCGCACCGCTGTTCTTTGCAACCTCTCTCTTCGCCCAAGACGAAGGGGAAACAGCACAGCCAAGCTTCCTTGCAGAAGTCTTCGACTACGACAAGGCTGGCCCCATTGGCTACCTCATCATGTTGATGTCGGTAGTCGCCGTGGCGCTGATCATCGAAAACTTCATGACGATCAAGCGCGAGAAGCTCGCGCCACCAGATCTCCTCGACGAATTGGAAGCGCTGTTTGACGGCGAGAACTTCCAAGACGCCGTTGAGCTCTGCGAGCAAGAGAAGAACTACCTGACCAATGTTGTCGGCGCGGGTCTCTCCAAGCTCGGTCACTCCTTCGAGACGATGCAGACATCGATCCGCGAAATGCAGACCGAAGAGTCGGTCAAGCTATTCCAGAAGATCGGCTGGTTGTCGCTGATCTCCGCAATCGCCCCAATGATGGGCCTGTTCGGAACGGTGACGGGAATGTTCGTTACCTTCGGCAAGATTGCATCGTCTGGTGGCAATGTCTCCCCGGCGAAGCTTGCAGGCGGTATTAAGATGGCACTGATCACGACGATGCTCGGCCTGTCGGTCGCCATCCCAGTGGGCATTGCCTTCTTTACCCTGCGTAACCGCGTCATCCGGACGTCGACGGAGATCAACGCGATCACCGAAGACCTCTTCGAACGCTTCCGCGCCAACTAGGTGTTCCGTTGGGGGCTTAGCTCAATTTGGTCCTTTGGACCAAATTGGACTGATCTAGAACGTGAGTCTTCTCGTTCTTCACAGCCTATAACCCATCCCGCCAGTGCCGCCGCAACACGGCACGCAACCGGAGAAATTGCCAAGTGAACGTTCAAAAAATGGTGCAGGAGAACATCGAGATGGACATGACGCCCATGATCGATTGTGTCTTCTTGCTGATGATCTTCTTCGTGCTGGTCATCGACTTGAGCCAAAAGAACCTCGAAGACCTGATCCTGCCCCGGGCAGAGTTCATGGAGCCAGACGAGTCCCCTCCTGAAAGCCGCCCAATCATTAACATCCTGCAAAACGGCACGGTGGTTTATGGCGGCGACGTCTACTTTGACCCGACCAAGGACGGCAAGAACTACAAGAAGATTGCCGAGCTGTTGCTCGACATCAGGACCAAGGGCCTAAACGAAGGCACCCTGCACCTAGTGCAGAAGGATGACTTGGCTGCCAAGGTCATCGACGATCCGATTCTGATTCGTGCGGACAAGTGGACCGAATGGCACTTTGTCGGCGAAGTCATGAAGCAGTGCAGCCAACCACAGATCGCGTTTTGGAAGGTGCAGCTAGCGCTGTCTGATCAAGACAAGGAAACCGGCGTAAAGAACGCGAGGATCAAATGACCGCACTAGACGACGCACAAGAAGAAGCCAAAGCAGACATGACGCCGATGATCGACGTCGTGTTTTTGATGATCATCTTCTTTATCTGTATCGAGTTTAAGGTTCTCGAGTCGAAGCTCGACGCGTTCTTGCCGACCGACAAAGGTAGCCAGAACACGGTTGTTGATCCTGAAGAGCAGCTATCGATCAAGATCCACGTCGACAGCAAGGGAGTTCCCGAGTGGAAGCAAGGCGGCGTAGGAGTCCTTAATCCCGACACCGACCGCCCCTACCGCTTCATCCTCAAAGGACACCGTGTTCGCTGGGAAGTAGGGCCCACGCCGCTTAACTCGATCGCAGCCGTCAAGGCTGAGCTCGACCGGATCGCACAAGATCCAATCAGCATGATCCCGGACAAGAAGACCGGCGGCCGCAAGTTGATGTCTTGTGTTATCGAAGCCTACCCGGGCACCTACTACGAGGATGTTGCCAAGACCAACGACGCCGCCAATGCCGCTGGCTTCGAGGAAGTCAACTTCGGTGGCGGCCTCGGCGAAGCCAAGAAGTAGCCGCGGCGCCGGCGCGCATCCAAGTAGTCCAAGGCCACCCAGAGATTGCTGGCCTGCAACTTCCGATTTCGCACCGGCAACCCAGCCCAATCAAAACAGGCCCGCTCCTTCTGGAGCGGGCCTGTTTTGGTTTTGCTATATGGCAAACCAAAGCCCTAGCGCCAGGCCTGCTCTGCCTTCGGCGCGATCTGCGCCAGCCTTCCCCCACCCCCACGAAAAGAGATCCCACCTGATCCACGCGGGAGCGAATATCGATATCGGCCGACAAATCCGCTCCACGCGGCATCAAAACGGGCGCCCAGCAACCTTCTACAATGGCTCAAATCGGAGGAAATCGACCAGAACCCGAAACTCCGGACAAAACGAATCGATCTGGCACGGTCACAACCCGAAAAACCGCTGGCACGACCCCGCTTAGCCAGCTACCTTGTCGTCGGTTGCGGCAGGTTCTCCCCCGGTTTGCCAGTCGCAATTGTCCGTATAGTCGACGCAAGTCCCTCTCGAACGGTCGCATGTGAAATGTCCCCTCCACATGCGGCGATGCCTCCACATCGTGTATGTCCACCGATCGCTTGTCGCCGACACCGCAATGAGTCCTACTCACTTAGGATTCAAACGCATTTCGCTTACGCACCGAGCGTGAAACGATGGCACTCGAACATCCGCGCCTTCTCGCTGCCTCGCTGACAATTGCCCTAATCGGCACGTCATGCTCCACCCCTAACGATCCCTCCCCCGAGGGTTCGCAGGACGCAACCACTAGTGGCGAAGCTTCGCCTATTAGTGGTTCGCTAATGGCGGGTGGCTCCTCTACTAACCAAGACCCGCAAGGGGGTCAGGGCAGTGTTGCAGATCAACGCAGCAAAGCCCTGGTCGAGCACTGGCTCGAGAATGCTCGCAAGCTTCGCACCAATGGCGAACTGCAAGCAGCAAAACTCGAACTGCTCAAGGCAAAGGGCTTGGCGCCGCGAAACGAATCCGTTCGCGCCCAACTGTCCGCTGTCCAAGCCGAACTTGGCGAGCCTGTTGGCGTGCAAGCTGACTTCAATGATGAAGTCATGCGCCTACAACAGATCTCCGAGCAGCGTGCCCGCGCCACAGTGCAGCACCAGCTGCAAACGGCGCAGCAACGCATGGCCGACAAGGACTATGCAGGTGCAATTGAAGAATTGCGCCGCGCCGGGCTCGGCATTGAGATCAAGAATGATCTCGACTGGCAGGGCCTTCCAGGCCAGGTCCAGACCGCCAGAGACGAAGCTGAGCGCCTTTACGACGCCCAGCAGCGTGAGAGCCAAGCATCGCAAAACGCGCAACTGGCAGACCAGCTGCGGCGCGAATACGAGCGCAACCAAGCCCAGAAGCGGGCCAAGGTTGACGGCTTGATCAAGCGCTCACAGGTAGCGTTCGATTCCCGCCAATTCGAGCGGTCGCAGGACAGCGCACAGCGTGCGTTGGACCTCGATCCGTCGAACCAGCTGGCATACGACATGCTCAACGCCGCCACCAAGGCTGCACGAGACACGTCGAACAATGACTACTGGCGCGCCAAGGCCCTTGAGATTCGCAAGGTCCTTGAGGCCCACGAAGAGCTGAAGACGCCACAGACGGAAACCCTGGTCATGGACCAAGAAGTCTGGGCCAAGGCCAACAAGCGCCAAACGAGCAACGTCGGCCCTGAGCTTCTCAGCCCTCAAGACGCTGCCCTGACTCAGCAAGTCAACACCGTTGGCGTTGGTCGCTTGACCTACACCGAAGAAACGGGAGCCTACCTCGACGTCATCAAGAACCTCAGCTTGCTGACGGGTGTCCAGATCATCACGACGCCAGAAGCCCGTGAAGTCATCTCAGATGAAGACCTGACGGTCGTGATCGAGCTTGCTGCTTCGATGACCCTCAAGGATTTCCTGAACCACATGATCAGCCGCAGCACGAACTTGGCCTGGACGGTCAAGGACAGCGTGGTTGTCATTGGCGACAAATCACAAGCAGCTGGCACCCTGGTTCGCGACGTCTACACGGTCAAAGACCTGATCTTCAAGCAGACGCAGTTCCTGCCGCCGATGATTCGGGACATCCCGACCGAAGACTTTGACGACACCCCACGGACTGGCGGTGAAGGCGATGACCCAATCGCCGGCATCGAGCTCGCAGATCTGGTAACCACGCTTCAAGAAGCAACGGATCCGGAATACTGGACAACTGACGGTGTCGAGATCAACCAAGAAGACTCAGGCCTGCTGTCAGTGACGGCCAGCCCAGAGATGCACCAGAAACTGATAAAGGTCCTCAACGACATGCGGCGTTTCCAAACGCCAATCGTGACGATCGACTCGAAGTTCCTGACGATCTCGCGCAACTTCCTGCAAGAGGTCGGCATCGACATTCGAGGCCTCGGTGGCTCCGGCAACAAGGGCAGCACCGTTTCCCTTGACGACGTGACCAATGGCCTCGTCAACAATGCCTCACGCGGCCAAGACAATGGCGGCACCGGCGACCCCGCGGCGAACCCGCTCGCTGGCGCGTTCTTCAACGACGGTGGTGATGGCGACATCCGAGCCCGCACGGAGAACTACTTCCTCAACGATCTCGGCAAGGTATTGAGCCCTACTGGTGGACTTACCGCTGGCTGGACGCTGATCGACGACACCCAACTCAACCTGATCCTGCGCGCCGTTGAAAAGCGTCAGGATGGCGAGGTCGTCAACAGCCAGATCCTTTCGGTTGTCAACCGTGGCCGCGGCCACGTGGCAGTCATCAACCAGACGGCATACGTCCGTGACTTCGACGTCGAAGTCGCCCAGGCAGCATTCATTGCTGACCCGAAGGTGGACGTCATCCAGGACGGCATCGTGCTCGATGTGCAGCCGGTCATCATGAACGACCGCAAATACATCGTTCTGAACCTGAACCCAACGGTTGCCGAACTGCAGCGCCCGATCCCCACCTTCACCACGTCACTCGCTGGCTCGACCCTTCCGGTCACCGTCCAGCTGCCAGTGCTAACCGTGACGAACTTTTCGACCACGGTTCGCGTGCCTGATGGTGGCTCCGTGTTGCTAGGCGGCTTGCGCCAAGTTCTTACGCGTGAACGCCGAGCAGAAATCCCCCTTCTGTCGCGTCTGCCGCTGATCTCTTTCCTCTTTAAGCAGGAAGGCTCGGCCGACGAGAACCGCAGCCTGATGGTTATGGTTC
This sequence comes from Planctomycetota bacterium, assembly GCA_965662465.1. Lineage (GTDB taxonomy): Bacteria > Planctomycetota > UBA1135 > UBA1135 > UBA2386. Next base: position 106,260 of record CBFIIO010000007.1, on the reverse strand, counting down.
GCGCACAGATCACGGATGTCGTTCCTGAGAACGAGCGGTAATCGCACCGCACGATCAGAAAGTGGGCCCAAAAGGCCTAGGAGACGAGCCGCTTTTGCGGCTCGTTTCGGTTTTGGACAGCTACTGCGCGGCCGAGCCGACCGATAAGCCACCACCAACAGGGTGCCAGGCTTGAATACGCATCCAAATGCCTCATTTCCTGCCGACAGAGAATTGGCGACGGCCTAGAATCAATCCCCGCAGCCTTTCAGCATCTAGTCGCTCGCAACGCCCACCACCATGAGTAAGCCACTCGACGCAATCTTCTTCGACATCGACGACACCCTGTTCTCAACGACTGTATTCGCCGACAAGGCACGTCGTAATGCTGTCGATGCGATGATACGAGCCGGCCTCCGAGCCAATCGCAAAGATGCGATGCAAGAGCTCGAAGACGTCATCGCAGAGTTCTCAAGCAACTTCAGCGGCCACTTTGACAAGGTCTTAGATCGACTTGGCCCAGACTCCCATGCTGGCAACAACCGTGCGGTGATTGTCGCTGCCGGGGTCGTCGGCTACCACGGCACAAAAGAAAGTGATCTCAAGGTCTACGATGACGTCTACAGCACTCTGCAGTGGCTATCGAATAAGACCCTGACCCGCGGCGTCATCTCCGCCGGCATCACCATCAAACAGGCTGAGAAACTTGTCCGCCTCGACGTGCTTGAGTTCATCACAGCTTCGGCCGTCTTCTTTACGGACCAGGTCGGCTTCAGCAAGCCCAACCCAAGGCTCTACCGTCGCGTGCTTGAGACGCTGGGCTTCCAACCAGAGCGCTGCCTCTACGTCGGCGACAATCCAACCCACGACATCGATCCGACCAATGATGATGGCTGGATGACCGCACGCATCCGCCGAAGTGGCCGCTATGCCCATATCGATGGCCGAACTGAAGCTGACTACGAGATCCGAGACTTCATCGAGCTCCGCAAGATCCTAGAAACCGACTACGACATCTAAAGCAGCGCCTCCGCGTCCGGCCAATATCCGGGCACGACGAACTGAGCGAAAGTGCGACCCGACAAGTTCGCGCTATCCGGCAGGACAACTGGAGTCGCACGGCAAACCCGAGCAAGCGAACACCTAGTGAACGCATCGCCAAGGTTGCTGCAACCTGCAGTCGCAAGGCGCAACGGCGATGGTGCCGATTGCCGGGAGCGTCGACGCAGGCAACGCCGGTCCCCAAGCTGCAGCCTAAGAATCTGCTACTTAAGCTGCTTCCAGAAATCTTCGGGCATGTCGTGAGCGATCTTCAAAGCCCCGTTGCTGCCGCCATAGATAGGCTCTTCGATGCGAATGACCTTACCGCTACCCAAGCGCTCGACCATCGCGTGCTCAACAGCGCGGTCAAGACCCTTAACCATCGAACCACCACCGGCAAGCAAGACCCGATCCTTCAACTTGTTTTGGAACTCAGGGTCAAACGTCGCCACCAGCTTTTGAACCCCCTCAAGAATCGGATCGATCAAGATCGAGCAAGCTGTGCGTAACTGATCCGTTATGTCAAACGGGGTTGGCTTGCCGTCTACGGGCAGATCAACCACGATGCGCTCAGTGGCTTCGCCAATGAAGCCGTGGCGCTCCTTGATGTCCTTGATCATCTGCACAGTGTGCTGCGCGCCAGGACAAGTGGCGTTGATCTGCTCAGTAAGCGCGGCGTCAACTGCATCACCAGCAATGTCGAACATCACTTGGTCAGTCTCTTCTGGCATCGTGCCATGCATCCGACAAAGGTCTGTAGTCCCAGCCCCAATGTCGATGACCAAGACATCCTCGAGCCAATCGAGCCCATAGGCAACCGCAAATGGCTCGCTGCACAGCATGACAGAATCAACATGCTCACGGGCAGCCTCAATGATGGCCTCGCGGTTGTTTAGCGTCGCCTCAGCAGGCGCTCCAATAACGCAGTAGACAAGTTCGTCAGCGCGTGGCTTAGCCAGGCGAATGGCCTCGCCGATCAAGTCACAGGCAGCCTTAAGGCTGGCGGCTTCTTCAACTCCAGCATCTTCACCGGCTTTGATCACTCCCTTTTCGAGCGGCTTGTAGGTCTTCAGGGACAACCGCTTTTCGATCGCATCCTTGCCGAACAGAACGTCTTTCTGCAGCAACTTGCGACTGACGCTGTCCTTTGGGTAGCCAACAACCGAATGCACCGTTTCCCTTACTCCATTAGAAGCAGAGACTGACGTTCGCGAGGTACCAAGGTCCATACCGATGTAGAGCACTCCGTGGTCCTTTGCAGGAACGGAGTCGTCGCCACCCTTCTCGTTGTTTTCAGTCATCGTCATTAACCCTCGATCATTTCCATCACTTAGCTATGCCAAGGTATGCGGCAAAGCCAACCGACCTCAAGCTCCCTTCCCGCGTTTTTGTAGCATGAGATTCGCCTTGAAGAGGTTGGCCATCAATTCTTTCTTCTTGTCAGAATGGTCTTCGCACTTATCTACGCCCTGAACCTCTCTGTAGATAGATGAGATGCCTGTATCGACCGACTTAATCGCTGTGATCTTGGTCAGCCTAGTCTCGGTTTCATTCAACGTGTTGCCAAGCTTGGTGATCCGACGTTGTAGCGTTTGAATCTCGCGATCGTGCAAAGCCTTACGAGCAGTCTCCGCTTGTCGACGCTCACCAGACACAACGTCCATCACGAGCTCCATCAATCGCCCCTGAACAGCGACTCTCTCATCACCATCAACTTCCACATCATCACCGGATTCGACCAGCGACGTAACGACAGCAGCGACCTTGTTCACGATCTCTGTATTCTTGCCGTCATAACGGGTCGCCATTTCGACCGCATCTTCGTCAAGCTTCACTTCAAGCTGGCTACGTTTGTCGCCCAACTCGCGACGCATCTGATCAATTTCTTCTTCAGCGCGCTCACGCTCCTGCTCGACCTTCGACTTGGCACGCTTCAGGTCGTTATTGCTGCGCAACAACCGAAGGAACTCAGTTTTCGTAGATTTCGCGACAGCATCACGCTCAATGCCCACAAGCCGTGACTTCAAACTGCGATGCACTGCAGCCTCGATCAGCGAAATGATCCGATCGATTCCGAGCACGTTGACGCTACTAACGCCCTTCTTCTTCAGCTTGTCGACTGAAGTTCGGAAGGCCATCTGACGGACGGCTTTCTTCAGAGTGTCTTTGAAGTCAGCCAATCGACTACTCTTCCTCGATAGATGAGTCGTAGGCTAGCCGCTTGTCGCTGTCTGGATCTTTGCCGCGGACCTCGGTAACGAACGTTCCCATGACGTTGCCGCCCATGTCATTCAAAGTGCGCACCGCATCCCTGGACTGTTTCTTTAACGAGTGCTCCAGACGCACGACCATCAAGGTTCCGTCGGCAGAAGAAGACAGAACTCCAGCATCAGTGGATGTCAAAGCTGGCGGAGAATCGATCACGACGTATTGAAAGTCCTCTTTCAAACGACGGAACAACTGATCCATGCGCGAAGAGCTGAGGACCTCCGCAGGATTGTCAACTCGAGACCCTGCACCTAGCAGCATCAAGTCGCGATATCCGGCAGGGCGCAGTAACTTATCCAGCTGCACGTCTCCACTGAGCACGTCGGTGAGACCCGCTTCAGCGTTGAGATTTAAATAGCGCTCACAGCTTGGCCGACGCAAATCTGCATCAATCAAAACCACACGCTGACGTTCCAACTCGGCCAAGGCCATCGCTAGGTTGAGAGCCGTGACCGTCTTTCCTTCGCTGCGCACAGCAGAAGTAACAACCAGCGTCTTTGGCCCACCATCTGGGTTCATCGCGACGAGACGATTACGTAAACCCCGAATCTCTTCGGCGCGAAACCCAGCCGGCTCATGAAAGAGAACGAGGTACGGATTGATCGACTCGTCAACGACAACGACAACGTCGTCAGCAAAGTCACTCGGATCTAGATTCTTACGGCGGAACATGTTGTTTGGAAGCGGCGGACCGCATCAGGTCTATTCGGCCTTTTTGCAGGCCCCACTTGCGTCAGAGTTTGAACAAGGACAAAAACGCGGCCGCCGAACTAGCCTAAAGGAAGCCACCGAACGCGGAATCGCCCATGACACCGTAAGAAACGCGCGGGCATCCGGCTAGCCCAGTCATTCCGCCCAACAGTATACAGATATTTGGATTACCAGGACTAAGGACAAATCCTGCCTGCAAAGCCTCGCCCGACGAATGTGCCGTCAGCAGCCAGAGAGAACTCCAAGCCTCCAAAATGGCAGCGGTAGCAGCGGATTTCTCCGGCCTGGCCGACTTCGGCGATCACCTGGCCACCCCGAAGAATCGGCGCCAGAGTCACCTCAAGCAAACCATCCGCGCCACAGCGCTCCGCGATGACACGCTCAGCGACAATCGGCGCCTGTAACTCTGTCAGAATGACGGCCAACACCAGAGCAAGGTGCGGTTCAGCGGCATCAAATGGCGCTGCTGCTCGATAACTGTCGCCGGGCATCGAAGCATCGATCGCATTTTGACGAATCGTAAGATCCAGCACCTTGCCGCCTACGTCCGGAAACATCTGCAACCTAATTGCTTCTGGATCGTGGGAGCAAAACACGTCGAAGACGCCCGAGAGATATGGGGATTCGACTTCGATAACAAAGTCATCGCTGGGAATCTGCGCGGCCAGCGGCATCGCACGGACTAACTCCATTGTCGCTCGCCGGGCTGGCACAAACCCCTGACATGCTCCGTTGAGGCTGAGCAAACCTAAGCCCAGCAACAGGCTCCGTAACGAACAAATACGAACGGGAAAGCTCAAGATGGATTCGCTGGATCTGGTGCTACGTGCGCCAACAACGGCGCCAGCACAAACAAGCAACTCAACATGCAAGCAATGGAGCCAAATGCAACGATACCACCAAGCAACTGCAAGCCAGGACTGTCAGCCAATAGTAATGACGAGAACCCTAGCACAGTCCCAATGCTCGTGCGCACAATACCGACGCCCGTAGCTCCGGTCGAAGCAGCACGGTTGCGAAAGTGCCCGACCAGATGCACCCCCTCGTCGACGCCTATGCCGAGCACAAATGGTACGGCTACAAAACTGATCATCGATAATTCTATGCCCAGCAATTGCAGGAGTACCAACGTGATAACCAAACCAATCGCACTAGGTACGAGCGCCAACAACCCATAGCGAATGGATCGCAGCCATAACGTCACCATGACAAATGCCAGAATCGCCGCGATCAAACAGGCATAGTACAAATCACGAGCAAGCAACTCTTCGAGCGCAACCAACAGACTAGGACCACCGTGTAGCACTACTGGAGCTCCTGCCCGCTCAGTCAAGCGCTGCTGGAGATTCTGGAACTCCTCAAGGCCTAGCCGCTGATCTGGCCAAACCGTTACAGCGCGGTGCTTGCCCCCCAGGTAGTCAACAATGACGGGCGCGCTTTCGATAGGGTCCGCCGCCAAACGACTCGCAAGATGCGAGAGCACCGGCTGAAAGGGTTCCGAATCAAGACCTTGGGCTTCCAGTTCCTGGTTAGCGCGCACGACAAAGCCATCAATACGCTGACGGGCTTTTGCGACGCTCCCTCGACCGGAAGCAGTCTCAGCAAACTCCAAGCCACTCCAAAATCTTATGTCGCCGACTTCCTCGGATGAGGAGAGCGCCTCCAACAAAGGCGAAGCGTCGTCTGCCAAAGGCCACAGAGCCAACACAGGTATTGTTGAAAAGCCGATTTGTTCTTCGATTGACGCCCGCGCCGCCGCAATCGGATCATCGACTGGACGGATAGACTCCGCCTCTGCTGACAACGGAACACCAACCATCGACAAGTAGCCAACGCCTACGATTGCAGCAAGGATTGCACCAACAGCAAGTCGACGACTGACAACGCGCTGCAACCAGCGATCGCTAAGCGATGACAACAAGCTTCGCTCTGGGTCACGACGATCTCCAGACCACCTCAACAGCACGGGAAGCGCAAAGATGGTCAACAGCACGGAGCCGACCAAACCAATAGCTAGCAGCAAGCCAAAGGCGCGTAAGCCACCATCACTTCCAGCACCAATCGCCAGAAAGGTCACGGCAGTAGTAGCCATGTCGATCAGCAGTTCAGGAACTGTACTGCGCTGAACAGAATGTACTGCTTGCAGATGATCCATCGTCAGGCGGGCACTGCGATAGCGCGCCGCATAATGAATCGCAAAGTCAACTCCCAAGCCGCACAAGACAGCTACGGCAGCGACCGCAACCGTTGGCAATGCACCAAACAAGGCGCTACCGAACGGTATGGCCCAGGCAATCGACAACATCGCCGGAAACTGCACGATCAGCGGCAAGCGCAAACCGCGCATCACCCAGACCAAATACAACGCTATCAGTAAGACGGACCACGTGCTGGCCCGCTCAAAGTCACCGCGCAAACGTGTTTGGTCGGCACGCGCAACGGCATAACCACCAAACATCTCCGCCGTCACTCCGTTGTTAGCAATCTGCTTGTCTACAAAATCACAGACTCGCGTTGAGAAGTCCGCGTCGAAGGAATCAGTTGAACCGCGCAACTGCAGAATCGCGCCTTTACCACCAGCCAAGAGCAAAAGGTCTGTACCAGTCGCAAAGCCCAACTCTTGGAACCGATCGTCAGCAGACAAAATCCAACGCAACCCCAGAGGATCGGTAAGTGCCAATTCGCGCGCAGCTACAGGATCATCCGTTAAGTCTTCGACGAGTTCGCGTACAGCATCTGAAACCCCCTGCTGAGAAAGCGAACCCGACAAGCTCTGCAATTGCTGTTCGCCTAGCGACCAAAGGGGCGCCTGCGCAAACCGCTCGGACCATTGGGAAAATAATTGCTGCCGCGTCGTAAACACCTCGACGATGTCAGGCGAGACCAACAACTGTTCGGCTATCTGTGGAACGACCTCTTGCAGCTTTTCACCATGCAGTAGCAGCCACAGAGTGCGTGAAGGCCGAGAGCGTTCATCAAGTAGCTGAGCAATACGAACGTGCGGGTGCTCAGCAGGCAGCAGCCTTGATACATCTGGCTCAAACCGGACATGCGGCCAAGCGAAGCATGATAGGGCGGTCACCATTAGGACGCCGAACATCGTCGCCACTGGCCGCCGCAACGGCGCCATTACGATGCGATCGAACCATGATTCCCGCAGCACTACTGCGACTCCAAATCCGATTCGCCTGCCATCAATCCGTTCAGTGCATCCCGCTGAATTTTGCCACGACTATTTCGTGGCAGGCTGTCAACAAGAACCACACGCCGAGGCACCTTGGCAGAAGGCAACACTGCTGCACAATGCGTACGGACATCATCCGCGTCAATTCCTGCGGCGGCAACAACGGCTCCGCACACCGCACGGCCATGCTCGTCTCGAAACGGCAAAACCGATGCATCCGAAACTTGCGGCAGCTCACAAATCAGACGTTCGATCTCACGCGGATCGACTTTGTGACCACCGACATCAAACACAACGCCGGCACGGCCTAGCAAGAACAAGTCACCATCGACGAACTTACCCAGATCCGGAGCTACAAAGACACCATTGTTCGGATTCGCATTTGCACTAGCCACCAGCACGCGGCCAACAGCTCCGGAACGAATCCGCACATGACCATCCGCGCGGATCTCGACTGTAACGCCATCAACCGGCTGACCTACCGAGCCTCGTTCTGCTGCCAAACCAGTCGTGTCGTAGCTAATACCACCGCTCTCAGTCGATCCGTAAAATGCATGCACTGGCAAACCAAACCGTTGACGAAACGCTACCGCAACATCCACCGGCAAAGTCGCGCCAGCTGAGATCACCAATCGCATGCTATCTGGCAAGCAAAACGAGCCCTGTAGTAACGCGCGTAAGAGTGCCGGCACAGCAGGCAAAACGGTTGGCTCACCAACTCGCATTGCCCGAACCAAACCAAGTGGTCCTGGGTCCGGTAGAATAAGATGTCGCCCCCTCGCTAAGGCCGGCACCATCAAATTGCCCACGCCATAACTGAACGACATAGGCACAGCGGCAAACACCCGGTCCCCGTCACCAATCCCCATGGTTGACTCCAACGCCGCGGCGTCAGCCAGCAGCTCTCGGTCGCCAACTGCAATCGCACTTGGTTCACCAGTTGATCCGGAAGTCAACTTGATCGCGCGGTCCATTCCTGATCCCGCAGTTCCTCCACAAGTCAACACAGACAGCTCTGGATCATTCACCAACACCGCCGAGGCGCCAAACCTGCCTGCTAAATCCAGACGCGGCGCTTGCGGATCAGCAGCATCCATCAACAACGCCGTATCTCCACGCCTTGCTAGCGCTAAGAAAGCCGCCAGAAACGTAACTCCGTCCCGGACAGAAAGGGCAATGCGTCGGCCCGTCGCAATGCCCTCAAGCCGTTCGGCGACCAATCGGGCAGCAGAATCCAGATCAGCCCTTGTAACTGGGCCTAATGAGGTCGAAGCCACCACAGCAGACGGATCTGCAATTAATAACTGATCGAAGGCATGGGCGACCAATGAGGACATGTGATATTTCCCAGCCTACGGCCATCCAATTGAGCCGCAACGACGCATTTGCTTCGATGCCTGCCGCTTCTGAGAATCCGATCTGATAAGTCGCTGGAATCAGTCAATCCCACCGTTTCGATGCCAACGCAACACGGCTAGACTCTCGATCCGCATGACTAACCAAGTATCCGTCGCTCAACTCAAAGCTATGTTGATCGACAAGCTCAACTTGAAGTCGGTAACCACCGACCAAATCACCGACGACCACCTTCTATTCGGCCCAGAAGGCCTAGGATTAGACTCGGTAGATGCCCTCGAATTGGTTCTGGCCATCGAGAGTGAATACGGCATCCAGATCCAGGATGAAGAAGTGGGCCGCGAAGCTTTTGGGTCAGTCCAGGTTCTCTGCGCGTTCATCAACGAACGGCTCACCGCGAGCGACGCGAACTCCGCTGGATCGTGAGTGATTCGCACGTGAAAAATGCTGTCGTCGTTACTGGCATCGGCAGTGTTTGCAGCCTCGGGGCAACCACTGAAACGCTTTGGCAACGCGTGACCTCCGGAACCCGCGGCCTGTGTGATCTAGACCTGTTCGACACGTCTTCTCACCGCACCAAGCTAGCGGGGCAAGTCGATGACAGGTTACTCCCTCAGCACTTCGCGCACCTAGCCCGCGCTGAACAGTTCGGCTGCACTGCGACAGAAGCCGCAACTCGTGACGTTCCATCCGAATTATTAAGGTCAGGTAGAACTGGCGTGTTCTTTGGTAGCAGCACGGGAGCGTTATTTGAGGGCGAGCAATTCCTCAAAGGGCTCCTGGAAAGTCGCGAAGGCAACCTTCACTCCATCGTTGGGCTTCAGAATGATGGCCCCGGAAACGCAGTAGCGAAGTTCGTCGGATGCAGCGGTCCGGTCATCACATTTTCAACAGCTTGCACATCAGCCAACGTCGCAATAGGCGCTGCCCTAGATGCGCTTCATAGCGGTGAAGTTGACATCGCGATTGCCGGAGGTGCCGATGAGCTTTGCCAAATCACCTACGCTGGATTCAACAGCTTACGTGCCATAGACGGCAACCCATCACGTCCCTTCCGGGTAGACCGACAGGGCCTACTTATGGGTGAAGGCTCGGGTGTTTTAGTTCTTGAGCGTCAAGAACACGCAGCAGCTCGCGGCGCGACCGTATTAGCCGAACTCGTTGGCGCAGGCCTCAGCTGTGACGCACAACATGTCTCGGCACCTGATCCAGAAGGACTTGGTGCCGCCACTGCAATGCAATCCGCTTTGCGAAACGGCGGACTTACCGCCGAAGACGTGACGTTCGTAAATGCGCATGGCACCGGCACCCCTCACAATGACGCCTCCGAAAGCAAGGCCATGCACGCTGTATTCGGCGAGCGCGCACGCAGCTTGCCAATTACATCGACCAAAAGCATGGTCGGTCACTTACTCGGGGCAGCCGGCGGGATCGAAGCGGTCCTAACGGTTCTTTCGATCCAAAATAACTTGCTGCCACAGACTGCCGGCGATGCCGAGGCAGACCCAGAGCTGGGCATTGACCTAGTCCTCCACGAGCCACGGGAGCTTCCTGACAGCAATGTCGGCATCTCAACCAATCTAGCCTTTGGCGGTAACAACGCGGTCATCGTGCTCAGGAGTCCAAGGTGACCAATCATTCAGAGAATGTTGTGGTGACCGGCATTGGCTGCCTCAATGCATTTGGTCTTGGACTAGAACCATTAAAACGTGGCCTAGCGTCCGGGCTCCCTCGGACAAGCGAGATCGACACCAGCGCTGGCTACCACCGTAAAGGTGCAGCTACACAAATTGCCGGATCCGGAGAACTCGACCTGACGCCGTGGCTATCTGAGAACGCCGGCCGCCGCATGAGCCAGTTTTCCCAACACGCCGTCACCTGTGCGCGCATGGCGCTGGAAGATTCGGGGCTAGCAGAAATCCCCGCCGAACGCACCTCCGTCACCATTGCCACCGCATTCGGTCCTGGCAACTTCACCGAGCGCCTTGCCGTCCAAGTCCTACAGAGAGGCGGGAAATTTGCGTCACCATTCTTGTTTACAGACTGCGTCGCCAATGCAGCTGCCGGACAAATCGCAATCGCTCTGGGTGCCAGAGGCGCAAATATCACGATCTGCCAACGAGAAGCAGGTCCATTGTTAGCCATTGGCCAGGCGGCGCGAGACCTATCCCTAGGTCGTGCCGACATTAGTCTCGCCGGCGCAGTCGATGAGATGCAGCCACTATCGCATTCGATCCTCGACCGATTCCGTGCGCTCGCTCGTCCTGTGACTCAGTCCAAGGACACTGCCGCAGAGACCAGCGAAATGGCACGACCGTTCGACCTTCGCCGCAACGGCTATCTCGCCGGTGACGGCGGCACGATTTTCGTCCTAGAACGCGAGCAACATGCGCTCGCCCGCGGAGCCCGTATTCTTGCCCGAGTTGGCACCTCCGTACGCGGTTTCGACCCAACTGCTCCGCGCACCGGCCACGGCACTGGAAGCAATGAACTTGCGGCACGGTTGCGCGACACTCTCGGCGACAGCGTGCAGACAATCGACGCTGTGATAAGCTCGGCGTCTGGCGCCCGCCGTGCCGATGCTCTCGAAGCTGAAGTGCTGCGGCTGACTCTTCCTCACCAACCCCGTATTCTGACCCCCAAAGCTGTCACTGGAGAGTTTGGCGGCGGCACGCTAGCGGCTGCCATGCTAGCAATCGCTGGCGCAGACTTTGCAAAACCTGCCGGCTGCAACGAACCGGACCCCGAACTGAACGTATGCCTCGAAGGCGGCCCTGTGACAGCAAAGAATTTGCTTTGCTCAGCACACGCCGCCGGCGGTGTTAGTTCCTGGATCACCTTTTCTCAACCATGACGCTCCCAGACTACGACGTAGTGATCCTTGGCGCCGGCCTCGCTGGCGGCCTGCTTTCGCGACAACTGCGACTATCACAGCCGGAGTTACGGGTGGCGTGCCTAGAACGCGCGACCGGAACCTCCTACAAAGTCGGTGAAGCAACCGTCGAACTATTCTCGAACTACTTGGTTCGGAAGCTCGGCCTGACAACCAATCTCTACGAGAACCATCTGCCTAAGAACGGCCTGCGATTCTTCTTCGATAACGAGCAGAAGAACGCCCCGATTGAGAAGATGAGTGAGATAGGGAGCTTTGGCCTCCCATTCCATCCAAGCTTCCAGATCGACCGCGCTGCATTCGAAAGAGAATTACGTGACAGCGGCTCAAAGCTCGGGGCTGATATTCTAGAAGGGTGCAAGGTTGAGGACGTAGAGTTTGGTGACCCCCACCACAAGGTCACCTTCCAAGAAGGACAAAGGTCTCGCAGTGTCACAACGAAATGGGTTGTAGATGCCACTGGCCGTAGCAGCCTAATCGCAAAGAAGCTAGGTCTACGTGTTCCTGAAACCCAGCATAAGTGCCTTGCCTCGTGGGCGCGTCTAGGCAACGTCGTAGACCTTGATGGTCCTGACATCGATCCGGAATGGCGCGCCCGGACCCGCAATACATCGAGACGCTTGTCGACCATTCACTTCATGCATCGCGGCTACTGGATATGGCTGATCCCCCTGCGGGGCGGCGTTACCAGTGTCGGCATAGTCGGCGATACCAAACACGTCTCTCGTGAACTTCTGACCCAAGCTGGATTACGCGACTTCCTCCACAGCCACAGTGCCTGCAGAGATCTAATCGGCGACGCAGAGTGGCTTGACTTTGGTGCATATGGCCAACTGGCCTACGGCACCAAACAGTGGATTGGCGATCGCTGGGCCGTGATCGGCGAAGCTGCCGCTTTCTCAGATCCGTTCTACAGTCCCGGCAGCGACTTCATCACAATCGCCAACGACTACGTCACTGACATCATCGGGCGTCAGCATGATGGCGAGGACACGAGTGAGCGGCAGAAGCTCTACGACGGCTATCTACAGTTCCGCTACAAAGCGAACCTTCCCCTCTACCGCCAACAATACGAACTGTTTGGCAGCTACGATTTGATGTCGATCAAGTGGAACTTCGACATCGCTGCTTACTACGCGCTTTGGGTCAATTCCTACTTGATGGATAAGCACCTAGAAGTCGACGAACTGCGACACGAATTGCGCCAATCCTCCTTCGTAGTGAAGGCACTTGAGCGCTTTGCTAGCTTGTTCCTAGAGGCTGAGCAGAAGGTGACGAATAGCGGCGACTACTTCCGCAATAACCTTGGCCGAATGTCTGAGGGGCTTGGCGATATATCGTTCGCTCACGACATTGGAACGCTTACCAAAAAGCAATCAGAGATGCACTCGCTTGAGGCTTTCGCGAAGGCCCGAGCGCGTTGTTTTGAATTGCTTAACCGCACTGCCAGTGATGGCGACAAGCTAGGCTTCGCGGACTTTGTCAGCGGCCGAGCACTAACAGCAAGCGAGTAGTCCTAGCGCCCGCCCCGCTGACGCCGCATTGGGATATCACCCTTGCCCGCATCGAACTCGACAATCTTGTCGCCACGTTTGAATGTGAACTTTAGGGAGCTTCCCTTTGCCTCACGGGCAAACTGCATCAGCTGGCGCATCACGTCTAGCTTGCGACCATCAACCTTGAACAATACATCGCCATTCCGCACGCCAAGCTTATGAGCACGGCCACCGACCTTGACTGTCTTAAATTTTAGACCATCAATCTCGGCGCCAAACCAATTGCTGGCATAGCCAGAAGACTGGGCACGACGACGTGAACGTGTCGTAATCCCCTCGCGATCGAGTAGCTCGTCAAGATTCGCGGACCCCAGCGCAGCCAACGCGATAACCGTCGCGGTATGACGCTGGTACTCTTCAATTGCGTTATCGAACGTATCCCACTGGGTATGCCAAGTGTGCTGAAAGTAGTTAGCCCGACCTTTTAGACCCCAGCCTAAACCTGGAACCTTTACCGCCAAGAACGAAGCGTGGTCACTTCCACCGCGTCCACCACCGATACTCGAGCGCGCGATTAGGCTGAAGACTGTGCCATCAAAATCGGCGTCGGGCGGAGTCATCAGGCGTGATACTTGGGCAAAGACTGGAGCTAACTGCTCCTGCATGCGGTTAGTAACCACAAGCGACTGAGCCCAGTTGGTGCCGGTATCGTGATTGTAGACAACTGAAACCTTGTCCATCTCCGTGCGATGGCGCTGCACATAGCCACGGCTGCCTAGCAACCCCTGCTCTTCACCACCCCACAAACAAAACTTGATCGTGCGCTTCGGCTTGGCTCCAACCGCCATCAAGATGCGCGCAGCTTCCATTGTTGTGGCACTACCAGTCCCATTATCAGTGGTGCCTTGAGCCTGGTGCCAGCTATCAAGGTGCGATGAGACAATGACGCATTCGTCAGGCTTTTCACTGCCCACCAGCGTGGCGATCACATTGTGCAGCTTGATTGGACCAGGCTTGAACTCGTTTTGAATATCGAATTGCGCGATTGGGTTCTCACCGCCCTCAAACAACTCCATCAATCGATCGAAGTCGTCGGCACGCACTGCAATCTGTGGCAATTTGGGAGCTTCTTCAATCGGCATACGTGCGATCTTAGAATCCCCAAAGACACGAACTCTGGTTGGGAACTGCACATTGGGGTCACCGGCTCGATAAACGACGCCAAACGCGCCTGCGTCAAGCATGGCGGCGCGGATCCGACTGTTGGGAATCCGGGTTGAAAGAATCCACCGATCTTTCACTGAAGCCAAATCTATGTCCGTTACGACCCTCGGCGCCGCAACAAAAGAAGCTGTCTGGAGGCCGTTAGTCGGCGCTGTCCAGGCTTCCGTCGCGACATACATCTCGAGCTGAATTGGTTCGACGATACGACCAATCCATCGACCTCGATTCCACACAGTCTGCCACTCAGCCCACTCCTCGAGCTCAACCTTTAGACCGATCTCCTCAAACTCACTTTTCGCCCACGTACAGGCCTTGGTAAAGTTATCTGAGCCAGTCAGCCGGTAGCCAATGTCGCCAGTCATCTCGCGCAGAATGCTGTGCACCTGACTGTTCTCCATCCCCTCCTTCCGGATCGCCTCAGCCATCTCGTCGGACAAAGCTTGGGGCTCTGGCGTAACCGATGCCTTTGGCGCAACAGTTTCAAGCAGCGTAACTCCAGATGCGGATGGCACCTGGGAGCGAGCTGCAGCCGCCACAAGCACGACAAAAAGTAAATGAGCGGCGACAGACAGGGGAAGGCGGGAAGGCATAAGTGGGAGCGCGTGTAGGGACCACTATATGGAACCATTTCAGGACTGGATTACGACAAACCGCCGGTCCCGAAAGCGTCCCGTTGGCTTATTTGCCCGCGTCGCGAGGTGCCAGCCATCCACAAACGGCTGCGACCGACACTACGAGACACCTCCACAGACATTTCTAACCCGCCATATTGAAACCAGTAGCGGCAGTTCTAAGTAAGACCATTGCCGTGCTAGAGCACTTCCACCCGACAGTAGCCGACTGGTTCCACGACCGCTTCACGGTGCCGTCGCAACCACAGTTGCACGGCTGGCCGCATATCCGCAAAGGTCACCACACCCTGATTGCCGCCCCCACCGGATCAGGTAAGACCCTTGCTGCATTCCTGCATGCTCTCGACGACCTGCTTCGCAGCGGACCCGAACTGAGCGATGAGCTGCAAGTCGTCTACGTATCACCGCTGCGCGCACTGGCAAATGACGTGCAAAAGAATCTGCAGCAACCGCTGGCAGAAATGCAGGCGCGAGACCCAAGCCTGCCGAGCATACGTGTAGGAGTACGAAGCGGCGACACACCACAGAACGAGCGTGCGGCGATGATGCGGAAGCCGCCACACATCCTGGTTACGACCCCCGAATCTCTCTACATCCTGATGACCTCTGTTCGCGGTCGCGCGATGCTGAAATCGACAAAGACATTAATCGTCGACGAGATCCATGCCCTAGCTGCAAGCAAACGTGGCAGCCACTTCTCCCTGACCTGTGAACGCCTAGACCATCTTACACGCAGCAACGGTGTTGCCCTGCAGAGGATCGGTTTGTCGGCAACCCAACGCCCCATTCAAGACACCGCAGGTCTACTAGTTGGTCAACACCGGGATTGCAGGATCGTCGATGTTGGACACCTGCGGGAACTCGACCTAGAAATCGAAGTTCCGAAAACCCCTCTCGATACAATTTGTAACGGAGAAAGTTGGCGAGAGATCTTTACGAAGATGCAGGAGCTCATCACTTCGCATCAAACAACGCTAGTTTTCACAAACACCCGCAAGATGGCCGAGCGAGTCGCAGCACGACTCAGTGAAGTTCTTAGCTCAGACCAAATCACCAGCCACCACGGATCTCTTTCGAAAGAGCGTCGACTGGATGCCGAGCAGCGATTGAAACGTGGTGACTTAAAGGCACTGGTTACAACTAGCTCGCTTGAGCTTGGCATTGACGTTGGTGACGTTGACCTCGTCATTCAACTCGGCCCGACGCATTCCATCGCGGCGCTTTTGCAACGCGTGGGGCGCGCCGGCCACACACTGAGCAAGACTCCCAAAGGTAGATTGTTTCCGCTGACGCGGGACGAGCTCGTAACGGCTGCGGCGCTTATGCACGCCGTGCGCAACGGCGACCTCGACCAGACCCACCAACCAGTTGGGCCACTAGACATACTGGCACAACAAATCGTCGCGGAATGCAGCGATACGACCTGGAAAGAACAGGAACTATTCGATTTGCTCACTGCGGCTTACCCTTATCGCAACCTCGAACGAGAACGGTTTGAGAGTGTGCTTGCGATGCATAGCCAAGGCCGAACGGCGCTGCTCCACCGTGACTCTATTCACGAGACTGTGCGAGGCACGAGACGCGCACGCCTAACTGCAATCACCTGCGGTGGCGCGATACCCGAAGTCGCCGACTGGCAAGTGGTCATTGATGAAGACGACACGGTAGTCGGAACCTTGCACGAAGAGTTTGCGGTTGAATCATCTGTTGGCGATGTCTTCCAACTCGGCTCCACTAGCTGGAAAATTCGCCAAGTCACGAACGGTAAACTGCGCGTTGTCGACGCAACAGGTATCCCACCGAGCTTGCCATTTTGGATTGCCGAGGGCCCCGCGAGGTCTGAGGAACTCGCAAGGGCAGTCTCAGAAGTTCGCGCGAATGGCACCGACCCGGATTGGCTGAGCAAGCAATGCGGCGTCAGCGGATCCGCAAACCGGCAAATCGTTGACTACATCCGAGAAGGTAGAGATGAACTCGGGGCCGTGCCGACACACGACACCCTAATCCTCGAACGATTCTTTGATGAAACCGGTGGCCAGCAACTGATCCTCCACGGCCCATTCGGAAGTCGTATCAACCGAGCATTTGGCCTCGCTCTGCGCAAGAAGTTCTGTACGGGATTCGGATTTGAGCTGCAGGCTGCAGCTAATGAGGAAGCCGTGCTGGTTTCGCTAGGGCCGATGCACAGTTTCCCCCTGAAAGACGTGTGGTCTTTCTTACACCCCAAGACTGTTAGGGATGTCCTGACCCAGGCAATGCTGCCAGCCCCCCTATTCCAAGCACGCTGGCGCTGGAACGTATCGCGCTCGCTAATGATCGAACGATTCCGGGGCGGCAAGAAGGTACCGGCGCCACTATTGCGTTTCCGTGCGGACGACGCCCTAGCAAGTGCATTTCCAGCAGCCCAAGCCTGCCCAGAAACTCTGCCAGGCGGCCCAATCGAAGTTCCCTTTGCCCATCCAATGGTCGCGCAAACGGTTCATGACAGCCTCTATGAAGCAATGGACTTCGACGGCTTACATGCTCTGCTGTCGCGCATCCAAACTGGCGACATCAAGCTATTGGAGTGCGAACGGTCGCAACCATCGCAATTCGCTGCAGGCATCCTTCATGCGATGCCGTATTCGTTCCTCGATGATGCACCACTTGAAGAACGTCGCACCCAAGCAGTTGTGCAAGCACAGCGAGGGGCTCGCAGTAAAAGCCAAAACGAATCAGAATCACAAATTGACCCTGAAGCGCTGCAATTAGTGCGCAACGAATGTTGGCCCGAACCACGCAACGCCGCCGAACTGCACGAGGCACTAGGCTG
The DNA here is from genome assembly GCA_965662465.1 of Planctomycetota bacterium. Lineage (GTDB taxonomy): Bacteria > Planctomycetota > UBA1135 > UBA1135 > UBA2386. The sequence goes on along the minus strand of CBFIIO010000007.1, from coordinate 88,664 downwards.
GATGGGATGGCTCGAACCAAAAGAGATAAGCGAGCATTGGCGGCCATGGATGGAAGAGCTGAGCAGCGACGGCCGTGCCGTCATGCACGAGTCACGGTGGTTCGCTGCCGAGACAAATCAAGAGGCATTGCCAGCGTGGCGCGGACGACTGGAAGCAGTGATCCCGATCTGGCGCGACGAGCTGGAAGAAGCCGACGACACTACCTTGCTGACACTGCAAGCAGAAGGTCTCGCTGTACTCGCAACGTGCGAGGGCCGCGAGTTCTGGGGCCATCGCCGCCTAATTGCACGTGTTCGTCGAGCCCTCGTCGAACGACTGAGGGCGGCGATTCGACCAGTCAACAAGGCTAACTTTGAACTGTTCTTAATGAGCTGGCAACGCACCGGAAAACTACTCCGCCGCCACGGACCAGCAGGTCTTTCCGACACACTCGGCCAACTCGCCGGTTACGCATGCCCAGCCGAACAATGGGAAGACCAAGTCTTGCCGCGCCATCTAGATCAGCCCCATCGAGAATGGCTTGATCAAATCACACTTTCGGGTGAGTTTGTTTGGCTCAAGCTCTGGGGGCCTTGGCGCGGACCACTGAGCAAGATGCCGGTCTGTTTTGTTCCAAGAAAGGATCTGCACTTGTGGCTACAATTACCGATTGAGCGAGCCCAGCCAGAGGATCTCAGTGGCGATGCACTCACTCTGTATGACGCTCTTCAAGAACATGG
>CBFIIO010000007.1:0-87934 GCA_965662465.1 Planctomycetota bacterium | reverse complement strand
CGCTTCCTTACTGCCAAGCCACTTTGAAGCCGCACTTGCGGAGCTAGTAGGACTTGGCCTGATAAGCTGCGACTCGTTTGCTGCGATGCGGCAACTTGCGATTGCGCCGAGTAAGAGACGATTCCCGCTATTTGCGGTCGGTCGCTGGAGCTTGCTACCTCTGCCAGAGGCCAGCACACGCGCTGGCGACGATGCGATTGAGATGCTCGCAAATGCTCTACTCAATAGGTTTGGAGTGATCAGCACAGCACTTCTTCACGACCAGAAAGTGCCAGTGCCATGGCGCTTACTGCTGCGCACACTTCGCGCAATGGAGTTACGAGGCGAAGTGCGCGGAGGCCGCTTTGTAGACGGTTGGGCCGGCGAGCAATATGCGCTGCCAAATGCCGTCGCCGAACTTCGACGAGTAGCCAACACACAAGGACTGGCAGCTACATAAAAGTAGCTGCACCACGACCTCACCGGCAGGTTCAACAGCTACTGAAACTGCAGCGGTGTGAACACGGCCTCGGCATTATTCGCGCCAAATCCCCATGAACGAAGAGAGGTCCATGCCTTAGGCATTGGTGCAGACATGCTTTTTCCAGCCACATCAACAGTGACTTGGTGCTCCTCAAAGTCGACCTGAACCTTCATCGCAACCGGAGTCTTCCCGTCCCAGGCAAATGGCATCCTGGCAGCAACCTTCTGCCACTGCGGCCCCATAATGATGACTCGCTTCTGACGCACCTCCAGACCGATACGCATCATTTGCCGACGTGGCGCGCCACCACTGAAGACCACAAATCCGTTTTGATTCTGCTTACCAGCGAGCGGCAAGATGGTCGTTGAGAACGTAACGTTGCCTTTCTTGTCGCCAGTCTCCAGCATGTAACCGCCGGGGGCATTCGCCCACATTCGATACGCATCACCTTCGCGCTCAACACGTGCGATACCTGCAGTGATTGGGAACTTGCCGCCACCGACCGTGCCGGTGTCATCGCTGTATTGTTTCCGCAACTCCACCAAGCGTTGCTCGAGTAGTTTGCGTACATCCGCGTATGCAGGATCGAAAGCAACGTTGTTTACCTCATCCGAATCCTTCTCAAGGTCAAACATCTCCCACGTATCCCACTGTGGTTCGTAATAGCGCACCAATTTGTAGCGATCTGTGCGCACGCCATACATGGCCGGCACCATGTGCACGGCTTGGGATTCATAGTAGTGGTAGTAGATGGCGTCTCGGAATGGCTCACTGCCCGCCGCCTCGCGCATCACTGGGACCAGACTTTTACCGTGTGCTGCAGCAAGCTTCGGTGCGCCAGCTAAATCAAGGAAGGTCGGACCAAAGTCGATGTTCTGGGTCAATTCAGTCACTTCGCGACCAGCTTCAAACTGACCAGGCCAGCTCATGACAAGCGGCATACGCAGACTCTCCTCATACATCCAACGCTTGTCGTACCAGCCGTGGTCGCCGAGATAGAAGCCTTGGTCTGAGCTATAGATGATGACCGTGTTCTTCTTGACCTCTGGACGCGCATCTAGCCAAGCAAGCAGCTCGCCAACACTGCGGTCAACACCGTTAACGCAACGCAGATAGTTCTTCATGTAGCGCTGATAAGCCCAACGCACCCGCTCCCTACCCTGCGGGTCCTCACGAAGAAATGCTGCATTCTCCGCCTCGAAAGCCCGATCCCAACCGGCCAACTGCTCGGCGGTCATTCGCTTTCGCTGCGACAGCCACGCCCGGTCCGTGCCCTTAAGATCATTAGGATCCTCAGGCGGCACAATCAGGTCATAATGAAGGAACATGTGGTTCGCAATCGACATCTCCTGTGCCTTAGCCATTGGGCCACGACCTTCATACGCATCGAACAGAGTCGCCGGCTCCGGAATGTCGACACCTTCGTATAGCGCAAGATCTTCAGGTGCCGGCTGCCAGTTGCGATGCGGCGCCTTGTGCTGGCACATCAACATAAAAGGGCGGTCTTCATCGCGCTGATTAAGCCACTCAATCGACAGCTTGGTCGTCAAGTTCGTCGCATGACCTTCGACGCGCACTCTGCCATCCTCAGTAAGGAAGTCAGGGTTGTAGTAATTGCCCTGGCCAGGGAAGACCATCCACTTGTCAAAGCCCTGTGGATCGGAGGACAAATGCCACTTGCCGATCAAAGCTGTCTGGTAGCCAACCTTTTGCAGCAACTTAGGAAACGTAACTTGGTCACCATCGAAGATGTTGCCGTTACGCATGAACCCATTCGCATGGCTGTGCAAACCCGTCAAGATCGTTGCACGTGACGGTCCGCAAAGGGCGTTCCCACAGAAGTTGTTACGAAACAACAATCCGTCTTTGGCCAGTCGATCGATGTTTGGGGTCTTGTTGACGCGCGAGCCGTAAGCACTGATCGCATGCGGCGCATGATCATCGCTAAAAATGAAGATGATGTTTGGACGACTACCGGAGAGACCCGTTTTCGCCTGCATGGTTGACTGACCCTGAGCTCCCGCTGGTAACGCGGACAGAATCAGACCTAGGACGAAGAAGCACAAAAGACTGGCATGGCGACTCATACTCAGATCGTGGCGCCTTTGCGCGAAAAGATCGAGCGCATAGAGTATTCGATGTGAATCGACCCCACGCATCGTCCGCCAGATCCAAGTCCCGAGTGCTGACCACGTCAATACTCGCCACTTGGGCGTTGCTTTGCATGCAACCCCTTATCGGTCAGGAACAAACAACTGGATTTGTCAGCGGCTACCTCAAAGAAGCGGCAGGAAAGCTCCAAGAAGGCCAACTGGACGAAGCACGGGCGGCGACCGAGCGCGCCCTCGAACGTGACCCCAACAGCTTAGCTGCACTAAAGCTACTGTCGAAGATCTCGCACGAGCAAAAAGACCTAGATATTGCCGTCCACTCGTTACACCGCTGGCTTGAAGTCCAAGAGGCTCGCACCGGTAAAAAAGGCAAAAAGGGCCGTAAGCAGACCCTCGAAGAACTGCTGCCACTGGATGCGGAAGCGACGGCCTGGAAGTCGCTTCAAAACAAATATGCCAATGGCCTAGTTGCGATTGGCAAACAGTACAGCCGCAAAAAAGACCTGCTCGGAGCCCTCGAGATCTACCGGCATTTACTGGCGGTAGCACCGGACCACCCAGAAGCAAAAAAAGCCATCCACAAGATTCGTACGACGGGAGGTAAAGAAGTCGCCGTAGAGGACGTTTTTGCAGGCACCGACCCCACTGGTGGCATGTCGGAAGAAGAGATGCTCAAGCTCGACCGAGAGCACAGTGAATGGCCCAACGCCTACGCCAGCGAAAGCGACAATTACCGTTACCGAACGAACGCTGGCTTTCTCGTGCACGAGACGTCACGCATCGCGATGGAACAGATGAACATGTTCTATCGGCGTTTCTTTCGCTTCATGGAAGACGGTGGCAATACACCAAAAATTGAAATCCGCATCTTCAAGACACGCGATGAGTATCTAGAACTAGGCCGCAATCCCGCGGAGTGGTCGGCAGGTCACTTCATTGGTAGCGCTGTCGAGACCTATGCTGGCGGAGTATCGGGCAAGGACTCTGTCCGCAGCATGTATGGAACGCTATTTCACGAAGCTGCGCACCAGTTTGTCAGTCTGACCGCCCCCATGGTGCCGGGCTGGCTAAACGAAGCCTATGCGTCGTTCTTTGAAGGTTGCGTGATCCTCAGCAACGGTTCTGTCAAGTGGAACCGGGCGCCACCCGGCCGTCTGATGCCATTGGCAAAACGTCTCGAAAACGGTTGGATGGCGAGCATCAGCGAAGCAGACCCTCAGGATGACGGCAACTATGGTCAGCCAAATGGCGCCCCGCCTTTCCGCATGATCGTGCAGAGCGATTACCGCTGGGGTCCACCGTGGTATGCCCCCACCTGGGGCGTCGTATACTTCCTCTACAACTATCGGGCTGAGGATGGCCGCACCGTCTACCGCGATGCCTTACACGCCTATTATACGTCGCACAAGCGAGGTCGACCGACCGACCCTATTGCACACTTTGAAGAAGTCGTGCTCGCAGGATCACCACTTAGCAAAGTGCAATCGATCGATGATCTTGACCCAATCTGGAAGGCTTGGATCCTGCGCCTACGCGATCGCGAGACCGGCAAGATTGAAGTCGGTGACGAATTGCAAAAATGGGCTGCTGCCGCCTTAGACCGCGGCGACACAGACATGGCGCTGGAGTTTCTAGAAGAAGCGCGAGAGCGATCACCGAATGATCACGAGGTCTTGTGGCAGTTGGCGTCACTGCTCGAAACCGTCAAAAACAAAAGTCAGGCCGCGGCCCGCTACCGCGAGTTCAGACGTTCACTCGAACGTCAAGGCAAGACTACGGATGAGCGTTTTGCCACCGCGCAGTTACGCATCAACAAACTTGACACGCTTGTGCACCGCTACCAAAAGCTCAAGCAAAAGACAGCGACTGACGGCCTTGCGCTGGCAATGGACTACGAGCACCGCAAGCTGCCAACCATGGCTCTCGAGATTGCACGGCGCATGACTGCGAGCTACTCGGTCCCCGCGGCAATGGACTACTACAAGCAGCTCGCGACACGCACCGGCAAGAGTCTCGCACGTTGGCGAGTTGCCTATGATGAACGCAGCCTCAAAGGTTGGTCCAACCCAGACAATTCCTATCAAGCCTACGGCAAACTAATTCGTGCCGGCGTCTCACGCGATGGCGACACCATGGTTACCCGCGAGTTAACTGCCGACGTTACGTTTGATGCCGATTTCTCGCTTTCAGCAGAAATGCGCATTGAAGATCGACCGGCTGGAGACGACGGCAACCTCGATGGGTTCAAAGGTGAACTCGTCGGCCTGTGCTTTGGCCGCAAAGGTGACCAGCAGTACCACGCGGTGATGCTTCACCCCAAAGGATTCTTAGACATCAGCACCAACAATGGTGGCGTTTGGACTGTTCACGACCACCGCAGTATTCCTGTGGGCAGTTCGTGGCACGAACTACGTATTGACGTAACGCAGAACCAATTAGACGTCTATTTCGACAAGCTTTTCGTGCGGTCGCTGGAGTTTCCCGATGCCGCTGTCGTACAAGGATCGTTTGGTCTGCTATGCGGTCCCGGCGATGCCATGTATCGCAACATTCGACTACTAGGCCGTGATCCGTTTGATCCTGCTGCGCGCATTGAACGCGAGATCGCGATGCAACAAGTGCTAACAGACGCTAGCAAGCGACAGCCAGGCACGTTCAGTGGCTTCCGCCCACCTGAACTTGGACCTATTGAGTTCGTCCAGGGCGATGCGACGACCCTAGACGAGCTAAACGGCAGGCCAGTCATGCTGGTGTTCTGGAGTCCAGAGCAAGACAAGGTGATCCCTTGCACAAGCTGGCTCAGGCACACGCTGCAGCGCACAAAAGACAAGGGGTTAGCGACGCTGATAATCTGTGATCCGCAGACGACAGAGGAATCCTTAGTTCAGTATCTAGCGGCCAACCCACTCGACGGAGCCCTGCTTGCGCTCGACGATTCTGGCAAGACCTACCGCGACTTCTTCCTCAAGCCAGGATTCTTCGGCATGCCGCGAATCCTACTGCTGGACAAGGAAGGTCGGGTCACATTCGAAGGTGATCCAGGCCTGCGTAAGGGTGAAGTTTGGAAGCCGGCAGACGGACTAACCTACGTTGACGCGGCTCTGGATAAGCTGTTGTCAAAGTGAGCCCAATCGCCCCAATTACTTCACCACGGCGGTGCGTGCTGCCACGAGATGAAATGGTATAGCCGCATCTTTCGGCAGGCCTAGCTGCTTGTTGATAGCCCAGAGGTGGTGATCGACGCCAATTTCGGACTTAGGCACGAAACCAGGAACGGAAATCACCTGCACCAAAGCACCACCGAGCCCCCGATGCATCGTTCCGCGTGGCAGATAGACTAAATCGGAGCTATGCAGCTCGCGCGATTGCAGAAGTGTTGCTGCATGCTCAGCGTCAACTTGACGTGATTCAATGGCCGCAACATTTGTCGACGTCAACAGACGCGACCCCGTCGGTGCTTGCTGAACCAAATAGAACTCATCGAAGCCGCCATCCACCGGATGGTAATGCGAAAACGAATTGTGAATACGCACTCGATGCGCATTGAGAGAATGCAGGATGTAGGGTCCGACCTTCGGTTGCCAAGTCAGCAAGATCCGACGATAGGCGTCACCTTCCGTCGCACATCCACCAGGCGTATCGGTAATCTGCGGGTCCCAATCTGGGCGAATGATGCCGGGGAGATCATCGGGCAAAGAATCAGGCAGCGAGAACACAAGCAGCGCCACCGTCCCTTCACCCAAAAGGTCCCAGCGCTCACCAGCCCGTAACAGCATTACATCACCAACACTAGGCTCGGCAACACGCCCCTCTGGCCCTTGCACAAATGCAACCCGATCCTGATTGACTGGGTCGAGACCGCGCACCGCTTGGAAATACGACAAATCGTAGCCCGGGTTATTCGCAACAAAAGTTGAGCGCAGAGATTCGAAGTCTGTCGCAGAGCGAACAGAACTGCCCAAAGATGCATGCATCACCTCCTGACTTCTGTGAGACACACAGGAAGATCCAAGCAGAGCCAGAAAAAGAGAAGTAGTAGAAGTGATGCGCATGACAGTTGGCAGCAGAGCAGCTAGCGATATCCTAACAAGACACCCGCTCACTCGGAGTAAACATGCCAATCCTGACACGTCGCCATTTCTTACAAGGCACAGGCACAACCGCCCTATCCCTGGGCATCGCTCCGATGACGAGCCCGTTGTGGCAACCAAATAACGAGATCCGCATTGCTTGCGTTGGAATTCGTGGACGAGGAGGTAGCCACATTCAGGGATTTAGCCGACTAGCAGGCGTGAAGGTCGTCGCCTTAGTCGACGTCGATCGCGACGTCCTTGACCGAGTAAAGAAGAAGTTCAGTGACGGTAAGTATGGTGAGAATCGAGAAGTCGACATCTACACCGACTTGCGCCAGGTGCTCGACCGCGATGACATCGATGCGATCAGCGTCGCGACGCCAAACCACTGGCATGCTCTGCAAGCAATCTGGGCATGCCAAGCAGGGAAAGACGTCTACCTAGAAAAGCCAGTTTCGCACAACGTTTGGGAAGGCGGCCAAATCGTCAAGGCCGCGCGAAAATACAAACGCATCGTGCAGACAGGCACACAGTGCCGGTCCAGTCACGGCATCAAGCGCGGCATCGAATTCATCCAAGCAGGTAATCTTGGTGACATCGAATTGGCACGCGGCCTTTGCTACAAGCCGCGCCAGAGCATCGGTAAAGTCTCCGGACCTCAAAAGGTTTCCGACAGGATTGACTACGACATGTGGCTCGGTCCAGCTCCTGAAACAGAGCTGATGCGTCGCCAACTACACTATGATTGGCACTGGGTATTCGACACCGGCAACGGTGATGTCGGCAACCAAGGCATCCACCAAATGGACCTAGCCCGATGGGCACTCGGCCAAGACAGATTGCCAAAGCACACGCTGAGCATCGGCGGACGCGTTGGCTACGATGACGATGGCAACACCCCGAACACGCAAATCGTCTTCCATGAGTTCGAGGACGGTCCGCCACTGCTATTCGAAGTACGCGGCCTACCGCGAGACTTAGCAGCACAAAAGAAGGGCTGGGGTCGCAGCATGGACAATTTCCAAGGCGCACGCATTGGCGTGATCGTTCACTGCAAGAACGGCTACCTACGCATCCCTGATTACAACCGCGCCATCGCTTTCGACAAGGACGGTAAGGAAATCAAACGCTTCGAAGGCAGCACCAACCACTACGAGAACTTTGTCAAAGCTGTGCGCAGCCGGATGGAAGAAGATCTCCATGCCGACATCCGTCAAGGCCATCTATCTAGCGCGATGTGCCACATGGGCAACGTCTCGCACCTGCAGGGTAAGACCCACTCGAAAGAGGAGTTGGACACGATGGCAGGGCAAAACAAGTTCACTGCCGAAGCTTGGCAACGCATGCACGCACACCTAGTCAAAAATGGTGTCGATGTTGACACGGAAGCTGGCGGTGTGCGCATGGGCCCGCGCTTGACGATGAATCCGACGACCGAACGGTTCGCTGATGACGCGAGCAACGCACTGCTCGCGCGCAATTACCGCAAGGGCTTCGTCGTCCCCAAAGACGAGGAAATCTAGTGCGAGCAGCAATCCTTACAACGGCGCTACTCTTGCCTGCTTGCGGCAGCATGAACGCGCCAACAGGTGGCCAGGAATTACACTGGCCAATCGTCTACCAACAAAAGTTTCTTAGCCAACGAGCCCTCGCGGATTTCGCCTTCACTGATGCAGCACGCTGGAAATGGCACCAGCAAGGTAAACAGCACGGGCTGAAGCTACTCGGCGGCAGCCAATACAAACCGACGCATCGATCCCCTACCAGTATCGCGCTGATCAAAGGCGTTGAGGTTCTTGACTTCGACCTAGACGTCGACCTTATGCAAACGGGCCGCAACTACGGCCATCGAGACATGTGTGTATTCTTCGGCTTTCAGTCGCCTAGTAGATTTTACTACACACACATGGCGACGAAGCCAGACGCCAACGCACACAACATCTTCCGAGTTAAGGATGCACCCCGAACCAATATGGCTCCGGTTGCGAAAAACGGCATTGATTGGGGTGACGCGACTTGGAACCACGTGCACATCGAGCGTCGAGTCAAAGACGGAACCATTCACGTCTACTGGAACGACCAAAAAGAACCGATCCTGTCGACGATAGACACTTCCCTCGATTGGGGACGCATTGGCTTCGGCTCGTTCGATGACTCGGGCATCGTTGCGAATATCGTCCTGCGCGCACCTTTGGTGCGCAGTACAAACGGCATGATCAACCCGTTTGTTAAGTCAGCACACTAACCATCGAGCCAGTCAGAATACGCCGACTCAAGTCGTGCATTATCCCAGTTATCACCGTGTAGCAGCACTCGGTAGCGGAACGATAGAGACTCGCCTTTTTTCAGAACCAAGTCGCCGGTGCCCGCTGGCTTTCTTTCGAAGTCGTGGACTCCGAATGGATTTGCTGCGAGTAAGCCATAGGACCGGGCGTGCCACCAAGTTGGAAAGCTGTGGTTTTGCGGGTGATCCATCATCGTCACCCCCACCGACGAGCCATCGACAATGCCAGAATTGTCGATCCAACGTGCCCGCTTGCCCCAAACGCCTTTGCCTTCGTGCCCTTCGCTACTCCTAAGTGACCCGGTCGCAACCTTGCCATCGACACGTAATGCCGGATGCAAACGCAGTGCGAACATGCCCTCTTTGGTGTCGCCAAACGTAACGTCCGTAAATGCAGCACGAAACTCGACAAACACATCCACCATACGGACGTCGCCCTCATCCCAGAAACGTAACTGCCGCGTCTCTTCCATGACTTCGGTATTGTCGTCAACCAGCCACAGGTATTCCGACTCAACGGTCGCCGCTCCCTCATGACCACTCTTGGCTACAGTCCCAACCACTACCACTCGCTCGCGGTGCTGTTTTCCGTGCCAAAAATCAAACCCGTTGACGCTGCCGTGCGCCAACCACATCGATTGGTGATGTGGATGATCGGACTGTTCCCCGTCACGACTCGCCATAGGGTGATTGCGAGTCACCGCTACCTGACCCGGAGCATACAACGGCCATATATAGGGTCGCGGCTCCGCAGACGTATGCACGGTCGCAAATGGCTTACCTTTGCTGACCACGTGAGCTACGCGACCATCAAACTGCAGACTAAGCGCTGGGCTAGCACATCCAGATAGGCACATTGCCATAACACAGAGAGCTAGAAGCGACTTGGTTCGAAAACTCATACTAGCAGTCTGCCCTACACAGCCCCGCAGGTCGAGATTACTCAGCGCCGGCTATTACGTGACGGCGTTGGTACACGTTGTTTCCTGTCGATTTGTATCAGCTTCATTACCGACCAATGCGCGTAAGTCGCAGACGTCTTGCTAGACTGGCATCTAAATCTCCATCGGAGCCACCCATGTCGCACCCAACCGATCAAGGCGTATCACGCCGCTCATTCCTCAAGGGTTCTGCCGTTGCCGGCATCGCTACAACAGGCATTCATGCCGCATCCGAGGCGGCCGCTAGCCCTCTCGAGCCTGAGACCTTCGGCCCAGGTGACCACGAGATCACCTTGTCCGTCAATGGTCAAAAAAAGCAAGTCAGGGTCGAAACCCGGACCACCCTGCTGGATGCGCTACGCGACCGCATGGACATGACCGGCGCCAAAAAGATCTGTGATCGCGGGGCCTGCGGCGGCTGCACAGTCCTGGTGGACGGTCTGCCTTCGAACAGTTGTCTGATGCTGGCGATGGACGCGGTCGGCAGTGAGTTACGCACGATCGAGGGCCTTTCAGACGGCGACGATGCGCACCCACTAGTGAAGAACTTCGTCGCCTGTGATGCACTTCAATGCGGCTTTTGCACGCCAGGCATGGTCATGAGTTCGCTCGCCTGCCTCGAAGCTCACGACAAACCAACAGCGGCCGAGATGCGCCAGGACCTATCCGGCAACGTGTGCCGCTGCGGCACCTATGGCCGAGTCATGGAAGCCATCACAAAAACTGCAAACGAAGGAGGCAAGTAGATGTCTTCCCCCAACGATCGCTCGCCGGATCCATCAAGCAGTAACGGCGCCACGGAAATTACCGTCGGCTACAAGGCACTGAGTCCCAAACTCGAAGACCGCCTTAAAAAGATCACGGTCAATCCAGAGGCAGGTGACGCGCCACCATGGGATGCCTTGACCGAATACCAAACTGTCGGCAAAGACATCGATCGAATCGATGGGCTTCAAAAGGCAACGGGGCGTGCAAAGTATGCCTACGACATCAACTTCCCCGACTTACAACAGGCAATGATCCTGCGTGCACCAATTGCTCGTGGTGTGCTCAAGGGTCTCTACCTTGACGAAGCAAAAGGAATGCCCGGCATCACTGCAGTGGTTCCTCTAAAGAAAGTGGGCAACAAAATCCGCCTCGTTGGCGATGCGATTGCCGCGGTGTCAGGAGAAACGCTAGACCTAGTTCGCGACGCGATCGAGAAGATTCAAGCGGACTACGACGAAGATCAACACAACGTCGATTACCTCATGGATGAGAATGCCCCAATGCTGGATGCAAACGGGCAAATCGACGAAGAGTGGACAGCTAGCGCCAAAATAGACACAGCCTTAGCCACGGCAGCACACACGCACACCGGCACCTACCGAACCGAAGTGCAGACCCACAGCTCCCTAGAAACCCACGGCAACGTCTGCCGATGGGAAGGCAAGAATCTTGAGATCTGGGCATCCACGCAAGCGACATTCGGTATCCGTGGTGAACTGGCCCGGGCACTAGGTGCACGCAACATCAAAGTCGATTCAGTCGATGTGCACTCGGAATTTGTTGGCGGAGGCTTTGGATCGAAGTTCTCAGCCGGCATCGAAGGACTCGCCTGTGCCTTACTCGCGCACGAGGCCAAAAAGCCAGTCAAGCTGATGCTGGATCGCTTCGAAGAACACACTACGGCTGGCAACCGACCATCGGCGCTAATGCAGGTCCGCGGCGCAATCGACAACAACGGGAAAATCACGGCATGGGACTGGCGAAGCTTTGGCGGCTGTGGCTACAACCGCCGCGGCGGCTCCGTTCGTTATCCCAACTACTACATGAGTGGTGCCGCTACTCGGGCCAAGCACAAAGACATCGCAACGGATACCGACCCAGCACGCTCGATGCGAGCACCGGGCTATCCCCAGGGATGGTTTGGCGCCGAGATGTTCCTCGACGAACTAGCAGCTAAAGCTGGCATCGATCCACTGGAGTTCCGGCTCAAGAATGACGCTGAAGCAATGCGCCTTGACCAATGGCAATTCGCTGCCGAGAAGTTTGGCTGGCAAAAAGCACGGGCGAAAAAGAACGACTCTGAAGCCCGTTACATCACTGGCGTTGGGTGTGCCAGTGCCCGCTGGGGTCAACTTGGGCGCCACGGTGGTCGCCAGCAGCGCTACGGCGTCACCTGTCGCATCCACCCGAATGGCATGGTCGAAGCCCGTAACGGCGCCCAAGACATCGGCACTGGTCTTAAAACTGTGCTCCAAATCCTGACCGCAGAAGAACTAGGCATCCCGGCCACCCGAGTCACTGCCATGACCGGTCACACTTCAGACCCACTTGGTCCGGCTGCAGGTGGCAGCACGACGACGCCCTCAATCGCTCCAGCAGTTCGCCATGCAGCATACTTGGCTAAGACCAAAATGATTGAATTGGTGGCGGCACACCTCGGCGTTCCGGTCGCAGATGTCAGCTGTGCCAATGACAAGATCGGGACCAAAAACGCCAAGCTCGATTTTGTCGAAGCCTGCAAACTGGTTGGCCAATCACCTTTGGAAGTGCACGGCGAGCGCTATCCCAATTACAGAGACAAGCCGTTTCATCCAGGCGTCTGCGGCGTGCAATTCGCTGAAGTGCGCATCGACACCTGGACCGGTGAAGTTGAAGTAACACGCATGCTCGGACTCCAAGACTGTGGCTTGGTCATCGCCAAGAAACTTGCCGAAAGCCAGGTGCTCGGAGCCATGATCCAAGGCGTCAGCTATGCAATACACGAGCAACGCATCATGGATCAACGCAGCGGACGGATGCTCAACGGCGACTTCTTGCGCTACAAGATTACTGGCAGCAAGGATTTGCCAGAACTTGAATGCCACATGCACTCGGTTGCTAACGGCCACAACAACACCGGCGCAGCGGGCTTAGGAGAGCCCCCTTCAACGGCTACAGCAGCCGCAATCGGCAACGCTGTGTTCCATGCGATTGGCGCACCAGTTCGTCATATCCCCATTACTCCCGACAAGGTCCTAGAGGCCCTCGCATCCAAGTAGGTCGCAAAGGCAAACCGATGAAACCATTCACCTACATTGTTCCGAAGTCCTTAGACGAGGCAACGGAAGCGGCAGCGCAGCCAAGCACGCTAATCAAAGGGGCCGGACTCGACATTGTCGACCGCATGAAGGAACGACTGCAAACTCCGTCCCAAATCGTCAACCTGCTACCACTAAAGGATGAGCTAAAAGGCGTCACGATCGAAGCCGACGGCTCGATTCGGATTGGCGCTTTGACAACTCTAAGTGAGCTGGCAAGCCACGAAGCCCTACAGGGTTCTACGTTCGCGGGCCTCGTCGCTTCAGCGGGCACAACCGGAACGCCACAAGTTCGCCACCGTGCGACCGTGGCCGGCAACATCCTGCAGTTCACGCGGTGTTGGTATGTCCGCAGCGAGGCCTTCCGCTGCCTTCACGGCGGACGCGGCCCCACCTGCCTGGCGATGACGGGCCAAAATCGCTACCACGCGGTGATGGGATGGTCTGACTGCGTGCGTGTCCACCCGAGCAACCTGGCGCCACCGTTACTCGCACTCGAAGCCGAGTACACCACCGTCAAAGGCAAGGAGAAGCGCCGCCGCACGTTCAGCGAGTTATTCCCAGCGGAGCCTCGCGCCGAAAATCCAGAGCACACTCTTGAGGAGGGGGAAATCGTCACTGCGATTCATATCCCTAAGCAGCAAAAAAACACCCGCAGTAGCTATACCGAAAGCCGCGAGAAACAGAGCTTCGATTGGGCCACAACCGCATGCGCTGTTCGCATCGTTATGGATGGCGCAACCATAAAAGACGCGGAGATCGTGCTCGGGGCAGTCGCCCCAGTTCCGATGCCACGGCCACAGGCCGCGCGTATTTTGATTGGTAAAAAACCTTCGACGAAACTGTTCCAGCGAGCAGCAGAAATGGCCTTCCAGGGTGCAGCTCCGCTGGCCCACAACGCATTCAAACTGCCAATCGGCAAAGCCGTCGTTCGCGACGCGCTGGAACAAGCTACGAGGTGATCCAGATGAGCGAACAAAAGCAAAAGACGCACGAAGACCTGATGCCCAAACATTCGTGCCCGGCGTTCTCGATGAAACACATCCTAACCCAATCGATGGCGGACGTGGTCTATGACGACCGCGAAGAGCCAGGTGATGGCTACTACTGGTGCCAAAAAACCTGCACCCCCATTGGGCCTGACGACGAGCTCGTAACGCCACAGGATTGCTGCCCAGATCGCACCTGCTACGACGGACCACGCGCCTAGAGCAATTGCTGAGGCGACGCCGTCCAATCTAAGCTGAAATCGGACGACGGCATAACTCCCGGATCTCCGCCGAGCTGTTGCCAATAAATGCGCCTCAGCAAGGACTCCTGCAGCTCGAAAAGATCCTTTGACCGGTCGGCTCAACAGGAAATCGCCCCAGCTAAACGCAACGAACGTGCAGTAGATCTGATTCATCGCACGTGGAATGGTTGCTCACGATCGAAGTGCACTGCACGATGAGCAGATGCGCATTCTCGCCGAAACGTCTCCCGAAACCGCCTCGCTCAAGAAGTCGAGCTATGATGCGGTGGTCCTGGTTGGTCACGACCCGATCAACGCCAAGTGCAAGCCGCTAACCAAAGCTCTGCAGTCTCTCGCAAAGGCTGACGCCAATGCTAGCAGCGCACTCAACATGGTCGCGGCAGAAGCTCTAGCTGGCGGCCGACTAGTAGTCTCCCCCACCGGCCCGGTAACTCGCGATTATGACGACGCACGCCGCTACGCCGAAGCTGCCAGTCGTGGCGCGAAGCGTGCGCGAGACGCCGGCGCAAAATCATTACTGCTGTTGTTACAGTCACCGCCGAAGTCAAAAAATGCCACCTACACCCACGCGACGACGATCGCGGCGCTGGGTGCCTGCGGCGGCCTTTGGCAACCACTCGAAGCGCGCGAAGACTTGGGCGCGAAGAATGTCGAACCAGTTCAGAAGATTGGCATATGCGCACTAGATGGCGCGTTCTCCAACAGCGCTGCTAAATGGGTCTCGGCAGTTGAGGACGGGATGCGGCTAGCTCGCGACCTTGCGGGCACCAATCCAGAACGAATGGCACCACTTAAGTTTGCCGCGTATGTGCAAGCAGCGTGCCGAGGCACCAAGGTCAAGGTCACCGTCAACAAGGATAAGACCAAACTCGAAAAGGGCTATCCGTTGATGATGGCGGTCGCCCGCTCGTCGATGGCAGTCGCTCGTCATCGTCCATGCGTCGTACGCATGGAATACAAGCCGACAGGGCCAATCAAGCGCACCATCCTTTTAGCAGGCAAGGGCGTCACCTATGACACCGGCGGTGCGGACCTCAAAGTTGGCGGCCACATGGCCGGCATGAGTCGCGATAAAGGTGGCGCCGCAGCTGCTGCCGGACTGGTGCTAGCAGCAGCAAAACTGGGACTAAAGGGCGTACACCTAATCGCAGAGCTTGGCTGTGTCCGCAACAGCATTGGCAGCGATGCATTCGTTGCCGACGAGATCATCAAGAGCCACGCAGGCTGCCGCGTCCGCATTGGCAACACAGACGCCGAAGGTCGACTTGTGCTGGCAGACCTACTGTCCAACCTGCGGGTTACCGCGAAGAAGACCAAGGGTCCAGAGCTGTTCACTGTCGCCACACTTACCGGGCACGCCGGCCGCGCCGTTGGCGACTACAACATCGCGCTGGACAATGGCCCGGCACGCAGTGCCTCAACAGCCGAGTCTCTATCTGCTGCCGGCGACCTGCTTGGTGACCCCTTTGAAGTTTCGCGCCTGCGCCGTGAAGACTACGACTTTGTTGCCGGCAAGACGAAGGCCGACGACGTGCTGCAATGCAACAACGCCGCAAGCTCGGCAACCGCTCGCGGCCACCAGTTCCCGGCAGCCTTCTTGGTGCTAGCAGCTGGCCTAGAGCAATGCGGTAACGATGGCCCGACCCCACTGCCATTCACCCACATTGATATTGGTGGCAGTGGCTGCGAAGGCGGCGATTGGCAACACGGCAGCCCAAGTGCACGGCCCGTTGTCGCGATGTTGGCCGCTCTCTGCGGAGCTGCACCGCCCAAGTAGAGCTTAGACGCGAGCCGGGCACGACAGCGCGGCTCGCTAGGACGCCGTCGATTCGCTAGGACGCGCTCGATTCGACGCGCTCTAACCAAGCGACTAAGCCCGGGTCCTGCTGAGCAGCAGCCAAAACCTCTTCGCGACGACTTTGCCAAAGCGGCAACAATCCGCACGCAGGCAAGATCTTAGCGCACAGTCGAACGAAGGCAGAATCGGCAGGTGATTGACGGAACACCTCACCGATCAACCGCGCATGCTCGAGAGGCACCTTTGACTCCAACTGCTGCAACACGCAGATGGCCGAGCCGAGCAGCCAGAAACCGGGTTGCCACCTCGTCTCAGCAAGGGCGGCATTTTGAAGCCACTGAGTGATCATACGCTCACCGTAGAGGCGATCGCGCGGCAAACCGCCGGACTGCGTGATCACTAGAGCAGCATGTTGCCCCATACCATCGGCGTAGCGATGCCAGAACATCGCGTCCCCCAACTGAGGCTTGTGGTCTTTTGGCCCGCCAATCAAGGGCCATAGTTCCGCCATCAGCTGCAACAGCATGCTGCCGTGCTCTGCGTGAGCACCTTCGGCAGCAGCATGACCAACCCGCTGCTTGGAACCACAATCGAAAGCCCAAAGGTCAATGCGGCGTCGATCGCCATCTATCCGCAACTGGCCAGTTACCAAAATGGTTTCGGCACGTTCGCCTTCCGGCAACTGCGAGGCCAACTGCTCTTCAGGCCACGGCCTTCCCAAGACAGCCCAACCACCGTTCTCCGCCGTCGACAAAGCAGCGGTCCCTCGGTGTGGCGTCGACAACCAAATCTGCTCAGCAAACCAAAGTGGCAAACTACGCGTAGCCCGACCAAGCTCTTCTTGTTGAGCCGGCTCCAACTTTGGCTGGCCATCGATCGCGAGCGCGAAAACCATGATGTGCTTATGACCCGGTTGCTTTGGTGGCAACAACCACTGCGGATCGTCCATTCCGGCATACCAAGAAGGACGATCAAGACGCATCAGGTTGATCTGCGGGTTGGGCGGCAGCTGCGCCAGAGGTGGCAGCTTCGACAACCGCATGCGATCAAACTCTGCCGCGAACTGCTGCAAATCGCCGCCCACCATATGGCCGTAGTGCAGATACATCTGATGCAGCAGTTCCTCACCAATATCGTTCTTCTGCTGCGCATGGTAGTGCTGCAGGATCGCCATACCAATATGCGGATGGTGGACACCAGGCGCAAACTTGGACACCACCAATTGATCGATCAGATCATGCTTCTGGCGCTGCATAAGGTCTCCAGCCGCCATCAGTAGCGCATCGCTCTCGACCGGTTCCTTCGACAAGATGTCGCTGTAGATCGCGACCGCACCGGCATCGTCCTCACGCGTCAACAGCAAGCGAGCCAGCCACATATGCGCGCGCCACGCAGCAGGCAGCGCCATGACCTTCCGAATCTCAGCTTCGTAACCATCATCACCAACGGTGCGATGGCGGGTTTGGAGGTATCCATGAACGGCATCAGGATGATTGCAGTCAAGTTCGAGAGCCTGCCAAAGCAGTTGCTCACATTTCTCTAGGTTACCCTGCCGCTCTTGCAGCATGGCGAGGCCAACGTATGCGGCTGGTGCACCAGGCTTACGTTGCAATAACTCGTTGAGCGTGCCCTCGGCCAAATCCAAGTCGCCAGAATCACGCTGCACAACAGACAACACCGTCAGGGACCGCTCCACGTTGTCTTTGTCGATGACCGTCAGGCGATTGGCTGCAGCAATCACATCATCCGCGAAGCCGTCACGAACGGCCTGCATGATGACCGCGCTCAGTCGCTCAGGGTCGTCATAGCTACCTTTGACTAGCTGCGGCAAGACGTTGCTTTGGTATTCCTCACGAGGAACACTGGTCCGCTGGCCCTGAGCATTGACAACCTCAATATGAGTCTTCTGAGCGGGCTTCGATTCGGGATTCTCTTTATCGGACATTTGAAGAGGCTTACTGGCTGTTGCACTGGCGACATCGCGCAGGCTGGGAGGCAAATGATGGCGAGAGACAGTAGCTCCGCATGGCAGCGGAACCAACTTCGACCATCCTACACTGAAGAGGAAACCACGAAATCAGCCCGTATTCGGCTTCATTCCCGCGCGTTTCACCCAACAAATGCGAACTCATTTGCCATGGAACAAACTTTGACGTTTCACGTAAACGATCTTCCACCGTAGTTTTTGGGGCTCTAATCCAGCTCACTCCACCCCGGTAATCACAATGCGTTTCCCAATCCTGTCCGCCGCCATCGCAGCTTTCTGCCTCGCTCTTCCCTCCAGCGCCCAAGAAATGCAAGTATTCGGCGGCAATGGCATGCGTGCCAACAGCTTCATCGGCATATTCGGCAAGGACATGATGGCCACCGTAACCGTCACCCACGGCCAACCAATGTGGCAGGACGGCTACACCAACATGCTCGACAAACTGACGGGTAAGACCCACCGTCTAGGCAAGGATCTCTGGACGACGTTCATGACGAGCGTACCAATTTCGATCGGCGGCAGCACGGTGCCGACTGGCAGCTACGTCGTCGGCCTGCACTGCGACAAGGAAGGCAACTTCTCACTCGCCATGCTGAATGCGTCGAAAGCAATGAAGGCCGGCAACATGCCATTTGGCGCCCAAAATTGGAAAGCAGACGTAATGACGCCGCTTAAGCTCAACAAAAACGTCACCAAAGACAGCGTCAAAAAGATGACCATGACGCTCTCCTCGAACGAGAAAGACCCTATGAGTGGCATGTTCACACTCGCATGGGGACCACACACGCTGACCGGAGCCATGAAGGTCATGCCGGCAAACGACGGTGCTAAAAAGTCCAAGAAGCTTACGGGAGCCAAGAAGCTTACCGGGGCTAAGAAGCTCACCGGTGCCAAGAAGCTTACTGGGGCCAAGAAGCTCACTGCTCCCGGCGGCGGCAAGTAACCCCGGCGCAAACTAAGGTGGACAACGGACCGGCTGCCTTATGCTGCTAGCATGCTTCGCCGCCTGATCGAGACACTAGCATTACCACCAGCCTCCGTGCTGGTGCTCTTCTTGGCAGGCACGGCTTTACGCCGCTGGCGCAAGAAACTTGGCCGCTCCCTACAAATTGCAGCGCTGCTGTGGCTATGGCTCGCAGCAACCCCTTGTGTTGGCGGCTTGCTGCTACACTCCCTGCAAAGCTACCCAGCGCTGGACTTGCGCCAAGACCGCCCGCAGGCACAGGCAATCGTTGTGCTCAGCGCGGGCGCAGACAGAATCGGTCAGGAGTATGGCGGCCCCGTTATCGGCCCAATGACTCTGCAAAGGCTGCGATACGGAGTGACCCTGCACCGCCGTTATGACCTCCCTCTACTGGCCAGTGGCGGGTTGGCCGCACGCCAAACGCCATCGTTAGCGCGCATGATGAAAGACTGCGCTGAAGAAGAGTTTCGCGCAGACATCACTTGGCTTGAAGAGCGGTCCGCCAACACGCGCCAAAATGCGCAATTCACCGCAACCCAACTAAAGGCAGAAGGAATCACGAAAGTGCTACTTGTTACCAGCGCATGGCATATGCCTCGTGCCATGGCCTCCCTTGAAGAAGCTGGCCTGCAGCCAATCGCGGCGCCAACGGCATTTCGGGGGGAAATATTCGCCAGCTGGACCAGCTTCCTGCCCCACTGGAACGGCTTACGCGACACGTGCTTGGCGATGCACGAATGGGGTGGCCGACTGGTGTATGCAATGACGGACTAGATAATCTGCAAAGAGTAGCTTGCGGCCTACCTCTAAATGCATAAATATGCTCACAACTGCATAGTTATGTATTCGCATGAGCAAGCTGACCACCGCAAATGATCCGCGCGAAGCGCGCCGACACCAAATCCTGACCCTGATCGAGCAACAGGCGATCAAAAGCCAGGAAGCCTTGAAGGATGCCCTTGAGACGGCTGGCATCAGGGTCAACCAAGCCACATTGTCACGCGACCTTCGCGATCTCGGCGTGATCAAAGGCAAAGACGGCTACGAACTACCTAGCTTGCTGCCTCCCTACAACCCCGCTTCACAAAGCCTATGGCACACCGTCAACAGCTGGGTGCTATCTGCGACACCTGCGCAGAATCAACTAGTCCTGCGTACTCCACCCGGCGGGGCGCAGGCCCTGGCGCTCGCGATCGACAACAGCGACCTCACCGAAGTCATTGGCACCATTGGTGGCGATGACACCGTACTCGTGATCTGCGCCAATGATCGCAAAGCCAAAGCACTGCAGAAGAAGCTGCTGCCAAAGGCTAACCAGCGGAGGACACAGTGATGATCCAGCTTTACCTGAGAGCATCGCAATCAGTATGCGCTGCGACTGCACAGCTTTTGCTTCGGACGCCCAGCCTGAATGAGCTGGAGGATGAGTCGTGAGAATTCTCATCAAGATAGGAGGAGCCCAGCTGAAACAACTTGGCCCACGCCGCAAACTCTGTCAGGCCATCAAGGCTGCACAGCAACAGGGCCATGAAGTCTTAGTAGTGCATGACGGCGGCAGCAGCTGCTTCACGCCTGAGGACGTCATGATGTCACACGGCAGCTACGTCAACAGCATGCTCGTACAATCCCTGCAAGTATGCGGAGTCGCCGCAGTCGGCTTAACGGGTGCCGATGGCGCGACCTTCACGGCCACGCAAATCAACCGAAAGAACACAGAGAGGGCCCCTACAGGCACTCTCGATCAGGTCAATCCGACACTCGTCGAGACATTGATCAGAAGTAACCATGTCCCAGTAATTGCAACGGTTGCGCCGCTAGCTCTCCCCACAGACGAGCCTTCGGCGAGGTCGTTCTTCAACATCAATGCTGATCATGCTGCGGGCCCCCTAGGACGATCTTTCGACTGCAATGCCCTGCTGTTTCTTACGGATGACGGCGGCGTATTCGATCGTAACGGTCGCCTGATGCCACTGATCACGGAGATGGATTGCGAGCGAATGATGGCGAATGGCGTCGCATCGGACGACATACAACCCAAGCTTAAGGCAGCGCAATGCGCAGCCCATGAGAACCCAACTGCGATCATCAAGATTGCGCCAGCCGCAGATGACGATTGCGTTGTGTCTGCGTTACGCGAGGGAACTGGCAGTCGATTTTTTGCACGCGTAAAGCACACGCATGAGCTTGTCGCAAGACAACATGGCTAGATCCAAAGACGCAACGATCGAACCTGGGGTGATGCCCACCTATGCGCGTGCTGACGAAGTCTTTGTTAGCGGCGACGGCGCAATTCTGCGCGACGCGAAAGGTCGCAGCTTTCTAGATTTCTTATCGGGGATTGCGGTCAATGCGCTTGGCCACAGCCACCCCCGCATGACTGCAGCCTTGCGGGACCAAGTCGGAAAGGTTGTCCACCTCAGCAACCTATTCCGTCATCCCATGACCGAATCCGTCGCTGCTAGATTGTGCCAACACACCGGAATGGCTGCTGCATTCTTCACCAACTCCGGTACCGAGTCCGTTGAGTGCGCGATGAAGCTCGCGCGCAAAGCAATGCATCTTGCCGGAACACCTGAACGCACAGCATTCGCAGCATTACACGGGGGCTTTCACGGCCGGTCACTTGGGGCGCTTTCCCTGACACACAAAGCCAGTCACCGCGCCCCATTCGCCCCGCTCCTTGAGGTTCATTGGACACCGCCTAACAACACCGAAGCACTCGCGGACTTACTTAACGAGCATCGGCCCGCTGCCCTGTTCATGGAACCGATCCAAGGCGAAGGTGGCATTGGAGAGCTATCGCGCGAGTTTCTTCAGGCAGCACGAAGCCTGTGCACGGAAACCAAAACGGTGCTCGTGCACGACGAGATCCAAAGTGGTTGTGGACGCACTGGTAAATTCTTGGCTGCACAGCACCACAACGTCACGCCAGATGTCGTCACGATCGCAAAGCCAATTGGCGCAGGCCTACCGATGGGAGCATGTCTAGCTAGCGAAGCCTACAAGGACACACTTCAGCAAGGCGATCACGGCTCAACCTTTGGTGGCGGGCCACTAGCCTGCCGCGCCGCATCGGTTTTCCTAGACGAAATCGACGAGGGGCTGCTAGAGGAAGTCATCGCCCGTGGCCACCAACTGAAAGCGGGCTTGATGAAGATGCTGGGAGAGCTGCATGCCATCACAGAAGTGCGCGGCAGAGGCTTGATGTTAGGCATTCGACTAGACCGCCCGGCTGCCTCTGCGCAGTCTGCCTTGCATGCCGAAGGCCTGCTGGTGAACTGCACGGCCACCGATGTATTGAGAATTGTGCCACCATTTGTCATCACAGCCAGACAAGTCGACGATGGCTTAGACCGAATACACAAAGTGCTTTCAGCCCTTCCGCGAGCAGACTCACCGGCCTCCTAAACTTCTGACCGCAGACAAGACCTGCATCACGCGGAAGCCTCCGAACTACGCCGAAAACAACGCCGCATCCTCGGTCTGCTGACGCAACCTTTGCGAATCTGCTCGCACACTCGAATCAACAGGCCAACGAGCACGACGCCCTCGCAGCCACCCGGAGCGGCAAAAATACCCGATTCACGATTCGGCCAACGACACCATCTACGAACCTCGAGCGCGGCGCTCTAACGGCCAATCTGCGCTCGATTTATCCGTGTCAAAATGGAGAAAATACGCCATCAAATGGCCTTATCCGTGATGCGACTTCAGGCAGTTTCGAAGGCCAATTACGCCCCAATGATCGAAGCCATCTCAGGCTTCTGCTCCCGACCACATTGCCAGTAGCCGAAACGGACCAAATTTTCGGCTTTAACAGCTGCGGGCTTAGAAATCGTCAAATTGCCATTTCCTAGTATATGGCCGCGAATCCGAGCGGAAACGCTCTATTCCGCGAGCGGGGACGCGCAAGAACGAAAACGATTGAGAAAGCTCTCCTCCTGCGCCTTGACCACACTGCCGAGGTAGCGACAATTTAAAATTACTCCCCAGCTAGTTAGGCACGCCAATCGCAGTGACACACGAGATTCGTGTGGCAATCAGTTACGCGAACGCCCTCACGACAGCCACGAGTAGGTTTCCAAGGTCATCCCATGAAGCGATTTGAGTCCGCCTCTTCGTCACGCGCCAACCCCTTTGGCGTCATTCCGTTTGGATTATGCCTGCTCGCATTCGCTGCCTGTGGTGGCAGCGGCGGCGGCTCCGGCGGCAGTTCGAACGCAAACAACGGCGGAGACTTCGCAGTCCTCAAGACTGACCCAGTAAACGGGGCCACGATCTTCCTGAATGACGCCGTCAATATCGACTTCACAAGCGCGATTGACCTCAATTCAGCGACCTTGTCGACCATGACCTTCCAGGCGCTGAATAGCCAAGGCATCCCAGTCTCGGAGCTGGTTGTTGGCAACTTTACCGTTGGCACGACACCTGGCGACACCGAACCGGGTCGCCGCCTGCAGTTCGTGCCGCGATTCGCAAGCAACAACTCCTATACGAATGGTGGCTTCAAAGCTGGCCGCGGGTATATCGTGCAGCTCGTTGGTGGCCAAGCCAACAACAACAATGTGCTTCGCGACATGTCGGGCCGCGCTCTCTCAGAGCCGATGACCTTCCAATTCACGACTCGGGAAGGCACCCAGCCGGCTCAGTTGTTCCGGAACCCAAGCTCAGGCGGCCCCCTGCGTAGCGGGCTATCAGTTTCAACCGCAGTCTCTCTTGACGATGTCCCACTTGGCCTCTTCGGAGCCCCACCACTGGAGATCTCGCTAGACTTCAATCAGGCACTGAATCCGAGTGACGTCAACATTCCGGTATCCCTTGATGTCGATCCGCTTGCTCGAGACATCAGCGAACGCGGCCGCATCTTCCTCGAATATGACGACCCGGATCTGGGCGACAACACGTGGATCCCAGCCTCAGTTGACATCGAGCGCAACAACCTAAGCGGCGCCACGATCTTGCTGCAACCGGTCGGCGTATTGCCAAATAACGCGACGGTTCGAATCATCGTGGAAAACACTCTTGAGGACATCTCAGGCGAGAACAACCTAGCAAACCCTTCGTTTGACCGAGTGTTCGGCTCGTTCAAGACCAATGACAGCTACTCCCAGCAGTGGAACGGCATTGCGGAAAACTTCAGCGCAACCTCCAATGTCGACGCCGCGGCGTCGTTCCCGGAGTCACAGGCAGAAGTAGGCCAAGGATTTGTACGCGCTGGTTTCGCCTTCGAAGGCAACTCCACCACGCTTGAGTATGAGCCGCAGGCCAACGAAGTTGTATTGAACACCTCGTTCACCCAAATCGTGCCAAAGGCAGGCTTGCCCTTCACGGTGGCTGGTGGCGTCTTCAACTTCAAAAACGTCACGATCCCGCAAGGCGTGACCGTGCGCGGCACTGGCCCGAACCCAATGGTTTGGCTCTGCAGTGGCACGTTCAACGTTGCTGGCACGCTCACAGTAAGTGGCGGTGCCGGGGCACGCGTTGACACGCTCAACTCAGCGAACTTTGCCAAGGCTGGCGGAGTTGGTGTTTGCGGCGGCGGCAACGGCGGCGACGGCACCCCAAGTGCGACCCTGCGCGACCTGCGCGGCGGCACCGGGCGCGGCCCAGGCCAGTCTGCCGGCAAAGGTGGACGCGGTGGCTACCTAGCATGCACCAGCGGTTGCTACACCGGAACTGGCTACAACAGTAGTGGTGGCGGTTCGGGCGGCGGCGGCGGCACGATGGCCACCCAGGGTGACCTCAACTATCGAGGCACGATCCCGACCGGAACCTCCCCCAACACCGTTGGCCAAACTTCCTTCCAACAAGTGATGGGCTACGGCGGCGCAGGCTGCAGTGGCAGCAGCCCCACTCGCACCAACTACCTAGCTGGCGGTGAGCCTGGCGACCTATTGTTCACGGACACGCGTCAAGACAACAACTTCTGGGGTAGCGCCATCGATGTGAACCGCAATCTGCGGATCCTCGGTGAACTTAGCATCCCAGTCGGCGGTGGCGGCGGTGGCGGCGGTGGCGACACCTCTCCAAGCCAAAACTGCACCCTCACGGGCAACGACCCGAAGAACGACTACAGCGGTGGTGGCGCCGGCGGCGGCGGCGGCGTGCTGATCGTTAAGGCTCTACAAGAGATCACGATCACCCAAACCGGCAAGATCAGTGCTGACGGCGGCAACGGCGGCGGCGGCGAGCAAGTCGGCGCCTGCGGTGAAGCAGGCGGCGGCGGCGGCGGCGCCGGCGGCATGGTCATCCTCATGTCGGCCAAGGGCATCATCATCGAAGCCCACGGCAACCCGAACATTGGCCCCAATGGCCGCTACGTCTACGGCTCGCCGTCTACCACCGCGACCCCAACCCACCCTTTCCTTGGTAACGATTACAGCTTCGCGATATCCGCTGACGGCGGCGTCTGCACGACCGGCGGTTTCGGTGCGGTCAACGTGCAAAGGAAGTATCGCGCCTCTGGCCAAGCACTGCTCGCCGGCACGAGTTACGATACGGAGCCTCTAGGCGGACTAGGCGGCATGGGCATCGTCCAGCTAATGGTGCCACCTGGCGAGAATCTGTTCGATGGCACGAACACCCGCCTTGACGACAACATCCAGTTCCAACTGCCTAGCACTGGCGTGAACTTGGTTGGTGAGCAAAAACGTCAACTGATCGGTTGGCGCGGCTTCCCAGATGCGCTCGGCGTGTATGTGGACGACGCTGGCAATCCGACGAACATTGGCAGCGACGAAGGCGACATCCGTCCGACCCCGACCTTGATGCCGGTTCCATTCAACTCGAAATCACGCGTGCGTTCGAAGTGGATCGACACTGGCTCTAGTCAACGACGTGGACTCGCTGCAGCGGACGGATTGCCGCGTGGACTCGTGACCTCTAACGGTGCCGAAGTCGGACCGAAGTTCGAGTTTGCTGGCGTGGACCTCACAAGTATCACCCCTGGCTACGTCGACTACGAAGTCATCGGCCAATCGGTCCGCATCAAATATCCGACGCCGGTCTCGGCTACGAACATCGCGACGATCGACACCGATGCCAGCTACCTCGGCAATCCAGCATACAGAGTGAAGCTAGAAAGCTCGGTCCTTGGTGAAGCCAACCGCTACGCGCAATACCAAGCCGAGTTGCTGAACTCAGCAGGTTCGATCCTGACTGGCTATCGCATCCTCAGCCACAGCGGCGACGAGCTGCTTGTTGAGGCCACCGCCGGTGTTGTTCCAATCCAGGCAACCCAACTGCAAGTTCGAGCCAAGTTCTTCAAGGTCGTTACAAACGGTTCAGAAGGCCTCGGGTCAACCTACTCGCCAGTTGGCGGCATGCCGACTCCAATCTCCAATGTGCGCATTGGCTTTGCCTTCCACCAAGACCCGGATCCAGCAAACATCCTCATCGGGCGCTATCCTGAGACCAGTCAACAGGAGTTTGTTCGCGACCTGAACGACCCGGGCCTGCAAGCATGGATTGCGACCAACGGCCCCCCTCGTTATGTGCAATGGGACGTCGTGTTCGATATGGCATACAAGCCAGGTGCGGCCGTGCCACCGGCACTCAACCCATCAACACCGCGTCCACAGCTGGACTTCCTGCGCCTGCCGTTCCGCTTCTAATCACGAAGCGAAGCGCAACTGAGTGACGGCAGCGGCTCCTCCGGGAGCCGCTTGCATGTACGGAGAGCGCGTGCACAGACACACCACCGCGGCGGCTGACTGGCGACAATCACATATCCCGCCAATCGATCATAGTGGCAGCTGGCGCCAAGCGCGCAGCGAGCATCTAGGCCTGCCAGACAGACATCGCAGTGCACGACCTCGTTAGGCCCTACTGCCACCAAGCAGAACCAGGTCCGTCAGTTGTCGATTCTATCTGGATCTTGCTCGTCTAGCAGCCGATCACAACTCGGGCCCTCGGGAAACTCGGCACAGTCCGCCTCGCCCAAATAGTCCGAGTAGCTTTTTGGCGGCGACACGGACTTATCCTGCCACCATAACCGATGGTCGCCCGCCTCCGCTGGGAGACTCTCGACGTAACCAATCTGAGCCTCAGGCACGCTATCGCAGTATGGCAGATAAGGCTTGATGTCGAGCACCGGACTACCGTCAAGCAAATCGTGATCAGCTATGTGCAAGACCCGCTTCTCAATTCGCAACAGGCGAACACACGACATACCAATCGCATTCGGTCGCTGAGGCGCACGCGTAGCAAAGACTCCGCGCTTTTCGGTGTCGCGCGGCGGCTGCACCTGCATAGGAGTTCCACGCGCATGATGACACCAGAACAGAACCCACAAATGGCTAAAGCCTGCTAGATCTTTGAGACCATTCTGCATGCCTTGGTGCAACTGAATCTCGCCAACTCCACCTCGGCCTAGACCACTCTGCCGAGGTGCCTCGTGATGCAATCGCTGCGCAGAGCGAACGACTCCGATCGCCGACAATGGCGGCGTCTGAAAAGGCTCCGTCACCGTCTCAACGCATCTCAGAGCGCTTGATCTTGATCGCAGCTCCAACGGCCATCCGGCGCGTATCACGCTCGCTGAAACCATTCCACTTCATGATCTCATAGAAACGACCGCCATCACCTAGACAACGCCGCGCGACGTGAGTCAGCGTCTCCTGTTCACGAAGAGTAACAATCACCCACTCCGACTCTTGCGGCAAAACTCGATCAGGACTGACTTCAGGTTCCTGCGACAACTCCCCCGTCGAACGAACGTCGTCACCATCTCCGCTGGGGCCGCCAACATTGCCCTGCTGTTCACTACCAGCTCCCTCTAGATCTACAAAGCCACTCTCGCTTGGGGCCGACAACTGGTGGCCAGGCCTAACGGAGATTCCCTGTGCGACAAGTGCCTCTCGAAGCGATGGCTGCGAGCCACCGACTTCTAGCACCATCATATCGGGCTGATCCGCACCACGGGCGGATGCATCATCACACGCCGCACCCGACACCACTGCCGCGAGACTCATTACCCATAGCCAACCTTGACGCATGCATGGATCTTGCCAGATCTCAGCCTGTGTCACCATTCTCTTGCGCAAAGGAGACAGAACCGCAACTGTGTTGACCCTGACAGCATGTCCAAATTACGCCGCTTAACACTCACAGCACTGCCCAAGGTGCCTCTCTCAAGGCTCTGCGGCATACTCACGGCAATCCCCCTGCCCCGCGCCATAAGGCCGGGATTTTTTCGCTGGTTTGCCCGCCGCTACGGCGCGTCCCTTGACGATATCGCAAGTGATCTAGCCGACTTCCGCAGCCTCCAGGCGTTCTTTCGGCGTGGACTAAAGCCGACCGCGCGCCCCATCGCTGACAGCCAATTGGTCTGGCCGTGCGATGGGAGAATCGTGACAGCAGGGCGATTTGACGAAGGACGCATCCCGCAAGTGAAAGGCAACGACTACTCACTAGCTGACCTTCTCGGCAGCAATGAGTTTGCGCGCGAATTAGCCGGCGGATACCAAGCCACAATCTATCTAGCACCTGGCGACTACCACCGTGTCCACTCAGCATTCGCTGGCACGGTGCTCGACGTCCAAGCCATAAAAGGCACCCTGTTCCCCGTCAACCCACCCGCAGTGCGCTGCATCGACAACCTGTTTGCCCGCAACAGTCGCCATGTGTTCCGCTGCAAGATGGCCAACGGCACACCGGCAGCAATCGTAATGGTCGGCGCCTACAACGTTGGTGGCACCTTCGTAACGGCACCAAGCGGTGACATTGCCTGCGGCCAAGAGGTTGGCCAATTCGGATTTGGCTCAACGGTCGTCCTGGTCATTGGCAAAGGCGGCGGCAGCCTGCTGCCAGTAGAGCCAGAGCAGCGGGTCATCATGGGCATGGCTGCCAGTGCGCCGACCATCTAACTGATCCACCAGCACGATGCATGACTTGGTGGATCACACACCAAACAGGCCCGACAATTAGTTGCCGGCGACTCGCAGCGCCAACCTAGCCTCTTCGCCAGCTCGACCCTTGGTGCGTGCAGCTAAGAACTGCATCAAATCGATGCCAAAACGCTTCTCGACACCAACTGCAGTCGTGAAGTAGTTCGCCACCCGCAACAGCATCTCCGGCTTGATCGCCGACTCGCGCTTCAGGCGATCAAGAAGCGGGAAGCCCCCTCGAATCAAGACAGTGAAGAAGCCCATCGTCGAGTTGCCGGGGACACCTGCACCTTCTACTTCGTCTGCCGCGACCAACAATTTGATCAGAGCGATTTGGTAGTGCACCTCTTCAGTGCAGTGCTCGCCGGCGCCAACCTTGGCAAGAATGTGCAAGGCTTCTGCATGGCGATGAACTCGACGTAAGCGAATCGCCTTCTCAATCACGAAGGGAGCCAGCTTCGAGCCACCCGCGGCCAAAGCCATATCAAGGAGCATGTCGCCCAAGCGGGCATTTGCTGGCAACAGCTTGACAGCCTTATCAGCAGCAGCAGTTTGCAGCTTTGCCGGGATATGAGCCGCCAGTCGCATCAGAATGCTGGAGCAAGCCTGGGCTAGGTCCAAGTTCTTAGTCGACTGCATCAACTTGAGCACAGGCTCTACTGCCTGCTTATTGTTCGACAGCCCTGCAATCGCCGCCTCACGGAAACGCTCGTCATCGTGGTCGAGCATCTTGATGAAGCTCTTAGCCAACTCAGCGCCGCCAGAAGTGCGCAGCATACGCAGCGCAAACAAGCGCTGATCAGGCTGTCGTGAGGCCATCAACCGCTTCATGCCCGGCGCCAAACCGCTGGGGAACTCCGGCAAATTGATCAACAACTCACGTATTGCCTCATGCACGCCCTTTTGCGTTGGGTCTTCAAGCGACGCCATCATCGCCTTCGTCTGCGCTGCTGATAACTCTGCTCCGCGCAATGCCCGGAAGGCTGCCGAGCGGATCTGCTGAGGGACCTCAGACTCAATGTGCTGAAGGAACAAAGCCTTCGACCCCACAGAGTCGACGGCGGAAAGAAGCGTCAACACACGAGCGACCAGCAGCGGTGGCATTGATGCATCGAGTCGCTTCTCGAGACTCTGCCGCAGCAAGCCGGCCATCTCAGGGGTGATCTGCTTGCGACCGGCCTCGAGCATCGAGGCAGCCGTATCGTTGAGGTCATTGGTCAGCAGTGCATCCACAACAACTGGGATCGAATCATTGCTTAACTGACGACCAAGCACGGACAAAATGCGGCCACGTTGCTCGCCGATTGCTTGCGGGTAAATATCCGCGAGAACCGCATGCGTTGATGAGCCCAACTCCCCTAGCAGCTGCGCCGCATGATCGGACATCACCTCATGCTCAACAACAGCCTCTGCAAGCTTAGCAACGGCGTCCTTCGTCGCGATCTTAGCTAAAGCATCGAGACAAAAACGGCCGAGCAAAGGCGAACGATCCACGCCGTTACTCAGCGCATCGACCGTTTCTAAATCCTGAGGTCGTAACTCACCGAGAATTTGCGCCGCAGCGACTTGCAACTCGGGCTTACCTTCTCTGAGGAGACCTATGATGAGTTTTATCGTGTCATTCATGCCGGTGGACTTAGATCTCGCACCTGAATCCACGGGAGCGACCCTTCGATGGGCATAGCTCCCACGGCCTTCATACTTTGGGAAGATTATGTCAAAGTATTGGCGATCCTGCCACCGCCACCCAAATATGCCGCAGTCTCGCACGACCTTATGCAGGCGACGGCAACACAAACTATTCAGTGAAAGTGGATTACCGGTAATCTAACGGTTGTGCGAATACTCTATTTAACGCCTTTTCTACCAGAGCCAGCGGCCAGCCACGGTGGTGGCAGCTACCTCAGCGCTCTTGCAGATGGCATGAAGGAGCAAGCAAATCTCGGCCTAGTGCACATTCGGCATCCCGGCGAGAGCCTGGACCCAAACGCAACGTTCTCATGGCAAAGGAGCGCCAATTACCGAGGCGCCCCAAACGGACCGAGCCATCAACTGCGCATGTTGTGGCGTTGGCGCAACCGACCACTGCTTGCTGCAAAATATTGGCAACCAGATCTGCACCAGCATTTGCTGCACGCGATACAAGATTTCCAACCGGATGTAGCACTCGTTGAACTCGCGCAAATGGCGCAGTATCTGCCTTTACTATCTGGAATACCGACGGTCTTCACCGACCACGAAGCCGGCCAACCGGCCAACGCTAGCACCGGCATGGGAAGACAAGCCGACCGCCGCGACAATCGGTTATGGCATCGATACATCAGAAAGTACTACCGGCAGGCCAACCTGATTCAGGCTCTAACACGAGAAGACGCAGCGGCCTTATCAGAGATTGTAGATCGCGAGGTGCTGGTACGACCGCCGACTCTAACAATTCCGCCGACAGCTTGCGCACCCGGCAAGGCACCGCCGGGCGCGTTATTCCTCGGCGATTACCGGCATGGCCCGAATCCACACGCAGCAAAGATCCTAGCGACAGAAGTCTGGCCACTCGTGCGCGCAGTTTGCCCCGATGCCGAACTGCTATTAGCCGGACCGAACGAACACCTGATCGGGGAACTCGACAGATTGCCCGGAGTTAAGATCTTGGGATTTGTTCCAGACCTAATGGAACTACTCGGACGCGTGCGACTCGTGCTCGCACCGCTTTGGTCTGGCCGCGGATTCCGAGTCAAGAACGCAACAGCACTTTCCTTTGGCGTTCCCGTCGTAACAAACGAACTTGGCAGCCGTGGCTGCCGTGCACCTGATCCCGCATGCATCATTGCAGAGAACGTGCAAGACCTAGCCAACGCCGCATTGCGACATCTTGAGTCGGCGGAGTTTGCCAGCGCAGCCGGAAAACTTGCGCGCGAATGGGCGTGCGCAAACTACGCACCTGCAGCAGTTGCCCGACTGCAATTAGACCGCGCCGAAAAACTGCTCCACTAGCAGCACCAGTCGCAAACCGGCCACCAAGCGCGGCCATCCAACCAAACGGCTCAGATTTTGGCTACGGGACCAGGAGTTGTCGTGGTTGCGACAGCCTTACGCGCGTCGCTTTTCGGTTTCTTACGCAAGCGGAGCTTGCGCATGGTCTCTTGCAAGAACGACTCCATCTTCGAGGTCTCCTTGCCACGGACGAAGTTCCACATGATGCGCAGTATCCGCGTCGGATGGAAAAGAAAGCTGTTGAAGTAGAAGGCAAACACGACCCGGTACTTCCACCGCGTCAACTGCTTGGCGGTCAACGCATCGCAGAACTTACGATCTTCGCTCAGGAACTTGTTGTGCACATAGATAGGCAACTTCAGGAAGGCATCGGAGTATTGGATCTTACCCTCGCCTTCAAGCTGTCGCGTGATCTCGGTGTTCGGCAGCGGGAAGAAGAACCCTGCAGAAACGTCATCGACACCCGCACGGCCTAGGCGCCCAGCGAGCTTGACTGACGCCTTCATGTCAACCGCTTCATCGGTGGGATAGGCCAGCACAAAGAAGGCTCCGACATTTAAGCCAGCTTTGACCGAGGCCCGCACCGCGCGGAACAACTTTTTATCGGTCAGCATCTTCTTCATGTTCTTGCGAGTCCGCTCACTACCCGACTCAGGCGCGAAGTTGAGCGAACGGCAACCACTGCGAACCAACAGTGCAGCGACTTCCTCATCAATGATCTCGCTGCGCGTCCCGGCAGGTAACTGCCAGGTAATCTTGAGCCCTCGCTCCTCGACCTGCCTGCAGAACTCCACAACCCAGTCGCGCTTAAGAATCGCCGTGAGGTCCTGGAACGGGAAGTTGGTCGCTCCGAACTCTTTGTAGTAGCTCTCGATCTCGTCGATAACGTCCTTAGGTTCGCGCGCATACCAACGCGTTGTCCACATATTCGGGGAACTGCAATAGGTGCACTGATACGGACAACCACGGGTAGCCAGAATTGGCACAGTCTTGCCGTAGTAGATACCGCTGACGAGACGGTTCGTTGAATATGCCTCAATGTCGAAGTACTCCCATGCAGGCCAGGGAATCTCATCAACGTTTTTGATGCGGTCGCGACGGGTGTTGCTTTCGTAGCCACCACTTTTGTTGCGGTAAGCGATACCGGGGATGACCGTGTGGTCGAGACCCAACTCAAGAGCACGGAACAAGGCAACCGCAGTTTCTTCGCCTTCGCCAATCACTAGGTAATCGATTGGCGCCTCCTCCATCGACAACTCTGGAACAGCCGTGAAGTGTTCACCGCCACAAACAATCGGCTTGTCGGGGAACGCCTCTCTCAATTTGTGGATCAGCTCACGCACGATTGGCCAGCTGTAGCTCCACATGCTGGTGAGACCAATTGCTTCGGTGTCCGCAGGGATCCGGTCAATGATCTCTTCCGGAGTCAATCCGAGGCGCCAGATGTCACCATCAGGAACCATCTGCTCTGGAGCCTCTCCCAAGGCATCGATGATTGACACATCATGCTTATCATCACGCAAAACTGCAGCGATGTAAGCAAGGCCAAGCGGCAAGCTAGGCCGCAAAGCAGTAAGGCCGTTCTTATTGATGTAGACCGGCGGATGGAGAAGAGTGACCTTCATCTTTAGAGCGAGGTTGCCTGAATTGATCTGCTTAACAGCATAGCACTAAGAACCCAAACAGGGCTGAGGCTGCCACATTGCAGCCATAATAGTTCTCGGAAATTGAGAGGATGCAGCTTTGGCCGGTTCGTGTCCCCGTCTCAATACGGGCCGATATCTGGGCTACACCTAATCACATGCGACGTTCGTGATTCTGAACACCCATACCAAGGGAGCTACCGCGCGGATGACTGTTTGCCGCTATACTTAGCGTAGGAGAGACAAACTAGGTTTCGGCACAGCGCAGAATGGAAAGTATCTTCAGTCAACACGTAAAGACTGGGTCTCGTAACAAGGCCAGCCATAAATTCTCTCCTTACGACTACGCAAGAAACCTCTGAATTTCACTGACGCTCCCCTCACAAAGCCGATCGGATTTAGCTACTTCCAGCCGTGCGCGAGGTAATACTCGCGCCATCGAGATCCGGATGAGATTGCCACCGGAGTCAGCTAACTCATCAAGCAAGCCCAAGATCCCAAAGACGAAGGTATCAAGAGCAAGATTTGAGAGGCCCCAGCAGTTACAAATGAACGCGCATCATCACGTATGAACCTCAACCAGGTAGCCCGCTTAATGGCGGGATTCGCCGGCTTCTTTACGCTGGCGCAATTACCACCGCTCGTCCTGGCATTCGCTAGAGACACGCAAAGCGCGAAAGCCTCATTTACGGGGTTCGTCGTGAGCATTGCCGTAGGCCTTGCTGTCGCCCTGCTGCTTTGGTTCATCGGCAAGCGCGACAACTCAAAGGTCTTCCGCAAGGAAACGATCGCAGTCGCTGGCTTGTCGTGGTTCCTTGCTGGAGCGCTCGGAGCAATTCCTTTCTACATGACTGGATTACTAGGCAACCCGATCGACGCCTTCTTCGAAGCCATGAGTGGGTTGACGACGTGCGGTGCAACGGTTCTTGGCGAGCCAAACATGAGAGTCGAAGATGTCGACTCAAGCCTGCTACTTTGGCGCTCAATGCTGCAATGGATTGGCGGCATCGGGATCGTGCTCGTATTCGTTGCACTGCTGCCAGCGATGGGAGTCACTGCCAAGAACTTGCTGTCATCGGAGTCCGTCGGCGTACCAACGGAATCTTATCAACCTCGTGCCATCGAGAAGGCGCGCCATGTAGCAATCATCTACATTGGCATGACCGCGCTATGCACCCTGCTGCTGGCCTTAGTCGGCGGATTTGGCTGGTTTGATGCCATTTGCCATGCATTCACCGCGATGGCGACTGGCGGCTACTCGACTCGATCATCGATCCAATCATTCGACAGCCTGCCAGGCGAAATCATCCTGATCGCGTTCATGTTCGCAGCAGGTGCAAGCCTCGCAGTCATCGCGACGCACTTTCGCACTGGCTACAAGTGCTTTGGCAAACTCTTTCGTTCCGCTGAGTTTCGCGTCTACACCGCCTCTACGCTGTTGCTGGTTAGCATCCTGACCATCAGCCTGATGCGCGCAGACAAGTCTTTTGGCGAAGCCCTGAGACTGGCAGCATTCAACGGCGTCAGTGTCCTAACCTCAACAGGCTACGCAACGGCGGATTTCCAGCTGTGGCCGACCACTGCAACACTGGCTTTATTCATGGCCATGTTTGTTGGAGCCTGTTCGGGATCCACTGCCGGTGGCTTCAAGCAAGTGCGCTTGCTAATCATCCTGCGATTACTCGGCTACACGTTGCGGCACTTCGTTCGACCCAAGAGCATCGAACGGATCAAGCTCGACAACGAGGTGCTCCCAGCTGCGGTGATCTCATCGATCATCGCAATTGTCCTGCTCTGGATCGTCACAATCATGGTTGGCGCACTGGTAGTCAGCTTTGACCCCCACCTCGACTTCATGTCATCGCTTGCGGCGAGCGCCAGCATGGTTGGTTCATGCGGACCAGCTCTCGCAAGCCCGGGCATGACAAATATTGGACCATTCGGCAGCTACGGTGACCTCGAAGGATGGACGAAGATGGTTCTGTCAGTGCAAATGGTCTTCGGTCGACTAGAGCTCCTTACCGTCCTTGCTCTCTTCTCCCCGAACTTCTGGCGACGGTAGCAGCGCTTGACCGGCAACCGCATGCAAGCGGGCCAGCCAACGCAAGCGCACTAGCGATTCTTGAGGATGACCTTCTCTCGACGCTTAAAGATGATCCGCACCGGGACTTCTTGGCAGTCGAAACGATCGCGCAAGCGCTGCTCGAGATAACGCGTGTATGGCCCCTTAAACAGCTTTGGGTCATTCACAAACACGACGACTGAGAGCGGCTCCTTGCCGACCTGGGTCCCGTAGAACAGCTTGGGAATGTTGCCGCCAGATGGCATCAACTTCTCTTTGGCTTTCTGTAGTTCGTCGTTGAGCAGCGGCGTAGGGATGTCGCGCGAGGTCTGTTCACGAAGGTCGAACAGCAGGCTTAACATCTCAACGACGTTAGTACCTTCGAGCGCTGACAAGAACACTACCGGCGCATGGTCTACCCCGGGCAGCTGCTGCTTGATGTATTTGTCCCACTTTTCGATATCAAAGGTGCCGTCGTTTTCCTTTTCAGCGAGATCGATTTTGTTGCCGACCAAGATCAACGGCTTGCTCTGCTCAACGCAGTAGGCAGACAAAGTTTTATCTACTTGGCTGATCTTGTCGCGCACATCAAACATGTGCACACAGATATGCGCACGGCGGATGCTCTCGTTGCTGCGCGAATGCGCAAACAGTTCGATGGCATGCTCTAGGCTTTTCTTTTTGCGAACACCAGCAGTGTCAATCGCAAGCAACTTGCGCCCCTCGTGCTGGAGTTCCACATCGACAGCATCACGCGTGGTTCCCGGCACGTCGCTAACAATGACTCGGTCTTCCTGGGCCAAACGATTCAGCATCGTTGACTTGCCTGAGTTGCGCTTGCCAATGATTGCAAATCGCAACGTATTCTCATCCTCATCTGCCTCCGAGGTAGCTAGCACGCTCGGCAGCAGTTGACCGATGCGCTCCATCATGTCGTGTACGCCGAACCCTTCCTTGGCGCTGATTACAGCCGGCTCACCGAAGCCGAGTCGCAGCCACTGACTGGCAGCGATTTCGTCGTAATACGACTCCATTTTGTTGGCAACCAACAGCACTCGACTCTGCAACGGTCGCAGACGGCGCGAAACCAAATCGTCACCCGGCACTCGCCCTTCCTTGCCGTCGACCAGGAACAGGATCAAGTCAGCGGTATCGATGGCAACCGCAATCTGAGAGTCGATGTGCTCCTTAAGCAAAGCC
Organism: Planctomycetota bacterium; assembly: GCA_965662465.1. Taxonomy (GTDB): domain Bacteria; phylum Planctomycetota; class UBA1135; order UBA1135; family UBA2386. The sequence goes on along the minus strand of CBFIIO010000007.1, from coordinate 51,213 downwards.
TCATCAACCAGCCCGAGGCCACCAGTGTCGACGAGTTCATATGCATAGTCATCATTGCGGACCACCACCGAGACCCGGTCGCGCGTAACGCCAGCTGTAGGCTCCACAATGGACACACGTCGGCCCACCAGCCGGTTCATCAAACTGGACTTGCCGACATTGGGTCGACCAACAATTGCTACGCGTGGAAGTCTCACTAAGGGGCGAGCACCATACGGAGAACCACCCAGAGACTCCAGATGCATACCACTCTCTGTCGTCGAGGACCGAGAAAGCAACTGTGGGAAACCGTTCCCGGCCATGCACATAGATGCCAAAACGCCAATAACACTGCAATTTGATTAAAGGCAGTAGCCCAGAGTTCCGATGACACCGAGTCGAGAACTACGGCGCCATCCGCAGTAGGACGAAAATATATGCTTGCCCAGAACAACCAATCTGCACCTTCGGGCCCCATCAAATCTGAGTCCCCGCTGGTTCGGGTTATCGATGACGAAGCGGCAATCCAGCACCTATTCAAGCGGATTGGCAAGCTGTGCGGGTTTGAAGTCGAATGCCATGGTACCGCAGAGTCTTTTCTGAGTTCTTACAGCGACGAACGCCCGGGTTGCCTAGTCATTGACCTGATGCTTCCCGACCGCTCCGGAATGGAAGTACTGCAAGAGATCACCGAACTAGGCTGCGAACTGCCAGTAGTCTTCATGAGCGGAATGGCGCGGGTTTCTGAAGCAGTGCAAGCCCTGAAGCTCGGCAGCATTGATTTCTTAGAGAAGCCGTTTGATGTCCAGCAAATCGCCGAGATCCTTCGCCGAGCGGTAGACATCGATAAGAAACGTCGCCAAGACGATTGCGAGCAACTCGATCTTCGCAAACGCTTCGAATCACTGACCCGTCGCGAAAATCAGGTCATGGAGCAAATTGTGCGCGGTGCGGCAAACAAGGATGTTGCTGCCAGCCTCGGACTAAGCCACAAGACAGTCGAGGTCCACCGGGCCAATGTCATGCGCAAAAGCCAAGCAGGCTCGCTTGCAGAACTAGTGCGCCTTCACGTAGCTGCACACGCCTCACTAGATCAGCAGTAAGCCCAGACACCCACTGCAATCCAATCGCTCACGTATCATGAGCGATCCAGATGTTAGTAAAGCAGCGTCGCAAGGCGGCGTCGGAAAGCGTCTAGCCGCTCGTCCTCTTCACCGATGACTACGAAGCACAAGAGCATAGCTCGACGAGCTAGACCCTCCTCATAGTCACGGTCAACTTCTACTGATGACAAGATCGAACTCATGGCAGATTCGTAGTCGCGCGCAAGGAACTGCTGCCTAGCTTGCGCCAAGGTAGCCGCGGCCTCGCCGCCACTTTCCCCAAGACCTGCTGCAAACCAAGCCATGCCCGCCGATAGGCGCTGTCCAACCGAGTAGTGCGGGTCCTCTTCTGGCACTCCCGAAAGAGCCTCGGCAACCGCGTCAACATCGCCGGCTGCGGCAGCAACCCGCCCCGCTTCAAACCGAGCTTCTGGGCTGTCCGGATCTATCTCAGGTTCCTCTGCTTCAACCGCAGCGTTGGCTTCGGGCTGGATGCCGTTGCGCGCTAAAAACTCGACCACTTCCGCCTCTGGTAAGACCCCTTGAAAGCCGTCAGCTGGACGGCCTTGCTGGATCAACACGCAAAACGGGACTCCCTGGACCCCGAATGCTTCGGCGAGTTCCTGCTCCTTCTCTGAATCCACCTTTCCAAGAAGGAAACCGCCGCCATATTCCCCGGCCAGCTTCTCCAAGGTCGGTCCCAGGGTCTTGCACGGTTCGCACCAACCAGCCCAAAAGTCCAGCAGGACAGGGGTTTGCATCGAGCGGTCGACGACATCCTGCTGAAAGGAGGCGACGGTAATGTCTTGCACGTTAGGTCCAGCCATGGCGAGTCTGTAGATGGCGGAGGCCGCCACGTCAATACAGGAACCGCATTGGCGTGATTTGTCGTTACGCCGCCGAAACGCAAAACAGCTTAAACAAGTGCCCAAGAGGTAAGCAAATGCCCCTCCAGGCCCTCTGCGCCACGGCACGTAACTTGCTAACTCAGAGGCTCCGACCCGGGGCGACTCACTACCAGGATGGTGTTAGCGAGAGAGGTGACCAGTGCCTCGGGTCGGAATCTATCCTCCCCGGACAGATTCACTTTCTACGTCGCGACCCCGACCCCGACCGCGCCCAGCAAGGCAGTAACCAGCTCCAGTATGCCAAACACAAGCAAGCTAAACCCAAGCTGCACCATCAGAGCAACGACAGCGCCAACACGTGGCAATCCGAACAAGGAAACTAACCCATACAAACACAAGCCGCTGTTGAGCGACAACATCAACACCACAGACAGATCATTGACCGGTACGGACGCGACCTGAAAAAGACCCGTAACGACGTAGCACCCGCCCAGAATCATGCTGCGTCCGGCGGGAGCCTTCTCGATACCGGTTACATACACAGACAGGTGGATGACAAGACCCGCCCCCACCAACAGCAGCAAGCCAAGACTCAGCCATTGCGAAGGCGCCAAAGGGACCAACCACGGATACGCGGCGTCGAGCAGGCCGATCCGATGCTGCCAATGAGAATGACGCAGGTCGACGGGCACAGATTCGACACTACCAACATCCAAAGGATGTTGTCGCGACCGAACCCAAGTCTCAAAGTTGCCGCTTACCAGCTTTCGTTCCTGAACCTTGCTGTCTTCGATATCGTCAGCAAGCTCACCGGTTGCCACCTTTGATTCCGCAATAGGCTGCTCGCCTACAACCACATCTGGGGCCGTGCTCAGTGACCGATCAGGGTTCTCTAGCACCTGTTTTGATGCAGGCAACGGATCAGCCGCCTCAGGTTCCGTAAATCGACAGCTACGAATTCGGGTAGCTGGAACTTTTAAAACATCGCCACTGACCTCGATCTCAAGCAGCGTCAGACTCAAAGATAGAACGCGCCCCTCCAAACGCTGGCCATCTTCAAGCTGCACAGCAGCCATACGCTGCTGCGCGAGCAACGGCGCAAAGAGCACAAAAAGAAGCCCACACCATGCAGAAAGACGCTCCATATTGCCTGACAGATCGGCCGCACGACCGGACACCTTGAGTCTAGAAATCCCATCATGGGGCACACGCCGATGGCACCGGCTAGTGGCGATGCGCCCATCGAAGACCTACCATTTCACAGCCGAACAGAACGTTCGGCCACGAACTTCGCTTCTCTCATGGAGCTAAACGATGACCCCTTTCCAACTGCCTGCCAGACTCACCCTCATCCTATTCGCAACCGCCAGCACTGCGCTGACGGCTCAGAATGGCATACCCAACCAAGCGGCATTCGCATTGCGCGTTGCGAAAGCTCATCAGCACGGGGAACAAAGCCAAAAAGTCACCTCCTTCGTCACGACCATTGATTTGGAGATGAAGGACGCCACCAAGGACAAGGGTGGACATGTAGCGCTCGACGTCGCCTTTCTTGAGTTCCAAGAACCAAAGCGCAAGCGACCGACCACCCTATTGAGGTATGAAAGTCGATCCTCAGATAAGCCGGTTGTTCGCGGCCAAGACAAGCTGGGACCATGGCACCGTAGCGGCGGAAAGCCACAAGACTTGACCGGAGCGCAGCAGGAAGAAGACCTTAAAAGCTTTCTTGAGCACAAAAACCTAGCCAAGCAACTCATTCGCTTTCTACTGCCAGGCGATGTCATCCGCTCGCTAAGCAACTGCAGTGAAGTTCGCGAGCAGAGGCTGCAACTAACGCGCGACACCTTCCTGGACACTCTGGCCATAGATGGCGACGTTGCCAAGTTTCCGATGATGCAAAACGCTGGTGAGGAAGCGCCAGCACGGCTGACGATCTACGTAGACAAGAAGACAGACCGCCTTGTCGCGATTGATGTCACGCCGCTCAAGGACGGCAAAGTGCAACCTGGCAAGGGCGAGCGCATCAAGCTTGAAAGACTCGAGCAACGCAGCGGCATGATCGTTCCGACTCGGCTGCAGTATCTATGGCGCGACGCCAAAGGAAGACTACGCAGCCATTCGACAGTCAACATCTTCAAGCTAAACCTGCAGCCCCGCCTGCGGCCTTCTGACTTCGACCGAAGCTAGCGGCGCGCTCGCAATGACTAGCAGCGGCGACGGAAGTAGCGCTCGAGTTCGGCCGAAGTAAAGGTCAGCACCGTAGGTCGACCATGTGGGCAATTGTGTGGGTGCTCCAAAGTTGCCGCAACACGAAGCAATTCCTCAATCTCCTCGTCGGTCAAGCGATCACCCGACATAACCGACCCGCGACATGCCATCGAGTGAAAGCGTTCGGCGATATGTTCGCCGAGCGAACTCTTACCGTCATCGGCCTCGCCCATCGCCAACGTTCGCACTAATTGCTTCGGGTCAGTCTTCGCTAGGACAGTGGGCATCCCCTGAACTGCGATAGCGTTTGGACCGAAGGTCTCAATCAGCAAGCCACCTTCTGCAAGCTGCTCTTGCACCGATTCCAGCCAAGCTAGCTCACCCGGAGTAACCTCAACTACTGCCGGCACCAACAATCGCTGGATCTGGACCTCCCGGGCTGCGTGCTGCTTTTTCAACTGCTCATAAGTGACGCGCTCATGCAGCGCATGCTGGTCCACCACCAACAAGCCATCGTCACCTTCCAGCAGCAAATAGAGGTCCATCACCTGAAGGAACTTGCCCGAAACTCGACGGAACGGGTTAGGTCGCGCCGGACCAGTGGCAGCAGCACCCGGGGCCGGCTCCCGCACAATGGCTTGCTGACCAGAAGGCGCTGCAGAGAGCTCTGCAGAGCTGTCTCGACGAATCCCTACCGATGGATTCGATTCAAACAGCGATGGAGACGCCATCGGAAACCCCGACCGAGCACGCGGCATCTCAGGCCGAATTTGCACACCACCTTCGCTAGTCGCTGACGCCGCACCAAACGTCATCGTGCGAGCATCTAGCGCTGTTTTGACAGTCGAGTGCAAACAACCAGCGACCTTTCGCGACTCAACAAAACGAACTTCGGCTTTGCGCGGATGGATATTCACGTCCACCTGATCTGGCGGCAGCACAATCTGGAGCACGTAAACAGGAAAGCGACCACCCATCAAGAACTCTCGATACGCCTGCCGAACAGCGTGGATTGCGCTCTTCTCACTGGCTAAGCGACCGTTGACGTAAGTCAACTCGAGCTTGCCATCACGACGTGCTAGGTCCGGTTCTCCAACAACGCCCTCAACCTTGATACCGTCGAATTCGCGTGAGACTGACAATAGTCCGCGCCCAAGGTCGCGACCAAAGCACTGCTGCACTCGTTCCGCCAAGCCCAGACCACGGGGTAAACGCAACAATTCTTTGTCATCACTGATGAGGGTGAAGTCGACATCCAACCGGGCCAAAGCCAACTCAGCAACTAGTTGCTGAATCCGCGCACGCTCCGCATGCGCAGCTTTTAAGAAGCGGCGACGCGCAGGGACATTGAAGAACAAATCGCGAATTTCGATGCGGGTGCCCGGCGGACAGCCACATGGCTGCGGCGTTGTTTCGACGCCGCCATCACAACGAATCTCCCAGCCTTCTTTACTATCAACTCGCCGACTCTGAATGCGCGCTCGCGCGATCGCCCCAATCGAAGCTAGGGCTTCACCGCGAAAACCTAGACTGCCAATGTGCTCTAGATCATGCACGGTCGAGAGCTTTGACGTCGCATGACTTGCAAAGGCAAGCGGCAGATCTTCGGGTAAGAATCCATCGCCATCATCAATGATGGTCAATTCCTCAGCACCACCGCCGCGGATCTCTATCCGTATCCGAGTAGACCCAGCGTCGAGCGAGTTTTCGATCAACTCCTTAGCTACAGACACAGGACGCTCGACGACTTCGCCGGCCGCGATCTGATTGACCACGGCAATGGGTAGTTTCTTGATCACAGTTCAAACTCCTCTGCTGTCTCGATCGGCGTTCCATCAAACCACTGCGACAAGAAACGCTCGAGCAATACCTCGGCATCCTCGCCAACCATGCGGCTTTTACGCTGGCATGCGTGAAGTGCGGTAATGCCACGATTCAACTTAGGGATCGTATTGCAACGAACCTGCTCTAAGAATCGATCAGCAAACTGACGGACCCCAGCCTTAGCTGGCAAATCACGCATCGACACACCGCTATCCAGTAACAATCGGCCTTCGTAGACCTTGCCGATCTCGCGAAATAACCAACTGCTCGTGAACGGTAGCAAACCGCCCGAATCCATTGTTTTGCCATCTTGCTGCCGCACGCCCCGCGCGAACATTGCTGACAACGAGCGCTGCGCCGCTTGGCGCTTACCGCACAACAAAGCTTCAACAAACTCAAAGGGCGTTGACGAGAAGCTGACCGTTAGCTTGCCGACAAGATCTTTAGGAGCCAACGGAGCGCGAACGGGGTCGACGCCAAATTGGTCGCGTAAGCGCTCCAATTCAGCTGATAGCTCGCTAGGTGTTTTGCCAACCTGAGCAATCATCAACAAAGCACTCTCTGCCTCGAGCGGCACGCCGAGTTTCTTGCTGTACTGCATCACCCACTTGCACAGTTCTCCTTCCATCGGCCCACGATCACGATCATAAGGAAGCTCATAGAGATCGCGAAATTCGAACACAGCGCCGTTAGCCACCAGCTCTTTGACGAGAGTGGCGGCGACCTTTTTGCGCTTATCAATTTTGGCGGATTCGAGCAAAAGCCCAGATCCTGGAGAGATCTTCGGCGCCAGCTCGGCAATCGATGCAGAATGCTTCTTCCACCAATTTGCACCTCTACGCACGGCCACAAAAGACGCCCGCGCAAACAAACCACCTCCGCGCAAGTCTTGCAACTCTGGCGCGAGCACAGCACCTGCAGTTCCGACGGTGCTGTCACTATCGTCAGCTACAACTTTTTGATCGGCACCATCCACGTTGCGCAATTCAGCATCCGCTGGCACTGCCTTCAACAGCCGCTCCATCGCTTTACCACGAAAGAAGTCGCTATCGCCAGTGATCATGACAATGGACGGCAAGCCTGCTCGAACAAGCTTCTCAAGACGGACAAACTCGATACTCGGGTTGGGAGCGGCCACCGGTCTATAAATACAGGTCGATGCAGCCGGCTGCGAACATCACTACTGCTAACGTGCCATTGGCGGTAAAGAAGGCTGCCTGGATACGGGACAAGTCGTTGGGCCGCAAAAGGCTGTGCTGCCAAATCAGCAGTCCAGCGGCGAGCACCACGCCCCCGAGATAAGCCCTCTGTAGGCCCACCATCCAGCCAAACGCAGCAAAGCCAACTGGGGCCAAAAGGTGCAGGAAACGGCTCACCCACATGGCGCTGCGTCGACCGAGCAAAACGGGCAAAGAACGCAGTCCCCGCTCGCGATCAAACTCATCGTCTTGACAAGCATAGAGAACGTCAAATCCTGCCACCCATAGGGCTACAGAGACACCCAGCACGAGTGGCGCATATAAACGCTGGCCGAACTCTCCATCGACAGCAAACCACGCGGCAATTGGTGACACACCAAGAGCGATGCCAAGCCAAAGATGACAAAGGGAAGAAAATCGCTTCGCGTAGCTATAGCCGAGCAACCAAATCAACGTTGGCAAGCCGAGCCAAAAACATGGGACCGACAGCATCCAGCAGATTGCGAGGAATGCTGCACTCGAAACCATCGTCAGAACTAGGGCGCTACGTGCGGAAACAACACCGCTGGGGATCTCACGAGTCTGCGTGCGCGGATTTGCGGCATCGAGATCACGATCAGCATAACGATTGAATGCCATGGCGGCCGTACGAGCAGTGACCACAGCAGCAACGACAAGCCCTACAAGTCGCAAGGAGGGCGATCCATCGGTTGCCACTAACAGCGACAGCAACGCAAAAGGCATCGCGAACACCGAGTGGGACAACTTCACAAGTCCGGCAAATGCCTGTGCACGCTCGACGACGACATTGCTCACGTCATCTCTCCTTCATCCCAGGGAGAACTTGCTTTGGGGGTTTGCCAACGCGCAACAAGGTCATGCTCGACATCAAGGCGGTCGAGAATCTTGCCGACCATGAAGTCGACCAATTCTGCAATGGTCTTGGGCCTCTGGTAAAAACCAGGCATCGCAGGCAAGACAACCACGCCCATGCGTGACAGCTTGAGCATGTTCTCAAGATGTAATTCTGACAGCGGGGTTTCCCGCGGCACAACCACCAACGTCCTACCTTCCTTGAGAGCAACGTCCGCCGCACGCTCAACAAGATTGCTCGAAAAGCCATGAGCGATACGCGCCAGGGATCCCATGCTGCAAGGCACCACAACCGTAGCAGCAAGCCCTGCGCTACCTGACGCCGGGGTTGCTTCAACAGCATCCAAAGCATGAACGTGAAGATTGGCACGCAACTGAGGTGCAAACAGTGCAGCTAGGTCAGGCGCAGCAAAGTCGAGCTCTTCACCTTCCTCATGCTTGAGGACACGCAGCGCAGCTCCTGTGGCACACAAGTGCACTGTGTGGCCGAGGGTCAACAGAACTTCTACAAGGCGACGTCCATAGCGGCTGCCACTTCCACCCGACCAACAAATGGCGTAGCTACGAAGTTCAGTTTCTTGCTTTGGAGTTGCCATCAGAGGTCACCAACGGCCCTCAAGGGCGGAGGTAAAAGTACAAGTTGTAAACAGTGTGGGTATAGACACAGATCCCATAGCCCCGCGCCCACATCAATAGGCCCAGCAAGACACCCGCCATAGCCCGGAAGACAAAGCGACCTCGATCAAATGGCTCACCGCACAGGTGATGAAACCAAGAGAACACCAGGGCGCTTACGATGATGGCAAATGCCCCAGCAACCCATTTTGGTAGGCCCCAACCGCGCACCGCACGCATTCCGATCCACACCAGTGCCGACATCAAGCCAAGCCGAAACACCAGCTCTTCATAGATACCAGCGCCAATCGAACCGACAAGATTGGCGGCAATGGTTGAACCCTCTGGCGACATGGAAAGCAGGCGGTTGGCCGACGAAGTCATCATTGAGGCGAGCGGGCCAAGCATCACGCCATAAACGACCCCCTCCAATACGATGACCGCAGCAACTCGCGACCACGGAACCCTGTTCTTGATTAGCGAACGAGCAGCAACTGCCGTAGCCAAAACAAAGCCAGCACTGACGTATAGATGTGCGTTGCTTCCTAAGCGATCAATCTGCTGAAGCAGTAGCACCTCAGCCCCATTCTGTTCATCTGGGGCTAGCTGCCAACGCATGACCGTATAACACAGCCACAAAGGCATCACCGCGAACAGCCCCATCGAGGCTTCGCGTGACCAGTAGAAGTAGCCCGAGGGCCTTTCGGCCTCGACCTCTTTAGCTTGAGACTTTGGGGACTTCGCCACGGTAAATAGCAGCAATACCACCGGTGAGCAGTTGCTGACGAGGCGACTGCAACCCCGCCTCCTGCATCAACTCGAGAAACGCCTTACGCTCAGGAAAGGCTTGCACAGAATCATGAAGGTATCGATATGCATCATTCTTGGCACCGCTGATCCACTTACCAAGGCGCGGCAGAACTTTGCGGAAATAGAAACCATATAAGGACGCAAACACAGGGACGCGTGGCTTGCAGAACTCCAAGACCACAACCCGACCACCCGGACGGACAACACGTGCCATCTCTCGCAACGCCACAACTGGATCTGCAACGTTGCGAATACCAAACGCAACCGTCGTGAAGTCGAACTGAGCATCGCCAAACGGCAGGTTCATTGCATCTGCGGCGAGAAAGCCCGAGCGCGCACCCTTTGGTGGCTGCTTATGATGAGTATGCGCCAGCATCGGAGCACAGAAGTCAGCGCCAATCATCGCAGCACCGGCTTGCGCTAGGGCAAAGCAGAGATCGCCAGTACCTGAGCAAACGTCTAAGCCACGCTCGCCTTGCTGCAAGCCAACCGTCTTCACAGTCCGCTTTCGCCAACGAATGTCGATTCCCATCGACAGCGCACGATTCGCACGATCGTAGCCAGGGGCCACTTCGGCGAACATCTGCTGAATGGTTACTGCGTCAGGCATCTTGATGCGGATATTGCGCCAACACGCGACCAAGCTCAACGAATCGTCTATTCCAGGACGGGACAGATCGAAAAAACTGCGAAGCGCCAGGGCATAACGCCGCAAAAACGACAGAACTGCACCCTGAATTCAAAACGCCCGTCGCCAGCAACTGGCTACGGGCGAGTGAAGTAGCCATGGCCACCTGGGCCACAGCAACTGCTGCCAAGCTCTACTGGCGCCAGTAGTTAGCAACCACTCGCACGCCAGGAACGGAGACCGTGGCAATGCGTGTGCCAGTCGAGATCTCAAAGACATCGACATTGCCCACGTCCGAGAGAGCCACGAACAACAGCCGCGGCGCGCTAGCAAACTGAATCGCACCCTGATTGTTCTTCACAACGTGCTTACCAGAGTGGAAGTAGGGCGTCTGCGAGAAGTTCGGGGCGTAGATCGTGGTTTGACCAGCGACCGCGCCGACGTTGAGCAAGTCGTCGTAGGCCAGGTCAATGATCGAATCACCCGACATCTGGTCAACAAACGAGCCAGGAGCCGCGGATCCACCGATGCGCTGCACGACCGTCCACTCCTTCTGGCGGTAGGTCGGCGGCAGGATGAAGCCACCCGAAGACGGGTTCAGCGGCAGAGGGCCTGCTGGCGAACTCGTCAGTGACAGGCGAGACACCTGACCGAGGCCATTGGCGTCGGTGTGACCAATCAACACGCCACCTTGGCCTGCGTTGAAATCGAACAGCATCTTCTTCGCACGTGGGAAGGAGACGTTCGTGACAACACCGATGATGTCGTTAAAGCCGATGCCGTTAACACCGTCAGGACCCGACTCATAAACAGCGACGGTGCCGTTCGAGTTGAGGACATATGCGAAGTAAACACCTGAAGTGTTACCAGTAGCGGCGTAACGCTCGGTGCAGACGACGTCTATTGGACCATTCAGGAAGCCACCCAGCGTGCGACGAACGGTGAAGTCCAACGCGCTGATGATGGTCAACTGGTTGCCGACCTCCGAGACAGTGACGATGTCTTCGCCGTCAGGCTGCCATGCAATCGCACCAGGACCAGACTCAATACGGGTCTCCGCCACGATCTGGTGGAAGTTGTTACTTGTTGGATCGATATCGATGAACGAGACCGTCGAACTGGCAAAGTTGGAAACTGCCAAGCGCGTCATGTTCGGAGACATGGCCATGCTGACAGGATCGGACAGCTGAATCGTATCCAGCACCGTGAAACGGTTGCTGTTTACGACCACTACCCGACGGTTGTCTGGATCGAGCACATACAGGAAGTGTCCGACCTGTTGACGCGACGTAAAGGGACAGAACGGCGGTGGCGGCGGTGGCGAAGCCGGCGGCGGCTGAGGGCCAACAAACACACCCATGAATGAGGTGCCGTAAACTCCAAGTTCGTTTTGAACCGAGGAGAATGGATTACCGACACCCAGCAGGTTCAAACCGACCGCTAGACACGTGGCAGCAGGACCACCCGTCACGAGCGCTCCCTGCGGACCAAGCGACGACTTAACAGCCGGCTCTTCGCCGAAGATGGCGCGGTTAGGATTTGGCGGCGGGAAGATCAATCGCGGCGGATTCGGGATCGGCGGCTGGCCAATCGTATTGCCGGACTGGACGAGGCCGAGGGCTTCGTTGACCTGGTTGGAACGGCTGGCGTTCCGGTTGATGTTCTCGTTGTTGTAGATCAGGTCGAGAGGTGCACCGATGTGGATATCGGTGATCTCGCTGACGATCGGATCACGCAATAGGCGAGTGTTGCCATTGGTGTCCTGTGTCAGAGTAAGGACACCAGCACCACCAGCATCGAGGTTCGAAGTGCCCGGCGCCATCGAAGGCACGATGCCAGGAACACCAATGTTCGGGCTCAATGGCCAACGAGTGTTGTTGACGTCGCCAGTGCCCTGCCCGTAACCATTCAGGTCGAAGACGCTGACACCCGGCTCTGACCCGCCAATGCCGAAGTAAACAACTTCAGGAGCAACAGGTGCGTTCACCAAGCCCGGACCAGTTCCGGTCGTGTAAGACGTAGAAACCGACTGACCGATCAAGTCGCCATTAAGGCTGTTGATGGAAGTAGTCTGGACCGTGATGTCGACCTGCGACTGACCAGGCAAGTTGTAAGCAGGCCTGATGATGTAGTTCATCAAGTCGCCGAAGCTGACTGGATCGGCGTAGTAGATGACAGGGAACGTCGCGGCAGACGAAGTAACCTGCAGCGAAACACCGCCGGTTGGTGGCGTGAACACAGTCGGATCGAAGAACGACCCAACCTCACCTGGCTGAACAGGCTTGTTGAACTTGACGAGAATCGAACCGGTAGGATCGATGCCTGTTTGACCGTTTCCGGGGGAGATCTCCGGGGCTGGCTTCGTGTAGCCAAGCACCTGTGGCGGCTCGGAATCCGGACCAACAGTAGTCGCAACGCCAACCTCTTGTTCCAGGATGGCGCCGTCCGAGTCGCGGACAGCATTCGTAACAACCAAACGCAACAAGCGGTCGCTCGGGAACGTCTCGTAGGGCGCCGTAAGGTCGCCGTTGGTGTCCGCAACGAAGGTAAAGGACTTCTTGCTGACAAGGTCAGCCGAACCTGCGTAGGCGGGGAAACCGCTTGCACGCGAATCAAGGATCTTGACCGTGTTGCCATCAGCCTCGACGGCCCTGACCTTGACCAGGTTGCCACCTTCATTGAAGTAGGTGAACCCGTTAACAAAGCCGCGACCAGTCAATGAAACCGTAGTCTCGGTCGACGGATCGTAAGCCAGCACGTTCAACGACCCACTCAAGCCAGAGTTCGATTGGTCCGCGAGCAGGTTGCTCAGGATCGAGTCGACATCGAGCTTGTGGCTAAAGGAGAAGTGCAAGAAATGGTTGCCTGGATCACCGTCTGGCAAAACAGCATCCACCGGCAAAGTCGCAACAGGCAAGATGCCATTGTTGCCATTCACGAACTGCTTGAGGGTTGACTCACTCTCAATATTGACCACCGTCGACGTAGGATTGCCGAAGGAGTCTGTCGTGCGGATGCGGTAGGGATAGACGCTGCCGGAACCAGTGCTAATGCTGGTTACGAGGAAGTCACCGCGGTTGTCAGGGTCGCCTTTGGCGCCGCCGCTACAACCGCTAGCGCCCATCGCAAAAGCGATAAGGCCGGCAACCGCGAACTTAGAGAGGGTGCAAACAGCGGAAGAAGCCGAGCGCGACCGATGCGTAAAGTTGGCTGTCATTGGATGGGGTATGCCCCTGGACGAGGGCACTAAGGGTCTACTCCGGGACGAGTCGAGCCAGAAGCCGTGAACGTTACTTCGCTTAAAGTTCCATGCAAGCGAACTCCGCTGGCCACGCTGGGCTTGCTGCCGACGGTGCACCTAAGAGCAAACAGGATGCCAGACAAACTCAGCCACCCCAATCGCCACCAACCGCCCCGACCAGAGCCAAAGATTCCCCGCCGCAAACGATATTAACCACTATTAAAAATAGACTTATGAAGAACACTAGAGATGAGTAGCCAGCCATGTTTGATTCCGCACATCGTGCGCGAACGCTCACCCCCAAGCACATCATCCGGCAAAACCGGACACTAGTTCCTTGCTGACACACAAAAATCCTGTCACGCAATTGACGCGAGCCTGCACCACAACAAGAGTCGTAAATCCTGACGGCGAGATTTACTCCGCGTGTGGGTTCAAGAATGCGATCCGTCTAGGCTCCCAAAGCATATGCCTGCCACTCGACCCAGACACTGGCTCAGCAGCCAACTCCTAGCCGTATTCCTGGCAGCCGCACAGGCTCCGTCAACGGCAACCGGCCAAGACAGCGGTGAGGCACAAGTCCGCATCGCTTGCCTGGGCGACTCCATTACTTTTGGCGACCAAATAGCTGACCGCGAGCACAGCTCTTACCCCGGATGGCTAAATGAGTTTCTCGGCCAACGCTTCATTGTGCGCAACTTCGGCGTTGGTGGCTCCACCCTGCTGTCGCAGGCCGACCGGCCCTACCTGCAAACCAAAGCGTTCCGCGATGCAGTGGCGTGGCAACCAGACATTGCGGTGGTCATTCTTGGCACCAACGACACTTGCCAAAACGCGCGCAGGAAAAACTGGCAACACGCCAAGTCCCTAGCGACCGACGCGATCAACCTGATCGCGACACTGCATGCAAAACGGCCAGACATGCGCATTATCTTGTGCTCGCCGCCCCCCATGTTTCCGACAAAGCAGGGCCTCAAATCGGAACGAAAAGCAGACCTGGAAACCCGCAGTAAACGACTTGCGACCTGCGCCCTAGCAGCACAAGAAGTTGCCCGCCGCACTGAGCGAGTCGAATACTTAGAGCTACGCAATACGCTTCGCCCGGCAGATGTAAGCGATGGCGTGCACCCAACGCCATTCGGCGCCGAACGCTTAGCACGACGAATAGCCGAAGCCCTCGGGGAAAGGCTAGACCCATCAAGCCCACTGCGCAGCAAGCTAAGCTCGCAACTTGCAGCCCGCAAGATCCCCGAGCAGCCTGACTCATTCCAAGGCTTCCAAGGTATTACGTTCGAACTTCCAGTGACCAAAGGAGCGTGCCGAATCTTCTTTCCACACGGGAGCGCAAACGGCAATCCATGGATTTGGCGTGCGCGGTTCTTCGGCCACAAGCCAGAGCTGGATATCGCCCTACTCGAACGCGGCTTCCACTTAGTCTACTGCGACGTCAGCTACCTCTTCGGCGCAGCGTTTGCCATCAAGCGATACGAGGAATGCTACGAGTTATTAGCGAGCGCCGGCTTCAACCAACGCGCCACCATGGAGGGCATGAGCCGCGGCGGCCTAGCGGCCTTAAACTGGGCGATTGCACACCCAGATCGCGTCTCCGCAATCTATGGGGACAACCCAGTTGTAGACATCCGTTCGTGGCCTGGCGGCAACACTGGCAAACGGTCAACTCTTGAATGGCAACGAGCACTACGGGCCTTCCAGCTAACAGAAGAACAGGGCAAAAAGTTCGAACTATTCCCAGCAGAGCGCCTCGAGGGTTTAGCCGCCGCCAAAGTCCCGCTACTGCTAGTGCTCGGCACCGAGGACAAAGTCGTGCCAATCGCTGAAAACGGCAGCCTGCTTGCGGCACGCTATGCAAGTGTCGGTGGACCGGTCCAAATATGGGAGAAGCCCGGCAATGGCCACCACCCACATGGGCTCCGACCAGTAGCGCCACTGCTGCGCGCAATCTTACGCGCCAACAACTTCCCTCAGGCCCTAACCACCACTGCATCTCCGTCAGTGGAATTCCGAAGCGGTGCCGGCTGGGGCGGTGACACTTGGCAAACACAAGTCACAAAGATGCGTGACTTGGCGAAGCAGAACCCGGCACTTCCGATCGCCTTTCTCGGCGACTCCATCACGCAGGGATTAACCGGCGCAACCAACCGACTAGCGCAAGCCGACGGTGAACGGCCAATAGATCAGGTATTTGGCGACATCGGCGCAATCTCGCTCGGCCTGAGCGGAGACCGCACGGAGCACCTACTGTATCGCCTGCAGCATGGAGCAATGCAGGAACTGTCCCCGCAAGTGATCGTGCTACAAATTGGTGTCAACAACGTTGTCACCGGTAAGCACACCGCCAACGAGGTGGTCGCTGGCATCGTCGAGATCATCGACTGGCTGCGCGCCAACAAGCGCGACAGCTGCTTGCTAGTTTGCGGACCGTTCCCGGCCGGTAAAGCTGGTAGCCAAACAAGAAAGACCATTGCCGCCATCCGCGACAAATGCCTTGCCCTATACAGCCTCAGTGACGGGGAGGATGGCCGACAACTCCAAACCGTCCGCTACCTAGACATGCACAGCCAATTCCTCAACGAAGACGGCACATGCAATGCCAACATGCGGGGAGACCGCATCCACATCACAGCAAGTGGCCAGGTAGCTTGGCTGCAAGCACTGCAACCCCATGTGCAGAAGCTGCTAAAGCGGCGCTAGTCGCCCGACATACGAGGCTCGCCAGCTGGTCGCAACGCGGCCTAAAAGCAGCTGCGGATGCCTGAATCGCGCACAACGGCGCACCTGATAACCAGCGCAACATCGGCGCTACTGACGTAGCACAAGACGCGGAACGGGCCATTCATGAGCGGCTCTCGAATAGCTTGCTAATTAGCCGCCATTGCGGCGCAATCTTTGACGAACTTGCTCGGCCCAACGCGAGTTCGGATCAAACGTCAGGTAGGCACGCCAGTGTTGCCGGGCACGATCGAGATCACCAACCACCGCCAGCGCTTCCGCTAGATTGTAATGAGCATCCGCGTAATGCGGAACGATCCGCAGCGCGTGTCCTAGCGCCTCCACGGCACCATCGCGGCGACCTATTTCGCCACGTGCTATACCAAGATTGTTCCAAGCTTCTGCATAGTCCGGGGCGCGCGCAATCGCCGCCTCAAACTGCTCAACCGCATCTTGACGACGGCGCAGTTCGTAATAACAATTTCCTAGATTGAAGTGGGCCTCAGCACTGCCAGATGGCAACGAGTGCTCGTAAGCCCGAACGGCATCCTGCAGGCGGCCCGCAGCTTCTGCCTCGACACCAATCGCGAACCAGTCCTGAGGGCTGCGCATTTGCCGCAAGGGTTCACACGACAAATCGGCCGCTGCATCAAAGTCGAAGACCAACTGACCGGTTGACTCGATCAAGCGACCATCGGGCGCCCGCACAGTCACACGCTTATCACCTATACTGGCGAGCAAACCAGTCAACGCGGCATCCGAATCGTCGACAACCGAGCACGCCAAACGCCATGCTCGCACAATCCGAGGAGCTGTCCAACCGGCGCGCCATAATTCAGCAAGCGTGCGCACAGTCCCAACCGAACGAAATGTAAAACGACGTGCCGAACCGCGCATCGGTAGCAGCAGCTGGTGATCGACCCAACGACTGATCACGTTGACAGGCAAACCACACAATTGGGCGAGTTCATCAACCGTGAAAATGGTTTCGCGAACTCTCTCGTTAATCACGAGTCACCGCCATTCCGCTTCAGCCCAATCAGTTGATTCTGCATCGTCACTTAGCTGTCGGTTTGATGGTCAATGGAAAGTCGGCGACTCAGATAACTGGATTCGCCTCGAATGCCTATTCAGCGAGAAACACAACATTCGAGTGCCGGCAGCCTTTTGCTCATTTGTAGAAAGCCCTGGCAGAGTAGCAACGACAATTGCTTGTGTCGCAGTTAAAGAGCAAGGAAACGACGCGCCATGACAGGACCTGCACCAGTGTCTTCGTGCCTGAAGAAAACGAAGGCGTCGCTCGCTCCCGATGCGACGATGCGTTTACGCCACTCCATCAATTCGTCATCACCGTATGAGGACCGACGTAAGCGCAGGTATTGCCACGCTGCAGCGTCATCCAATTCAGTATCGCTGATTTCATCAACATCAGAAACCACCACCGTTGCTCCATATGCATACAGTATCTCAAAGACGGCTGGGACGTGCCAAGTCTCGTGTACAAACTCGAATGCAGTCTTTAGACCGGGCGGCTGCAACTCAAGAAAGGCGCGCAGCACTTCCACATCGCACTGCACAAACTTAGGCACCTGAAAGAAAACGCAACCAAGCTTTCTGTGCAGCGGCTTTAACTGACTGAGGAAACTCTCAAGGAACTCTCCGCAATCAACCAACTTCTTCGACCAAGTAAGGCCTCGGGTTGCCTTGATCGCGAACCGGAAGGAATCAGGCACTTGCTCGCTCCAAGCTGCCACATTTTTCTCAGTGGGCATGCGATAGAACGTGTTGTTCAGCTCCACGCTCGGCAATTGCTGACCATAGAAAGACAACATCTCGGCCTTCTTCATTCCTTTTGGATAGAAGGAAGGCTTCCACTCGTCGTAGCTAAAGCCGCTGGTGCCAACATGGAATCGCGTATCGTGTGCCATTAGCCATAACTCTACGCATTAGATCCTTACAGAGACAACTCATGCCCCCGAAGTCTACCTGGATGTTGCTACCCCTCCTGCTGATCTACGCTGCGTGTCAAAGCAGCCATACGGTCGAACTGGTCAACTGGAACACATACCACCTGTTCGATCACGAGAAGCACACTGCGGATGCTTCACAGTGGCTCTCAGAACAGACGCCTGCGATTGTAGCTTTGCAGGAAGTGCTTCACTCTAGCGAGGACACACTCCTACAGCTGGCTGCAGCTTGGGGACACAACCACGCCGTGATGCATAAGCAATCCGGATATCCAGTAGCACTGACGAGCAATAACCCCATCGAGGTTGTCGAACGCCGCAGCAAAGGTTTCCACCACGGCTACCTCCATGCCCGCACGCATGGATTTGACGTATTGGTCGTGCACTTTTGGCCAGACAAGGTGCACGAGGCAGAGCATGTTGCCGTGCTGGCCCGGAAACTGGCGGACGAAGGCCGACCAGTAGTTGTCGTGGGCGACTTCAACGCAGAGATTCGACACGATGAAGTCTACTTACAAAAACATGGGCAGCTCGGGCAATTAGTCGACGGAGACCGCCGCTTTGACTACCGCATCACAGATGCATTCTTGAATCAGGGCTTCATTGACCTGACGCACCAGCACGACCCGGATGCCAACTACACGTTTGGCTCCCCCGCACTGATTCCGCGTTGGCGCGAAAATATGACCGATGTTCGGTCAACACGCCGCCGCATTGACTATGTGTTTGCGGATTCAAAAACCGCCAAGCACACACGTTCTGCCACAGTCATCACGAACGACGCCACAGTTGGTCGATGGTCTGATCACTATCCAATCAAGGTAGGGTTAGCCCCATCGTCATCCGCTCAGTAACCGGCGGCATTGCCATCTTTGCGCGATTCGGACGCAGCCCCATAGATGCCACGCTTCACCAGTCGCATGATGGCCTGGTAGCCACCAAACGCCCCCGCCTTGACGGCCACCTGATGCCCGATGCTGCGAAGTTCGGCAACGACCGCTGGCGAGTAGTCTGACTCCAAAAATACCTGCCCTCCATCCTGCATCCGCACACCAGTTGGCTGCGAGGATCCTTCGTGACGAATGCGGCCAGCATCGCCCGCCTCCTGAAGATTCATGCCGAAGTCGATCATGTTGACAAGGATCTGCACGTGCCCCTGGGGCTGCATCGCGCCACCCATCACGCCAAAGCTTAAAAACGGCTCACCATCTTTGGTGACGAAGGCTGGAATGATGGTGTGGAATGGACGCTTGCTTGGGGCATAGCTGTTGTTTTGGCCCTTGCGTAGATCAAACAGTTCGCCGCGATTCTGAAGGCCAAAGCCTAGACTCGGCGGACAGATTCCCGAACCGAGGCCACGGAAATTGCTCTGGATCAAACTGATCATCGATCCATATTGATCGGCAACGGTCAAATACACAGTGTCGCCGTCCTCAAGCTTGGCGTCGCCAGCAGGCAAGCTGAGACTCGCCTTGTCCAGATCAATCAAAGACCGCCGGGTGGCGGCATACTGCTTCGAAATGAGGTCTGCGACCGGCACCTTCGCAAAGGCCATATCTGCGTAGTATTTGGCGCGGTCCTCATAGGCGAGCTTCTTAGCCTCGACAAATAAATGGACCCACTCGGCACTGCCGAAACCCATCGAAGCCACGTCGTAGGGTTCGATCAGGTTCAAGATCTGTAACGCCGCGATGCCTTGACCGTTTGGCGGCAATTCCCAAACATCGTAGCCACGGTAGTTCGTCGACACTGGCTCGATCCATTCGCTGCGATGTGCTGCAAAGTCCTTCGCAGTCAAAAACCCACCGTGCTTCTGCACAAAGCTGGTGCACGTATCTGCAATCGCGCCTCGGTAGAACGAATCGACGCCTCCCGCTGCAATGACGCGCAACGTGCTCGCGAGGGCAGTGTTCGAATAGACTTCGCCCTCATTGGGGCCGCGCCCCCATGGCATGAAGACCTCCCGAAATCCTGGCTGGTCCTTACGGGCATCAATGCCAAGCCGCCAATACTCAGCAATGATCTGAGGGACGACGACACCTTCCTGAGCAGCCCGGATCGCGGGCCGCAACAGCGAACGCATCGGAGATTTGCCGAAGCGGTCATGCAACTGGAACCAGCCGTCGACACAGCCGGGCACCGACAGCGGTAACGGCCCGTATTTAGGTATCGTTGCGTGGCCATTTTCTACGAACCACTCGCGAGTCAAGGTTTGTGGTGACCGACCACTCGCATTCAGTCCATGAAGGCGCTGGGACTTTGCGTCCCATACAATGGCAAATAAATCGCCACCAAGCCCACAGCCAGTTGGCTCGCACACACAAAGCATCGCGTTCGCTGCAATCGCTGCATCAACAGCTGTCCCGCCGCGCTTTAGAACATCCAGAGCCACCTGGGTCGCCAGTGGATGACTTGTAGCCGCAGCTCCGCTCTTGCCATAGACAATGGACCTCGTAGCGCGGCGCATCCCAGTGATGCGGTCCTGACTGGCACAGACAGCACAGGTCGCGATCAGACCAAGCATCATCAACCAAGCTTTGTGGACTCGTTGCATAGACAAGATCTTATGGTGAGATCGCCAAGACCTCGAACAAACCTCAACAACGGCTATGGTAGTGCCATGAGCAATGATCAACAGCCAGCACGGCGCGATTTCCTTGGAGCTTCCGTTGCTGCTCTTGGCGGCCTAGGTCTGGCTAGCTGCAGCACCGCAACAACGGGCCCGAGCACAACGAATACGCCACTCATCCAACCGAATAAACGTACTACGGTGCTGTTTCAGGGTGACTCGATCACCGATGCCGGACGCAGCCGGAAACATGCCGGCGATGCCAACAACCAACGCGCACTAGGCAATGGCTATGCCTGGCTCGCAGCAGCTGGTCTACTGGTCCAACACGAGCAAAAAAGCAAAGCGCCAGCCGAAGAAGCCAGCCCTGACCATGGTCTGCGTGTATTCAACCGCGGCATTAGCGGCCACAAAGTGTTCCAGCTTGCCAACCGCTGGCAGAAAGACTGCTTGGACCTCCAGCCAGATCTCGTCAGCATATTGATCGGCGTCAATGACATCTGGCACTCTAAGGGAGGCAACTACGACGGCACGGTCGCGATATACGAACGAGACTACGACGCGCTGCTCCAACGCACGCTTGCCGCAATGCCCCAGGTCAAGCTCGTTGTGTGCGAGCCGTTCGTTTTGCGATGCGGTGCCGTCAAGGAATCATGGTTTCCTGAGTTTGATG
This sequence comes from Planctomycetota bacterium, assembly GCA_965662465.1. Taxonomy (GTDB): domain Bacteria; phylum Planctomycetota; class UBA1135; order UBA1135; family UBA2386. The sequence continues at coordinate 29,946 of CBFIIO010000007.1, read as the reverse complement.
AATATCGAGCAGCGGCACGCCGGGTCGCTGACAAGCACAATGCGACCTTCGTGGCATTCCAAAGCATGTTCGACACGGCAATCAACTTTGCCCCCCCAGAGCACTGGGCTAAGGACGGAGTCCACCCATCGAGCGCTGGCGCAGCGTTGATGGCGCAAACTTGGCTTCATGCAGTGAACCACGCACACATGGTCAAGCATTCGTAACCAACAAAATGCAGGCAAATGAGGTCTAGCGGCATCTCCCTGGGAGCACCACCTGACCCCAAAACAGCCTAGGCATTGGCGTATTCACAGCCTGCATTGGCGGGCCGCTGCGAAACCGGCCTTCCACAGCATGAATCTATGGCAAAATGCGCCTCTAGAATGACTTAACGACTCGCAACGAGCGGTATCATGGCCTGGTCCATGAGCGAAAGATGACGAAACGCAGTTGTTGCAACTGTCACAGACGGCGACCGGCTACTATCGCAAAACCTCGACGACCCCCTACCAACATGCACGCATCCAAACGCCTAAATTCAGCCCTAACACGCTGCGCCGCAGCGCTGTGGCTCGCTCCACTACTGCTAGTCAACTGCCTTTCAGCGCAAGAATTAGCTTGGCACCCGTCGCTAGATTCCGCTCTTAATTTCGCCAAGGAAAAGCAACGCGTGATGCTCGTAGCCGTGGTCATGCCAGGAGAGCGCGGCAGCGATGGCATCATCGCTCACTACAAAGATGCTGGTGTTCGCAAACTTTCTAGCCATTGCGTTTGCCTGCGTATCGATGTCGGCACCAGCCGGCCATCAACAGACGAACAGGACGTGCTGCAACGCTATCTAGGCGCGGCTCCCCGTGATCCGATCGTCGTGCCCCACCATGTCATCGTGCACCCCGATGGAAAAACGATCCTCAGCTCCGCCGCTTACCAGATTACTGCCGGCCAACTCGAGTGGTTCATGGTCGATGGCATCAAGAAGTTCGATCCATCGTTTGAATGGTCGCTAGGGGAACGCGCCCGAGCACCAGAAAGCCTGCGATACGGCGATGACGTGCAGACGACCGAAGAGGAAGTCAAGCCGCCACCGACTAAGGCCGAAGTCAAAGACGCCATTGACGCGCTTAAGAAAGGCGGCGCTGGATGGATGGGGTCAATCGAGCACTACCAAGTTCTGCTACGCAGCTCAGAGTCGAGTGCGATCAAATATGTCAGCAAGCAGCTGCAAGGTGGCCGAAGCATGATGGCTGGCATCACCCTGTCAGCAATCAGCCAAATATCACCTGCCTCCTGGTCATCGGTCCTGACCGATTTCCTTGAAGACCGCAAGAAAGAGAACCGTGAGCAAGCTGCTCGCGGCCTGACAAATATGGCCGAGGCCAAAACGAACAAGGCGATTAAGAAGGCCTTGAAGAATGAGAAGGACCCAACCGCTAAGGCCTGGATGCTTCGTGCAGCGGTAGCAACTGCCCCCGCAGCGAAAGACATCATTTCGAAACTCGAAAAGGTCCTGAAGAGCGAGAAGTCGACCATCGTGCGAATGCACGCGAGCGTCGCTGCAGGTGCACTCGAAGACAAAGACGCCTCCCATCGATTGCTCCGCAAAGCTCTGGCTGACTCAGACCCTGAAGTTCGATCGGCGGCCGCCTACGCAATGGCATTGCGTCGCGACGTGGAGCTAGCAGCCTCCCTGGAGCCAACCATCAAGGACGAAGGTGACGCCGAGGCGAAGCACTGGATGGAGCTCGCAATGGATACATTGATGAGTAAGAAAGACCTCCGTGAGTTCGAAAACTTCCGCACCAAAGTCCTGAAAGAAACCCGTGGTCTCAACCGCAACGGTATGGGACGCGGAATGGGCGGAGGAATGGGCGGTGGTCGAGGTGGCGGCGGCGGCGGCGGCGGCGGCGGCCGTGCTGGCGGTGGCAAGTAGTCGCAGCAGGGTTCGATTCCGAAGCTTTGCTCGCGTAGTGTTGTCAGGTGACGCATGCCTGAATCGCCCATTATCGTCGCCCCTGGTCTCAACGATTACACCGTTCGCATTCCGGGCATTGGCCGCCAGGAGATCCCAAAAGGCTGGATTTTAGTTCCGCCTGGCGACCCAGGACTCACACGCCGCATCAAGACTGGTGGCGCATGCTATGTCGTGCAAGAGAAGCGTGGCCGCCGCGTGTTTTCTCGCGGCATCTGGGCTGACGAAGCCAGAGTAGAGCGAATCCGCGCCGACCTCGAAAAAGAACGTTCGGCCCCGGCCTACGCCAAAAAACAAGCGGCAGCCGCGACACGGCGTGACAAAGCGCAGTCGCAATACGTTGACGAGTTTGGCGACGCTGTACGCAAGTTCCTCGACTTTCCTCTGCAGTATCACGAACTTGCTACGCAGTTCGCACGCCTGGTCACCGAGCACGCAACTCCTGTCGGCAGCGGCACCGTAGCCCGAACAGAGCGTATTCCCGTAGCGCGTCGCGCGGAATCCGCTGTGATCGCTTGGCTCAGACACCACACAACCGCCTACGACAACATGCACATCGCACGCGTAAAGGGGCGGCGCCGGGAGACTCGACGAATGCTGGCAGAGCGTTCGAGAGAGCTACTGGATGAATATCGTGCTGGACGGGCCAGCGATCTCCGCAACTGTCCACTGCAAACCGCAATCAACGCAATATTGACAGCGCAGCCGGAGTTGCCGGATCGCGAAGCTGAGTAAAAGGTGCTCTAAGGAGCTGAACCACACGATCCTTGCAACCAGCGATAGGATGCATGCGCTAAAGGCTTATCTACGATGCAAGCGTCCCCCAACTACATTTGGCCTATGATGAGAGTGCGCTTACTAGCCATCCGCAAAGCCATGCAACACCGAATCTCGAACCGGCTTATCCAAGCCCTGATGCTTTGCGCAATGACACCGGCGATCGTCGGCCAAGACAAACCAGCGACAGCCTTCCCAGGCGAAAGCTGGAAAGCCATTGCCTTAAAGCCCAAGCAGCGGGCCAAGCTCAACTACCAGCTGACAACGAAACTTTCAGAGAAGGGCGTCGCAAAGCTACGGCTGACCAGGCCGAAAGATTTTGATGCAACCGTTATCACGGATTTGGATGGGAAGGTGCTAGGCCAAAGCTTGGGCAAAGCCATCGAGCTACCTGCGCGTAAGATCGGTGACCGCTTCGTCGTCTACGTATGCCGAACAAAAGCGCAGAGCTACCTCAAACTTCTGGAAGACTTTGTCCAGTACCCGCAACGTGAGTTTCCAGGCAAAGCATGGAAACCTCGCAAGGATGCGAACCTCGTCATCACCAAGCCGCAACAGTTCACGCCAAAGACCATGTTCGAGGCATACGACAAGCCTCACAAGTTCACATTTACGCCAAAGACCGACAGTTCGGCTGACGTAAGCAAGGCAACTAAGATCTACCTGATGACCAAAATCGATGCTGGTGGCAAAGAGCAGGTCGCGACCCAAAGCCTGACTGGCGAGCTAAAGTTCTGGATGCGCGCCAAGCGCGGCGAGTCCTTCCGAATCTATGAACTGTTTCCGCACAACAAAAGCTACCGGGTCAGCAAGACCCTAACAGTCGCATCGGACTATCCACTCGGGCGGTGAGTGCCCCCTCAGCCGCGTCACCAGCCACCTAGCAATTGGCGACCATGATGCGCTTGCTGCGACGCAAGCTGCAATGGTTCGCGATCATTAGCGTCCAGCCAGAAAACCAAAGCGCTGGAAAACGAACTCCGGCAGCAAGCGCACAATGCTCATGACTACGGTCCAAGAGCGCGGCAAGTAGCTGGTATGCCAACGACGCTCCATCGCACGAACAATCCCGCGGGCGACCGGACGCTTCTTGCCCCAAAGAAAGTTTTGGGGATGACCAGCAGACATCGGCGTCGCAACCGGCCCCAATTTCAAATTGTGCACCCTCACACCAGCTCGGTGTAGGCGGCTACGTAACCCTTCGAGATAGCAAGTAAGGCCGCTCTTCGACGCCCCATACGTGTAGTTGCGCGGGCGACCGCGCTCGCCAGCAACTGAAGTGATTGCGGCCAGATGCCCGTGGCCCTGCGCTTCGAAGAAGCTCGCCAGCGGCATCAACAGCGACACCGCACTCACAAAGTTCGTGCCGATGACCTTTTGCGCATACGCAAAGTCACGCTCGCTACGTTGCTGATCCCCCAGGTAACCGTGCGCGATCAAAGCACGATCAACACCCCCTAGGAGACCCAGCCAGTGCGCCACACGCTTCTCCGCCTGCTCGAAATCATTCAAATCACAACTCTCATACCCAACGACTGCATCCCCGAGAACAGCCACCAACTGCTGCAATTTTTGAGGATCGCGACCAACCAGAAACAGTCGATCACCGCGGGCAGCGCAGATCTGGGCAACTTCGGCAGCAATTGCTGAGGTAGCACCCAGGATCAATGTCTTTCGTTGCATATGAGCAAGCTACTACCAACACCCACCGCCAGCGCCTCCGTTTCGGTTAGCTTCCTAGACATGAAGCTAATAGCACTTGTTCTCACTGGATGGATGCCAATCGCCGCTGGCCTGGTGGCCATGACTTCGGATTTGGCTGTTGATACAGCGAAATCGCCCCACGTCCATCAAGGCGCAGCAGAAACTCAGACCACCAGAACAGCCACAGTGATCTTTCTTCGACACGCAGAAGCATTGCCTCGGACACGAGCGAACCAAAACCCGGTTCTTGCAAAAACTGGCCAAGCTCGCGCAGCATTAGAAGCCAGAACTCTGCGAGCAGCCGGCGTCACACGAATATTTGCCACGGAACTGAAGCGCACCCAACAAACCGCAGCCCCCTTAGCCAAGTTGTTAGAACTCGATGTCGAGCAATACGCAGCCGGTAGGTCCAAAGAGTTTGCCGCCACTCTCAAAGAACTGAAAAATGGCGAGGTTGTTGTTGTCGTCGGGCACTCGAATACGGTGCCACAAATGGTCAAGGAACTTGGCGGCTCTATGACCCAACTAGACAAGAAGGGTTACATCGAAGACACCCAACATGATCGAATGATTGTCCAGGTGCTATCAAGTAACAAGGCAACCGAACCAATGCGCGCACTGCAAACGCTAGACCTGCGCATCAATTAGCATTCGCCGTCAAATGCAGCCCTATGATGCTAGTCATCTTGACCTCTGAAGCACCTGACTGGCTAGGCCCAGAGCACTAGGGTGCACCGCGTAACGACATCGCGATATGCGGAGGTTCGTCCAAGACCGATGCGCGGCGACCGCGCTGCACACTTACCAACTGATTCTGAACAGCTGGGACGAACGTCCCGTCCTCATTACTTCTTGCGCCGACCTGGAGACTTCGTCTTCGGCGCGACCTTCGGGGATGGCTTCCGCTTGGTTGATTTGGCACGGGGCGAGTCCACCGCATCGGCGGCCGCCTGACGAGCAGCCGGCACAACCTCGACGACCTTAGACTCAGAACTTGCGAGACACTTTTGGATCTCAGCACGCAACCCTTCGATTGCCGTCATGACCGTGACAAACGCTGCATGAGGATGATCGTAGGGACTGAAGTAATCGTGGACCTCGCCATCGCTGTGGTTCGCAGTAGCAATGTAGTAGACGTGATCGGAAGTCGTCAATTCACGCCACGTAGCCAGCAACTCAGGGCGGGCCTTGCTAGCACGAAACACGTCTTCACGCATCGCATAGAGCTGTTGGTGAACAGATCTCTGCATCGGATTTCCCAACCAAGCCGAGAGATCGCGAGCCTCATCAGCCCATGAGATAGGTGAGCTTATGTCGAGGTCGTGCACCGCTTCACGCTCAGAACAAACCTGCGCTGGGGTGCGAAACCTGAAGCTACTGTCTTCGAGCACACGCTCTGGCAAGTGCTCCATGAAATCAAAGATGCCAGTCTGCGCATTCTGATGCTCACCGAAGGTCTCATAGTCCATGAACAGCCCAACAAACTGGGCCGGTGAAGGCACGCTGTGGAGCCAATCAGCAAAAGTATCCGCAAACAACGGGTAGCTAGGCCAATCAGGATTCGAGAATCGAAACGCAATGTCGTCAGACAATGAGAAGCTGCGAAGCAGTAGCTTCAGACGCTCACAACCTTTTGGACGATATGGCACCTGGGGGCTACGCCATTCCAGCAAGCGATCGGCCCCTTCACCAAGCATGCAATCGAAACCAAGCTCTTCGACTTTCTGGCAGATGCCATTGTCCATGATCAGCTCGGTGTTACGAAACGACGTCGGCTTACCAAATAGATCGGTGACAGTCTTTTTTTGGATCGCTACCTGATCTGCAAACTCCTCGAAGTTGCCGATCGCAGCAAGCCCATGCTGACTCGTTTCGCACAAGAACTCGACATTGCCGGTTTCTGCAAGTGCTACAAACGTATCGAGGGCTTCAGGAACCCAATCCCGGAGCTGCCTGATGACCGTGCCCGACAGCGAGAATGAGCAACGAAACTGGCCATCTGTGCGCTCGATAGCATCAAGCAGCAACTTATTCATTGGAATGTAGCATCGCTCGGCAACGCGCTCCGCAACCATTCTATTGAGCGGGGTGTCCCAATAATCCAAACGACGCACCGGGTCCTGAGGCTGCAACTTCTTTAGCCGGTAGGGCTGGTGCACCTGGAAATAAAAGACGACGTCAATCACTGGAGCTCCATATTTGTGCCATCGATTACCTGTTGGCATAGCGCATGGGCGCGTAGCAACTCGCCAGTATTCCAAGCCTGTGCAAACGTTCCGCCTGGGCGATGCGGTAAGTCGCCGTCAAACACTTCGCTGACGTGGTCAAGACCGGCTCTCGGCAATTCAGATTGCAGCAACTCATCAAGCCATTGCAGCAGGGCTTTTGCTTCTCGTTTACGGGACCTTTTGGGCGCCGCACGAAGCGCCGCCTCGACATAGAAACCCGCCGGCCACGGCCAAACTGTTCCTTGATGATAAGCCTTGTCTCGACCATCGATACCGCCGCCGTAAACGCCAATGTAGTCGCCTGCTTCGGGACTAAGAGTTCGTAGCCCGCATGGCGTGACCAGATGTGCCTTCACAACCTTGACGACTGCTTGGCGTTGCGCCGCAGTCAGCGGCGAGCGCGACAGCGCCGCAGCAACCAGCATATTTGGCCGCACTGAGGTATCTGCCACCCCGGCATGAACTCGATCTGCCAATGACTTCGATTCAACAAGCCAGAACTGCTTGACGAATGCTTTGCCGCAACGAGCGCGCATTGCTTGGTAGCTGGACTCGGGGAATTGCTCCGCCAGATACGTTAGTAGCGCATACCAAAGGGCCTGAATCTCAACCGGCAATCCCTCGCGCGGTGTGACTGGACCGTCCGAAGTACGAGCATCCATCCACGTTGCGTTTAGATGTTCACTACCAGCTTGCAGCAAGCCATCTTCCGCAACCTTCAAACCGAGATCAGTGCCGCCTTCATATGCCTCAACAATGCTGCGCAACGCCGGCAAAAACTTTTGCTGCACTAATTCGGGATCATGGCCAGCATCGGCAAATCTCATGACGCACAGCGCAAACCACAGCGCTGCATCGCAACTGCCATAATCACTACTTGAGACATCTGAGTTGTAGATATTGGGCAGTAACCCTTGCCGCAAAAACGGCAGGCAACCAACCATCACCTCAGCGCACACCGCAATATCACCACGCGCCAAAGTCAAACCAGGCAACGCCAAGAACACATCGCGTCCCCACTCTCCAAACCATGGAAAGCCAGCGATCACCCCGAGACGCCCATCAACCGAGCGATAGAAGAAATCTCGAGCCCCGAGCGAAAGCTGCGCGGTAAGCAAATGCTCTTGCTGCGAGGCCTCACGCCATTCGGCGTCAGCCTGACTCTCGAGATGCTCAAATGTCTGGGCCGCAGCCGTGAGCGGTTCCTCTAGCGCAAATGATGCGGTTGCTTCACTGCCAGCAGGCAAGTCTAGCTCCAAGACGCCAGGACTCCAGCGGTCGCCAACGTGGTCGTAGCCACGCAAACGATCGGCGGCGTAAAGAAAATCATTGTACCAGACTGGTTCACTCCGAAAGGCAGACACACCGTCCACCGACAGCCACAAGTGCGGTAATTCGTCTGTCGGCCGAAATCCCCAGCTAGCCCCACTGGCATGAATGGTCTCATCGAATGAGTCGTCGGCTGTGAGCAAATGGTCGACATTGCACCAGCCAAGCAAAGGACGAACCTCCAGCCGCACAGGGTGGTCCGAGCAATTACGCCAACGCACCAGCAATGCTGGGGCGACCCCGGGAACCTCACGACGCAGCGTGATGGTCCGCTCGATCACGCCAAATTCTGTCTCAAAGGTCCACGTCGGCAGGGGCCTCCGGGCAAAAGAAACCTGGCCGTCCCCGGCCGTCGGCTGGGCCTGCTCAAGCCAATGAGCAGACATAACATGTGCAAAGCGAGGATCTTGCTCACCAACACGCCGCGCCGGCCCCAGACGCTCGTCGAGCCCTGCCACCACCATATGTCGCTGGGCGAGGCCATCGGTCCGCGTAACCCACAAACCGTGGTAGCGACGGGTCGCAACACCGCCTGCGGTGCCGCAGCCATAGCCGCCCCGGCCATCGGTCAATAACCATTCCCGCTCGAGGGCTACGGCTGAATCAACAGCGAGCGACTGGACAGACGAGACCAAATCAGAAGGGACACCCCGAGGTCCCGGCTGGGAATCTGACGACTCAGAAGAACAAGCTGCTGACATGAGGCTGATAGAGGCGGAATAGATCCGAGCCTAAACGGCACGGATCTGGTATCAACGCTCCTTCAAGACAAGGAATCAGCAACCAACCTAATAATCGCGGGCAATCAGCCTGTATTTTCTATTTTGTCACTCGCCGATACTTCAACCGCTGCCTCACGCATGGTCCCGTTAGACCTCAGGAACACCCTCGTCTTCATTCTTGCGGGCGGCGCTGGCAGCCGCTTGGCGCCCCTCACGCAGCAACGTGCCAAACCGGCCGTTCCGTTTGGGGGCAGCTATCGCATCATCGACTTCACGCTCAGCAATTGCATTCATTCGGGTCTACGCCGGATTCATCTGCTGACCCAATACCAAGCGCGAAGCCTAGAAGAACATATTCGCTTCGGCTGGAGCTTTTTGCCAAGACGGCTTGAGCAATGGATCACTTGTAGCCCACCCCACCACGTATCGGTTGGCAAGTGGTATCGCGGCACAGCAGATGCGATCTATCACAACATCGATAGCATCATCGACTGGAAGCCGAAAAACGTCATCATCTTGTCGGGTGACCACATCTACCAGATGGACTACCGAGACATGCTGCGAGAGCATGTCGAGCACAAAGCCGCGTTGACCATCGGGGCCGTCAAGATTCCGGTCACAGAAGCTTCAAGCTTTGGAATCCTAGAAGTCGACGAAAACAAGCGGATCACTGGCTTCGTCGAAAAGCCGCAAGAAAACGCTCCCGAGATCCCAGGCGAACCAGGCTTCTGCCTTGCCTCAATGGGGATCTATGTTTTCGAGTCCGAGGAGCTGGTTCGCCGCCTAAAGGAAGACGGCAAGCTACCTGAAGGCGAAGGTGGCGACTTCGGCCATCATGTCATTCCACGCATGCTCGGTGACGTCCCGATCTATGCTCACTCATTCGCTGGCCTTGGCAGTGAAGAGGAGCCGTATTGGCGTGATGTCGGCACGATCGAAGCCTACTTCGACGCGCACATGGACCTCTGCAACGTTAAGCCGCAACTCAACCTGTATCGAAAGGACTGGCCGACCTACACACTCTGGCACAACGACCCACCAGCCAAGACTGTGTTCAACGAGCCTGATGAAGGCGACGAACCTGGACGCCGCGCCAAAGTCGCCGACTCATTGCTGGCACCGGGAGTCGTCGTCAGCGGCGGCAGCGTCAACCGCTCGGTTCTTAGCAACCTCGTCTACGTCGACGAACGTGCCGAACTTGATGAGTGCATCATCATGCGGGGCGCGCGGATTGGCAAAAACTGCCGACTGAAGCGCTGCATCGTCGACAAGTGGAATGAGGTGCCCGAAGGCACGGTCATCGGCTTCGATCGCGAAGAAGACGAGCGACGTTTCACGGTTTCCGACACGGGGATTGTGATCATCGGCGCAAACCACCAGTGGGAATGACCCAGCCAACCTCAATCAGCCTGACGCTGGCATAGTGCCAAGCTGCCAATCCCAGATCAGCTCATAGGATTGGCGACAACATGAGTCAGCACGGCGACGCCGCGATCGCCGACTCGATCACTCCGAAGCAACAGCGCTTCGCGACGCTACGAATCGATCAAGCTGTCGCTATCGCCGGCATCGCTTGAAGCCTCGACTTCTTGCTTAGGGGGCAAGAACTCGCCCAAGAACTGCGGCAGCATTTTGCGCCAGGTCACCCAATCATGCTGCCATTCGCTCCCCCAACCATCGACACGGTTCGGGATGCCCTTTGCGCCTAAGACCTTCTCTACGTTCCAGCTCTGCGCTGGCTCTTCATGATCACCTTCACCATGAGCCAATAAAATGAAGCGCTTTCGAAGCAGTTCAAGATGCTTGCCTTGCAAGTCTGGCACGAAGTCGAGCGGTGACGAGTTGTAGTATTCACGCGTCATCGCCCCATCTAAGAACTTGTCCATGTTGTAGGTGCCGCTCATGCAGATCGCGGTATGGAACAAGCCGGGGTGGCGGCACAACAAAGACAATGCATTGAATGCCCCGATCGACGCGCCAGCAGTCCAAATCAAGCCAGCGTCGCCACCGCAATCACGATGGATGGCAGGCACAACTTCGCGCACCAAGCACTCATCAAAACGATTCTGTGCTTTGGCCCCCTCACCGAGCGTCCGACAGTCCTTTAGCCATGCCTGGCCAGCGACAGAATCGACGGTGTAGACCTTCAGTCGCAGATCAGCGAGGAAATCGCCAATTGCCGAGATCAAATGAAAACGCTCGGGCTCTTCTGCATCACCGCCGGCAGTCGGAAACAGGAGCAAGGGCGTCCCAGACACCCCGTAGCGACAGAAAGTAATTTCCTTGCCACCAAGAGCTGGGGATTTCCAAGTGATCTTGTGCTTACTCAAAACTCGACTGCCTTCAAACGGGTTTGGGGAGAGGACGAAGCTAGGTATCAGCTCAGCTTACGCGCTTGCGCTAGCTAGCTCGTCGACAGACTGCATCACCAAGGCGTGGAACTTGCCGGTGAACTCGTCAACCTCATGGGCTGGAAATACATGGCTGACCTTCTGACGGATCGCATCCAGACAGCGGTCACTCCTAAACCAAGCAAAAGCAGCATCTTCCAACGGCGATAAATGAGCCTTGCTGAAGGCATCAAACTCACTCGTTGCCAAGCGCTCCCGAGCAATCTTGGCGTATCCCTTGAGCTTGTCTGCGTAACTGAGATCTTTCTTAGCAATGCTGTAGAAGGGCTCGAAGTCGACCGTCTTGCGCATCTTTCGATTGGTCGCCGCGTTGAATACCGCCCACTTCAAATTGCTCAACACATACCACGGCCAGTGGTAATGGATCGAGTTGACTTGGCTATCGGGACAGGGGTTCGCGAAGTCGATCGGATAGTAAACACCGTCCTTGCTCAACATCTCACAGCTGTTGAAGTCCCAGCCAAAGAACGCGTTGATGGTCAACGTGGTATCTATGATGAGCTGCTCATCAGCCTTCGAAACGAAATCGCGGTCGACGCGATAACGGCCATGCAGAGGTTGGCTCGGATCGTATTTCATGACACGAACCTGTGGGCCAATACCCACCGCGCGCACGAACACGTCAAAGTCATGAACTGCTGCCTGCAAGTGCATCAGATCTTTGCCGCTCTCATCGTAAGCGGTGGCAAGTTCCGCCGCGTTGTCGACCTTCGAAACACCTCGCCAACCACCACCGTCAAATGGCTTGAGGAATGACGGGTAGCCAAGGCCATCGCCGATTTCAGTGAGGTCAAACATGCTGGCATACTTCTCCAGCGTGTAGTCGAGATCACTCGACTCGCCGTAGTTCTTCTGCGGCAACATGACTGTCTTGGGGATAGGCATGCCCAGAGCCGTCATCGCGCAGTAGCTCGAATGCTTCTCGTAACTCTGGATCGACCACGGATTGTTGTAGACGTAAAGGTCGTCCATCAAGACGCCCTTCTTGATCCACTCACGCTGCAGCGTGAACCAGTGCGTTAAGCGATCGACTACCAAGTCGTATTTGCAGCCCTTGTCCAGCGCAAACGGCTTGAGGCCAACACGTTCGCAGGCGAAGTCGACGACGTCCTTACCAACCTTCAAGCTGAGCTTGCTGTCGGCAAGGATTTCTTCGAAGGCGATCGGCCAACAAATGTCGGCACCGAGAGAGAGACCAATATTACGGGTAACAGAAGGCATTCTTTGCAATCAGCAGGACGACATTTGGGACAATCGACAGGCCAACAGACTTTCGCTACGAAACACTACTCGTAGACGTGCCATAAGGGACCAGGGAACAGCCAGGAAAGACCTTCGCGCAGCCGATCTCTCCAGTTCTCCCAGTTGTGGCCATCATTAGCCTCTCTAAAACGAATCTGCATCCCAGTTTCCTGCAGAAGAGGCACCAGTCCCCGATTGTAGTAGATCAGGGACTCATAGACACCGCAGCTAACGAAAACCGACTCAGCGGGACGATCTGGCTTCTTACGGAAGTCATTGACGAACTTCACAACCGGATCAAATATCGGCGGCCGGTCGTGATCACCAATCTCGGTGAATACAAACGAACCCGACTGCAATAACAGTTTCGCGAAGAAGCCTGGATAGCGCCACGCAGTCGAAAGCGACGCAACGGCGCCAAAAGACGCCCCCATCAGAGCGCGCGCCGATGGTTCACGGACCAGCGGCAATAACTCTTCCATCTGCGGCACAAGGTCTTTGACGATAAAATCTGCATGGCGCACATCCGCCGCATACTCCGTCATCCGATCTGGCGACTGCGTCAACACAGCAATCATCGGTGGGATCTCTAGGCGATGGATTAGGTTGTCTAGAATCTCCTGCAGGTTCGCAAACTTGAGATAGTCGAGGCCATCGTGCACCACCAGCAACGGGTATCGCCGCGTTTCGCGAAAGCGCGCCGGTCGATAGATCTGAATAGGGCGCCAATCACCAAATACGGAACTGTCGAGGTGACGATTTTCGATCGTGCCTTTGCGAGCTTCCGGATCTTCGACGGTCCACTCCGGCGGCTCATAGCCTTCGCCGTAGACCACCGAATTGGCGCCAAATGGGTCACGTGCCAGATGGGAATTGAGCGGATCACGAACCAACTGGCCGCGACCACGCATCATCACACCAATCTTGTATTCCATCCGCGAACGGCGCGGCAAGTCGATCTGCAGCACCCACAAATTACTGGGCTGCAGGCGCTGGAACTGGAGTTCCCCGGGCAAGCCGTGAATCCAGTGGTGCAACATCACCTCTTCAGCCTCACCTCGATACAAGAAGGTCACGTTGCGCCCCTCTACATGGGGAAACTCGACATCCTGGATCAAGTCGTCAATTGCACTCTGGCCATGAATCGCATCGCCCGCACGTATTGCCGCTTCGATTCGCTCCATCATGCTCATCGTGAGGCCTCCTTCACTAGGCCATCAGCATGCAGGTGACGAGCACCGGCATGGGCAGACCACTTGCCATCCAGCCAATCGAATCGAGACCCGTAATCAAGGAGCCCGCACATTGCAGGGTAGAAGCGGCGAGACAACATGCGGATTCGAACACTGTCATCCGTGCGTAGACGATGACGGGCATGCGGCAAGGCCACAAACTCAGGCAGCAAGCCAAAGCCAGCCTCCATCACCTCGGCGAACGAACTGCCCTGCGGAGGATCATCATGGAACAACACCACGCGCTCACTCAGCGCCATCGCGCCAGCAGACCATGCAATGGTGGGACGATCGCCCCACAGCCCAGGCACATCGAATAGCTGCAGTCGGTGCAGCAGAACCCCGACATGGCCGCCGGCCACAAGCAAGCACGAAGCATCACCTAGCTGTTTCTCGATCTGCCGACACTGGTCCTGCACGGTATCTCGTTCCGCTGGCTTCACCCGCTCGATGAATTCAGCGTGAATTGTCGAGACGCGCGCCATGTGTTGCGCGTCGAGCCCGCATACCAGTTCCCATGAGTCCAACTCTTCGACAGCGACCAATGGATCAGCGTGGCCTCGACGTAATAACTCGCGCGTGCTGTCCATTAATCCGTTCAGCCGCAAACGGTAGAGTTCCTGAACCCTTCGCCAAGTATCGTGACGTTCACGCACAGCTTCTCGGAGCTCTGGATCCTTCTTGAAGATGCTTTCAACACGAGACCAGACCTGCAAATTCGTCACGGGTCGGCCCACGTGCTGACGCAATTCCTCGTCCTCATCTTCGCGCTCTTCCCAACCAGCCGTCACGACGGCAACCGGCAAACTGCGATCGCTGACCAAATCATCGATCGCTGTACGGACAATAGGGTGGCGGCGCTGCGGGCCGAGCACAATCGCAGAGGACAACATGACTGCATTGGAGTTATCCGAGCCCCGCACCAGAAGAAAGCCCTACGGCAGCAAACCGCAAAGTGGTCTTGCCAAATATGGCGATCAGGCAGAGCAAAGATGCCCGAAAAGCCCTAGATTTCGCCACTAGATGGCTTCTTCGAGAATCCTAGGCGACAAAAAATCTAGTGGTGCGATTTGTTAGCAAAGCGAGCCTTCAGCGTCGTCTCGCGCTAGCCTGCCTACTCGATGAAGCTGCGCCCCTACCAAGAGGCGGCCCTCGAAGCCGTTCGCAATGCCTATCGCGAGAAGCATAAAGCGGCGCTCGTAGTGATGCCGACCGGCACCGGCAAAACTGTGCTGTTCGCAGAAATATCACGGCTTGCAAAGGGCCCAGTGCTCGTCCTTGCTCACCGACAAGAACTGGTCGAGCAAGCCCGCGAAAAGATCGCAGCATGGTGCAACGACGTGGTTGCAGTCGAGATGGCCCACCAGCGCGGCTTCACCAAGCCAGATGGCACCCGACCAAAGATCGCTGTGGCCAGCATCCAGTCGCTTTCTAAGCGACTGAAGCAAGTGCCCCACGATGCATTCAAGATCATCGTGGTCGACGAAGCCCATCATGCGACATCTGATTCCTATCGCGCGGTGCTTGAGCACTTCGATGCCTACTTACTCGGCGTCACTGCCACCCCCGATCGCAGCGATCGCGTTCCACTAGGCGAGATTTTCTCCACGGTCGCATTCGAATACGACATGCGCCGCGCCATCCGAGATGGGTGGTTGTGCCCGATTCGATCTTTCCTGGTGCAGACGCAAGCTGACTTTTCCAACATTCGTAAAGTCGCGGGAGAGCTAGCAATCCGTGATGTCGAAGACATTTTAACCCAAGAACTGCACCTAGCAGAGATCGTGCTGCCAATCCTGCGCGAACGCGGTGATCGACCTGCAATCGTCTTTGCGGCATCGGTGGCTCACGCCCACGCCTTATGCCGCGTAATGAACGAGCAGGCTGATGACCCAGAATTTGCCGCGGCACTCGACGGCAGCAGTTCCTTCGAAGTTCGCGCCCCAGTGCTGGCCAGGTTCCGCCGGGGTGAAATCAAAGTGCTGGTGAACTGTTCCCTATTCACCGAAGGCTTTGATGTTCCTCAAATCGCGCTGGTTGCCATCGCCCGTCCGGTGCTGTCTCGCTCCTTCTACGCGCAGATGGTTGGCCGCGGCACGCGTATCTCTAACGGCAAGCAAGATCTGCTAGTGCTCGACTTTGTGCCAGGCAACTGTCGTCATTCGCTAGCGCAGGCAGTCGATATTTTTGCATCGGCTAATCCAGAAGTACAAGAACGCGCGCGCCGCATCGCCCAGGAAGTCAGCAGCGAAGGCCAGGCCATTGCTCTTGAGCGAGCCCTAGAACTCGCCCAGCAAGAGCAAGAGGCTCAGGAAGCTACGGTGGAGTACCAATTAAAGAAGCGTGACCCGTTCCAGGCGGTTGGCATCGACCTGGACTTCTACATCCGTCGATCACGCGGCGGTGCGCGCGCAACCAGTTCCCAATTGCAGTATTTCAAGAAAGCAGGCCTGCCATCGGATCGCGTTGACCAACTGTCCAGTCAGCAAGCCGAACAACTCCGAGAATCACTGCTCGAACGCAAGGCAGTTGGCCTCTGCACCCCAAAACAAGCCAAGCAACTGCTCGCACTAGGCATTGACCCTCGCGACTTGTTCTACGACGAAGCAAAAGAAATGCTGCGTGAGCACAAAGCTCGCCAAAAAGAGCAAGCTGAGTGATGACCCGGTGCGACCAGTTGGGCATCAGATCGATAACCTTTGCCCGATCTACACTAGCTGCAGGCGGGACCAGAATTAGGCTAGGTCACTGTCTCCAAGGGTGTACCACCAGTTCTCAGCTAAGAACTCCGCGGTAACCTCCGGGATGCAGATGTTGTGGATCAGGCGACGCTGCATCCAATTGGCCGAAGGCGTATCCACAAACCCTCGAGTCAGCAGGTGCTGGTATTCCTTTGACCAAGGTGGGAAGACCGTCAGCAAGCGTAGTTTGCCTTCGTCATGCTGACGCTGCACTGCCTTGGCTAACAACGCATCGCTAGCACCAACATCCCCCTCGGGCACTGCCCAGTCGGCGATGGTTGCAGATTCAGGAGCAAGACCTGAGCCGGGCTTGAGCACCATCAAACCGCACAACTGTCCAGATCGACGCGCAGTCCATACTTCGTAGTCCGCGCTGGCAGGATTGTCGTAGTATCGCCAACCAATGTAAGCCGCATCGCGACGCATCAAGAACCGCTTATCACTTCGGACTTCCGCATACAATTCGCCAAGGTCAGCAGGCACAACCTCTGCCATCTCAACCTCTACACCCGCGACTGTCGGTAGCAGTGGTAGCGATTGATCACGAATCAAGTAGTCGATCACACGCATCATCTCGTATTTGAGATAGCGCTTACCAATGCGATAGGCCGCATCGACAGGGAAACCGTAAAACAAGGCATCGCCGATCTCCTTGCAGTGATCCCAAAACGGCATGCAAGTTTCGACAAACAGGCTTTTGGCCTTCAAACCCTGTCGCCAGCCTGGGTGTGTCATCGAGTCAACACAATGAATCAGGCGATGCTCTCCCCACTCTGTGTCATAGAGCATTGGCATCCCGGCATACTGCGAAGCAATCGTACCGTCATCCGCTACTGCTAATGAGATTCGCGAACCGGCGGGGTTGTCAGGATAAGCCCAACGCCACTGCTGCATCGTCCGGTCGACGTAGTCGGGTCCGCACACTTCGCGGAAGACCAAGTTGAACGTCTCGAGAATCTTCTGCTCGTCGCCGTGCTGATACGGCCGAATCGTCACATCGCCACTCACGCGAGCCTCCGGCAAAAATCTCCCACAACCTCAGTCATCATCGAGGCCGCCACCCGCCCAGTCTCAATGACTTCATCATGTGACAACGGCTGCGAAGAGATTCCAGCGGCAAGGTTGGTGATCAAGGACATGCCGCAGACCTCTCCCCCCATTGCGTTCAACGCCATCGCTTCGTGCACGGTGCTCATGCCAACGGCATCGGCGCCCAGGGTCCGCAACATGCGCACTTCTGCAGGGGTCTCGTAGGATGGGCCGAGTAGGCCCGCGTAAACGCCAGTCTTGAGGCTTGGAGCGCAAGCTAGCAGCGCCCCTCGCAGGGACTCCGAGTAGATCTTTGACTGATCTGGGAAGCGCGGCCCAAAAGCAGGCTCATGGTCTCCCAAGAGCGGGGTTTGGCCAGTCATGTTAAGATGATCACTGAGGACCATCAGATCACCAGCAGCCATAACATCGCCGATACCGCCAGCAGCATTGGTCAGTAAGAACTTGGCAATGCCCATGCGACGCAGCGTTCGAACGCACCGGACCACCTCGCTAGGAGTCCAGCCCTCGTAGAGATGGACGCGACCGGTTAAACAGGCCACCCTTACAGGGCCGACCTCGCCAAAGACGATCGAACCACCATGGCCTTCGACCTTCGGTTTCGGCCACTCAGGAACGTCGCCAAAGGGGATCTCGACCGCATTCGTCAACGCACCAGCGAACGATTTAAGGCCACTACCGAGAACGAGACCAAGCCGAATCGAGGCGACGTATTCTTTGCCAAGCTTATGATGCAGCCACTTCGCGGCGCTTTCGACACGCTGCAGTTCGTCAGAGACACTCATAGCGCCACTGCCGAGGAAAGTACGCCAGCCACGCAAGCCGTCATGCAAGTCGCGAGGGCACCAGCAAACATCGCCCGCAAGCCGAGCTTCGCGAGGTCTGCACGCCGGCTTGGAGCCATCGCACCGAGCCCGCCAACCTGGATCGCGACACTGCCAATGTTGGCAAAGCCACAAAGGGCGAAGCTCGCGATCAATGCAGTGCGAGGTGAGATCTGGCTAGGTAGATCACCAGGCGGATTCATCAGCTCACCGAGTTGCTGGTAAGCAACCAATTCTGTGAGGGCGATCTTCGTGCCGAGCAACTCCGCAAGTATCGGAATCTCATCCCATGGCACGCCCATGACGGCAGCAATCGGCCAGAAGATGATTGCGAGCCCGCCGCCGACGGACCATTGATCACTGACCAATCCCAGCCCAGCATTGAGCACCGCAACCAAACCTAAGAATGCAATGAGCATCGCGGCGACGTTCAGAGCCAACTTCATGCCGTCACCAGCACCACCAGCGGCGGCTTCCACAACGTTGCCATACGACGTGTTATCGATTTTGCCAACGGTGCCCATTGTCTCACTCTCCTCGGTTTCCGGCCACAGCATCTTCGTGCAGATCAAACCAGCAGGCACTGCCATGACAGAGCCAACCATTAGGTGTCCGGGGTCGACGCCAAAGCCCACGTATAAGGCAAACACACCGCCAGCGATGGTCGCAAAGCCGCCAACCATGACCGCGTGCAGTTCGCTCATGGTCATCTTCTCAAGGAATGGCTTCACCAACAGCGGCGCCTCGGTCTGGCCAACGAAGACGTTGCCGCAGGCGGACAATGACTCGCTGCCCGACGTCCCGAGCAGGCGCACCATCACGCTCGCCATGCGGCGAACGACCCACTGCATGATGCCCAGGTGATAGAGCACCGCCATAAAGCTGCTGAAGAAGATCAGCGTCGGCAACACCATGAAGGCAAACAGGAAGCCGTTGTTGTCACCTGGCATCGCGGCGTCCACGGTGCCGCCATCGGTCAGTGCACCGAAGACGAACGAACTACCCTCCGCCGACAAGCTCAGGAACTTATCGACACCGGTCCCAACGCTACGCAGCGCGGCGTTGCCGGCATCCCAATAGAGGAAGATCAACCCCAGCGTTGCCTGGATCACGAGCCCCGTACCGACCAGGCGCCACTTGATAGCACGGCGATTACGAGAGAAGACAAAGCAGATCGCCAGCATCACGACGATTCCACATAGAGAGACGAACTGCAGCATTGGCTGCGATGCTATTCTCCCAGCGCCCAAGGTTCTCTGTTGCCGTTACAGAATTGCGTATTGAACACATCCACGAATGACAAAAATCCCCGCGGCAGCCGGCGGAACTGGGTCACAAATGGCCACGCCGCTTGTGCTGCATAAGCAACCCCGCGACGATCAGAGCTAGCAACGACGTCGCCAATTGATCCCCAGGCCCGGTGCTACGTAATCAAAACGAATCGAAACCCCTAAACCATTGCCGCACTTCGAGTCATGCTGACTCCGGCGGCTTGTAGTAGGCTGTACTATCGGCCCATCTCAATGCTTGCTTCACTGCCAATCCACGATCAAACCAACCAGCCGCTCGCAGAACGTGATCAGCTAGTGATGGGGTATAAAAGCATGGAATCTAACTACGCCGCTAGACAGGCAAGCCATTGACAGATTCACAAGCGAACTCACGCAAGGGTCTTAATCCAGTAGGGACTTCACATCGCCAACTCGCCGACGGCCGTGAAGATCTACTGATCGACGAGGCGCCACTGCTGATTGATGTGCATGGGCAGCAACTCATGACAATGCGCACTCCCGGTCGCGATGCCGAATTAGCCGCAGGCTTCATGCTTGGCGAAGGCATCATCGCGAGCGCCGCCGACATCATCTCTATCACCTGCAAAGATGGCAATCCGGCAAAGTCCATTGCTGACAGTGCCTATATCAAACTCTCACAAGAACCCCGGGGCCTAGCAAAAGCTCGCCTCGCGCGCACCCATGAGATCCGCAGTTCCTGCGGTGCTTGCGGCATCGCAGATCCACAGGCGCTAATCGACGACTCCCCCGGACTCTTACCCGGTGTGCCACGAGTAAAGCCGTCGATCCTCACCAAACTGGTTGCACAACTGAGCGATCGCCAGCAACTCTTCTCGCTGACCGGCGGTTGCCATGCAGCAATGTTGGCAGACAGTAGCGGTAACGTCTTAGCTTCAGCCGAAGATGTCGGTCGACATAACGCACTGGACAAGGCAATCGGCGAGGCAGCCAATAAAGGGGTAGACCTCTCCTCCACGATCGCGGTGCTATCCGGACGAATGGGGTTTGACCTCGCCGTCAAATGCCTGCGCGTGCGAATCTCGGTAATGGCTTCCGTATCTGCACCCAGCGCGCTTGCGTTCGACTTATGTCATGCAGCGGGAGCAACCCTGCTTGGCTTTGTGCGCGGTGAGCGTCATCAGGTCTACTGCGGCGCCGATCGATTGCGATCTGACTAACAACGATCCATCACTTGCCGGCTTCGGCAGGTATCGGCTGCGGTGACTCTGCACTGACAACACAGCGAAACCCAGTGTGGCACAGCGAAGTGTCAGGCGTCGACTTCATCCGCGTTCCTGGCAGGTAGCCGAGACAATAAACATCACTGCACAAATAGGATCCGCCTCTCATCACGCGCTTCTGAGCCCCTGGCTCGTCAGGGTCGTAGCTGGTCTCGGGACCGACAGGATCGACTGCTACGACACTCGTATCGCCATAGCCATTGGGATGGTACCAATCCTGACACCATTCCCAGACATTGCCGGACATTCCGTAGATGCCGAGTCGATTTGGATCAAACGCACGGACAGGTGACGTCGTCAAGAATCCATCTTCTTGTGTATTGCCAGAGGGGAACTCCCCCTGCCAAATGTTCGTCGGCCATCGCCCCTTAACCTTCTGCTCGCTCCCCCAAACGTAGCGCTGCTCGGCAAGGCCACCGCGCGCCGCAAACTCCCACTCAGCCTCGGTCGGCAAACGCTTTCTTGCCCACTTCGCGTAAGCCGTAGCATCGCGCCAACTGACATGAATGACGGGATGGTCTTCGCGACCAAACGTCGAAGAGCCTGGGCCAGCAGGTTGTCTCCAGTTCGCACCGGCAACATAGCTCCACCAATTCCAGAACTCTCGCAAATCAACGGCGTTTGGAGGTGGGGTGAATACCAAAGAACCCGCCACCAACAGCTCCTCAGGTACACCTGGGATTTCTTCTGTCGTTGGCCGACGCTCAGCATCTGTCACATAGCCAGTCGCTTTGGTAAATGCCTCAAAGTCACGGTTCGTGACCTCCGCCGCATCGATATAAAAGCCTGTGAGACGAACCGTGCGCATTGGGGCGTCAGGCGCACTCTCTTGACTCCCTAGACGAGCCTCACCGGCAGGCACCCAAACCATCCCACGGGTCACATCGACTGAGGCTGGGACCTGCACCACCTGCTCGACTTGGGGCTTTGGAGAATGGTCAACCGCCGCGCCCCGCGGAGTAACAGAGTTCGGCAAAGTTACAGCCGCAGCTGGCTGAGACTGCTCTTCCTTCCCTGCGCTGCAACTCACAGCCATGCTGAGGAGCGACATCCAATACAACGAGTCAAGGCGGCGACACATGCGACTATCGTCGCGTTCTTGTGCCCTTACGGCAACCTCAGCAAGACCGGACTGCAGCATTGCAGAACAAAGAATCTCGAACCAACGTCCGACCGGCAGTCTTTGCTGGTCACCTAAACCAGTGCCGGGAGCGGATATCTAGACTTTTGCCGACAGAACACAGACCTCGAGACAGCAACCAGACGGCACAGCTCTACTGCTCACTACGATTGCTGTATAAGGCCGGAGCGCCGCGATAGTCCAGCCAACCCATCCACAATCGCGCCTCATCCACCACCATACGCGGTGTATCTTGAGCTGCTGAACCATCACCAAACTCGCTAACGCCGCCAAAGGTTGAGCCGCGATTCGTAGAAGTATTTAGCTTAATCCGCGCCGTGCCGGCGCCAACATCACCGCCACTCCAAGCTGCAAACACATAGTTGCCGCGCAGTGCGACACAAGGCTGACGAGCGGCCTCGACTACAGTGCTAAGCGTTACGTGCTCTGGCGAAGCGCCAGTCGCGCCAACTCGGGTGAAGGCCACGTTATTACCACCGGCAACGTAGGCTGCGACCAGACGGTCTTCTTCGCAGTCTACTGCCGCATCGGCGGTCGATAAGGATCCAAGGTCGGCACCACGTAACAGAACCTGAAGCGTTGGCCATCCGAGCCCAGAGTTTTCAGAAACCATGTAGTGCAAAGCACCGTCGTCGGCCCACACCAGAAAGACACGCTCGCCAAAATTGCAAAACAGTGCTTTTGATGTCCCTGCGATTCCGGCGAGACTGCTTCGCGCAACTCCCGAGCTAAAGAAGAAGCCAGCATTACTGGAATGGGTCGTGAAAACCCGTTGGTCCAAACCTTGACGCAAGGCAATCCACGCGTCGCCTTGGTAGCAACCAATTGAGGGCAGCGACTGATTGTCACTCGTAGTGTAGGCCGGCTTGCCAGTATTCCAGCTAGCGCCTGTGGTTGTCGAAGATGCCACCCAGACCTTTTGAGAAGCCGCAACGGACCTCATCCAGACACAGTGCATGTATGGACCACTGACGCAAATGTCAGGCGTGAAGGCAGCATCTGTAGCCAATTCGACGACCGGTCCGAAGGTCACGCCGGCATCTACAGAAGTCGTGCAATGAAGGCTACCACCCAAACCAGAAGCGTTGCCAACCCATGCAGCCAACACCGTCTGACCATCGACGACAAGCTGCAGCGAACTAGGCACCTCTGCGCCACTAAGTGTGGTCGCAGGTGACCACGCAGCACCACCATCCAAGGAGGTGCTAAGCAGCACAGCCCCACCCTCGATCCAAGCTGCATGGATGCGTGCACCAACATTGACCGCGATCAACTGGCTGCCACCACCACTGTCGAAGGCGCTATCGTTGTCGAACAAATCGACAGGATACGAATACATCGTAAACGAACCTGGTGGCGCAGTGGCGCTACCAAACTGGTTCGAGACGCCAACAGTATTTGCGCCTAATGGCGCCGACAGTGGCGTTGTGCAAGTCAGCGTCGACTCGTTGACAACCTCAATGTTGCCAGCAACGATTCCCGAGAAACTTGCGACAGTGTTCGACGTCGCACCGAGGGCCAAAGCAGAGCCAGTGATGGTCACGACTTGCGCAGCATTGGCGAAGGCGCTGCTGCGCGAAATGCCACTGACAGTTGGTGCACCGCTGCGAACCAACAAGATATCAATTGCAGAAGCAGCCCCCCTAGCATCTTCAACCAAGACACTCAGATTAGATGAACTAGGTGATGCAGTAGGGTTGAGGTTGATCGTAAACGTCGAGCCAATCGCGGGTGAGTCAAAGGACAACCCTGCAGCAGTAGCGCCACTTGCGGAGACCGCGACTTGCCAGAGCAACGCATCGCCATCGGGATCTGTTGCATTGAACGTCAACAGCTGAGACCCAGCAATTGGCAGCGTGTAGGAAAACTGAACCGGGCCACCAATCAACTGCGCCGGAACCTGTAAACTCGGCGCAGCATTAGGTTCATTCGAAGGGTTCGAAGCACCGCCGCCGCCGCCATCACTGCTACCACCGCCACAGGCGGAAACGATCAGTCCGAAGAACAAAAGGAGCTGAAAGGCAAGAGATTGGCGGCTCATTGCAACCAACCTTAACCTGCCCCGGGCTTTGCGCTGCCGCTCAGCTGCGCATTTTTCGAGAAGGATCCGACCAATCGCAAGAACGGCACCGAACGCTCATAACCCCAAATTTCCTAGCACTTATTGGTAGTGGTTCTAGGGCTTCGACATGCTGCAATACGGCGGCGAGGTGGATGTCCAAGTTGGCGCCAAAGCCCAGCATGGCTCGCATGCCCAGCCACAGATTCTGAGCTAAATCGGAGTGGATCCAGACGTGGCCTTCTCGCCGGTCTGTCACAGCAGCTTGACCCGCATGACTTCGCCATGAGAATGCAAATCACAATAGACGGCGCACAACCTCAGCCGCTTGTCAGTTCACGCCACAACGCACCGAGTTCGCTTTCGACCAATGCAACTGCTGCTTGATCGCCAACAAGGCAAGCCGGACGCGGGCCGTAGACGGCATTACTGTGAGCGATGGCCTCTGCTTGATGAAGATCAGTCAAAGACAGCGGTCGTTGATCGACCGCGACTCCTTGAGACCTTGCGCAATCAAGCAACAGAGCACGGCCAATGCCCGGTAGAAATCGACCATCTAATGGCGGAGTGACCCACGTCGAATCGATTCGCAACCAAAGGTTACCCAGGGCAGCCTCCAGCAGAGAACCATCGCGATCGACGACGATCCCGTCATCAGCATCGCCATCCTGAGCCTGCTGCAACACCCTGTCATAAAAGCGACGAGGCTCTGCCTTGATATCCCTACGCGGAAAGTCGTCATGGTATTCCACGATCGTTGGCAACAACTTGACCGTCTTGATTGGAGATCGCTTTCGTGAAGCCAAGACAACGCGCATCTGCGCTAGGGAGTCATTCGCAGGCACCAAAGACAGACGCAGCACGTCGCCACTGTGCCCGTTCTTGAGCAGGATCTCTGTTGCTGCTGCACGCAACTCTGGAGTAGCAACGAATGACAGGCCCAACTCTGATGCGGTACTGCTGAGCCTGGCCAAATGGTGTGACCAGAGCGGCACTTGGCCACCCACTGCGCCCATGGTTTCGAATGGTGCTATCGCTTTGCTGCGCGGCACATCGTTACCACCAAAGACTTTACCATCGACCCAAATCGTCATTCTATACGCTCCATTAAAGTGCAGCAGAGATGCTAGCTAGGATCTAAAGGCATTTGGATATTTGCCTGCAACGCACGCTCTATGCCAGCCATCTTGTCTAACGATTCACGCCACTCAAGATGCGGATCACTCAGTGCCGTTATGCCACCACCGGCGTTGCCGCGAACACGCCCATCTTTGTGTACGAGAGTCCGAATTGCGATATTCAGATGCATGGAATCTCCAGGTCCAAACCAACCAATAGCGCCCGTATACACGCCGCGACGCGTCACCTCGAGTGATTCAATGATCTCAAGACAACGGAGTTTTGGGCAACCGGTGATCGAACCACCTGGGAATGTCGCGCGCAGCAAATCGACACTTGAGACATCCGCCCGAAGCTTGGCGGTCACAGTTGCGAACAGATGATGGACCTGCGCAAAAGATGCATGCTCAGGAAAAGGTCCAACTTCTACCGAACCGACCTCCGCAACCTTCCCCATATCATTGCGGAGTAAATCGACGATCATCGCCAACTCGGCCTGATCTTTCTCGCTAGCAAGCAACTCTGCCAACAGGCGCGAATCTTCTTTTGGGTCACTGCTACGGGGGCGAGTTCCTTTGATTGGTCGCGTACGCAACAGATTGCCATCACGCTGCAAGAACTCTTCTGGCGAACTCGACAATACGGAAGTCCCGCAACCATCCTCAATATAGGCAGCGAAGGGCGCCGGACTCTGCTCACAAAGCCGCCAGAACAATGCGCGAGGATCACCATCGAACAGCGCCGTAAACGGCTGCGTCAGGTTCGCCTGGAAGATGTCACCGCTGCAGATGTGCTCAATGACAGCCGCCACGCGTGCCTCATAGTCAGCTTGGCCAACCATTGCTCGCAGCTCTGTCGCTCTTGGCACAGCTGGTGCGCCTCTTGAATCGGCGTCACAGAACTCACGCACATGGCCATAGGCAGTAACATGCAGCACCGGCACCTCAAACTCATCGGTGGCTGACTGTCGCCATTCCTCAATATCGAGAGCCAAGTCGTAGCCCAACCACCCGACGACGCGACGGTCACGGTGCTCCGCGAGGAACGCAGAGAGCTGTTCGAGCGCACCGCGCCAATCTGCAGCGTCAACGGTCAACGACGCGACCGGCTCACGACAGAGCCATGTCGGGCCGGCGCCACCGCTATGCAGCAGCGCAATTGGCTCGCCGACGGGCGAACCGAGCAGCGCTTGGAACGCTTCGCTCACTTACGAAGCCAACTTGGCTTGCGCTTCTCTAAGAAAGCAGCCATGCCTTCCTTCATCTCATCTGTGCTACTGATGATTCCAAACAGATCGGCCTCCAGCGTCAAAGCATCAGCCATCGACATCTGGGCGCCGCGATGCACGGCTTGCTTGGCAAGTGACAATGCCGTCGGGCCACGGGAGACCATGCGATTCGCGATCTGCTTGCACTTAGCCAACAGATCTGTCGGTTCGAAGACACCGTTAACAAGCCCGACACGCAATGCTTCCTGCGCATCAACCGGATCGCCCTGCAAAATCATCTGCAATGCGACCCCAGTGCCGACAAGGCGCGGAAGGCGTTGGGTGCCTCCATATCCCGGAATGATGCCAAGCGAGACTTCTGGCAGGCCTACTTTGGCATTCGCTGAGGCAAACCGCATGTCGCATGCCAACGCCAACTCTAGGCCGCCGCCTAGGGCAAAGCCATTGATCGCCGCAAGCACAGGCTTCGAACAGCTTTCGATCCGCATCGTCAAGGCTTGGCCACGACGTGCGTTTTCTTTGCCATCGAGCACCCCTTGCTTGGCGAGCACAGAAATGTCAGCCCCAGCGACAAACGCCTTCTCGCCAGCACCAGTCACAATGACCGCACCGATCGAATCATCTGCATCGATCGAAGCAAATGTCGCATCGAGTTCAGCGATGGTCTGATCATCGAGCGCATTGAGCTTGCTGGGACGATTGACGGTGACAATCGCTAGATAGCCATCGCGCTCTAGCAATACGTTCTCAGCTGCCATCTGCCGTTTCCTCCTGAGGGGTACGCTCTTGGCGCGGTCGTAACTCGACCGACTTGATCTCTACCCGCTCTTGCGGCGCGCTCTTCTCGCCGCCAGGTCCAAAGTCACACTCGATGCTGGCGATTGCGTCGAGCACATCGAGGCCTTCTTCGACCTTGCCAAAAACTGTGTAACTACGATCCAGGAACGATGCTTCACCGTGAACGACGAAGAACTGCGACCCAGCCGAGTTTGGATCCTGGGCACGGGCCATCGATAGGATGCCACGTTCGTGGTGGATGTCGCTGAACTCCGCTGGCAAATGAAAGCCGGGGCCGCCAGTGCCTGGCTGGCCAGTCGCTCCCTCTTTGCTGTTCGGACAACCCGTTTGGATCATGAAGTTTCTCACAATCCGGTGGAACGAGATGCCGCAGTAGAAGCCTTCCTGCGCAAGCTTCAAAAAGCTCGCAACATGTTTCGGCGCCTGTTCAGGAAAAAACGTGATGACCATCGTGCCCTTGTCTGTGACGAGGGCTGCCTCGATGGTCGCGTGATCGGTCGATTCGAGGTCCATGAGCGCCTATCCTGCCTTGTCTACCCCGCCGGCGCGAGTGCTACTGCTTCTTCTTCGGCAAGACAACCGCAGCTTGGAGCACAACTGGCATGACTGGAGCCGACATTGTCGGCCCAGCGAGGCGAACGAAGGCAATACGATCGAGCGTGTCCATACCCTTCACAACGTTGCCAAATGCCGAATAGAGGCCGTCTAAGTGAGCTGAATCCTTGTGCACGATAAAGAATCCAGAACTCGCCGTGTCGTTACCATCGCCGCGAGCCATGGACAGGGTGCCGCGCAGGTGACGCAGGTCGCTGGCTTCAAGTTTTAGATTATAACCCGCTCCGCCCTGACCCCATTTCTGCTTCAGGCTGTCATCTTTGGTGAACGGGCAACCGCCTTGGATCATGAAGTTCTTGATGACCCGGTGGAACTTGGTGCCGTCATAAAATCCAGACAGGCATAGCTTGATAAAGTTCTCTACGTGCGTGGGAGCCTTGTCGTGCCGGAACTCTAGGTGGATGTCGCCATAGTTGGTAACCAGCATCACCTGAGTGCGATTGAAATCGAGTTCTTCAATCTTGATGTTCTTGGTGTCAGGAGCGACTTTGAAAGTGCAGTCGACTCCGAGCCATCCTCGCCAGGAAACCGCTACGGTGACAATTTCGCCAGCGTCAGGATCCATCATAAAAGTCGACGCTGGGTAGGTCAGCAGCCGCTCGATCCGCGTTCCCTTACGCATCGCCACCGCGGCACCCTGCCCCTCCTGAATGATTGGCTTGTTAGGCTGCCCGTTGGTGCGCACCGTCAAATTGGCCCCATTCAGCAACTGTGAAGGCACCTCACAGTCTTCGGAAAGCTCAATCAGCAATCGCAACGATAGGTTCGACTGCGCAGCAACGATAGATGGCGCAGACAATGAGAGACGCATGCCGGGGATCTCCTGGGCAGAGACCAACACTGACAGGCAGGCAACAAATACGACAACGAGCAGATTCTTCATGCTAGGAACAACTAGTTCGAGAGATCAGGAACGTAATGCACTGGCACAAACTTCCTATACTTGCGTGTCGCAGAAGCCCACGAAAGCTCCTGCACGAGGCCGCCTGAAGCTCAAGCCGCACGGACAAAGCTAAATTGCCAGCGACTGCGACAGCGATGCCCACTGTGCAAAAAATCCGATCGCCGGCATCGAGATCGGAAACTTGGCCAAAAATCAGCCTTCCTGCTAACGCTCAAACTCCATCGCCATGCCCATACCGCCACTCATGCAAAGTGACGCAAGACCACGCTTGGCATCACGGCGAGCAAGTTCATGCACCAAAGTCACAACGATTCGCGCGCCAGTGGCACCAATTGGATGGCCAAGTGCAATCGCCCCACCATTGACGTTGAGTTTGTCCCGGCTGATTGGCAGATCATGGAGACAGGCTAGCATTTGCGCGGCAAACGCCTCGTTGAGTTCGAACAGGTCAAAGTCTTCCAAATTGCGTCCTGCTCGCTCGCACAGCTTCTTGATCGCTGGCACCGGGCCAATCCCCATGATGCGAGGCGAAACGCCGGCAGTCGCCGAGGCACCAAGCCAAGCTAGCGGCGTCAAACCACGTCGCGTAACTTCGCTTTCGGGCATCAACACAACTGCAGCGCCACCGTCAGTGATCCCCGAACTATTGCCTGCATGCACGGTGCCGTTTTCGGACCGAAAAACCGGACGCAGCTTCTGCAAGTCCGCTAAAGAGACTCCAGGGCGGACGTGCTCGTCGGTATCGACAACGGTCTCCTTCCTACGGTTTTTGACGGTCAGCACCGCAATTTCATCCGCAAACCGGCCCGCCTTCTGCGCCTCTTCGCCACGACGATGCGACTCGAGCGCATACTCATCTTGGGCTTCCCGCGTCAGCTTATAGTCGTCTACCAAATACTCCGCAGTCATCCCCATGGGCTCATTGAGGATGCCACAGGTGAAGCCATCCTTATAATTGCCGTCCTGCACCTCGCGGTGGCCAAGGCGATATCCCTGCCGAAAGTCAGGCAGCAAAAATGGAATGTTGGTCATGCTCTCCATTCCCCCGGCAACAACGACTTTTTGGCCATCGAGCAGGATTGCCGCACGAGCAAGATCGATCGCCTTCAGGCTGCTGCCGCAGGCTTTGTTGATCGTCGTCGCGACAGAGCGTTCACCGCACCCGGATTTGATCGCGACCTGCCTAGCAGGGTTTGGACCTGATCCAAGCTGTCTCGCTTGCCCCATGTACAATTCGTCGACATCCCCCCCGTCGACCCCAGCTCGGTCTAGGGCTGCTGTCACAGCTGCAGCGCCAAGATCAACCGCTGACATCGGGGATAGAGAACCAAGAAACTT
>CBFIIO010000006.1:0-175686 GCA_965662465.1 Planctomycetota bacterium | reverse complement strand
CAAACTGCTCGAAGGTGTCGACGGCATCCTGGTGCCAGGCGGCTTTGGAGAGCGTGGATTCGAGGGGAAGATCGCGAGCATTGCCTACGCACGGAAACAAAAGATCCCATTCCTCGGCATCTGCTACGGAATGCAGGCAGCAGTCGTCGAATACGCACGTAGCGAACTCGGCTTAGCCGATGCCACCACGACCGAGTACGACCCGGATGCAAACAACCCAGTTATCTCGCTGATGGAAGAGCAGAAGCGGACCAACGACAAGGGTGGAACCATGCGCCTCGGGGCGTTTGAGTGCAAGCTGAAGGAAGGCACTAACAGCCACCGCGCTTACGGCTCGGACACGATCAACGAACGCCATCGACACCGCTTCGAACTGAACAACGACTACCGGGATCGACTCCGCGAAAAGGGTTTAGTAATGGCTGGAACCAACCCGAAACTCGACCTGGTGGAGATTGTTGAAATCCCCGACCATCCTTGGTTTGTAGGCGTTCAGTATCACCCCGAATACAAGACAAAGCCGCTAACTGCCCACCCGCTATTTCGCGACTTCGTGAATGCCGCGATCGAAAACCAAGGTGCGGAGCAGCGCCAAACGGCAGCCTCTCAAGCCTAGGATCGGTCGACCAAAGCTGAGGTTTAGCGACTCAGGGTTTAGCGACTCAGGGCTTAGTGACTGCGTCGACTACCTGCCAGCGGCAGCTTTCTGCCGCTTTCTCCACTTCGGATACAGCCACATTACGTAGCCGCTTCCAGCAAGGAAAAGCAGGATCAGTGCGACCGAAGGCATCACCCGGTCGTGAGCAAAGTCTCCAAACCAAGAGCCGTCGTGTAGACGCTCGAGCCAGTCGCTGCGACGCTCATTTGGGCCGGACGACCGCAGCGTGACGGCGCAGACCTGCACCTCACAATCGTCATGCCGACTGATCACCTTGTGCAGCCGTTTACTCGGCCGAAAGTCGATGCGGGCGATATCATCCTCAGTGCGAAACTGTGGTAATCCTAGAGCAAGAACTACTTCGCAGACCTTCGATAGCGGCTGCAGTTCCGCTAGCGAACCTTCCGCACACTTCATCGCGGCCGGCTGGATCCATGTGTAGTCCTTCTTAACGAGCAGCAGAAATCCCGTCGAGGCAGTCAACAGCAAGACCAAGCCAGCAGCGATGCCAAGCCAACGGTGCAGAAGCCATATAGAACGGAAGACGCGCATAGCTAGTCCTCAGCATAGGTCGCCATCAGATAGCGAGGCTCAAGGTCTTCTGCGGACGCCGCAAAAGACGGTAACCCGGTAGCAAGCAATGCCGCGGCAGTGCACTGATTAGCGACCAGAACGGTAACACTGTGAGCGCGCAGCTCATCGCCAAGTTGCTCGGCTAGCTTTGCCGGCAAAATAACGTGCTCCTCTGGCCTCAACGCAGCAAGCACATCCTCAGTAGAACTGGCGTTGGCAGCTTCACGCTCAACCAACTGACCGCCAGCGTGTTCATAGCACGCGGTGTGAAAACGACCCCGGCGCGCATCAAGCAGAGGCCGAAACAACAGTCCATCAGCCGCTTGCGGACATGCGTGATGGGCCAGAAGCGCCAGACTGTCGACCCCTCTGACCGAGATAGAGCCAAACGCTTGCAAGAAGCGCACGAAGGTCACTGCAACTCGCAATCCAGTATAAGAACCAGGCCCCACGTCGGTGATCACCTCCTGGATGGCAGCAGGACTAAGGCCTTGCTGGTCGCACAGTGTCATGCACAGACGGGTCAGATCGCCGCGCTCACCAGCTGGAGAGCTGATTACAGATACACCTGCTTCGGTAGCAAGCGCAGCAGAGAACGGCACATCACCAGTCAAGTTGCTACCAGTAACCGCAAGCCGCACGCTCACGCACCCAACTCCGACTGAATCAGCTCAGCGAACTCATCGCACAACCGATTACATAACTCACTATCCTCGGCTTCGATCATGACTCGGCAGAGCGATTCCGTACCCGAGTAGCGCAGCAACAATCGTCCATTCTCGCCGAGCAACTCTTCAACTTCTTTCTGCCGCTGTGCGATCACGGGCACCGTCGCCAAATCAGGCTTGCAGCCAACGACAACGTTGACCAGTTTTTGAGGAAACCGCGAGAACGTCGAGAGAGCCTCAGACATGGGCTGTTCACCGACTTCAGCTAGCAATCGCAAACCCGTATAGAGGCCATCGCCAACCAATTCATGGTCTTCGAATAGGGTGTGGCCAGATTGCTCGCCACCAAGAGTAAAGCCATGCTCCCGCATTGCCTCGACAACATGACGATCACCAACAGGGGTGACATGAACCGAAACCCCAGCCGAACGCAGCGCCCGATGCATTCCAAGGTTGCTCATGACGGTGGCGGCAACAGTGGATTCAGCTAATTTGCCAGAGGCCAACATGCGAACGCCAAAGAACGTCAAGACAGCATCGCCGTCGTAAACCTGACCATTCTCGTCAACGAAAATGCCGCGATCACCATCGCCATCTAGACAGATGCCGAAACACGCCCCCGTCTCCTTGACGACTCTACTGAGATGCTCAGGGTGCAGCGCTCCAACGCCTTCGTTGATGTTGAAGCCGTCAGCCTCACAACCAACCTCAACCACTTCGGCACCAAAGAGACGTAAGACGCGTGGCCCAATGACTGCACCGCCACCGTTAGCCGCATCAATGCAAATCTTGCGTCCGGTCAAGTCTAGGTCGGGAAACCGGTCTCCGAGTATTTCCTCGTAGCGCAGATCTAAATTGGATACCGACTTGATGCGCGGTTCGGTTGGGGAGTTCGGCCGCAACTCATTGGCCAGTGTCGCAATCTCTGCCTCGACTTCATCAGCGAGCTTTGCACCATCGCCGCTGAAGATCTTGATGCCGTTATCTTCGGACGGATTATGCGAAGCACTAATCATAATGCCCGCCGAGTAAGGCTCATGCTTGGTCAATAGCGCCAATCCCGGAGTCGTGATCAGTCCTAGATTCGCAACACTGACTTCCGCGGCGACAAGTCCCTGAACAAGGCAGTCAAGAATCCACGTAGACGACTCGCGCCCATCGTTTCCGATCAGCACTCGCCGTTGCGTGCCATCACCCTCGCGCATCAAAATCACGCCTAAGGCCGACCCAACCCGACGCAGAGTCTCAGGCTCTATGGGCGCCTCACCTGCCCGCCCACGCAGACCATCGGTGCCAAACACGACCGGTTCGAATGTGCTCATTTCTTGACTCGAACAGTGACGGTCAGCGACTCTTCGAGCAAGTACTCGTTGTTCGGATAACGATGCAACAAGGTTCCCTCTGGTAGTAACCAGGTCAGCAAGTCCAATTCTGGCAACAACGGCAGGCCCGACTGGCGATCGCGCAGGTAGACCTCCAAGCGCAAGTTGTCCGCCGCCCACTGCTGCTGCGCCTTTGGGTCACGACCCTGCATCAAACGACGAAGGCCACCAGCGAAGCTGACCGTGACAGGCACGGACTTCAATGCAGCCTCATATTGGACAGATTGATCAGAGCGCTTGTCACGCAGCAACAAAGGCAAGTCCAAAGAGATCGGTAAACGCTCAGCATTGAGCGGCATCGTTACTTGAGGCGCATCCCCATCCGGATAGATACCAAGAGCAGTGCCATCGATAACGGTCAATCTGGCGACCGCCGAGTTCTCCTGTGGCCCATAGCTCAACTCCACCTGGAACGGCTGATGGGTCCGGCTGAGATGAGGAGTCAAAACCTTCGCTGGTCCAATCAACGTGATCTCTGGAGGGAAGAACACTGCCTCTTCTTGACGCATCCGTTCCTTGTCGCCGCCCTTTACCTCAAAAACGACCATGGAGTGCGTCAGCGGGATAGTGACCGCGTCCTGAACCTGTACCTCCATCCGCACACGGTTCGGAATCATCTCTATCGTGATGTCATCCCGGCGGATGTCGCGCTCGATATCTGCAACCGAGATTTCAATGTTCTCAAGATCTGATTCGCTGCCCACCGCGCCGTCGACGCCCTCTCTGCTCCACTTGCGCCCAAGTAAGGTCATAACCTTGAGACGTAGCGGCACACTCTTCAGAGCATCAATCTTATAGCGTGGTCCAGACAGCTTGACCTCGATAGTGGTGCAATCCTGATCACCATCAAGGAATCGCCTTTTCTTAACGCCTGGCGGCAAGAACACCACGAACTCGCTGCTATCACGCTTGTTGCCTTGCTCCTGCAACTGCTCTGCAGCGACTAACGGCAGCGTGAACGTTTCGGAGTCCATGATCCGGCTGTTGATGAAGAACCACAGCAAGATGGCCAAGCCAATAGCGACCAACTTACGAAAGAGGTCATCGCCAACGATCGCCCAGACACCCTGTTTTCGCCGCTCCACAATCATGATGCACTGCTCCGGCTAAAAGCGGCATCCAACTCGATCTCTAGCTTTTCGAGCGTCAAGTCGTGGTTAAGTTTGCCGTTCGTCGCTGTCGAAATTTTGCCAGTCTCTTCACTGACCAGAAGGATCAAGGCATCTGTTTCTTCTGAAAGACCGAGCGCAGCGCGGTGCCGGGTCCCCAACCGCTTGTCGATCTCCATGTTTTGGCTGAGAGGGAACAAGCAAGAGGCAGCCACGATTCGATCGTCACGAATCACGACTCCGCCATCGTGCAAAGGGCTCTTAGGGAAGAAGATCGACTCAATCAGATACGAGTTGAGTTCGGCATCGATACGAATGCCATTCTCTGACAGCTCGGACAGCGAGGCCTCTCGCTCAATCGCAATCAATGCGCCCACATTCTCTTTGCTGAGACGTGCCACTGCGCGCAACAATCGCGGTACGATCTTGGCATCCCGACGAAAGAAGCGCCCAAAGATCGGAGCATCACCAAGATGCACGATCGCCCGACGGATCTCCGGGTGGAACACAACCACTAGGCCTAAAACAACGGAAGGCGCCAGTTGCTCAACCAACCAATTGAGACGATCCAGCCGCAATGGGGCTGCCAGAATGAACAGCGCCAAGGCGACCGTCGAGACCAGCAGCGCTAGACCCCGAATAACTCCCGAGCCACGAGTTGCGCGTAAAAAGCGCAACACCACGTAAATGAAGACCGCAAAGATTGCGACCTCGATGACCATCTTACCCGCCTCAAACAGCCCGCCAAAATTGCCATCAGCAGAGTTCTGTTTAGCGAGTGTTAAGATCATAGGTGGCGTGGAAACTCGCGATTAGGCTTGAGACAGCCCTACGTCAGGTTTGTCGTCGGTCGCAACTTCTGAAGCAGCAGACGCCTCAGCAACAGCGTCGGCTTTACGGCGTTGGATCTCGCGCTCTGCAGAATCGCGCTGACGGTCTTGGGCAGCCTTAAACTCTTCGAGGTTGTCACCGCGCAGCACTGCACCGACTTCGTCACCGCTCAGCGTCTCGTGCTTAAGCAGAGCATTCGCGAGGCTATCGAGCTTGTCGCGATGCTCAACCAACAAGGACTTCGCGATGTCGTATTGTTCTTTAACAATGCGACGGACTTCGTCATCGATGTCTTGGAGAGTTTGATCTGAGACACCGCCCGAGAGCCGGAACTCTTGACCGAGGAAGGGATTCTCATCGTCCGCGGTGTATTTGATCGGGCCGACCTTCTCACTCATACCCAATTCGCAGACCATGACGCGCGCAAGGTTTGTCGCTTGCTCAATGTCATTCTGAGCCCCGGCTGAGACGTCATTGAATACAATCTGTTCGGCGATCCGGCCGCCGTAACAAACTGCGATGCGCCCAAGCAACTTCTTCTGCCAATGGTTGTAATCGTCCTTCTCCGGAAGTGACATCGTGGCCCCCAAGGCGCGACCGCGACTGACAATCGTAACCTTGTGCAACGGGTCTTGATCAGGAGTCATGACCGACACAATCGTGTGCCCTGCTTCGTGGTAGGCCGTCACCTTGCGGTCTTCCTCTTCGATAGCGCGGCTTCTCTTCTCGCGACCCCAGCGCACACGATCGCGCGCCTCTTCGAGGTCGGACATCTCAACCCAATCCTTGTTCTTCATTGCAGCGAGAATCGCTGCCTCGTTGATCACTGCGGCAAGCTCAGCGCCGGAGAAGCCAGGAGTTGCCTTCGCAATGCGCTTCATGTCGACATAGCCGGCAAGCTTTACCTTGCGTGCATGGACGTTGAGGATCGCCTCACGACCCTTGAAGTCGGGACGGTCAATGGTGACTTGTCGATCAAAGCGACCTGGGCGCAACAACGCTTGGTCGAGAACGTCCGGACGGTTGGTAGCTCCAATCAGGATGATGCCCTTATCAGAATCAAAGCCATCCATTTCGACCAGGATTGCATTGAGCGTTTGCTCACGCTCGTCGTTACCACCGCCCATGCCAGTGCCACGCTTGCGACCAACGGCATCGATTTCATCGAGGAACACGATGCAAGGGCTCGCTTCGCGGGCCTGCTTGAACAAATCACGGACGCGACTGGCACCAACGCCAACGAACATCTCTACAAAGTCACTGCCACTGATTGAGAAGAACGGCACTTCCGCTTCCCCGGCAATTGCCTTAGCCAGCAAGGTCTTACCAGTTCCTGGGGAACCAACCAGCAGGATGCCACGGGGGATAGATCCTCCGAGTCGCGCAAACTTACCGGGATTCTTAAGGAACTCGATGATCTCGCGGACCTCAGACTTCGCCTCTTCCATTCCTGCGACGTCATCAAACGTCACATTGGTCCGACTTTCCTTGGTGTAGAGAGACGCGCGGCTACGTCCAAAGCTCAAGACACCACCAGAACCACCTGGCGAGCGCATTTGACGAATGATGAAGAACCAAACAATCGCCAGAACGAGCAACCATGGCCCAACTGTGCCAATGATGTAGATCAGCGCGGTGTTTGGTTCGCTTACTCGGAAGTCAGATCCACCCAGAGAAAGCGTTAGCGATTGCAACGGCACGCCACGCGTGTCCAGCTCCGAACAGATGTCCTTCAACGTTGGCTTACCGCCGTTCGACGGCCCGTCAACCCGAACGTATTCCTGCGTCGAATCGAGCTGCACAATCGCAGTCAAATAGGCTCCTTCGCTACGCCCGTTTTCAGACGCAACCTCGGAGGTCGATTCCCGAGAGGCGACCTCGTTCACGAAAAAGGCCTGCAATACGCGCACGCGGTCTTCGCGGACATCGTCAAGGAAACGACTAGCGCCCTCCGACGAGCCCTCCGGGTTCTGGTAGCGCTCGGTATTGAGGGGCTCCGCCGATAGCGTGCTTAGTAAGTCGTAATCAATGCCGCCAAAGCGCAGGAAATCCTGCATGACAACCTCAATCGGGCGATCACCCTGCGACGTAACATTCGCAGAAACGACCCCTCCCGACAGAGTAGTTTTCGATAGCCGGCCGTTGAGTAAGTGGCTGTAAAATGCGTGCAGCGAGTTTTGGCCATCGCGCCCAGAACTCGACACAACTACGAACAGCGCCATCAATAGGGCGAGGATGAGAATGACCCCACCCATGCCACGTGGTTTTTTGGGGGGAGCTTGCCCCTCAGCTGGTTCCTTAGATTCTTTGTCTGTCATCTGCTTCTCTTGCCACCAGCTACGCCCTAGAAACCGGCCATAAATTGCCATCCGAAGAAGCGGAGGAATGTATCCTCCATCAGCGGATTTCGAGGCTTGATCGCAGTCTGGTGGCCTTCGCAATTTCTCCCCAAAGTCATGGGCAGCTTGCGGTTTCCTACGATAGTTCAGAGAGGCCCTCTATGCCAGATTACGAATACAAGGTCTTTCATAAGAGCTAGCTAGTGACGCCCACCCACGGGCAAATAACACCGGTATTTGGCCATTGATCTCACCGTCGCCAATGCCGAGATCGACGCCGTTAATTGCCAAAAGCATCAACCAGAAGCAGCCTTGCGCCCGAATCAGGCGACCCACCCAAACTTGCCGATGATGCCTAGCCACCCAGCAGGCATCAAACGGCCGTGCGCATAGACCTAAAGCCGTTACTGGCAAGCAACTAGCGGGGCTCGCACACCACTCCATAGACTGCCGCGAAAGCAGCCATCCCTAGACGATGCCGTAAGACATTTCTGGCAAATCGCTTACAGCAGTCGTCGACGGCGAATCAAGCCCCGCGCCTGGCAGGAGCCAGCGGCGCGCGCAACCCCTTCGACTGCTTCGAGAGATTCCAATACCGAGGCAAGCTGCTCGGTAGCATGCGCAATCCACACAGATATCGGCACTCGCCAATATCAGTGACTTACTCGGTCTCGCCGTCGACCTGAGCCTGGGCGTCGCCAGGCGCCTCCTCGTCGTCCCACAACTCATCGTCGGACGCCCACTCAAGCAGAACATCGGCCCGACTCAGCAACATTTGGAGCATCTCATCCGGGTCATCGCCGGATTCGATCTCCATTTCTTCATTGGGCTTGCCGTTGCGCACATTGTCGACGTAGACCTTCCAGCGTTCCGCAATTTTCGCCATGGCAACTCGCGGATGACCACACGGTTCATCGTCCAGGCGATCAGTGGGTAAGTCGCCACACAACACCCACGTACCGATGAAGCCAGGAGTGGTGACGCTTTCAATCGCCCACACCGAAACATAGGGTGCGGCATGCCAAGCAGGCCACTCACCAATCTCACCGACCTGGAGGTCTTCGCTCTTCACGTATTGAACGACTTCCAAACGCATCTCCGCGCACCAGGCATCGGACACTGCATCGTCGTCATAATTAGGTTCTTTGGAGTCCGTCACGCTTACACAGCCTCTGGTCTGTTTAATTGGGTATTGCCTAGGGAAGTCGAATCCGAAGACGAATTTTAGTAGCTACGGATACGACCTATTCCACCCGATAGCCATAGGCTGGCACGGCAATGCGTGGCAACTGGGCACTACCAACAAACGATAGCATCCTGCTGGCATCCACCATTGCGCACGGATCAGCCATCAGACTTTTTAGCACAATCAAGAACTAGCAACCGGCACCCTATGCCTGAAGTCGAGCTGTATGACCCCATCAAGCAATTCCTTGAGAACCAGGGATATGTCGTCAAGGGTGAGATTGGTGAGTGCGACATGGTTGCAGTGCGCGGCGACGAGACTCCACTGGTTGTTGAACTGAAGTCCCAACTGAACCTGGCCCTAATACTGCAAGCTGTCGACCGCCTATCGATCTCCAGCACCGTCTACATCGCATTCCGCATTGGCAAAAAGCAAAGCGCGTCATTTCGATCACGCGGCAAGCAAGTCACGAGCCTGCTTCGGCGCCTTGGAATCGGACTACTGACAGTCTCAGCAACAAACAAAGTAGCCGCAGTATTAGACCCCGCTCCATATCGGCCTCGGGTGAACACTACACGCCGCTCGCGGTTGCTCAAGGAGTTCGCCGAACGCGTCGGGGACCCCGAGAGCGGTGGCTCCGCAACCAAACAGCGGTTGACGGCTTATCGCCAAGATGCACTTCGATGCGCCAACGAACTAGCCGAAGACCAAATACTAAAAGTAAGCGACCTCAAGAAACGCTCAAACGTAGACCGAGCTGGCGCCATTCTGCGTGACAACCACTATGGCTGGTTCGAACGAGCCCATCGCGGCCATTACCAACTCACGCCCAATGGCCGGAAAGCGCTGGTAGAGTGGGCAGCAGCACTCGCAACTCTGCTGAAGAACTCCCCAATTATACCGACCAGTGATATACCGACCAGTGAAGACGCCGGGGATGCCGAACCATAATCGGCTGGGGTCTGCAACTAGAGAGTGACGCGCTCAAGCCCCGCTCGATGCTCCGTTACCGCAGCAACGACCAACTCGTGCATGCCATGGTCGCCACCGGCGTCAAAGGTCTCTAGCAAGGTCGCGCGCATACGCGGCTCCCAAAACTTTTGGATGTGGTTGAACGTGCCGAAAACTGCGGCGGTACGATCGGGCTCGGTGGCAAAGAACGAGGCGATTTGGTTCGCCATCGAAACGAGCTTGCTGGCTTCCATTACGCTATTTGCCTTCTTGATCTGAAGGTCCAGAGAAGCCCTGTCGAGCCAACTCGTCTTGTTGTTGTGCGAACGAATCAAACCGCTGCTGCCAATCGCTCTTGTCTGACGCGACTTTCTTAATCTGAACTGCAGTCACTTTGTATTCGGGACAATTCGTTGCCCAGTCCGAGTTGTCGGTAGTCACAACATTCGCACCAGATTCCGGATGGTGGAACGTCGTATAAACGACCCCCGGCTGCATGCGCTCGGTGACGAAACAACGCATTGTCGTATCCCCCTTACGGCTTTGCATCGAAACCATGTCACCATGGTTAATACCGCGATTCTCTGCATCGTGCGGATGCAACTCGACGACATCTTCGTCGTGCCACACTTGATTGTGCGTTCGACGAGTCTGGGCGCCAACATTGTATTGGCTGAGGATACGACCGGTTGTCAAGATCAACGGGAACTTGCGCGTGGTGCGCTCCGGCGTTGCTTGGAACTCGGTTAGCACAAACCGACCCTTGCCACGAACAAACTCAGTCGCATGCATGTATGGCGTGCCTTCCGGCGCATCGTCATTGCACGGCCACTGAATGCTTCCCAGCTTGTTTAGCTTGTCGTAACTGACTCCCGTGAACGTCGGCGTCAATCGCGCAATCTCATCCATGATCTCACTCGGGTGCGAGTAGTTCATGCGATAACCTAGCGCTTCAGCGAACCGAACGGTGACTTCCCAGTCAGCAAGCCCAGCAAGAGGCGGCATGACCTTGCGCACCATGCTGATACGCCGCTCGGCATTGGTGAAGGTGCCATCCTTTTCCAAGAAAGAACTGCCAGGCAAGATCACGTGAGCGTATTTGGCCGTCTCGTTCATGAAGATGTCTTGAACGATTAGACATTCGAGCGATTCAAGCGCCTTCTGCACATGCTGCGTATCAGGATCAGACTGCGCGATATCTTCGCCTTGCACGTACAGCGCCTTGAATGAGCCATCAATCGCCGCGTCGAACATGTTCGGAATACGCAGGCCAGGCTCTGGCTGGATCGGGACCCCCCATTCATTGCCGAACAATTCACGCACCGCAGGATCAGAAACGTGGCGGTAGCCCGGGAGTTCGTGCGGGAACGAGCCCATGTCACACGACCCCTGCACATTGTTTTGGCCACGCAGCGGATTTACACCGACCCCAGGACGGCCGATGTTGCCAGTCACCATTGCTAGGTTTGCAATGGTCATGACACCAGTCGAACCTTGGCTGTGCTCGGTGACGCCAAGGCCATAGTAAATCGCCCCATTAGGCGCTGCGGCAAACAGTCGAGCAGCCCCCCTAATCTGGTCAGCTGGCACACCCGTGTGATCTTCAAGAGCCTCAGGCGAATTACGATCATCGCTAATGAAGGCCTTCCACTTCTCGTAGTCAGCAACCTCACATCGCTCAGCAACATATTCTTTCGACTCAAGGCCTTCCGTCACGACCACGTGCGCAAGCGCGTTCATGACGGCAACATTGCTACCGGGACGCAACTGCAAGTGGTAGTCAGCCTCGATATGCGGCGTACGAACTAGATCAATCTGGCGCGGATCAATGACGATCAAATTGGCACCTTCGCGCAGGCGCTTCTTCATTCGCGAGGCAAACACTGGGTGACCGTCAGTCGGATTGGCACCAAGCACAATCACGCAGTCAGTGAACTCAACACTATCGAAATCTTGCGTCCCCGCAGACTCACCAAGAGTGGTCTTAAGCCCGTAGCCAGTAGGCGAGTGGCAGACGCGCGCGCACGTATCGACGTTGTTGTTACCAAAGCCAGCGCGCACCAACTTCTGAACAAGGAACGTCTCTTCGTTGGTGCAGCGTGAGCTAGTAATGCCGCCAGTTGACGCCTGACCATATTTGGCTTGGATGCGCTTAATTTCTGACGCCGCATATTCAAACGCCTCTTCCCATGACACTTCACGCCACGGATCCGTGATCTTCTTCCGGATCATCGGTTGCTGGACACGGTCAGGATGCGTGGCGTAGCCCCAGGCAAAGCGGCCCTTGACACAACTGTGACCATGATTCGCTTTGCCATCCTTATGAGGCACCATACGAACCACTTCGCTGCCCTGCATTTCCGCCCGGAACGAACAACCAACACCGCAGTAGGCACAAGTTGTCGTGACCGCGTGATCAGGCTGACCAGCATCAACAATCGACTTCTCCATCAACGTCGAAGTTGGGCAGGCTTGCACGCAGGCCCCGCACGACACGCATTCGGAATCAAAAAAGTTCGTTGGGCCAGCAGCGATCTTCGAATCAAAGCCGCGCCCTTCCACCGTTAACGCGAACGTGCCTTGCGTCTCCTCGCAAGCACGTACACAGCGCGAGCAGACGATGCACTTGGTCGGGTCGAAAGTGAAGTAAGGATTCGATTCGTCCTTTTCCTGCACGAGGTGATTTTCACCTTCATAGCCATAGCGAACATCACGCAGGCCGACAGCGCCTGCCATATCCTGCAATTCGCAATTACCATTTGCCGGACAAGTCAGACAGTCGAGAGGATGGTCGGAGATATAAAGCTCCATCACACCACGGCGAAGGTCCGCGAGCTTTTTGGACTGCGTTTTGACCTGCATTCCATCGTCACAGGGAGTCGTGCACGAAGCAGGCGTGCCGCGGCGACCGTCGATTTCGACGAGACACAAACGGCAACTGCCAAACGACTCGAGCGAATCCGTTGCACAGAGCTTGGGCACCTGCACGCCAGCCTCGACTGCTGCGCGCATAACGGACGTGCCCTCGGGCACACACACGGGCTTACCGTCAATGTGCACAGTGACGGTTTTCTCGGACAGCTTCGACGGAGTACCGAAGTCGACGACCTTGTTAGAATACATGCGTAATGTCCCTCACCGAGGGGATCTACAGTGCACTTACTACCGGCCTTCGCGTCAAGTCACGACCGAGACGCAAAGTTGTTCATGGAACAGATCCTAGTGTTACACCGTCCCGCCAGTCATGCCAGTAGCCCTTAGTCGGCCCACGCCAAGGGAAAGATGACGAATAAGCTGCTCAGGAGCGCCCCCAGACCCAATAAGACGGCCATGATGCCGTTTGATCACGAAATGCTACGAGAGACGCCAAAGAGAGCCGGCAGTTAGGGAACTCGCCAAGGCATCAACTCTTTCCGAAATCCTCGGGAAAGTTGTCCAGCGCACTAATGACGGGCAGCGGAGTCAACCCGCCCATGGCGCACAAAGACGCGCTCGTCATCGTTTCACAAAGGTCACGTAACAATGCCTCATCTTTCTTTCGATTATTGCCTTCGACCAGACGATCAACGACCTCGACACCACGCGTACTGCCGATACGACAGGGAGTACACTTTCCGCATGATTCCACGGCGCAAAACTCCATTGCGTAACGCGCCATCTTGGACATGTCAGCGGTATCATCAAAAACCACAATGCCGCCGTGGCCTAGCAAGCCGCCAACGGCAGCCAACGACTCATAGTCTGCGGGCGTGTCGAACTTAGACTCTGGCAGGTACGCACCAAGAGGGCCACCAACCTGGATCGCCCGGATTGGACGACCTGAGGCAGAACCACCACCAAAGTCGTAGACCAGTTCGCGGATCGTGATGCCCAGTGGGACTTCTACCAGCCCGCCCTGCTTGATGTTGCCAGCTAACTGGTAGGGCAAGGTCCCAAGGCTGCGACCAGTACCATGTGATGCGTAAGCCTCCCCGCCATTCTCTAAAATGAAGGGGACCGCTGCGAGGGTCATGACGTTATTCACAACCGTGGGCTTTCCCCAGAGTCCTTCGAGAGCAGGTAAAGGCGGCTTCG
Organism: Planctomycetota bacterium; assembly: GCA_965662465.1. Lineage (GTDB taxonomy): Bacteria > Planctomycetota > UBA1135 > UBA1135 > UBA2386. The sequence goes on along the minus strand of CBFIIO010000006.1, from coordinate 161,915 downwards.
CGCGCACAATGCCTCTTTTGCCCTCGAGACTCTCGAGCATGGCCGTCTCTTCACCGCAAACATAGCTGCCAGCACCGAGACGTATATGAACTTCAAATGACTTGCCTGAGGCGAGCACATTCGCACCAAGCCAACCAGCAGCCCGTGCTCGCTGGATCGCGGTTGTCAACACGACCCGTGCATCTGGGTATTCTGACCGAAGATAAATGTAGCCCTCGGTCGCGCCGACGGCGAGGCCAGCGATCACCATCCCTTCCAGCAACAGATACGGATCACCCTCCATGATCATCCGATCAGAGAATGTGCCCGAATCGCCCTCGTCCGCGTTGCAGGTGATGTATTTCTGATCGGCTTCGGCGCCAGCGACCGTCCGCCACTTGATCCCGGCAGGGAAACCTGCGCCACCGCGACCACGTAGACCAGAAGCGACAACCGCTTCAACAATCTCAGCGGGTTCCAACGCAAGCGCCTTCTTCAACCCTAGCAAACCGCCGTGCTGGATGTAGTCATCGAGACTGACCGGGTCAGTGACGCCAACCCGTGCAAAGGTCAGGCGAGTCTGCTTCTGCAGCCACGGCAATTCCTCCGTTTTCCCGAGCCGCAGAGCGTGCTCACCGCCAGTCGCCAGGCCGGCTTCCAACAGCCCTGCGACGTCATCTTCGTTGACTGGCCCGTAGGCAATGCGCCCAGCTTCCGTAACAACTTCAACCAGCGTCTCCAACCACAACATGCCACGCGAGCCGTTGCGGACAAGCTGGATCTCAAGACCTCGCGCGTGGGCCTCCCGAATGATCGCCTCGGCGACTTCGTTGGCCCCGAGAGACAAAGCCGCACTATCGCGCGGCACATAAATCGTCACACTCACGAATCGGCCCCCGCTTGCTGCTGCGCTTTAGCAATCAACGCATCTAGACGCTGCACGCCGACTCGCCCGTAGACCTTGCCATCGAGTTGCACTGCAGGCGACAGGGCGCAATTGCCGAGGCAATAAACCGGCTCGACGGTCAACCGGCCATTTTCAGATGTCTCACCCATCTTCGTTCCATATGTCGCTGCTAAATGAGACTCAAGATGCTCACTGCCCATCGACTGGCAAGACTCTGCGCGGCAAACCTTCAGCACATGGCAGCCGGGCTTCTCGGTGCGAAAATCGTGATAGTAGGTCAACACCCCGTGCACATCGGCGCGCGACAGGTTGAGTGCTTCAGCTATCCGCTCAACGGCTTCATGCGGCACAAATCCAAGCTCTTCTTGGATTGCGTGCATGATCGGTAGACATGCACCAGGGGTGGTCTCGAGTAAAGAAATCGCAGCATCTACTGCGGCTAACTGGTCGGGTGTAGCGGCTGTTTTCGACAATGAACGGGATGGCATGCGCAATTAGGACGGAATACGTAGCTGAGTTTGTAGCAGAAACCTGCCATTCGTGACTACGCCGACACCAACCATCCTTCATGCTGATAGATGTGGACGCACGAGAACTACGAAAAGCCCGCCGTCAAATAGTTGCGCAACGGACCGCTGAGCGTGAGGCCCAAGGCAGCAACAGTCCTTTACGCAGCGGAATCCGCAGGTTTCGCCGACGCATTGGCACTGTACTCGTCGAATTCCTCGCCCCATGGCTCCTTCGGATGATCTCTCTGACTTGGAGAATCAAACGGATCGGACCTGCTGGCCAACAGCTTTTCAATAGCGATAAGCCCTGGATCGGCACGATGTGGCACGGCCGCATGCTGACGCTCATGCCGATCAACCTGCATTGTCATCGCAATATCGGGGTCTTGGTATCTCCCAGCAGCGACGGCAACCTTGCCAAGCGCGCTTTGCAACGATTCCGCTATCGCGTAGTACGCGGGTCGCTTAGCAAGCGCGGCGCTACGGCAATGCGCGAGATGCATCAACTACTGCAAGCAGGAGGGCAACTGGTGATCACTCCCGACGGACCACGTGGTCCCCGACACAGCATCAATACAGGCGCAGCTTGGCTAGCTCGCGCGACTGGGGCCGAGATCATCCCAATAGCAGCAGCAACGAGCAGCGCATGGCGGTTGAAGAGTTGGGATCGAATGTGCATCCCCAAGCCGTTTGCACGCGTAATCATCCATTACGGAGACCCTGTTGCCATTCATCGTGATGCGAGCGATGAAACTCTGGAGTCGGTATCCGCCGAATTACGGACTGCGATCATCGCGGCCGAAAAAGCTTCGTTTGAAAGCCTGCAGGTCGAAAACGACCTCGGCAGCGATGCCTAGCAGAAATATCAACGTGGAAAGCCGGCCAAAACCAACACGACTTGGATACATCGTTAGACATATCCAAGTCGCGTAAGAGCTAATTGACCAGGAGCAAGCTCCTATCAGCTATTTAGATCAGTCCGAGGACTGCTCTAAGGAACAAGTCCTTAGAGGTCTTGCGGGCGGAGCGTCTTGCGGCCGTTAGCCGAGGCGCGACCTTCCGCGGAAGCAATCATGGTTCGGACAGCGCTATCGAGGGCGCCGTAGAACTCGGAGGAGACGTTCGACTTCTTGACCGCGCCCTTAGTGCGCGACTTCGAAATGATCAACTCGACCGGGCCCTTTGCCTTAGCGGTCTTCTTCTTCGTGGTCTTCTTCTTGGCAGCCATTTGGATTCTCTGCGTTATGAGGTTTGCTCGCCCGGTCACAACGAAGTGTCATGCCTCCCAGCGAGTATGGCGCGAAGTTTGACTGTACAGGCGTTGCTGTCAACCCGAAAATTAGGAGCCAAACTACGATTTCGAGCCTGTTCTTGAGGTTTCCGGCGACAGATCTGAGCAATATCACAAACTTCCAAGGCTGCGCAGAGGCCACGCAAACGCCTAAATAAGGGTCCATTCGACGGATCCCACACGCATAGGCAGATTTGGCTTTAGACGGCGTAGGACGCCCAGGAACAACGAGTTCGGGAACTAGCAGCATCGGCATATCCTATGATGGCCAACATCGGCTAGAGTATGCGACGCATGAACTGGCGTCGCATCCTGCTGCTGTCGATCGCTCTCGTTTCCGTACTCGGAATTACTACTTGGGCACTTCTACAAAACTCCGATGTAGCGACCGATTTCGTGCGCCGACAGCTGAATCAAGCGTTCGCGACTCGAGTCAACATCGCAGCAACGACAATCAATCTCGAAGCCGGGCGACTCCAAATCTCCGATTTCCAGCTAACTGATCCGACCCAGCCAGAACGTAATCTGGCACAGATCGGGACTGCGAACATCGATGTCCAAGCCGACCTTTTCGGCAACGGAGTCGAACTACGACACGTCTCTCTAGACGGCGTCGACCTAGAGATTGGGCCGAAATGGCCGACCCTGGACAGCCTTTTTAAGAGTTCCACCGCCTCTTCCACCTCAAGACCTCAAGGCGACATACCCGTCGTCGAAGTACGCTCCGGCACGGCTACCGTCCATCTTGCAGCTACCGAAGCCCCGCTCGTTTGTGACAAAATTCAAGTGACGATGGCACCGCTAGCTGCCGACACCAGCAAGCTGCAATTAAGCGGCGAGGTCAGCCTGGCCTCACCGGCCGCTAACTTCGAGCTGCAGGGCGAGATTGACACCGCCACAGGAGCCGCCGAGGTGACCATTACGACTGCAAATGTGCACTGCAGCCCAGAAGTCATTGCCAACATCATGCGCCTTGGAGGCGTCGAAATCCCAGGTTTAGAGGCCGGTGGAGTGCTCCAATCTCTCAGCCTGTCATGCGTCATTCCACCTACTAGAGAAAGCAACCGCCAGCCGACGTTTAAGGTAGTGGCTAAGTGCTCAGAAGTTCATTTCGACAAGACGGACTTACCACCCATCGTTCGCAACGCGTCGCTGACTCTGCATGCTGACACCAGCGGCCCAGGCACAGTTCACGCATCTATCGAACAGACTGACCAGACCGGGCAACTGACAATCGCGACGAATCTGACCGGCTTTAGCCAGATGGGCCCGGATGATGACTGGCGCAGCTTGTCGCTGGAACTGAGGGCAGACGGTCGCGATGTTGTGGTCAACAGCGATTCGATTGCTGCGCTGCGCAGTTTCCGGATCGGCAAACGGGTGGTCGAAGCACTGCAACCAACCACTGGGCGGGGTGATATCAAGCTCTACCTAAAGAACCCACAGCGCAAGAACGGCACCGCTGAGATGGATCTCACGATGCGCGACAGCACGATTACATTTCGTGGCTTCGGCAAAGCAGAGCGACGCATTGGCTTCCCACTCCTACTGGAGGGGGCTAGCGGCAAGGTCCGCCTGCGCGGAAAACGGCTTCTTCTCGAAGACATGCTGGCCTCGATACCCGAGCAAGCCGGAGGCGGCGACGTAACGCTCAACGGCCGAATCGACTTGACGCAACCACCGGGACAAAACACCAGCCTCGACATCCACGGTGACAATCTAAAATTCAGTGACGAACTGGCGGCAGCGCTTGCCACGCTCCTAAGAGATGACGGCGAGCTCTACAAAAAACTCGCTCCAAGTGGCCGCGCCAGTGTCCACGTAATGGTCCGACCTGCCCAAGAACTGCCCGGCAGCTTCTTTGTCGAGATCAAGCCGCTAGACGCCGCAATGCGATGGGCTGGCTTCCCATACGACCTTAACAATCTGCGCGGCAGCATCCGTGTTCGTCAAAAAGACGCGCAATTCGACATCACCGGGCGCCATGAAAACGGCAAGCTAAAGATGCGAGGCCGCATTCCTTTGCGTGCAGATCACAGCATCGACGAGTGCTTCGAAGCCGAAATCACCGCAGATAAGCTACTGTTAGACGAAGATCTACTGACTGGCTTGGCGGTCGTCATCCCTGAACTGGAGGCGCAATGGCGCAAAGCATCACCTCAGGGCGGCATTTCTGGCACCGTCAAAGTATGGCGGCCGCAATCGACAGCGCCTCTATCTCACGATGTGCGCCTGTCGCTGCACAAAGTCGATCTAAAATTGCCTGTAGAGCCATGGCGCGCTACCAGCTTGGTTGGCCAGGTTCTCGTGCAAGGTTCCGGAGCGAAGGCACGCATCGATTTCGATGCGCTGCGCGGCCGCCTCGAAACCCCAAGCTCTGCGCCAGCGCAACTTGCCCTGCTCGGCCACCTCGAATCTGGTGAGAACCCGGTCCGTGACTTGGCCTTGGTCGTTCGCGATCTTGAACTCTGCGAGCAACTCGGACTGAGTCTGAGCGAATTAGGCGCGCTCGACTTCGCGACTTGGTCTTCGCTTAAGCCATCGGGCAAGGTCGACCTAGTTGTACGAGATCGCAACGGCACGAAGAAAGAAGACAGGCTCGCAGTGGTCGTCCAACTAGTCGATGTCCGATCTGAAGCCACAATCCTGCCAAAGCCAGCCGAGCACCTGACCGGCGAACTACTCATCGGGGGCGGCGAACTAACGTTCCGTGACGTTCGTGGCCAGATGGGCAAGGCAGTTGTGCACTGCGCTGACGGACGCGTCAGGCAACTACCCGGCGGCGATGGTCGCACCGAAATCTCGTTTGCAGTTCACGCAAAGGACTTCCCGATCGACGATGGCCTTGCCAACCTGTTCTCTGGGCCACTCCAAAAAGCGGTTCGCGGGCGTCAGCTACGCGGCCAAGCAGATGTCGATGGTCTTCGCCTGCGCTTTGCAATCCCCAGTGGCAATAGCACAAAACCATTTGAGACAACGCTGAGCGGAACAATCGGCCTAGACAGCCTCGACGTATTGCTCGGCACAGGCCGCGACGGCATTCGCGTCAACAATTTAAATGGCTTAGTCACGTTAAGCGAAAGCACGGTCACTGAGGACGGTGGTCGGTTAACGGGAACCATCGTCCGCGGGTCACTCAATTTATTTGGTCACCCGTTCGAGGCCGTCGAAGCTGCATTTACTGCTGATGCCGAGCAACTCATCGTCAAGACAATCACAGCCCGCATCCATGAAGGTAGGCTGCGCAACAGTGACTCGAATTTGGCAGGACTGACCTACCTACTTCCAGCGCCTAGCGTTCCCCTAGGCAGGCTTGGTGCCGACATCTCGTTTACCGGCATCGACATCTTCTCTCTGCTGAATACCAGCGGCTGGCAAAACGCCCCCTACTCAGGCAACGCTAGCGGGCGAGTCATCCTAGAGCACCTTGATGGCAACAACGTGGTCGGAGCGGAGGCAGAAGGCACTCTCAAGATTGAGCGTGCTGATCTAGGCAAGGTGCCTCTGTTCAAGGCTATCTACGCGCAACTACCCGCCGCAGACCAGCCTCGCTTCAACAAGTTGGACATGACCTATCGCCTAACAGATGCCGCAATGGTATTTGACCAGCTAGAAGTGCGGTCGGACATCCTGGCTGCTAAGGGCGCAGGCAAACTGAATCTAGATGGATATCTAGACGTCAAAATGGACCTCGACAACCTACTTGGTCAGTCCGCCGACCCGCTTGTCATGCCGCTGCTCGACTACCTGGCAAGAAATCTCGTCAGTTTCCGACTCTATGGCAATCTCCGCGACCTACACGCCAGCACCCATTTAGTCGGTGGCCGCTCACCAAAGCGGCCGGCTTTGATTCCCGTTCCCCCAGAACGAGTAAAGTCGACCTCCCCTGGCTACTAACAACAAGCCCTGGCGAATTAGGTATCTCGCTAGGTTCGCTTGATAACCAGCCGTATGTCGCGATGCTCTAGCTCATGACATCGATCCACGCGGTAATCATGGCTGGCGGATCTGGCACTCGATTCTGGCCCGCAAGTCGGCAGACTCGGCCAAAGCAGCTGCTCCCACTAGCCTCAGGCAAGCCGATGATTGCTGCGGCAATCGACCGGCTAGAGGGTATCTGCCCGCCAGAAAACATCTGGATCGTCACCAACCAGCCGCAGAAAGATGCCATCGCGAAACTGCTGCTCAACTTTCCGATTGAGCAAATTCTGATTGAGCCAGAAGCACGCGACACAGCGCCGTGCATAGCATTTGCAATGGCCCACATCGCTGCCCGCGATCCAGAAGCAACTCTGATTGTCTTACCAGCAGACCACGTAATCGAGCCCACCGCAGAATTTGAGCGCATGGTTGCACGGGGTCAATCACTCGCCTGCGACAGCCAAACTCTAGTGACGTTCGGCATTCCGCCAAGCTTCGCAGCAACTGGCTATGGCTACATTGAGCTAGGAGAAGCTGCCGACAAGGCGCTACCACGGGCATTCATAAGCAATTCGTTCCGTGAGAAACCCGACCAAGCCACTGCCCAACAACTGGTTGACGCGGGCAACTTCTGGTGGAACAGCGGCATCATCTTGTTCAAGAAATCAGCGATGATGCAAGCATTCGCCGATCACGAGCCCGATTTAGCTACAGCGACCAATCAAATGACGGCCGCAATCAATGCCAAGGATCACGAGCAGTTGATCGCGGCGTTTGCAAAAACCCCCAAGACCTCTATCGACTTCGCAGTCATGGAAAAAGCCGGGCGCATCGCCGTTGTTGAATGCACTGCGGATTGGGATGACCTAGGCAGCTTCCCCGCCCTGGCACGAGTGCTTGAGGCAACTCCCGACAACAACCACTTTTCACTACACGACGGCGCCGACGCCAAATCCCTGCTAGCACAAGGAAACATCGTCTATGCCGAAGGCCACCGAACTGTGACTCTTTTCGGAGTCGACGACCTCGTGGTTGCTGCGGTTGGCGACGCTGTGCTCGTCTGCCCTAAAGATAAAGCCAACCAATTGAAGCAAGTCGTCGATTTCCTCCGCGCTGAAGGACGCGAAGACCTGCTGTGACCGAAACTCCACTCACGCCAAAGTCGCGCATTCTCGCCGTCGACTACGGTGATGCGCGCACTGGCCTTGCCGCCACGGACTGGACTGGCACCATTGCCGTACCCCTCCCCCGAATCGACAGCCGTGACCAACAACAGGTCATCAAACAGGTGCTAGAGCAAGTCAAAGACCGCGACACGCAGGGAATTGTTGTCGGCCTGCCGCTAACACTCGACGGCACGCCAGGTGAGCGAGCACAGCACACCCAGAAATTCGTCGACCTTCTACAAGCAGCCACCGAGCTACCCGTGGCCACCGTCGACGAAAGCCACACGACCGACGAGGCCCACGAACGCCTCAAGCAGGGCGGAATGAAGGCTAAGCGTCGCAAGGACCACGCCGACAGCATCTCCGCCCTCGTCATCTTGGAGCGCTACCGCGATGTGCTACGCCGACCGCGCTAGCTACAAACCTCGCCCCGCCAAATCCTGCAGTCCGAAACAGGCACCGTCCACAGTTCCATCCCCCGCGCCCACCAGCAGACCGTTGACGCTTAGTAATCGCCAGATCTGCCGTGGCGCCTGCTCCGCGCGAAAAAAATTGTCTGGTCTCCGTAAGCCGGGTTCTGGTGCCGTCCGAAGACGGTGACAGCCATTTCTCTAGAACCGCCCTCGCGGACGGTCGCCAACGACCTACCCGAGGACCTAAGCGCGGGCCGCGCGATCCTCCTACTCGGTCTTCCTCCGGGTGGGGTTTGCCGTGCCACCCCGCTCGCGCGGGGTGCGGTGAGCTCTTACCTCACCGTTTCACCCTTGCCGTCGCCCTTAGAGCCGTCCGGCGGTTTGATTTCTGTGGCACTTTCCCTGTTCTTGCGAACGGTGGGCGTTACCCACCACCCTGCCCTGAGGAGCCCGGACTTTCCTCCCGTAGCAGATGCTACCGGCGGCTGCCCAGAGACCAGACGGCAGCATACTAGCCGCTGAATGCGGCAGAGCAAATACGGTAGTTGCTGATTAGATGCACCGCAATTGTCGCAAATACATCCGATAAAAACGTAGAGACCGTCTTGCCACTTCTGACATCCCGGCTACCTTGAAAGCTCTCCACGGAACGCGGCGATATTGCCCGAGCCAAATGTGGAAAACCTCGATCTGTTCCCATTGAAATCGCAAGTGCGACTTTCTTCGATACCCGCCCTTCTCATCATTCTGGCCCCCTGCTTCGGCCAGTCAGCCAGTGGCTCCCCAAGACCATTCTCGGGTAGCTCCACCTCATCGTACGCATCTAGAGAAAGCGACCGACAATCGCCGGGTCACGAAGCGATTTCGCAAATAGACGGGGAGGGAAATAATCCTGAAGACGGTTCGCAACCTGTGCCGGAGCCAAGCACCCTGCTGCTCGTCGGCACTGGTCTCGTTGGCGTCACCTTGACAACGCGATGGCGCCGGCGCCGGATCGACAAGCAAGCCCAATAATCCTGGCGAGAGCTCGCGCAGCAACTCCCACGCGTCACCCGGCAAAGACCGGCGAAAGCCAGCTGAATGGTCCCTCCCCAGGCAACTTGCAGGGATCAGCCCTGCCAATCCATGCTGATGTCGATCAAGGCAGAGGGCGCCCAGACACTGCAATCGAATCGGCGCTAATTAACCGAAACGCGGTTGATGAGACAGGATACGAACGACCTTCGCGGCAACGGTACGAACGAACCTGCGCAATTGCCTCGAACTGAGGTCAGGCGCGTAGGTCTTGAGAAAACGGAAGGCAACGCGTGGCGGCACTGGCACAGGCACCGAGGCCATCAGCGATGCCAAATCCTTAACAACCCAGCGCCTCCTGTTCCACCGCGAGCGAAACATCCGCTCCACGTCGATAACCGCTGGTGGGCCTGCACTGAGGGGGTGCGTGGCGAACAAATGATGGCAATTGAAGTCCCGGTGGATCAATTGATGGTCGTGAAGTCGCCTTGCAAATGGCGCCACTTCCCGGCAGACATAGGAAAAGAAGCCATCGAGCCATCCGTCGGCGGCCGCGTCCACGGCCCATGAATCGAGAGACCGGCCAGTAACTGCCGAAGTGACAACTAAACTCGACTCACGATCCGCCACCCAGGCAACTGGCTGCGCCGTCTCGAATCCGAGCACGGGGAGAGCGTGCAACCAATACCACTCTAATTTCGCAATGCGCCGTTTACGGCGATAGAGCTTCGCATAGAGGGTTTCCGAGCCACTGACGGCCATCATTGTCCGGCGCCATGGCACGCACCGAACAGTCTGACCTAGGCGCCCAAACCAAAATCCACGCACCGCCGAGAGGTGTTCTTCCATAACAATCGAAAGATCCGAGTTATCAAGTGTCGCAGGTGTGTCGCTGGCGTGGTTCACTTCTAATACGTTCCGGCACCTAGCATAGCTACGCAAGCGCCCTCTCCCGGCATGAACCAGCAAGTCGCCAGCGAAGACAATCCCTACCAAGCCATGCAGGCCAGACTCGATCTGGCTTCCGCACGGCTTGGCCTAGAACCTAACCTGATCTCGATCCTGCGCACCTGCGAGCGTGAGATCACGATCAGCATGCCCGTTGTCATGGACGACGGGTCAGTAGAAGTGTTCGAAGGATTCCGTGTACAACACTCCACATCGCGCGGACCAGCCAAAGGAGGGATACGCTTTGCCATGAACGTCAACCGCGACGAAGTGCGTGCACTCGCTGCTTGGATGACGTGGAAATGCGCAGTCGTCAACGTGCCTTTCGGCGGTGGCAAGGGCGGTGTCGTTTGTGACCCCTACAAAATGTCCAAAGGCGAGCTGGAACGCGTCACGCGTCGCTACGTGTCTGGGATTATGGACTTCATCGGCCCAGACCGTGATGTCCCGGCTCCTGACATGGGAACCGATGGCCAAATCATGGCTTGGTTCATGGACACCTATTCCATGCACCAACGCGGCTATCTGCCGGCATCGGTTACCGGTAAGCCAGTCAGCCTCGGTGGCTCACTAGGTCGGGTCGAAGCGACCGGGCGTGGCGTGATGCTTTGCGCCCGCGAAGCGCTCAAGCACCTCGGCAAGAACCCCAAAGAATGCACAGTCGCGATTCAAGGGTCAGGCAATGTCGGCATGATCTCTGCTCTGCAACTCGCAAGCATTGGGGTCAAGGTTGTCGCAATCAGCGACGTCCACGGTGCGCTCTACAACAAAGACGGACTTGATCTGGCTGGCTTGCGAAAACACATGCAGGTTCAGCGCAAGATTGATGGTTTCAAAGGCGGCGACCGCTTGTCAAACAATGAGTTGCTCGAACTCCCTGTCGACATTCTGGTCCCTGCGGCAACCGAGAATGTCATCAACAGTAGGAACGCCGAAAGAATCCAAGCTGGCATCATCGTCGAAGGAGCCAATGGCCCCGTATCCGCTAAGGCCGACAAGATTTTGGACGACAAGGGTGTCTTCGTTGTGCCAGACATTCTCGCGAACGCCGGTGGCGTGACCGTCAGCTACTTCGAATGGGTGCAGGATCGCATGTCATTCTTCTGGACCCAGCGCGAAGTGGAAGAGCGCATGGAGCGGATCATGGTTGACTCATTTGCAGCGACCGTAGACATGGCGCAGCGCTTCGGCGAATCCAATCGTATCGCGGCCTACATGCTTGGCGTCGATCGAGTAGCCGAGACCACTCGCATGCGCGGTATTTACGCATAATCACGGTCCGCAAGCGGGCCCATCCCCCCTTGGCTCGCAGAGACCTCCCTGGCACAGGTCTCGCAGCCCAACCGCCAAATCAACAAACTCTGCGAACCGGCGCATTGGCTGGAAAGCGAGTGCGGTATCTCCGGGGTCCTGACCAAACCAATCACATCCGTCAATCGTGATCAGGCTTGCTCTGTCGCCCCTTCTTGATAATTCCCCGTCGAGACTTTGCATCCAACCGCCGCGTCTTACTGCCTCTCGTCGGCTTCGTCGCGATGCGTCGCTTTTGACGAACTAAAGCCTGGGCAATCCAGCCAGCCATTCGCTCTTGCGCTGCCCGGTAGTTTTGAAATTGGCTTTTGTGCTCACTCGACACGGCCATGAGTCGACCGTCGGCATCCAGCCGTAACGCTAAGGCACGGGTAATTCGGATGATTTCGTAATCTCGCAAGACCTCTCTGGCAGCTTCAAAATCTAAGCGGAGGTCAACTCGAGTCTCTGTCTTATTGACGTGTTGACCACCTGCCCCACCACTGCGTGAAAAGGTTGCCGTAAAGCACTCCTTAGGGAGCACCCGACCGTCTTTTAGTGTGAGTTCAGAGCGAGACACAGTCGACCCACTCCTTAGCGGTGGCTTTGCCCTCATGCCATTCACGCGCAAGTTGCGCGGCAGCTAAAGCAGATGCATTCGATGACAGGGCCACCAATTCAAGTTCGCCACCAAACGATGCCTGAAGAGTGCGCTCAAGCCCGTCACGGATCACTTCATTGTGTGCGATAACGCCGCCACCAAAAGCCACACGCGTGCCCGGTTCAGCGGCAACTCCCACCCGCTTAAGCGCTGCGATACCCAGCTGTGTCAGCTGAAACATCACGTTTTGCAACAAGTCGGCCGCAACCCAATCGTCTAGTTGAAACGCCTCCAGAACCACAGGTAGACGGCTAGCTACTTGACGTGGTGACAATCGCTGCACAACACTACCAAGCCGCTTCGGCTCACCTGCTTCAAACGACTCCGTCAATAAATCGACGAGTAGAGTGTCTCGACCGCGCCCATCAATCGCGTGCAGCACTGCAATGATCGCCTTCCTAACGAGGTCATAGCCACTGCCTTCATCACTGAATGCGAAACCTCGACCCCCCACACGTATTAACTGCCCATCGGGTCCACGAGCAATGGCAAAAGAGCCTGTGCCAGACCACAACAAAACCCCCGGATGGTTGCGCAAACCAGCTGCGGCAGCGGCTGCAAGCGTGTCCTCGACAATCGCAACGGGGTAGGCAAGGCCGAGTGCTGGCAGCTCATCTCTGAGCATCTTTTTGGTCAATGAATCAATGCCTGCCATCGCGACCACTACTGCTGCAGGATCTACATTGATCATCTCGTGCAGATGCCGCGACAGCTTCTCGGCAAGGGTATCATCTACGGCCGGGTGTATCGGCTCAGTCATCCCCCCGACGATTTGACCGGGAGGCCACCATTCATAACGGCATTTACTGCCGCCAATATCGAGTCCGAGATAGCTCACTGCACATGAAATTGGCAGTCACAGGGTCCTTCGTCAACGCCAAGATCTGACAAGACGCAATACAAACACTTGATCATCGACCCCGCAGACGACTTCAGACTACGGGCGAACGACCACGACTGCGCATTAGCGCGTGGCTAATAGCCGCTGAACAGCTTCCAGAACGGTCTCGGGGGCTATCAGCGCCTGACAATGCGGATCCTTATCGCAGACCGGCAAGTAGCAGCACAGACAGTCAAGCCCCGCGGGAGTGATTTTGGTCCCCCTGCCATAGAGTTCGATCTCAGCTGAAGATGTCGGCCCAAACAACACCGCTGCTGGCTTCTTTCTAGCGGCGGCACAATGAACGGCAAGCGAATCACTAGTGACAATCACACGGCACTGATCAATCAGCGCAGCAAACCGGCCATAGGAATTATGATTGCCGCCATCAAAAACTGGCATCCCGGCAGCGAACTCAAGCAGATCTGCATGTCGCTGTACTTCCTCTGGCCCACCAAGCAATAGCACTGCGAGCCCCGCATCATTGCAAAGCTGCAAGAACGATTGCTGATGCTCCTTGGTCCACTGCTTATAGAGCCAACGACCACCGGCACCGGTGTTCATGCCAATCAGAGCCTTACCATCCTCAAGGCCAAACCCTTCAACAAATGATCGCGCAGCAGCCGCATCACTTGCCGACGGTTCCAGAATGGGCTCGCGGACGGAGTCGGGATTGAGGCCAAGCACTTGCGAGACCAAATGCTGGTAGGTCTCAGTATTGGCCTTCTTGTTGTCATCACTGAGGCCCATCTCCAGCCATCGTGCAGCTCCCTCGTTGAGAGCTACAATCTGACCCTGCGCGTCGCGCATATAACCACGACGCTCCTTGCCCTTAGCCATCGATGCGAGCACCGCCGCATCCGGGTCAGCATCCGGGCAGAGCACGACATCAAACTCCTCGGTAGCTAAGCGCGCCGCCGTGATGGCGTCGTCAGTTACCAGCACTTCATCCACCAGGCAGTTGCCTTCGAATAAGTCGGCTGCTGATTTTCGAGTCAACCAAGTGACTCGCGCTCCAGGCCACTCCGCATGGATTGCCGGCAAGAAAGCCGTCGTACGCAAGACATCGCCCGTGGCGGCCAACTTGACCATCAAAACGCGAAATCCGATGGCGTCATACTCATCGCACGTTTGACAAACCTTACCCCGCACCTTGTGAGGTGTGCAGGGCCGATCCCACTGCAAGTAACGGCAATCCGTTTTGAGGTCGAAGTCAGTCACGTAGGAACCTCTATCGGCATTCGGTAGGGTATTTCGACAGCTCGAAAGCTAACGATCGTGGATCTGTAACTCTACATATCAACTATGACGACACTAGACGCACTCTGGCTGCCAATTCTGCTTTCAGCGGTCTTCGTCTTTCTTGCCAGCTCCTTGCTGCACATGGTCATCCCGATCCATAAGGCCGACTACAAGGGGCTTCCGGATGAGCAGGATACTCTATCAGCCTTGCGCGACGCCAAGATACCGCCAGGACAGTATATGTTCCCTCATGCCGACTCGATGAAGGAAGCCGTTTCTAAAGAGATGGTCGCCAAGTTCAACGAGGGACCAGTAGGCGTCATGATCATGCGGACAAACGGCATGCCAAACATGGGTAAGTCCCTCTGCATATGGTTCCTATACTGCATCGTAATCAGCGTGTTGGTCGCCTACTTAACCGGCATAGCGCTAGCACCGGGCGCAACCGGAGTATTCCAGATAGCTACGATTACGGCATTGCTTGGATACGCGTTTACGAGCATTAACGACTCGATTTGGAAGGGCGTCTCGTGGACCACTACCGGCAAATTCATCTTTGATGGGGCCTGCTACTCACTGGTTACTGGCCTTACATTTGCATGGCTATGGCCAACAGCCATTTAACTGCCGCAAGGCAATCATCACCGAAAACTGTGCCACCAGCTCAGATGCGCCATCAGTCGTGCAATTTGCGCACGACTGACTGAACTTCCGGCCCAAGGTGGGCATCCGTGAACATGCTCATGCATCGATCAAAACCAGCCCGCCCGTGTGCAACTGCCATCTGTGGGTCGGTCAGGTAACGGCGAAGCGCCTGCGATAGCTGCTCGACATCACCCTTTGGCACAACAAAGCCAGTCTCGCCATCGACAATGATCTCCGCGTTGCCACCAGCTGTGCTGACCACCTGAGGCAGCGCCGCGAAGCCAGCCTCAAGGCATGCGTTGCATAAGCCTTCATGGAACGAGGGCATCACAAAGACATCCGAAGCCGCGTAGACATCGTGCACTGGCTTAACCGGGCCTGGTAGACGAACGCGCCCAACCAAGCCGCGATCTTCGACCTGCTGACGTAAGCGCTCCATCTCACTACCACCGCCAGCCAGCAGCAACACCGCATGTGGGTGATCACCAGCAAGCTTATGAAAGGCATCGATCAAGATGTGTTGCCCCTTGCGTGGTCGCAATACACCAGCAAGCGAAATCACCGCGGCATCCTTAGCGATTCCTAGCCGCTCTCGCGCAGCATCGCGATTCTGCCGCAGATCAATCCACGGCTTTGGATCTAAGCCATCGTAAACGAGAGTGATCTTTTCATCAGGTACTCCCGCAGTTAGCAATCGCTGCCGAATCGCATCACAGATGGCAATCGTCTGATCGCACAATTTGGTGTAACGGAAGCCGCCGCGCCATCCCTTCTTGATCGGGTAATCAATGCGACGGATCGTGAACGTCTTCGCCCGATGGCCCCTGGCCATCCAGCCACCAAGATACAGCGAGCGACCATCCGCAAAATGGATGACATCGGGATCAAACGCAGAATAGGCCCGCTTGATCTTGCCGAGCAAATCGGGTCGCCACCAACGTCGCATCGGCGCCTCATAAACGGGCACCCCCATTTCCTCGGCAGCAGCACGAAACTTCGCGCCGGGTGCTAGAAGGACCCCGTTTTGATAGCCCTGCTGTGCAAAGTGCTCCATCAGCATGCGCAGTTGCACCTCGCCGCCAGAGTAACCCTTCTCAGCTAGAACGTGGAGCAGTCGGACCATCGCTAGAAGTTCTAACGTGTGCCCGGCCACCAACGCGAGCCTCAGACCAACTTGTGGCCGGAACATGGCCCGATACTTCGCGTGAAACGTCTCGGGCGGTCGCTTTTTCGACTAGGTGATGGCGTCTTCGCCGGTCAACTGTCGGCCAATGATCAGCCCGTGGATGTCGTGTGTGCCCTCGTAAGTGATGACCGACTCCAAATTGCACATGTGCCGCATCATCTGGTATTCGTCAGTGATGCCATTGGCGCCGAGGATGTCTCGACCGACACGACAGCACTCAAGAGCCATCCACGAGTTGTTTCGCTTGGCCATAGAGACGTGATAGTGATGCATCGTCCCAGCTTCTTTCATCTTCGCAAGCTTCCAGCACAACAACTGCGCCTTGGTGATCTCACTTGCCATCCAGACGAGCTTATTTTGCACGAGTTGGAAGCGCGCAATCGGCTTGTCGAAAGAGATGCGCATCTGGCTGTAGCGAAGAGCCTCATCGTAGGCCGCTTGGGCTGCACCAATCACGCCGAAGGCAATGCCATAGCGAGCCTGCGTCAGGCAGCTTAGCGGACCCTTCACTCCCTCGATGCCAGGTAGGATTTGTGACTTTGGAATACGGCAGTCTTCCAACACCAACTCACTGGTGTCAGAAGCACGCAGCGAGAACTTGTTCTTAATTTGCTTTCCGGTGAACCCAGGAGTGTCCGCGTCGATGAGGAAGCCGCGGATAACGCCGTTCAGCTTTGCCCAGACAATCGCAACGTCGCAAGTGCTACCGTTGGTGATCCAATACTTGCTGCCATTCAGCACATAATGGTCGCCATCTTCGACAGCCTTGGTCAACATCCCGCCCGGATTGCTGCCATAGTCGGCCTCAGTCAAACCAAAGCAGCCGATCAGCTTGCCTGTTGCCATGTCGGGCAAATACTTCTGCTTTTGCTCTTCTGTGCCGTATGCCCAGATTGGGAACATGCACAATGAGCCCTGCACAGAAACAAAGGAACGAAGCCCGGAATCACCGCGCTCGAGTTCTTGACAAATCAAACCGCTGGCTACTGGCGAGAGCCCCGCGCAGCCGTAACCCGTTAGGCTGGCCCCGTAGACACCCATCTCCCCGAGTTCAGGGATCAAGTCGCGAGGGAATGTCGCGGCACGGTTGTGCTCTTCAATAACGGGCATGAACCGATCTGAAACCCATGATCGCACGGTATCGCGGATCATGATTTCTTCTTCGGTATAGAGATCGTCTACGTTGTAGAAGTCGAGGGCCTTGTACGGATCGCTCATAGTGGGTGCCGAATAGTTGGGGCAAATAGGATATAGGTTGATGGCAATCAAGGAAAGTGACGACGCGTAACAGATTGGGAATGTGTTTAATTTGCGGCTACGCTCAGCCCGGGGATCCCTGTCCGGTTTGCAGCGGGAAAGCAAACCGCCTTGGCAGGCAAGGCCCGGTAGAAGCAGTCCGTAGCAACGCATTCGTGGAGTTCAGCAGCAGCATCCTGGATGTGCGGCGCGCCGTCTTTGCGATGCTTTTCGAGCGGGAGTTCATCAACAAATTGCGACGGCCGATCGCGATCAATCTCGTCGGGGTCCTAACCATCGCATTGCTCGGACTGCTGTGGCTAAACCCTGCATTCACAGAAGCGTTCGCAAGGGACCCCGAACCAAGTGCCTCTAATCATAGGCACCTCTGGCTGATCGCTGTGTGGCTAACCGCTGGCCCAGCGCTCCTCGACCTACTCGCGGGCTGGGCACAAGACCCAATCCGACGCGCCACCGAGTTCCACATGCTATCGGCCACCATGACCGTGCCGCCGGCAACTGGCCTGCGCATCCTCGACCGCATGCAATTGCTGCTGCTGATTGGCATAGCAACCCTAGTTGGCATGGCGCTGATCTTGATTCCATGGTTTGGCATTGCTGCAACCATCTTGCTGGGCAGCGCGGTTGCTGGCGTCGTCTGGCTGCTACCCCCTCAGGCAGTGCGCGGGATCACGCTGCGCGAAAGCCTCCGGGTTATCCTGAGGAATCCCTGGCGAACCTTAGGGACGGGCTTCGGGCTACATATTGCTGCCGCAATACCCTTCGTCAACTTGCTGGCGCTATCTCCGCTGGCGACGATCGCTGGAACCAGCGCTTACCTGCGGTTTGACAAATCCATGCCGCAGACAGCAGATGGGCAGGACGCTGCCGAAAGTCGCTAGGCCCACCGGGTCGAATCGACAACCCTGCCGAGGCCGTGTTAGCAGGCCGCGTGAGTGCCTAAAACAGACAACAGGAAAAGCCAAACCTCGCCGCACCCAATGGCCCGGGCATCGAACTTGCAGTTGCGTTGCTAGCAGCAACAGCGCAGACGCCGATGCAATTTGACCTCGTCACTACTAGATACAGGGCTTGAAAATACCCCCCATTTAATCGCCACCCCTCCGGCCAATCAGGCCCGATGCCAACCTCGCCGGCGAACCCCGGGGTCAAAAGCTGCCACCAGCGCCCCAGAAGCCGCCAACTGCAAAAAATACCGCATTCCCATCATCGAATGGCTGCCGAGGCCAGATTCGCCGGAAAACGGGCTTAGGCAACGCAAAAAGCTATCGAACATTCGCTCTGCGGCAGACACATCTACAGCGATCAGTGGGAACGCAGCGCACAGACTGGTACACCAATCTGCTCATGACGCGTCAGATCCTAGTCACTAGCGCCCTACCCTACGCGAACGGGCACATCCACCTCGGCCACCTCGTCGAGTATATCCAGACCGACATCTTCGTCCGGTTCCAACGCATGCGTGGCCACAAGGTCGCCTTCATGTGTGCAGACGACACGCATGGCACCGCGATCATGATCCGCGCCGAGAAGGAGGGCCTCACACCGGAGAAGATGATTGCCGAGATGAGCGCAGCGCATCAACGCGACTTCGCCGCCTTCGGCATTTCCTTCGATCACTATGGGTCTACCAACAGCGATACAAATCGCGAGGTCGGTGAAGGCATCTGGCAAAAACTAATCGACCAAGACTTAGTTGCCGAACGATCGGTACCGCGTCTATTCGACAAGGAAAAGCAGATGTTCTTGGCAGACCGCTTCGTCAAGGGCACCTGCCCAAAATGCCAAGCAGTTGATCAATACGGCGACGCTTGCGAAAAGTGCGGCGCAACCTATGCCGCAACCGAATTGCTCGAACCTCGATCGGTATTCACCGATTCGACTCCAGAGCTCAAAGACTCACAGCAGTTCTTCGTGAAGCTAGAACCGCTCCAGGAAATGCTGACCGACTGGACTCAAAACAGCGGTGCCCTGCAAAGCGAAGTCGCCAACTACTTAAAGGGATATTTCCTAAGCAAGCCACTTCAAGACTGGGACGTATCGCGACCAGCTCCATACTTCGGTTTCGAAATCCCAAACCATCCCGGCAACTTCTGGTACGTGTGGTTTGATGCACCGTGCGGCTACATCTCAAGCACGATGGAGTGGTGCGCCAAAAATGGCGGTAACGCCGATGATTGGTGGCGCAACAAAGACACTGAGGTCGTGCACTTCCTCGGCAAAGACATCACCTATTTCCACACGCTGTTCTGGCCCGCAATGCTCCACGCAGCAGGCTACAACAAGCCGAAACGAGTCCACATTCACGGTTTCCTGCAGGTCAACGGCGAGAAGATGTCGAAGTCTCGCGGCACATTCGTGATGGCATCAAAGTACCTGGAGTCACTCGAACCAGACTGGCTTCGCTACTACTACGCCAGCAAACTCAGCAACAAAATTGATGACCTTGACTTCAACTCAACGGAGTTTGTTGGCAAGGTCAACAGCGACCTTGTCGGTAGAGTTGTCAACCTTGCGAGTCGCTCCGCAAAGTTCCTGAAGGATTCCGGTCTATCGCAGCACTACCCAGACGACGGAGGCTTATTTGAAAAAGCATCCGCAATGTCTGACACCATCGCGAACGCATACGAGTCTTGTGACTACCGTGAAGCGATGCGGCTGATCATGCAGCTCGCAGACGCCGCAAATGAGTATGTCGATCGGGAGGCACCATGGAAGCTCAGGAAAGACCCGGCGAATGCTGAGAAGCTTCAAGATGTCTGCACAGTCGTCGTCAACCTCTTCCGCCAGATCACAGTCTACCTAACGCCAGTGCTGCCCGAGCTGGCCAAGAAATCCTCCGCCCTACTTGGCGAAGAGATCAACAGTTGGTCGCAAGCGAGCACACCGCTAGTTGGCGTCAAGATCGCGGCCTTCCAACACATGATGAAACGCGTCGACGCAGAAAAGGTCGAGGAGATGCTTACACCGGAAGAAGTCCCGCCATCAAGCCCAACACTCGAGAAGGAGCCACTTGCTGATGAGATCACGATCGATGACTTCCTCAAAGTTGACTTGCGGGTTGCGGAAATCCTGGAGGCAAACGAAGTGCCCGATGCACGGAAACTCCTGCAACTGAAGCTAGGACTTGGCGGCGATGTAACTCGCAATGTATTCGCAGGTATCAAGGGCGCCTACGAACCAGGACAGCTGGTCGGCCGCCTCGTCGTGATGGTCGCCAACCTCAAGCCTCGCAAAATGAAGTTTGGCATGAGCGAGGGAATGGTCGCGGCCGCCGGGACCGAAGGCGAGGTTTACCTACTGTCGCCAGATAGTGGCGCAGTGCCTGGCCAGCGCCTTCACTAAGCGGCGCCACACGCTCAAATACGCTACAGCGAATCTATCGATCACAGCGCATGCGTCGCGTGCTCGACACCAGCTCGGCGATCCGCGACCGATCGGCAGATCGGGTCCTTCGCACCTACCTGTGCGAAAGCTTCGCTCAGTACATGAGAAAGGGTCCGACTTGCGTCGAACCCTGTCCCAATCTTTAGAAGACATCCTTCACCTTGCGGTGAAGAACACCTGCTCGGAAAACTACTTCTTCGCTGCCTTCTTAGCTGGAGCCTTCTTAGCTGCCTTCTTCTTGGCAGGTGCCTTCTTGGCCTTCTTTGCAGCCTTCTTCTTGGCAGGCGCCTTCTTTGCAGCCTTCTTCGCGGTCTTCTTAGTAGCCTTCTTAGCCTTCTTCTTGGCAGCCATAGTCTTGGTCCTTGTTAGGGTTTTGTGGGGGAGACCGGTACAGGTTCACGGATGCGAACCAACCAAGTTCCGGCCGAGAGTAGAGATCGGCTAAGGTGTCCTCGGAATTCACCGGAACTCGTTCTGGCAACACGAGATACTACGTAAACGGCGCGCCGAATCAATTTGATAAACTGTTGCAAAACCATGTAAACAAAGGGTTAGCGGGCGCGTAAAGATCCAGGGGGCGCATCCTGAAGTTACTGCGTTTTTTTTGTTTTTGGTTGCGATTAAATCCCAAAACGAGGCGATCCATGCCGTGCATAACTCCCAACAACGAGCGCTGAAGCACTCTCCATAAACTACAACAGGCCGCGCGCAGTTTTGTCCTGCGCGCGGCCTGTTGTCGTACTCCGACCTGCTGCTAGTTACTAATCGAACAACTTGTCGAGCGTCTTCTTTGCATCCGATCCGTATGCGTCATCGAGTTCTGATTCGGTCGACGGTGCGCGATCAACTGCATCACGATAAATATCAGCAAGCTTCTTAGCAGTTTCACCTGCGTAGAGACGCACCATCCCGACCGTCGTGCGATCATCAAACAAGATCGTCAACAAGGTGCGGTCCCCCACCAATGATAACTGAATGTTGTCACGCTCTCCCTGGTGGAACATGGCAGTGAACTCTTCCTCTCCCAACAGTCGCGCCATTTCTTTCGTGGCTGCAAAGGAGCCAGCGACCAGAGCAGAAATAGTATCGATATCGACTGTGCGCAACTCACCGCGCTTCGTCACCAAGTGACCTTCCTTATCAATCAGCAGTGCGCATTTCGCACCCGACAACCTCAAGAACTCAGCCAACAGCTTGTCGATACGATCGATGTCGTCCTTATAAAAGGTCAGACGATCGTGCCGCAAACGATGGTTCCTAGACATCTCCTGTGGATCAACCATTGGTAGCCTAGAAGGATGGGTTGCCGAGGAAGAGGTAAGCGACTCCAGCGGCCGCTACCAAAAATGTCACGGTTAGAGCAATGGCGAGTCCAAACCCCTTTTTCTTAGGGGTAGCTGCTGCGCGACGACGCGGACTCAACGGCCGCGTATTCTGGCGATTGCCATGACTAGATACTGATGCTCGACGCTTTCTAGGAGCCCCCTGGACGTCAACTGCCGGACGCGTGCCCCGAACCCTCTTTTGCGGTCGCCCCTGCGCACCAGGCGCCCTGGCTGCAACTGGACGCGACGCTGCAACTGGACGCGACGAGGCAGAAGTTCTTGCCGGAGTTCTCGCAGGCGCCCGGACTGGCGCCCTAGCTGGTGCGGGTTGCGGCGCGGCGACGGGCTGGACAGAAGCAGATTTCGCTGCTGACCTGCGCGGGTTACGGCCATCGATCTTCTCGATACTCTCAAGAACCATCGCTGCCAAAGTCTTCAATGTTGGGAAGACGCCTTCACCGGTATACGCAACGGCTTCAAAGGTCGGCACGCCGAACTTATTCATGATCTTATCGATCTCTGCGACCGGCAAAGCATTTGGCAAGTCACGCTTGTTGTATTGAATGACGTGCGGCAACTCGCGAATGTCCTTGCCGTATTCCGCAAGGTTTTCGATCAGGTTCGAGTAGGACTCAACGTTCTCATCCATCTTGTCCGGATCGGAATCCGCAACGAAGATGATGCCGTCGACACCCTGCAGCACGAGCTTACGTGTCGAGTTGTAGTAGACCTGCCCAGGCACTGTGTAGAGCTGGAACTTCGTTCGCATCCCAGCCACATTGCCGAGGTCAAGAGGCATAAAGTCAAAGAACAGAGTTCGATCACCGTCCGTCGAAATCGACGTCAGCTCTCCCTTGTTCTCCTCTGGTGCCTTCTGGTGAACAATCTCGAGGTTCGTGGTCTTGCCACTCATCCCTGGGCCGTAGAAAACGACCTTACAATTGACTTCCTTAAGCGCGAAGTTGATCTGGACCATGGTTAGCGCGTGGCGTTGGTGTTGCCCGTGTGCCGACGAATCCGGCACTTCTGGTTAACCTGATCATCGGACACACGCGGCCTCTGCCTTGAGAGATCAGGCTGTTTCGTCTCGCCTTGGTACTGATGGCTACGCCAGCTTCAAGCTGCGGGTTTTCCCCTTCTCGCTACCTAGCACCGCGAAAACTGCGCCCATATAACAGGGTCATAAACCGCACTAATCACTGCATGTTACGAACCTTTAAGGCCGTGTGATCTGCAGCAAATCCTAGGTGAGGCGCGAGGCACGGCGAATCCGATCAACCGTAGTATCAATGTCCGGATCTGCCTCAGAGATCTCAGCAAACTGGTCAAACAGCACGACCAAGTAGCTCTGCTCTAACTGCACAAAGACAGCCTTTCCGTGCGTCGAATTTAACGACAGTCGGGAGCAGGTGCCGTAACCACCCTCGACCAAGCTACGGTTTGTAGTCATCATCAAAAATGATGACAGCCCGGAGATCACATCTGGATCAAGGTCAACTGATAGCGACGATGCCGCAACCAAACCATCGTTAGTGACAACTGCAGTCCCCTTTACACCCGGTGCTTGGCGCAGTTCTTCGATTGCATTCTTTATCTTACGCATCGCTTAGCCCTCGACCGCATGCAATGCACCGGCAACCAATCCCTGTAATTCCAATTGCACCATGTCGACATCACAACTGTCGTCACACTGTGCAGCTGCAAGAGCCTCGCCAAAAACACAGATACAGATACGACCGAAGTCACCCTCGACAACAGTCTTGCTGGCGCTACCAATGTCGAGACGCCGTGCAAAGCGGTAGGCAGCCTTAGCGGTTACGCGAACGATACGAAGAAACGAGTCTCGCCCATCGCTGATATCGCCCTTGACCATTGCCTTTGAACCGTGAATAAACGTGGCTTTGGTAACTCCGGAAATAGCTTCAACCCTCGCTAAGCCTGCCCGCACTTCAACAAGTGAACGCTCGCCAACAGACACAGGTTCAACAGCCTGAGGCGGCATGTGCGGCAGAGCCCCATGCGACTCCACATCTGCCAGCAGTGATCCAACTTCAGCACCGCTGTCGGCTAAGTGGGCAATATGGCCGAGTAGCTGCTCAATCTCACGATCACCTGGTTCGAGCTCACTCAATACCTCAACGTGGGTTTGCGCCTCATTCACAGCACCCACTCGGTAGAGCACTTCACTTAAAAGACGTCGAGACTGTGTGTCCTCAGGATCCATGCCAACAGCACGCTCAAGACAACGCACAGCCTCTAGTCCTTCACGCGCAGCAAGATCACGGTAGAAGCTCATCAAGCAAGCCTTACCCAACATCAGCCAGCAGCCCGCATCATCCGGGAAGCGCAGGCTCCATTCTTGACACGTCGCATGCAAAGCATTGCGGTCACCAAGATCGAGCTGTGTAGATGCCAAGTCCTGGAACAACTTTTGACTCGGCGAGCGACGCAGTTTAACTCGCAGATCGGCAACTCGACGGGTTCGAAGCCCTCGACGAGCGCAATCGAGCAACTGCCGCAATTCAATCGACTTCGGAAACAGCGCCAAGCCGTCTTCGGCGAGGCTCTCCGCTCGTTGATGCAACTCGAGATTGATATAGACCTGCCCTAAGTCGACAAAGGTGGACGGCGACGGTTGCTCCTTAGCCCGCTGTTCCAAACGCCTAAGTTCCTTCCAAATTTTCATTCGCTGGATCAAGTGCATGGCAACTCTCTAGCGGAACAAGACAACCTGACCAGAAGCGGCCGGAAGTGCGATTGTAGAACCATCGACCCCGATGGAGCCCGAGCCAGTAGAAGGCAAGATGTATTGCCATAGGACACTGGCGGAATCAGATGAGCAGGCAACCAAAACGTCGTGCGCAGGAATCTCTTGAGAGCCTGGTCTGCGGACACGAACAAACGTCCGACCGCGCTGACAACTGACGCCTTGAACGACATCGCTTGTGAGCATCTCTCCCAGTCGCTTGCCAGAGACTAGGTCAAGCGCAAGCACCCCTTCTTTAGCAACGACCATCAGCGATTGTTGGCTGATCGCCATGCCAAATGAGGACGGGACGCGGCCAATATCTTCACACCACAAGACCTTGCCCGCATCGAAATCGACGGCGCGAACTGCACCATCGGAGCATCCGAAAAACAAAGATTTACCAACGACTTTGATCGCGGTAGTCAGCCCGACGGGACTACGCAAAACGCCATGACTGTGGCCATCAGTGAGATCAAAGACCACCAAGCTACCTTCACTGGTGCCAACGTAAACTTTTCGATTCGCTACGGTTGGCGGACCCGACGGGGTTCCATCGAGAGCAGCTGTCCAGAGCAAACGCCCAGTTGCCTGCTCCCAGCAATGCAAAATGCCACCTTGATCAACGAGTGCAATACGGCCATCGCCAATCGAAAGCGGAGTAGCTGCTTCATCAGCAAGCGTGATCGGCCAGCCATCCACCCGAATACTCGGATCGACCGGCACACATTCGACCGTCATCTCATTGCTGACGAAGAAAATACGCCCGGACTGAATTACGGGGTCGGATTCGACGGCTTTTAGACCACCGAGATCAACGACTTTACGATTGCTGCCATCACAACGCGCAAACCCAATCTTGCCGCCACGCAGACCAACAGCCAACCAACCGTCACCGACTCCAACACCCGTTTGACTCGGGACGCTAAAGGTGACGGTGTGCTCAGGAACGACTTCAAGCACGACATCAAGCTGCGCACTTTGTTTGCCGCTGACAACCAGTTCATGCGCTGCGTATCCGCTGAGTGACACCGTTAGATTTGCAGGCTGACCTGCTTGGCACAGCACGATTGCCGGCGTAATCAAAGGCTCTGCCTGGCCGCCGACATTGCGCATCAAAGGCTTTCCACTGTGCATCAATTGGGCGCCAGCAGGATAGGTAACCACCATCACTGGCACGCGAACACGACGACCACTCTCGGTATGCTCAAAGTCTTCTTGCAGCAGCAGCGCAACTTCGCGAGCAGCCAACCAATCGTTAGCTGCAATGTTCTCATCGTAGATTTCGCCTAGCCGCTTCGACTCAGCCAGGAACTCAACCAGGTTCTTCCAAGTGAGCTCAACCTGCTGACCTAACGCCCACTCAACGTCTTCATGAGCCGCTGACTCCGCGAGTAAACTACGCACGGTCTCAAGAGCGACGAGTGCTCCCTCGGGATCACCAGCACGGAATTGTTGACGATGACGATTCCACTCAGCTCGATAGAGCTTTCTAATCTTTTTGACCTTTGCCGCGCGATCAGATCGCTCAGAGTTACGCCGAGCTTCGAAAACTCCTTGAGCCGACTCAATGCTCTGCAGCTCAGCCTTGGCCTTACCAATCGAAGTCGTCAATGGATAGTCTGCGCTGAAGCCCGCATATACCCCCCTCGCACCAGCAAAATCCTCGTGCAACAACAGGTCCTGGACATCGATACGAGCGAAGGCTTCTTCGGCGCGCTGGTTGTAGAACCAATAGCCAGAACCGGTAACGATTAGTAAGCAGAACAAGACCGCCAGTGCCAAGAGTGCACGGCTGCGCTTGCGGGCCCGCTCATCACACTCGTAGAGCTTGCGGACG
Source organism: Planctomycetota bacterium (assembly GCA_965662465.1). Lineage (GTDB taxonomy): Bacteria > Planctomycetota > UBA1135 > UBA1135 > UBA2386. Next base: position 135,308 of record CBFIIO010000006.1, on the reverse strand, counting down.
CGTTCGGAGATATCGCTACGACTCCTATCTAGCTGCAAGATCTTCTGCAGATACGACACCGCTTCGAGCGGCTTACTGGCGCGATCCAAGTCATCGGCAATCGACTCATAAAGCTGCATGACCCGCGTTTGATCGCCGGCACGAAGGTGCACGCTGACGAGTGCTTTCTTTAAGTCCGGATCATTAGGTTCGACGGTCAAAAGGCGCTCGAGAAGCACCCGGACCCGCTCGATGTCACCTATTTCGGTAAGCAAGTCGACGACCGCTTTACCTTCTGCGAGTGGATCAAATCCATCAATCTTGACGGTTTCGACACCGAGTGTGAGCTCGACCAATCGCTCCCGCGCCGACAAATCCGTCGGCATGAGTTCTTTCACCTCATAAAGACAAGCAGCGGCACCGGACAAGTCGCCAGTAGTGATGCGATGCTCAGCCTCACTCTCAAGATGAAAGACCGACAGTTCATAAGATTCGACGGCCTGATAGGCCCGCGCCGCTAGCGCATAACTTTCAGGTAGGCCAATGCCCAGATCGATAGCCCTTTCGTAGAGGCTGATCGCATCTGGCAAACGGCCCTCTGCCATGCATTCATCACCGAGAGCGACCAAATCTTCCTGGGCAACCGGCGCAATGGCGTGAGCATCGAGCAGCTGGCTCAAGGTCTTGCAGACCGAAAAAGTCGTTAGACCAGTAATTTGGACGATGCGGTCTACGTTGCGGCGCCCATCAAGGAGCTCAAATATGGCAGGACCATCGTTGCCGAACTCATCTGCAGAAACGTGTTCAGCGGTAGCAACGAGGATCTCGGCCGTATTAGGAATACGCTCGGTGATAAATGCCCACTCATCAATTCGGCGTGCGGCCTCCATGATGACACTGTCACAGTTGTAGAAAAAGCGGGTATCGACGGTGCCATCGCGCCCTTCCAGCTCTTTGGTGTCCTCGTGGAATTCAAATTTGGCGTCGTTGCAAAAGAAGAGGTCGTAGATCTCTTCTTCCAATGCGAAGCGATACTGTTCTTCCAGTTCGGACTGATCCAGATAGCCACCAGCAAGCAAGCTGTCTGACAGCGTCTGCCCCATGCGAACGGCATGATCGCGAACTTCGTCGAGTGACTCCTCCTCCAACCGACCCGAGCGCACAAACGCAGCTAGGACCCGATCAATCACAGCATGCACATTGTGGTGCACGCTGACGCCACGCTGATCGAAATATAGAACCTTCCACAACTCGGCGGAATGGATGCTTAATAGCCCGACCTTCTTGTTCAGGGCGAGCATCTGGAACACCTGGGCCAGATCTACGCTGGCAAGATCCCCTCTTAATGCCATGGTCGGTTCCGTTGGTACAAGTACATATTCACTCCAAAGTGACTATCGACACCTGACGACGTGACCCTGAGCCCCACAACCGGACTTCCCAGGGGCACCCAGCAACTACTACTGATAGAAACCCTAGGTTTGAGCCACTAGGCGGCTTGTCGTCCGATGTCGCCTGACTTACTGTTTCGCCCATGCAGTGCCTGCGCCGATTCACACGACTCGCCCTGGCTACCGCCCACTCCGCTCTGGGCTCGGCCTGCTACCGCTTAGGCTGGAGTGGGTTTGCGCGCCAACAATTCGAACGGGTTCTGCTACTCCGCGGAGCCAACTTTCGAGCCTATGTATTTCTAGGCAGAATCGCCTTCGACCTTGGTGACTACGGCAGCTGGCGTCGTGAACTGGAACACGCGCGCCGGACCGATCCGATTCGCTTCTCACGCTTGCGACATGCGATCGAGTTATTCGAACCAAGACTTGCTGGCACCCAATTCGACCGCAGCCCGGAGCTAGATGGCTACCACGCAGCTGATTCACGAGCGACGTGGCGAGCGCTGCATCCGTTTGGTCGCGACCAGTTCCAGTATGGCCGAGACATGACCAATCAAGATCGTTCGCCAGATGGTTTCGACCGGGGCACCGATCTACCGCTGGCCCCTGGTTACGATCCGATGACCCACGCCCGCGAACCCAATGACGGCGATCAAGACGACCGCCTGATGAATGAAGACCTGATGCCTGAGCACACAGCAACCGGCAATCACCAGGAAACTGATGACACTGGACAAGGTGAGCATGACAATGCAACAGACCAACCATCAGGTGCCCCTGATGCTGCTCTGAGTCACGACGACTTCTGCTCGCCTGTCGAACGACGTCGCTTCCAACTGCGCCGTCCAATTGATCGCCAAGAAATCGTTCACTGCGACTTCAACGAACTGGCACGCCGGCTGACCAGCTGAGCGTCCTCGGACCTCATCGGATCAGCAAGTGACTCGCGTGCTACTCGCCTAGGTTTCGGCGAGCACGCTGGAACTGATCTTACGATTGACCAATCGTGCTCGGACAGTAAATCCCCTTCGCAATGCCCGACGCCAACCCGCTGCTCACGATCACGTGCCTGCTAGGCGCCGGAGCTGCCATGCAGTGGCTAGCATGGCGACTACGTGTCCCAGCAATCCTCTTCCTTCTGCTGACCGGATTCTTGATCGGACCGGTCTTCGGCTGGTTCGCTCCTGAAGACACCTTTGGAGACTTATTCCGGCCCATAGTGTCACTTGCCGTCGGCATCATCTTGTTCGAGGGCGGACTGACGCTGCGCTTTAGTGAACTGCGCGGGGTCGGCAAGGTTGTCACCAACCTCTGCACGATCGGTGCTGGGGTAACATGGCTGCTGACTTCGCTTGCTGGCATCTGGATTGTTGGCGTCGAACCTAAAATTGCCGTGCTCGTCGGCGCCATCTTGGTCCTCACCGGACCGACGGTCGTTATCCCCCTAGTACGCCACGTTCGACCACGCGCACCGCTTGGCCCGATTCTTCGCTGGGAAGGCATCCTAATCGACCCAATCGGTGCAGTACTGGCGCTGCTCGTCCTCGAAGCGATCACTGGTCACGACAGCGCCGCAGCCATAGCAACCGGAATAGGCAAAACTCTGCTATACGGTGGTCTATTGGGAGCTGCGATCGGATGGGTGCTGGCACGCGCGCTTGAGCAACTGCTCATCCCAGACCGCCTCCATGTGCCCGTGACCTTCGGGGCAGTTGGTGTAGCCTTCGCTACTGCCAATACGCTGCAGCCAGAAGCAGGGCTCCTGGCAGTCACGATTATGGGGATCGTGCTCGCAAACCGCAGCAAACTCGACATCGAACACGTGCTCGAATGGCATGAACCGCTGGTCACCATGCTGCTGGCGCTTCTGTTCGTGACGATCTCCGCGCGACTCGAACTCGACACGCTAACCAAACTCGGCCTGATGTCGGTTGCGTTTACCGCAGCCTTGATCTTGATCGTGCGACCGGTAGCCGTCGCCCTATCCACCCTCGGCACCTCGCTGAGTTGGCGTGACCGCGGATTCCTGATGGCAATGGCGCCACGAGGCATCGTCGTCGCAGCCGTGAGTTCGGAGTTCTCACTGCACCTTGACCAAGTCGGTGCTTCCGGTGGTCAAGATGTCATTGCAATGGTCTTCCCAACCATCGTTTTAACAGTCATCGTTTATGGCTTCTGTGCGAGGCCATTCGCCCGGCTGATCGGCACCGCCCAATCAGACCCGCAGGGAGCCGTATTGGTCGGCGCAGACATTGTCAGCCGAGAACTGGGACAAGCGCTAAAAGACCAAGGCTTCGAGGTCTTGCTGGTAGATACCAACCACGCGAATACGACAACTGCGCGAACTTCAGGCCTGCGAACCTTCCAGGGCAGCGTGCTTTCGCACCGTTTCTCTGAAGAAGCAGAGCTAGATGGCATCGGCAATATGATCGCGCTCACTCCGAGCGACGAAGTCAACCGACTCGCTCTGGAGCAGTTCCTGCCAGCCTTTGGTCGCGCCCACTTATTTAGAGTTGCGTCGAAAAACACAAAAAGGGACGACCCGCACCACGCTGGGCGAACCTTGTTTGCTGACGACCTCGACGCGGAAGAACTACGCAACCAACTCCAAAATGGTGCACGCATTCGCGCCACCAAGCTGACCGAACAGTTCGGGCCAGCCGAATACAACAAGCAGCACCAGGACCAAGCACGGCCACTATTCCTCGTAACCAGCGATAAGAAGCTTCAAATCGTGACTAAGGACAGCCCAGCGATGCTGAAAGTCGGCCTCACAGTGCTAGGGCTTGTCCCACGGGATCTTGAGCAATCAACTCCCACCGAAGGCATCGCTGAGGCGGAAATAGGCGAAACTGAAGGTCAATGATCAGACCAAGTGTGCCTCTCGGACTGCATCCCAGAGGTCGGCTTTGGTGACCAGATCGCTTTCCAAACATCTTCAACTCTTGGTTCAGACGCCAACGCCACATAGACTGCCCGCGAAAATGCTGACCACTGCTCTCGCGTCCGCCCACATCGCCCTCGGCGCCCGAATGGTTCCGTTTGCCGGCTGGAACATGCCGGTTCAGTACCGTGGCATCCTTGAAGAAGCCAAAACGGTGCGCGAGCATGCCGGGCTTTTTGACCTTGGCCATATGGGCCGGGTCAAAGTTTACGGGCCACAAGCCGAGGCCTATTTGCAGCGACTGCAAACAAACGATGCATCCATGATCAAGCCTGGTCGCATCCGCTACGCTTTGTTGCTCGACGACAACGGCCTGACGCAAGATGACATCTTGGTCTATCGCAACCCCAAAGATGATGGCTTCTTCGTTGTCATCAATGCAGGCAACGCGGAACGCGACCTTGCTCTGATGAACGCACTGGCAAAAGACTTCGACGTCACAGTCGAGGACTGCACGCAATCGCTAGGAATGATCGCGATCCAAGGACCAAAGTCTCAAGAGATCACGCAGAAGATCTGCAGCGGCGACTTGGCTTCACTCGGCTACTATGCATGGATGGAAACCGAAGTCTGCGGCGTGCCAATGACACTGTCGCGCACTGGCTACACCGGCGAAGACGGCTTCGAGGCATATGTGCCAGCCGGCCATGAGCAAAAAGTCTGGGACGCGTTCCTCGCAGCTGGCCTTGACCATGGCATGACTGCTATCGGACTTGGGGCACGCGACACCCTGCGCCATGAAGCGGGCATGCCGCTCTACGGCCATGAGATTAACGAAACCACGAACCCTCTCGAGGCCAACCTCGGTTGGGCGGTCAAAATGACCCACGACTTCGTCGGCAAAGAAGCGCTAGAGCGCGTAACAGCTGCCGGCGGCACCGGTCGCCAACTCGTGGGACTTATCACGCACAGCAAGCGGTGCCCTCGTCAGGGATACCCAATTGCCTCTGGTGACAAACAGATTGGCGAAGTCTGCTCCGGCAGCATCTCGCCAACTCTGTCTAAGAGCGGCACTCCAACAAACATTGCGACAGCCTACGTTGATTCAGAGTTTGCCGCAGTCGGCACCGAGCTGCACTTTGTAGTGCGCGACAAGCAAGAGCCTTGCGTCGTAACCCCGCTGCCGTTCTACAAGCGTCAGCGCTAGCCCACATTATATGAGTAGGCAAACCGCCTAATCATTACCGTTCACGAAACCCTCTCCTCAGATTCCCTTAGCAGTCCGAGAACTCTCATGCGTCCAGACGACCTCAAGTTCCAGAAAAGCCACGAGTGGCTGAAGATCGATGGCGACATCGCCACCATCGGCATCACCGATTACGCGGTCTCGCACCTCAGTGACCTTGTCTTCCTCGACCTTCCAGCGGTTGGTTCATCGGTCACAATCGGCGAAAGCTTCGGCGAGATTGAATCTGTCAAAGCCGTCAGCAGCCTCTACTCCCCGATCACTGGCGAAGTCTTAGAGAGCAATGAAGAGCTGGGTGACAACCTCGAGTGGCTCTCCGAAGAGCCATTCGGCAAAGCCTGGATGATCAAAGTCAAGCTGAGCGATACGGGCACGGACCTAATGGACGAAGTTGCCTACGACGCGCACTGCAAGGCCGAAGGCTGAGCCAAGCGCCGGCAGATTCCCTCGAGCACTTGCGAGTGCTCGTCGACAAGCCTGGTGAAGCGGCCTGGAACATGGCCGTCGACAGCGCTCTGCTTGATTTCGCCGAGCAGCCAACGCTTCGTATCTACAGCTGGCAGCCGCACGCCGTATCTCTCGGCTACTTCCAGTCAATCGCGGACTTCGAAGACTTACCCAGCGATACCCCTATCGTGCGACGCACGACCGGCGGCGGCGCCATCCACCACGGCGACGAGCTAACCTTCTCGCTAGCGCTATCATCTAGCCACCTCCCTGGCGACATTGCCAGCAGCTACGCGCTGCTCCATGACGCAATCGTGCGGGCGCTGACCACCATTGGTGTAACCAGCAGCCGAGCGAAATCTGACAAGATCGCCACGGCACGCCCAAAGAGCCGATGGTGCTTCCAAGATCCAGTGCGCGATGACCTCATCACAAATGTTGGCAAGCTGCTCGGGTCAGCCCAACGACGCACAAATGCAGCTTCAACAAGAATCCTGCATCACGGTTCCCTAGTGATCAACCGACCCAGTCACACGCCTTTCGTCGCTGCGCTGGCAGACCAGATAGCCGTCACAGATGCAGTTCGTAAGAAACTGCAATCGCTGCTCATTGCGGAATTTGCACGAGCACTTCAGCTACAACCCCACTTCGGAAAGCTGACGGCAAAAGAGCATGATGCGGCAAATCGGATATGCGTCGAACAATTCCAATGTCCTGACTTCCTGCAGCGACGATAGCAGGCTCCAATCCAAGAAGTCCCACGCTAGAAGTCCCACCCTAGAAGTCCCACGCTGGTAGTTAGCCACTAGGCGGTAGTTAGCCACTAGGCCGAAGCGACCATCTGCGAGCGACCGCCCCCAGAAGCGGGCATGGATTAGAGATGAGTTAGGCTTAAGCTTACGGCATGCAGATCGCAAACCTGCTCGCACGTGACGGATTGTCGAAGGACGTCCGCTCACTAGTTGGCGTAGCCGTCTCTACATGGAATGCTGATTGGCAAAGTGCTGCAGCATGGATCGCAGCCGCGCAGCAACAGCAGCAGCCACGCCCCGACCTCGAAGAGACTCTGCTGCAGTGCGTTCTGTTTTGTGGCTTCCCGCGAGTAATTACCGCGTTCGAATACCTGACTGACACCTGGCCAATTGATCAGCCACCGAGTGGCGGAGGTCTGCCGATTGCCGAACGTGCAGCCGCTGGCAGCAACCTCTTTGAGGCGATATATGGCAAAAACGAAGGCAAAGTCCGCTCCATGCTGAAAAGCTACCACGGAGAGCTACACGACTTCGTGCTAGAAGCTGCCTACGGTAGAATATTGAGCCGCCCCCATCTAACTGCCAAAGTTCGAGAACTCATCGCGGTGGCGGTGCTCGCAGCCCAAGCCCAGAAGCCCCAATTCGTCGCCCATGCCCGCGGTGCCCAGCGACTCGGCGCAAGTCGATCAGAAATACGCGAAGTCCTGATCACCACATTGGGCTTACCAAATGATGAAGGCAAAGGCAGTTTCGCCGCGTGGCTCTCGCTGATTCGTTAACGCCTCATCAAGAAACGCAGCGCGTGGACGCCTTGGCAGGACCAGAGGTACAAAAATGAAGACCCCCCACCTTGCCCCCGGAAACCGGAGCAACACGCCCAAGTTTCCTCGGTGGAGAGCCTCGTTGATGCCCTCAACAACGGCACACACCGTCGCTTTGGACAGCTTCACTACCCAGAGAGACTTGACTGGTTTCTGTTCTTGTTCGAAAAAACTGCCGCCAACTTCATTTGCGGAACGCATCGCGCCTAAGGCCTATGCAGCGAACTAGATAGGTTCGCCAAAATACGGCGCATACCAAACGAAGCCCTGCCAGCAAGATACGCACTAAAGCGTATCAATATCAGCATTCTGGTAATCAGGGCCTCTAATGTGGCCGCAAATCCAGCTCGGCATCGCGCCAATGATCCACAACCCGGAGACGCGGACTAGGGCTTACGAAGCCAAGCGCGACGCGACAGAGACCGCTGCAGCTTGGCGGAAAGTGTTCGGAACGCGGCACGACGCTCGGCCCGATCCATGCCAAGGCCACGCAAAAAACGCATGGTTTCAGCCGTGCTTGGCACCGACGGAAGGCGCGCACGATGCCTCACAATATGGCGTTGCATTCGCACCAACATGTCATCGCGCGCACGGTCAGTCATTGGACCTGCGATACGAGCCCGGTCAAGATCTACCAGCACAGCGTGAACCTGCTGACCAGTGCCTCGCACAAGCACGTTATCCAAGTGTAGGTCGGGATGACGTAAGCCTGCAGCAAACGCCTGCCTCACCACCAAACCCACCGCCTCGGCCGTTTGACGGCGACAATCGGGAAACGCTGCCAAGAACGCAGGCACGGTCATAGCATCCGGCAGCCACTCTGTGCACAGACGCAGCCGCCAGAAGGCGAGACCTTTCTTGGCTAGTGCAGCGATCGGAGTAACCACCGATACGCCCTGCATCTGAAGCTGATGCAAAACTTCGAGCTCCCGCCGCGCTCTCGCGGAATGCGAATATCGATCGTTGAGCAGCACGCCTAAAACACCACCGCGGCGATAGGGCCGCACGACTAGGTCACGGCCGCGGATTTGCAGTCGCCCGACCCCCCCGCGGCCTTTGGCGCCCGGTATAGCCTCAAGTCGAGCCCAAAAGTCGCTGATCGGCACGTCCACCAAGTCCCGGTGGATCCAGCCCACCTGACCAGAACGCCTAATCTCAACAAACTTTCCGAACCCTGCCACGAGCTAGATGATAGCGGTCAGGGCGCTCATGCATCGAGCGTAATCGAGATGCGCGCGCCGTTGCCTAGGTGACGGCAGGAATCCAGATCCCAATCCTTCTTCGGATCGTTACGACACTGGACTGGAAGTCAGGGCTCAGATGTCGAATGCTGCCATGGTGGCCCCCAGCCCTGTTATCACCGAACCAACCCTTCCGGGTGTAAAGATGCTGCCATACGGTGGCCGCGTCTTAGTCATTCGACTGTCAGCCCTGGGCGACGTTCTGTTCGCGCTGGAAACGGTCGCAGCACTTCGTCGTGAGCGGCCAGATGTAAGCATCGACTTCTTAGTCGAAGATCGCTTTCAGAAGTTTTTGGAGAACCACCCGCAAATCGACCGAGTAATCGTATATCCACGTCGACATCGCTTACAAATCCCGGGGAGCTTGCTACGGCTGCGCCGCCAGCGCTACGACATAGCGCTCGATCTACATGGCATCCAAAAAAGTGCGATGCATATGTTCTTCGCACGAGCTCGCCACAAGGTCGGACCCGGGGCACCGGCATCGAGAGAAGGCGCGACGTTCGCCTACAACAAGACGGTCTCAATGCCAACACCTGCGCCTCACCGCGCAGCCGTCGGCCACATGCTGCTAAAGTCAATTGGCTTATCGGGCGAGCCGGCAGCACCAGCGATCGCAACTACAGAGCCGCCGGCTTCACTACTCAAAGACCTACCAACACCACGTGTATTGCTACATCCAGGCACGTCATCTTTCGCAGCTTTCAAACGCTGGCCGAGCGAGCGCTTCGCGGAATTAGCGCAGCGACTATGTGCACGCGGAATCGGGGTCGTTGTCGGCTATGGCCCAGGCGAACAGGATCTAGCTGCACCAGCACTATCAGCAGCTCCCGAGAGTCGCGCTGCCGATGGTGCGCAACTTGGACTCTCTGGACTTGCGGGTGCGATGCAACATTGTGATGTTGTCGTCGCCGCGGACACAGGCCCGCTACATCTGGCTGCTGCAGTTGGCACACGCTGCGTCGCGATCTTTGGCCCCAAGGATCAAAATCGCTATGGCCCAAGAAACCACGGGGTCGTTCAACATGAACTGGTCATCCACAGTGTTCCATGCCGGCCGTGCAAACGACGTTCGTGCGCTTCACCGCAGTGCGTACTTGGCATCGATGTGAATACCGTCGAAGCTGCCGTATTGCGTCAGCTTGATAAACTCCAACCACGCAAACTGTAATCGTGACTGCCGTAGCCACCACAGTCATCCGTCATCCAAAAGAACGCATCAGCAAGTGCTCACTGCGATTCCTCCACGATCGACCTGAGATGACGTTCCTAAGAGGCAAGCCGGATCTAGAGTTCGATGCGACAGGCTTCGTTCTTCTTGCAGTCGATGCTCCGCCACTGTCACTTGCAGACGAAGGTCGCCCGCTACTGCTTCTAGATTCAACTTGGCGCTGGCTGCCCCAAATTAGCGCATGCGTGAAAGGCGCGCCGATCCACCGCTCAATCCCCGGCGGCCTGCGGACTGCCTATCCACGCGTCAGCAAGGTATTCGATGATCCAACCGGTGGATTGGCCTCGATCGAAGCCCTATATGTCGCGCGCAAGCTACTGGGCGACGACGACCCAGAGTTGCTACATGGCTACCACTGGAAAGACGAGTTCCTAACGATCGTCAAGAATGCAGGGCTGTAGCACTTCGCCCCCGGGGCGCGCCGCGCCAAGACCGCCAAAAAGCCCGCCACGACCTCTCGCCAAACACAGACTTACTGGGTCTTCTGGCGCGGAATGGCACGCCCGGCAGGATTCGAACCTGCGACCGCCGGCTTAGAAGGCCGATGCTCTATCCAGCTGAGCTACGAGCGCGTGCGCCGACAGACTAGCGACCACAGTCGCAATGCTCCAGCAAGCGAACTCATTCCTCGCCATCTGATTGATCTTCCTGGTCTTCCGGCGACCCATCTACAGGCTGGTTATCGGGCTTTGTACGGTAGCGATCGTGGATCCAGAGATATTGCTCAGGTGCCATGCGAATTAACTTCTCCAAGGCAAGATTCGATCGAGTAACCGCCGCCAGCAGGTCAGCGGACTTGTTGCCAGTCACTTCCGGGTAGAAGGTCTCACCGACCACGAGCTCGAAATCGAACGAATAACCTCGCCGAATGACCGCAGCAACAATGACGGGGTAACCCTTGCGGAGAGCCAAACTCATCGCGGCGCGCTCACAGCTAGCGATCTTGCCGAAAAATGGGGCAAAGACGCCGCGGAGACGCTGATTCTGGTCGACAACCTGCAGCCCGGCCTCGCCATTGGCAAGCGCCCTCGCCAACGAACGAAAGCCACCGCGCCGCGGGTAGACCTTCAGGCCGCTCTGCTGTCGATTGCGGAGCATCCACTTGTTGAGCAAAGGGTTCTTGGTGATGCGAGCAATGCCATGCGCACCGCCAACCAATTCTGCAAGGACAACCGCTCCAACCTCCCAGCTACCCAGGTGCGCCGATAGACCAAGCCATGGCTTGGGCATGGACTGGAATATTGGACCTGTCTTACTGCACTCGACCACGTCGCTGACTCGACCGCCTTTTGCCAGCAATCTTGTCAATCGAGCCATATCGAGCGGCACCATGAACAAGTGAGCCGTCGCACTAGCACCAAGTCGCAATTGCTCGCGTTCACTGAGATCTGGATATGCCTCGCGAAGAAATTTCAGAGCAAAGCCACGGCGCCGACGGTCGCAGCGAAACCACAAGCGACCAATGGCAGCCGCAACCCGATAGCCAAACCATTGTGGCACTCTAGCTGCAGCTGAAATTGCGAATCGGGCGATCAGATAGACAACACGGTCTGAGATCAGAACTTTTTGTGCCCGGCTTGGTGCCTCAGTCACAGCAAGAAGTCCTCAGGTCGCGGTGGTTCGCCAACAAAACGTAAATCGATGCGCAGCACATAGCGCTCAACATCGAAGCCACTCAGACGCGCATCATCTTTTTCTGTCGTGACCAAAACAGCATCTGCCGCACGAGCCTTGGCAACCGCCGCCGCGACCTCTGCTGCAGTGAAACGGTGATGGTCGCGATGGACGACCTCGCCCACGATATCTGCACCAAGGCTGGCAACCGTGCTGCGGAAACTTTGGGGGCGGGCAATTGCCGACAACAAAACCACCCGACGGCCTCTTAAGGCACTAGCCAATTCAGTGCCGCCATCAGGTTGCTTCACCAAATCTGTCGGTTCATGTTGACACCAATAAACTGGCAGACTCTTGCCGGCGATCTGCCTGAGACGCTCGACACGCGCCTTGATTTGCTCTCGATCAATGTCGCCGGCACGTGTCAACAGGAGACAATCGGCTCGACGCAATCCGGATCGGAACTCGCGAAGATCACCGGCAGGAAGGCAATAACCATTGGAGAAAGGCCTCCGAGTATCCAGACACACCAAATCTAGATCACGATGCAGACGCCGGTGCTGGAAGCCATCATCAAGCACAATGAAGTTGGCGCCTTTCTCAACTAAGCGTAAGCCAGCAGCGACACGGTCTGGATCCTGCTCTTGCAGCAACCACGGCAAACGCTTTTGCAGCAGCATGCCCTCGTCATTTAACTGGGCGCCGGGAGCTCGGCCATAGCCGCGCGCCAAAACGCCAGGAACTCGACCTGCTTGCTTCGCCATCTCACAAAGCCAAGCCGCTGTTGGCGTCTTACCCGTGCCCCCGACCGTCAGGTTACCAACAGAGACAACCGGCACAGGAAGCTTATGTATACTCTTCCAACCGGCTGCATACATGCCGTTCCGGGCCGCTGCGACTGCACCGTAGAGCAAGCCTAGAGGCCATAGTGCTTGCCGCAAAGATTGCGACATCGCGTTATCAGAGGATGCAGAACTCACGAAGCCTGCAAAGCTACGATCTCATCAACCGTAGTAGCCGGGGCCGTAGTAACACCCTCGACACCGCTGCCCGTTGCGATGCGCTTGACCATGTTCACCAATGTCGGCCGCGGGCCGCATTCGACAAAGTCACGGATTCCGGCTGCGAACATGCCCTCAACCGTCGGTAGCCACAAGACCGCACCCGCAAATTGTCGCTTCAATGCTTCACGAGCTGCTTGCGCGCTCGTAACTGGCTTGGCGTCGACATTGCACCAGATCGGGAACGAAGGATCTTGCATTTCGGTTGCATCGAGTAGCGCAGAAAATTGTTTGCCCGCATCACTGAGCATAGAGCAATGGAACGGCACACTTACGTTCAGCTTAAGCGCCATTCGTTTTGGCGCCAACTCAACGAGTTGATCCATTGCAGCAGCGTCACCTGAAACAACTGTTTGCTGAGGCTCGTTCTTGTTTGCGACCTCGCAGATACCAGCATCGACCTTGGCGACGAGCTCTTCTACCGCGGCAAGATCCATCTTGCGCAGCACAACCATGCCGCCAGCCCCGACCGGCACCGCATTTTGCATAAAGGTCGCCCGCTGTCGAACGAGTCTCACTGCCGTGCCAAGATCGAACGTGCCCGCTGCTACATGTGCAGCATATTCGCCAAGGCTGTGACCAGCGGCGAGGTCAGGGGTCAAGCCAAGTGAGCGGAATGCAGCGACGGCCACGGTTAGAGTTGCGGGCTGCGTATTCTCAGTAAGCTGCAGCTTGTCATCAGGACCCTCGAAGCAAAGATCGGAGATCGATTCTCCTAGCGCTTCATCGGCTTCAGCGAAGGTTTCGCGAGCGCAATCGAAGCGCTCCACGAGATCCTTACCCATGCCAGTAAACTGCGATCCCTGACCAGTAAATAAAAAGGCGCGTTGCATGCGCCCAAGCATTCCGTGCAGCCCTGTACCGGATCAAGCTTGAAGCGAGAAACGCGGGCACCTTAGTGCAGATCACGCAAATTTAGCGACCACGCGTACGCTCCCGATTGGCCCTACGGCGGTCCCGTTTGGTCTCTATTGGCTTAATGACCCCTGCATTCGGATCGACACCATTTTTCTCGCAGGCTTTGCTCCATTCGCCGAACTTCTTAACGAACTCGAGTTCAAAATCGCTTGGCAAGGCACCGACGACATTCATGCGACGAGCAATCTCATCTTTCTTAGCCTCGTTCCAGCCAGATCTAGGAGGGTAACGAAGCAGCAATTGCGCCCATGCAAGTTCCTGCTTGGCTGCCTTAATCTTGCTAGCGGATTCCGTGGCCTTGGCAACAGCTGCAGACGCTTTTGCACTACTGCCTGCTGGTTTCGTAGCTAGTCCGACTTTCGTAGGAAGCCCATTTGCACCGCCCTCGTTGGGAGGCAACACCCTGGAATTAGGCTTTGCCAAGTCAACCGCATCCAAACCTGGCGGCGGCGTGTATCCGGGCAAATCCGCCAAGCCAGATTGTTTGTCCAATTCTGCCAGACCCTGAGCGCGACTCTGCTCCGGAGCATCCTGATCGACCTTATCAGGGGCAGACCCGACATCGCTCGGTGTCTTCTTGGCCTGACGGCCTGCCTTCACAGCACGCGCCTTAGCCAACTTATCCGTCATCTGCATCGCCCTTTCGAGATCCATCAACTGCTTGTGCGACAGGCGCTGCACGACGTGATAGTTCTTCAAGCTAGCGAATGGGACGAAGATATAGCTACGGGTGCCGCCGCTATACCACACCCGAATACCAGCTCCCGCATCGCGTGCATTAGCATCGACAAAGCGCAACCCGTCGACGCGTTCGATTAGCCGACCGTCTTTGACCACACCGCTCAGACGGTTGCCATTCTGAAGCCGGATTTGCACCTTCACGTGGGCCTTCACTTGGCGCCCAGCCGTGATTGACTTACGCATGCTCTCTGCACGCTCGGCAATACGGCTAGACTTTTTCACTGCAGGCTTCGTGCTACCTAACGGCGCCGCTGGTTGCTGGGCATGCACGAGTCCACAAACAAGCCAGAGTCCGACAAGGGTTTGCCACTTCATGCCTTTACTATCGGCTATTTATGCTCAATGGCTGACTCTGCGACATACATCTCGTCATGCATGTATTTCTTGACGCGTCATGGCAGGGCAACAACTGCCTTTCGCAAGCCTCCTCAATGTCGGCCGCATCGCAGCTTCAGGTCAGCAAGCAGGCTAATACGGCGGATTTCATCGCCTTCGCAGCAGCGAGATTGAGAACCACTAAACCGTCCCAAAGTCTCTTTTTGAGACACTTCGCGACTACTCAGATTTCTTTGCGATAGCAGCAGAACCGCTCTATAAAAAACGTTCATCGCAGCCGCTATCAGCAAAGGACAAGGCACCACCATTCCCCTCCATGAAACCCTCTCAGCGCGGCGATTGTGACTTGTTAACGATTACTAGACTGACCACGCCGCGCAGAAAGAAGTAGCAGCGAGAAGTCTAAATTAGGCTCGGAGGGATGACGTGCGGTGGCACCAAGTAAACCGCACGCCAAGGAAAACGGCGGGGCGGAATCAGCTACGAAGAGATCGAGATTGAGAGCCGGACTTTGGTTTACTTCTAAGGACAACGGAAAGCGCCAAGTCGAAGCCGTCACACCTGTAACTGGCGACATCGCCGAGCTCACGCGGTTGAATTTAGGGCGTAACATCACGTCGACCCCCATGTTTGAGACCATCGACCAGACCGACGGTTTCTCGATTACTTGCCACAAAATGGGAGCCAACACAGAGTCTTCTTGGACCACCTGCAGTAGCGCCAAAGCACTGACAGTTGCCTCCGCAAGCGGGCGCATATTTAGCGGCCCATAGACATCTTTGCCATCAACCGACTTGCGACGTAAAGCTTTGAAGCCTCGAGTTCGGACAAGTTTGCATGCGTCCGCAATGCCGCGACTGAGAAAGTCACGCGGCAAATACGGCTGCGAACGGCCGAGTTCCTGGCCGTATTGATCCATAACAACCACCTCAGCAGCGCAAACACCTGAAGTGAATTGGTCCATCTCACCGTTGATACGTAAGGACCAGTCGAACGGGTCTAGCGGCTGACCATCGTCACCTGTGGCCACAACTTCCAAAACTCGTAACTGCAACAACCAATGACGCGCACGGCCATCACGACGAAGTCGCATGCCGAACAAGACTTCGTCGCCAACACGCCAAGCCCCATCTGGTTCACGCTCATCGAAGCCACGTAGTAAATGCGCTGGCGCAGGGAAGTCTGCGATCTGCAGGCCGCTGGCGGCGGCATCAAGACTCAAGTCTCGAACGCTCGTAGATTGGCAGCTGGCCAACATCACAAGCAAAGCAATAGGTCTTAGGAATCGATGGGCCATCAGTGCACAGCCAAAAGTAGCACACACAAAGGTATCACGATCCGGCAGCAGCAGCCGGCCTCGACTCACCGAAAGCCTGATAGCCGTTCTCTCAGCACGAACTGCGGCGAGGCAGAGAGAGCTATTTCTTTATTTCGTCCTGCTTTGGCTCTGAGCTCTTTGCCTTCGATTCGGCAAGCAAGCGCTTCTCTCGTTTGACATGGAGTGCGGGTTTGATCGCGTGGAAGATGAACTTCATTTCAGTTCCAGGTTCCGGCAGCTTGTTGGTCACCCACCAGTTTTGATCGTCGCGTGCCCCCTCATGTGACATGGTGCCCAGGTGATTGTCCGGCGACATGTAGCAGACACTGATCAAGTTGCCTTCGAGGTCGGCAACGTATACCTCAGGGTCGTCTTTATAGATCTGGGCCATACGACCGCCCAAATAGATCCATTCACACTTTCCGACCGGCTTCTGAGTACTGAGCTCGAGTAACAGATCTTCAATACAATGCTCGACGACTTGCTTCTCAGGCGTGGTCCAGCGCACAGTCATAAAGTACGGCTTGCCCTTCGGCGGCGTCACAATGACTGGATCAACTCCGCTCTGCACTTCTTCAAGGGTTGGCGCCGGCTTCTTCTCCTCAAAGGTTGCATTCAAACCCTTGGACAGACCGACCATCAATAGAGCAGCATTCAGCACACTAGGCTTCGTTTCTGTAATGAACATCGACTCGTGCTTTTTGCCACGACGATGGATCAACAAATACTCGATAGGATCCTGCGGCTGATTGACGACCACTGGGATCGTGACTGTGCGCGCCTTTGCATCGAGTTCGATTCGCTCCTTTTTGAAAGACTCCAAGATCTCGGCCAGCACAGTCGAGGCATCAGCTCTTTCTGGCTCTTGAACCGGCTTCGGCACCTCGCCTTGACCGGCAAGTGAAGCTGCTAGAACTAAGATCGAAACTAAGGGTGCTTTCATCGGCCGGATTCTGGAGGGTTGGCATTCAGAGTAACAAGCGTTTCACAATCGTGTCCTGCGAACTCTCGGACTAGCAAAGATGCTTTAGTAATTGCGCCAACATCGCCTGATTGTCTGGCTGCGAGCAGACGCATTCGATAGGGCGAAGCCGCTAATGCCGCAAATGGGTCATCACCACCGAGCGGGTCACGATCTCCGAGCAGCCACCGCGCCTCGCCACGCATATCGGGTAGACGCAATAATAGACCGATGGCTCGCCGGTAGAGGGCTTCGGCCTTCTGCCATTCGCCTTGATGCTCAGCATCAAGCGCCCGGAACCAAACGGCACAGCCAGTGATCAATCTGTCACCATCGTCACCCGCCGTCCATAAGCGGGAAGTGATGCGACCCAGAAGACGCTGTAGATCAGGTCGTGACGACAAAGACCGCCAAAACACCTTAAGACGCTGATGCGAAATATTGCTACAGCGAGGATCGGCTCGTACTTCCTCCACCATGGTAGCAAAAACTTGATCGGTATCCGCGACATCCGCACTACGTAGACGTTGACCCAAAGCAGCAACTAGCGGGTATCCGCTCGTACCCTCTGGCCAACGAGCGCTTCGACGCCGCTCCCCCTCGCCATCTGCCAAAGGCATTTTGAGTAGTAACTCAGCGCATAACATCACATCCGAAATGTGCATTGGCTCAGCAACACTATTGATCGCTTCGTAGGGCAGCGATCCCAGAATGCTCGGCAGCGGTCCCGCGTCAAATGCCGTGCGCAATTGCGCAAGCATCGCCTCGCGCTTGTCACTAGAAACCAACAGGCGCATCGCGGTCTCAAGCAAATCTTCGACCGCGCTGACATCGGGCGGACTTGTCCACAGTTGCCACAGTCGCTCGCCAATCGAGCTCGGTTGCACCGACACAATCCACTCTAAAAGTCCCGTCGCAACTTCTGGGTCATCTGCAACGATCGCCGCATCAAACAACGCATCTGCCTGTGCCGGCGACAGCTTGACCGCATACTGACGACACCTGCGCAAGAAAACACCCCCCCGATCCGGGGCGTTGGCGATCAAGGCATCCAAACCTAGATGCTCGCCGCGAGCAACCAGCAGCAGCCGCAGTGTATCGACCTTGGATTGACGCAGTTGCTCCGCGGATTCATCACTGAGCAACGGCTGCTCAACAGCAACCTGTAACTCCGCCAACATGATCGCCGTAACAAACGCTTCGCGACGGCGGCCGAAACGATGCAGGAGGTCAGACCATGATCTGTTGTCAATGACGAGCGGCCAAATGGTCTTTAGCGCTGCAGCGTCGCCACCTTGGACCAGCGCCAAGACTGCATACCAAGGTGTATGGCTCTCTGCCGCGCCCAAACCATCAAGCAAATCTAGCAATTGAGTCTGGATCGCCGGTTCAAGCACTCGCCGCGTCAACAACGCACGAGTCATTTCCAGCACGACTTCAGGCGATGACTGCAGCCATTTGACGACATCGCTTTCTGGCAACGTATTAACAGATCGCTTGATCACACTACGGATGCGGGTTTCGTTTCCGCCAGAAACTGCAACCTTCAAGCTAGCTTCATCAAGCACCCCCTCCGACAACAACAACTCAAAGGCACGCTCGCGAACCGCGACCGTCTTGCCATCGGCTAGAGCCGCCACGACCCGCTGAATCCGCTCCTTAGTTGTGAGCAGCTTCCCAGCAAAGCTAAGCAATGCTGACTCAATGGGCGCCCTACCGTCGAGCATGGCAATCACACGATCCTGCAAAAGCTTCGGGCGAGCTTCATGGACATGCCGCAGCAATTGGTAGGCAGTTTCTTGAGGCAAAGCGATCGCGAGCCCTAACAAGCTCTGGATGCCACGGGCTGACAATCGGTCGAGGATCGGAATTGCATCGCCTAAACGGATGTCGCCCTGCATCAACCCCTGATGCAATCGGCCCAGCAGCCGACCGGCGAGTTTTTGAGGCAAGCGGCCAACGGCATAATGATAGCCGTCACCGACCATACCGGTCCGCAGTGCTTGGACTAATAGCTGGCTCTCACCTTGGTCCAGATCGGAACCTCGAGCGGCCAAAGCCAATAGCCTATGACCTAGACTTCGGCTCGGCTTGTCAGCAATCTGCCCGGCAACCCAAAGCGCAGCAGCAGGGCGCGGTGCACGAGCCAGTTCTTCCAAAAACCGGTAGGCAGCCCGCGGGCTGGCGTCGAGCCCGCGAAAGAATTCGTCGGATAATGCAGCCCATTGGTGCCGAACGATGGCTGCGGCCGTGTCTGCAACGGATTCATTTTCGTCCGCTAAATAGGCAATCGCTGCTGCAACGCTAAGCATGCCGCGATCCTGGGCATCGCACATTGCGCGACACAAGGACTCTGGATCTTGAGCTGTCTTCGGATCTTGAGCAGGCGTGAACCCCAACGCTGGCGATGCCTTAGTCGCGGCGAGGTCCATTGCATATGTAGCCGCCACTGGTGCATTTGATGCGCTTACAAGCGGGGCAAATGCACCGACAACAAGGCCAAGGACACAGCTAATCTTCATGATCGCACCTTCCCAATCGCCTCGAAAACATCGCCTACAACCACGATCTGTTGGCGACGTGTTTCACGGGCACGATTGCCAGAATTAGCTCGGGCGCTTACGACCAAATACAGCCATTTGTTGACGTCGCCAGCCAACCGGACTGATTTGATCGAACGATGCACTTGCCTCACACGGTTCATTGCGACCACTCCGCGACGCTGCGCACATCGCCGGCGACCAACTTTTGGGTGTTGAAGATGGTTAGCTTCTCGAAGCGGCGCAAAGGCTCGGGGACCACATCGTCGACAAATGCACCAAGCCACTTGAGCAAGTCGATGACTACCGGTTGGTAACCACGTTCCGCGCCATCGTCGATTTTGATCGCGATGCCAAGCGCCCCCGGCCAACGTGACCGCCGTGGATCCGCTGACAGCGACATCACGTAAACGCCTTCTGCGCCGTTTTTCGCAAATGACATTCCTGGCCATGTCTTGACCAAAGCAGTGCATAAGCGCTGCTCGCCAGCAAGAAAGACGGGTGCCTGACCAACTGCCTCGAAAATCGTACGGCATGCACCAGCACGAACGGAAGAAAGCCTAGCTGGGTTCGCTAGTTGGCAAAAAGCTCTCGCCAAAGCCGATAAAGGCAGCAGGAACGTCGGTGCACCGCATCCGTCAAGCCCTGTTTCGAGAGGAGCATCCAGGCCGGACATTTCTGAAACAGCCTCATTGATGATTCGCTGCACCATCGAGTCGGGACGCAAATACGTCGCGAGGTCATCACCAAGTTCCTTTGCCAGATGCAAAAATCCCGTGTGCTTGCCACTGCAGTTATTGTGCACCTTCAGTGGCTTATCGCCCCGCGCAAGCATTGCGAGCCGACTAGACTTCGCAAACGGTGCATGCGGCCCACAACCGAGCATCTCCTCGTTGAAACCGCCGCGAGCAAGAAACGAGCGGATCGCCGTGACATGCTGATCCGCGCCATCATGACTGGCGCATAACACCGCCAACTCCTCCGCTGGCAGGCCAAGCCGCTGCTGAATGCCTCTCTCTAATAATGGCAATGCCTGCAATGGCTTAACCGCAGAGCGAGCAAAAATTGGCAGATCTGTGTCGCCTAGCAAGACTGCCGGGGCTCCATCATGAAACACCGCAACGGATCCCCGATGCCAGGATTCAACCTGCCCACTCCGGGTCACGACGGACAAAACTGGGTTTGGCGACTGCAATTTGGTCAATGATCTTTCGGCGGACACCCAACCGTTATAACAAGCCTTCCACGACACGTCCTCGCTTGCTCGACCTCTGGGCCCTATAACCTTGGCCTCCCTCATGGATCTCGTTGAAGTTGAACTCGCTCGTGTGGTCATTCACCAAAAAGGTGACCAGCAATTCATTCACCTACGGGAACGGCATGGTTCCCGCGGCTTTCCAATCGTGATTGGCTACAACGAGGTTGAGGAGATCAACCGCAAGTTATGCGGCGTGAAGCCTCCCAGACCGCTGACTCATGACTTGATTGGCCAGATCTTGGTGGGCCTAGGTCACCGTCTTCACCGGGTCGTGATCAACGACCTGCGTGATGGCACCTTCTATGCGTCACTAGTGCTGGTGCGGCGAGATCAAGAGACTCCCGACGACAGCAGCGAACAGCTGGTAGATTGCCGACCGTCCGACGCAATAGCCCTGGCAGTCCAAACCGGGGCTCCGGTCCTAGTCACTCGCGATCTTTTCGAAAAAGTCGCGGCCAACTAGCCGCCAGGGTTACCGAGCCTGAACCGGGAATATCGGCAGGCCAGCCGGCCAAAGTATCGGCTGGAAGAGCGATTAGGATCCGCGCGAAAAGGTCAGCCACCACGGCTGACAGTTCGGCCCCGCTAGGGAGACCAGGACGGCCTGCCATTTGATTGGCGGTCATTTTGGATACGGGAGAGCAGGCGTGATCTGCATCGCCAACAGCCCGTAGCACGCCGCCGAACTTACGAGAGAACCGGCAACCCTCTCAATCACTACACCGATACAGCCCAGGCGAAGCTCGGCGAATGGATTTCGATGCATGACGGCATCCCGGATCTACTGGTCTGATACTGCAATCGATTGGATCTGGTTGGCGTTGCGGACGGCATCGCGCTAGCGTGTTGCCCGCAAACGGTTTGTTGATTACCTCAAACCTGCACCCCGCGGTGGGGTGGCTGAGTGGCCGAAGGCACCGGTTTTGAAAACCGACGAGGATTCACGTCCTCCGGGGGTTCGAATCCCCCCCCCACCGCCATTTATCTGCCATTGCGGCCCGAAGGGTTCGCCAATCGCAGATCACAGCCAAATGCGGGCTACTTTGCGAAGCTAGCGGGACTACGACCTAAGTCGCTGCACAGCTGCAGCGTAACTAGCCAGCACCACCCCTAAATCGCGGCGACCCAAACGATTTGCCACGCGAACCAGCTGGCACGCAAGCTGACGACAAATGGTGCCAAAGAGCCCAATAAAGTGTCCTAAGCAACGCAAACCGCGCCGACCTCATTTGCCCAGGCTGCATCCGCGGTCTAGCCTTGAGCCATCATGTTTTTGACCCGCCACTTTGTCTTCGTACACATCCCGAAGACGGGCGGCAACTTCGTGCAGAACATCCTCACGAATCACGCACCCGAGTCTTGGGAACTCGAAATCGGCGAGGAGCACGCCACCTACGAGCAGATACCTGCAAGCCACATTCACCTGCCAAGATTGGCTTTTGCTCGCAACCCATTCAGCTGGCATGTGTCGTGGTTTCACTTCCAGCAAAAGGTCCGCCACCGTTTCTATTTGAGAATCAGCGAAGACGGCAAACTGGGCTTTGCAGACAGCATGCGGCGCGCCTACGCCGGAGATGGTCCACTGGCCCATAGCTCAGGCGCCCTAACCCAAACGCTATTCGAGATGCTTGGTACTGGCCTGCAGGGAGCAAAAGTCGGCAAAGTCGAGGCAATGCGCGCAGAACTACTGCGCATGCTGGGCGAGTGCACCAAGGTGCCGGCGCCGATGGCTGAGGCAATCCTCGACGAGCCTCCAGCAAACACCAGCAAGCACGCCCACTACAGCACCTACTACGATGAGGAAGTTCGTAATCTCGTGCAGGTTAAGGACGCCCCTGTATTTGACTACTTCAATTACGAGTGGGAAGAACAGCTAACCGATTGAGTCGCTTTACGTAGCCGACGAGCACTTCTGCCGTCACCTGCGACGCAAACAGCGGCCTAAGATCGGATTCGCGGCATGCGCACTGGCGGAACATACGACGCCAAGGCCGACCTCGACGTAAGGGCAGAAACGGTCCTCCGCAGGCCAATCGCTGCAGTCGAATGGCATTCTGAGGTCCTATCGGGACGATTCTGACCAGAAGTAGCCGTAAATATCGGGCTTCTGAGCGATGCCCTCGGGACTTCGGAACGAAACAAATCGCGCCATCTAATTAGCTCCCGAGCCCCCCTCAGGGTTGCCGTTCGCCGAACCATAGTTCCCCCACGCGGCGTATCTGGCCGTTTCTCGCGCCCTCCGCGTAGCCTCCAAACCACGAACCGATAACAACTCATAAAGATCCGGGTTGCACCTGCCCGGGATCCTGCTTTACTGATCGCGCCGCCGGAGAGGTGGCAGAGTGGCCGAATGCACCGCCTTGCTAAGGCGACGTACCCGCAAGGGTACCGGGGGTTCGAATCCCCCCCTCTCCGCCAGTTTTTCTTCTCAGACCGGTTCCTTCCAAGAACCGCTTCGAAAAGGAGGGCTGGAGCCCCAATCGAGGCCATCACAAAGTCGGCCTACCGACGCCTAACCAGACCTACATCAAGATTTGCGGCGAACAATCCAAACCACGGCCCTGCTGACGATGATCATCTGCGGATTCTCATCCTGCACAGGCCCGGAGTTGCGCGTCAACAACCCTGATAATCACCAGGTGTTTCTAGACGGTCAGCGAGTTACCGACGAAATCATCCCCTATCGCTACTATGGGACCAGCCGCTGGGAAACACTGCCGAAGCTGCCCGAAGGCAGCGGGGTTCCAGAGTTTGACCTGCTGCCTTACAGCGAAACAATCGAGATACCCGCTCCTGCGAGCTCATGGTTGTTCCCGTTCGACCTACCGCTCGAACTAGTCTTCCGAGCCATGGATGGCAGGCGCGACCAAACGGTCACTGTCAAAACCGTCGAAAAGACTGCAGAGCAACGATCGGGCCTCGAAATTTCCGGTGAGAAACTGAGCCAACTCAGCGAGCGCGGACAGCAAGCGCGCATTCGCCGATGAAGCCTGATCCGGCATTGCCGGCTGCAGGTATGAACGTCCTTGTGCACGGGCTAGGGCACTTTGGAGGTGGTCGTGAGGCAACCCGCTACTTACTGCGGAAGGGCTGCCACGTGCGCGTTTGCGACCGCAGCAAAAGCGACAGCCTGCTGGCAGTTCAGGCGTCATTTGGCGACGCAAACGTCGACTGGCAACTCGGCTGCGAAGACCTTGCCTTACTTGAAGGCATCGATTTGGTCGTCACCAGCCCAGCGATACCCGACCAAAGCCAGCTACTGCAAGCGGCACTCGAACGCGGCATCCCCTGTACGCAAGAATGCGAACTGTTCCTGGCTGCCTATCCTGGACGGGTCGTCGCAGTCACCGGAACGAACGGTAAGTCTTCCACATCAACGCTGCTACATCGCGCCCTCGTCAGAGCGGGGATCGATGCGCTTCTTGGCGGCAACATAGGGCACAGCCTGCTTGCCGACCAAGCAAGTTGGCAGCCCCAGCAAATCGCCGTGCTTGAGGTTTCGAGCTTCCAACTTGAAAGGTTCGCCGATCATCGCCAAGTCTACGGCGCAGTTTTTACTCGCATCGGCAGCGACCACATCGATCGCCACGGCACAGTAGCCAACTACCAAGCCGCCAAAGGCCGTCTCGCAGCAGCCGCGACCGAGTTTGTCATCCACGCCGCCGACGACCCCGTCGCCAATGATTTCACCTGCGAGACTCCTAAGCGCGGCTACTTCTCGCTTGAGGCACCAGGGCCAGGCAGTGCTGGCATGGAGAATGGTTTGCTTCAAGTGCGGGGCGACAACGGGCCCGCTGCAACCGTATTAGACAGACGCGCCATGAGGTTGATTGGCGACTTCCAATTGGAGAATGCGCTGGCAGCAAGCCTAGCCGCGTCATGGTTATCGGCAGAAGCACACCCAATTGGCTTAGCACTGGCAACCGCTGCGCCACTGCCGTTCCGGCTGCAGTTACTGACCAACATCTCCGGAATACAGATCTACGATAACTCGATCTCGACCGAAGTGGAGTCAACGCGACAGGCCCTGCTAGCTCTAGCCAAAACAGGCCGCCGGGTGCACTGGCTAGGCGGCGGCAAAAGCAAAGACGGGGACCATGGCAAAGTGGCAAGCATGATCGCCAAATACGCGACCTCCGCACACGTCTTCGGTGCGGCTGCCGAGCCAATGTTGCGTTTGTCGACAATTCCAACCACCGGCCACGAGACCCTTACCGACGCGCTCAAGACGGCACTACTTAATGCCAAAGCGGGAGATACAGTTCTGTTTAGTCCAGCCTTCGCATCTTTCGATCAATATCCCAACTTCCGGGCACGAGCCCTGGAGTTCCATGCCTTGTTGCGCGAACGTCGTGCGACAACCACCGATCAGGACTAAGATAACCATCGCCAATGCAGTACTGCACCGCGTGCCAGAAGGCGATCGCCAACATCGTGATCATGGATCTCAACGAGGGGTCCGTCACGGGTTCACAACATGTCTGCGCCCAATGCGCGGAGCAACTAGGCGTAACTCCGCCAAAAACGCCCAAGTTCGCTCCCGAAATGCTGGAGGACTTGCTACAGGGCATGAAGCCGGGCCAGCCAGAGCCCAAACAATCTGGTTGCTGCCCAGGTTGTGGCCTGGCGCCAACCGATTTCCACACCAATGGCCGCCTTGGCTGCCCACGCTGCTACGACAACTTCCGTAATGAATTGATGCCGCTGCTGCAGCGTATCCACGAATCTCAGGTGCATACGGGCCGACTCCCAGTCACCATTTCCGAGACGGTCCCGACGGACGAATCACCGGACCTGACCGAAGTGCGGCAAAAGCTTGAAGACGCAGTGCGTGGGGAACGCTACGAAGAAGCAGCGCAACTTCGCGATGATCTCCGGCGAGCGGAGCGCGGCGAAGCACTTGAAGACAAAGACAACTGATGGGCAAGCAACGTGGAGGTTCTGGTAGTGGACGGTCTGGCAGCGACAAATCTGACCATGGATCTGGCGACGGCAACGATTTCCGTCTTGGAGCATGGCTTCACGGCACCGGTCCCGAAAACGATATTGCGATCTGCACGCGAGTACGCCTAGCACGCAATCTGCAGGGATTCCCGTTTGCGCCGAGCCTCAAGGACGATGACTCAGAGCAACTCTACGAGTTCATCACCGAGCGTCTTGCCAAGCCAGGGCTTCCAGAAAGCCTGATTATTCACGATCTAGAGCCAATCGAAGAACTCGAGCGATCGATGCTAGTCGAGCGCCATCTGATCAGCCGCGAATTATCTTCGAGCAGCCGTTATACGGGAGTTGCCGTCGACGCTAACGAAAGCGTCGCCATCATGATCAACGAGGAAGACCACCTCCGTATTCAGGTCTTTGGCTCTGGTCTACAACCCGATGCTATCTGGGCTCGCACCCAACGCCTTGACGATACGTTGATGCAACGTCTGCCGCTGGCATGGTCAGAAGAGTTCGGCTTCCTGACGTCGTGCCCGACCAATACCGGCACCGGCCTACGCCTCTCGGTGATGCTGCACTTGCCAGGGCTCGTCTGGTCCGAAGAAATCGAAAAGGCGACGAACGTTGCCCAAAAAATCAGCCTTGCTGTCCGTGGCCTATATGGAGAGGGAAGCCGAGCACTTGGCGACTTTTATCAAGTATCGAACCAAATCACGCTCGGTCGCAATGAGTCCCAGATCCAAGACGACGTGATGCTTGCAGTCAGTCGAATTGTGCAATGGGAACGCGAGGTCCGGACGGCTCTGCTCCGCGGTGCCGCGCGCGTCCGCACCCTTGATCGCGTCCACCGTGCCATGGGTATTCTCGAACGCGCCCAGATTCTCACCAGCGAAGAGGCCCTCGGCTGCCTGTCGGCGCTCCGATTTGGCATCCATACCCAGCTCGTGGAAGGTTTCACAATTGAGGCCGTAAATAAGGCCCTGCTGCTGTCGCAGCCGGCCCACCTGCAGCGCCATACCCACCAGATTCTACAGCCGGAAGAGCGCGATCAACGCAGAGCCCAGCTACTTCGGGAGCTGCTTGGCTGCGCCCAATAATCCAGAAAGTCGGCAATTGATTCCGAGCCTCACCCGGGCCACGACCGCAAAAGAGGATCAGCCAACCCCGCAGATGACGCTTTCTGAGAGATCCACCGCACAGATTTGGGCAGTTTTTCTCAGCTGTTTCGCCCCAAAATATCTCCCACCTCCGACTGTGTCAAAAGGGGCTAAAAGCCCGCTAGATGGCCTAGATACGCGATTCTGGCGCATCTTGAATGTTTAGTTTATCTTCAAAAAACGCCAGGAGCGCCCCATGCGTGTCTGGAACTCCAAGTCGAGTTAATCCTATACAGCTGACATCCGATGAACGAATCGGTACAGCAAGAGCCCACCAAGGTTTACAGCATGTTTGATCGCTTCACAGACCGCGCCAAAAAGGTCATGAGCTTCGCCCGCCAAGAGGCCATGAAGTTCAACCACGAATACATTGGGACTGAGCACGTCTTGCTCGGACTCGTCCAGGAAGGAAGCGGGGTCGCCGCGAACGTGTTGAAAAACATGTCGATCGACCTCGAAAAGATCCGGCACGAGGTCGAGAAGATCGTCAAAACAGGTCCTTCAATGGTCACCATGGGCCAGCTGCCCTTCACGCCTCGTGCGAAGAAGGTCCTCGAGCTATCGCTTGAGGAAGCCAGCCAGCTCAGCCACAACTACATTGGAACAGAGCACTTATTGCTTGGCTTGATCCGCGAAAACGAAGGTATCGCGGCGCAAGTCCTGATGAACTTGGGGATCAAGCTCGACGAAGTGCGCGAAGAGGTCCTAGAGTTCCTCGGCGCCTCTGAGCGTGGCGAAGAAGACAGCGAAAGTTCGGAATCATCCAGCAGCAGCAGCCAATCAGGCTCCGGTTCTGGTTCGACGTCCGGTAACCAGAAGAGCAAGACACCTGCCCTCGATTCATTCGGGCGGGATCTTACGGAGCTGGCGCGCGATGCGAAACTCGATCCAGTCATTGGACGAGACAACGAAATCGAGCGGGTCATCCAGATTCTGTCGCGCCGCACCAAGAACAACCCAGTGTTGCTGGGTGAAGCTGGCGTTGGCAAGACCGCGATCGTCGAAGGCTTGGCCCAACACATCGTCAAGGGCACCGTGCCTGAGATCCTGCGCCGCAAGCGGCTCGTTGTGCTCGACCTAGCAATGATGGTTGCAGGAACCAAGTATCGCGGCCAATTCGAAGAGCGCATCAAAGCGGTTATGACCGAGGTTCGCCGAGCTAAGGACGTGATGCTGTTCATTGACGAATTGCACACGCTCGTTGGTGCTGGTGGCGCAGAAGGTGCTATCGATGCCAGCAACGTGCTCAAGCCTGCGCTCTCGCGTGGTGAAGTCCAGTGCATCGGCGCGACCACCCTCGACGAATACCGGAAGTATATCGAAAAGGATGGTGCGCTTGAGCGACGCTTCCAATGCGTCAACGTTGAGCCGCCAAGCCCAGAGCAAACCGTGGAGATCCTCAAGGGTCTGCGCGACAAGTATGAAGCCCACCACCGCGTCACTTACACTGACGAGGCCTTCGAAGCCGCCGTCGAGATGAGCACGCGCTACATCACCGGTCGATACCTGCCAGACAAGGCAATCGACGTAATCGATGAGGCAGGTGCCCGCGTCCGCATCAAGTCGATGACCGCGCCGCCGGATTTGCATGAGATGGACGTCGAAGTCTCAAGGCTAAGCAAAGAGAAGGAAGAGGCCGTCGCCGGCCAAGACTTCGAACGTGCTGCTGACCTTCGTGACCAAGCATTCAAGCTTTCCAAGAAGAAGGAAGAGATCCAAAGGGAGTGGCGTGAACGTGAAAACTCGCGCGAATCTGGTGGTGAGGTAGATGAGGAAGTCATTGCCGAAACCGTCTCCAAAATGACCGGCATCCCGCTGCAGCGCCTGGACCAGGCCGAAGCGGATCGCCTCCTCAACATGGAGAACGAATTAGCCCAAGACGTGATCCACCAAGATGGTGCGATCAAGTCGATTGCTAAGGCGGTGCGCCGCTCACGTGCCGGACTGAAGGATCCGAACCGCCCCATGGGATCGTTCGTCTTCCTCGGCCCGTCCGGTGTCGGCAAGACCTGGCTTTC
This sequence comes from Planctomycetota bacterium, assembly GCA_965662465.1. Classification (GTDB taxonomy): domain Bacteria; phylum Planctomycetota; class UBA1135; order UBA1135; family UBA2386. Next base: position 106,453 of record CBFIIO010000006.1, on the reverse strand, counting down.
GAAGTGCCTGGCCAAGTTCATGTTCGGCAGCGAAGACTCGATCATCCAGATCGACATGTCCGAATACATGGAGAAGTACAACGCCTCCCGCCTCGTCGGTGCGCCTCCGGGCTACGTCGGCTATGAGGAAGGCGGCCAGCTGACCGAGAAGGTTCGCCGGCGTCCATATTCGGTGGTTCTGCTCGATGAAATCGAGAAGGCACACCCGGACATCTTCAACATGCTCCTGCAGATCATGGAAGAAGGTCGACTGACCGACTCGTTCGGTCGCCACATCGACTTCCGTAACGTGATCGTGATCATGACGTCGAACATCGGTGCCAACCTGATCAAAAACTCGACCGGCCTAGGCTTCGGCAAGGGTGGCGGCGAGTCAGGTTCGGACAAGATGAAGGACATGATCTTGGGTGAGGTCGAACGACACTTCCGCCCAGAGTTCATCAACCGTCTCGACGAGATCATCATCTTCAACCAGCTCACCAAGGACGACATGCAGCGCATCGTCGAGAACGAGCTCGTCAAGGTGAACGCACGCATGAACGAGAAGGGTCACACCCTTGAGATCTCGCAACCCGTGATTTCATGGCTGATCGACAAATCGTTCCACGAAGATTTCGGCGCACGCCCACTGAAGCGTGGAATCGAGAAGCTCCTGGAAGATCCGCTTTCTGAGCAGATCCTAAAGGGCAAGCTCGGTGAGCCCTATGCAATCAAGGCCAACCTCGACGGTGATGATGTGTCCTTTGATATGGTTAAGCTGCCACAGGAGCCAAAAGCCGAAAAGGCGCCGGCCGCCGCAGCTACCGCAGCCAGCAAAGAGCCTGACGAAGAGCCGAGCAACGAAGAGTAACTCGGCAAAAAGCAGGTGATCAAACCTGAAGAACAGCGGGCGGCGGCATTCGATTGCAGCCGCCCGCTGCTTTGTACCTAACGCTTACCCGATCACGTGGGATTCTTCGCGGCGTCGCACGCAGCAAATTGCTGCCACCGCAGGTGCGTTTGGCCCACTACTAGAGCGTGCAAGACGCTTATCTGATGCTGGCCATTGCCGAGGGCTTTGGAGAGTCACCCGTCGCGGCCCTACTAGAACCAAATATCGACCCGGTGGAGATGCTGTCGCAACCAGCTGTGCCACCTCATGTCCCGCCAGCAGTCGCCCGCAGGCTGCGCATGCCTGACCTCAAGGATCAAGCAAGACTCATCAGACAGCAGTCAGAAAAACTCGGCATGCAGGTCCTCACTCCAGCTCACCACGACTGGCCACAACGCCTCTCCGAGCAACCGGTCTCACCACTAGCCCTATTCTCGAAGGGTGATCCGCAAACCCTTAGCCAAGAGCCAGCATGTGCGGTCGTGGGCAGCCGCACCCCAACCCCATATGGCATCGACACCGCAAGCAATCTATGCAGTGCCTTGGCACGAGCAGACGTTGTGCTGTGGAGTGGTCTAGCACGTGGGATCGACGGTATTGCCCACGAAGCATGCGTGCGCGCAAATACACCAACCGTTGCAGTGCTTGCAGGCGGTTTAGACCAAATCTATCCAGCCGAACACGCGTTACTTTGCGATCGAATTCTCGCAACTGGCGGCTGCATCATTAGCGAACTTCCGCCAGGGAGACGCGCCCGACGCGGCCACTTTGTCCGCCGCAACCGCTTGCTTGGAGCAGGCCCATCTGCAGTTATCGTCGTAGAGGGAAGCCTAGTATCCGGGGCCCTGCACACAGCTAGATTTGCGAGCGATTGCAGCACAGACGTATTTGCCGTTCCTGGGCCATGGCAGAGCGAACGCAGCCAAGGTTGCCACCGATTGATCGCAGAGGGCGCGGGGATCATTGAAAGCCCGGAGTCGCTCATGCAATCCCTTGGCCTTGTTGCCAAAAGTGGCGCGGACGCAAGGCGCTTGGAGCTTAGTCGAGAGCACCAAGCAATCCTGACGCTGCTCCAAGCAGGTCCACGACCAACCGACGTATTGCGGCGAGAAAGCGGCCTCAGCAAAGAAACGTTTCTAAGAACGCTACTCAAACTTGACCAGCTACGGCATGTCCAGCGACTGCCGGGCGATCTATGGCGCCAAGGCGACCTCTAAATGGCCTCTATCCAAACGACGCAACAACGTAGCTAGATGATCACCAACCAATCCACAGCACATCGATGGCGATCATCACCGCTAGCAGTATTGCGGACCAGAGCGCCCACCGCGCAGTGCGGGTGGCAGCAGCACGCAAGGTATCACGCGCCGTCGTGTGTTGCTGGCCAACGACGACGATGGCAATCAAGAACAGGACCGGCAAGTAAACGGCGAGACGAAAGAGCAAACTCATGAGTTGGCCTCCCCGGCAGAGCTTTTAGCGCCGGCGACGTCGTCAGCTCCAACCACTTCTTGACCAGCTGGGATCGAGCCCGCCTGCTGCAACTTCTTGCGGCCATCCAGCGGGAATAACGAACGATCTGCGACGGTATATGCGTCACACATAACAACGAGGTTCATCAAGCCAGCAACCGTGCACAGCACAATGCCCAGGTCAAGATCGATAGGGGTTGCTACGTTTCGCATCGGACCAGTGACCAAAGACGCGAACAACGAGCCTCCGCCAAACAGGTTTTGCCCGATCCACCACACCGAATATTGGGCGCGATCGACGGCATGACCACCCGAAACAATGAGGCCAAACGCAAACACAACAAGGACAGCTAGGCCCAGCGCTACGCCTTTGTCTTTCTGACCAGCCCGGGCATGACCTAGACCTGGCACCAGCCACGACAATCCAGCACAAAGCGCCGGATCAGCGATCGCAGTCGCGCCCTCGGGAATCGCCGCAGCATCGCGCCGCAGACGAAATCCCCACTGACCATGCGCCGCCCAAAAGGCGGCTAGCATCCCAGAGGCACCCGTCAGCCACGCAGCAACATGCTCCAAGTCTCGCGGCATTCGCTGCAAACGCAGACCCGTTGGCGTGCCATCAAATGCGAGCAGAGCCCCGACCGCGTTGGCCGGGAGATTCATCACTTCGGGCAACGTCAGCAGGCCGAGACGAATCGCACCGTTACCGAGGCCACCCGTGTCATCAGCGGCCAGCAGAGCCCAATAGAAGAGCCTCTCACCGACAATCATCCAGCCGGCAAAAAACAGTGCAAAGCAGCTCAGGACCGCCATGCCCGCCTTGGACTTTTGGCCGAGCTGGTATTGCAGAAGACCCGGCACAAAGCCGGCTATAAATGTTCCCCAGCCAAGGCCTTTGGCGGGATCGATGCCGTTCTTGGTCACCATGCGCGCCAACAGGTTAGCCGGGAAGGCCGGCTTCTGCACCCGCCTGCTCGACTTCTTACACTTCTTGTCGCAGCTAGTCGGTCAGAACACGCCAATAAGCCCCCTTGCTCGCTACTCGCGAGCAAGTTAGGAGCGCTTGCTCGCTACTCGCGAGCAAGTTAGGAGCGCTTGCTCGCTACTCGCGAGCAAGTTTATCCACCGACCAGAAGGCTATGACGTAGGCGAAGATCGCGGCGATCAGCACAAAGCTGAAACCAAAGTTCATCGACACGATCACGGTAAAGACGGAGCCCACCACACTCGCCGAACCGTTTACCGCCCATGCCCAGGGCACAAAAGACGGCGACAGCTTACGTAACAGACTGACGCCGTGCGCAAACGGCATCCCCAGCAACAATGCCAGTGGTGCAGTCATCGCACCTGCCACTAGCGCGCGCGTCATTAAGTCTTCGGCGATCACAGAAGCAACAATCTGGTCGCTAAACATGACAATCGCAACCGCCATGATTCCGATCCCCACAGGGATCAGACGCGCCATCATGACTCCACCTCTGAGCCACGGGCCAGAGAGGAAGCTACCGATGCCTGTAAAGATCAGGATCGAGAATAGCGTAACGACAATCGAATAGAGCGGCTGGCCAAGCAGCAGCGTCAGCTTCTGCATCAGCGCGATCTCTAAGAAGATGAAGCCGACTCCAATACCCGTGAAGTAGATCAAGAAGCGCCCCGCGTGTGCAGATTTGGCCGCGCCACGCTTGAACAGCAATGGCAGCACAATCAACAACAGGGACACGAACGCAGAGAAACCCAACTGGCCCCACAAGAAGTATGGATTGCCTTGGCTGACCTCCGTCGCTTCGTCGAGATATTTCAGACCTTCAGCAGGCTGATCCCAACGGGTGAAGTTGAAGAAGTACGGTTGATCGTCCGTAGTCGGCGTAATGCGACGCGGGAATTCATCAATGAACTTCTCCTTGTCATCGAGCTTGATAAACCGCTCGATGATGTTGTTGTCGCCGGTTCGCAGAGGCAGGTATAGCTTGCCATGACCCGACTTTGCCAAGAACGCTTCTAGACGCACGACCTCGTCTTCGACGAACTTGCCCTTCTTGATCATCACTGAGGTCAAGCCGTCTAATTGGGCCGTGACCACCGCAATGGAGTCAGCGATATCGCCAACGCCCATATTTACAAAGGCCTGGTGGACGTTAGACAGCAACCGCAAGCGCTCCATATTGGCGCCCATCCGCGTGATTTGGATGATGCCACCCTCTTCCAGATGCTCATACATCTGCTGCACTGCTTCGACTGTGTAGAGATAGTTCTCAGCCAGCACATAGGCACCCGACGCCAAAGAGGTCCAGGTGTCGATCCCAGTCATCTGAATGATGTCGAACTTCGTCGTGTCGCGCATCAAAGCCGAACGGCCTTCATCACAGACCAATTCGATGTTCGGGTCTTCACGCAGTCCCTTAGAGAACTCCTTCGCAACGGTATCGTGGACTTCTAGTACGCCACGATTGAGTTCGATACCCTTGATGTAGCTTGCGCCCAAAAGCTTGTGCGCCCAGATATCTGGACCGCCACCAACCCCGATCACAAATACTCGCGGATCCGTCCCCTTCTTCACTGATCCAGTCAGGGAGTAAAGCGTGCGGCCAAGATACTCACGCCCTAACGCGCTGTTCTCGTAGTCGGTCACAAAGGTTCCGGCGTCGCCGTCCTGCATGATCCACTTCTGCTTGCCGAGCTTAGACTTGTTATCTGGGTTCCCAACAAACGGAATATCGTTGGCACCGATGCCATAGGCCACCCAGATTGGCAACGGACTTTCAATTACGTCGATCCGGCTATTCGCGCTCCACTTTGAATATTCACGTGAACCATCGACACTCATGCCCCGATCCTGCGTCATCTGCAGGTACTTCTTTCCCGGGATCTCGAACTGCTCATCAAAGAACGGCATCCAAGCCGCAAATCCGACCGACAACACTCCAGCCGCTATCCACGCCGGACGCTTGATAGACTTTGGCGCCACAAATGCCACCGTGACCAAGCCAAGAATCACAACTGCGCAGAGCGTTCCGCCAGCCCCAACAGGCCAGAGCAGGAAAGGGCAGAGCATGCAGCCCATCGCGGCGCCGACCAAGTCGCTTGCGTAGACAGTATTCACGCGATGCGAGTAGGCCGACAAGATCAGCCCGACCGCACCACCACCGAAGAAGAACGGCACTGCTAGACCTAGATTGAATATTGCGAACTGCAGGAACTGCGCCAGTTCCTCAGGCTCGAAGCCAAACTTGATCTTCTCAGGGATTGCCCACTCGCGCGCAAACTGCCAAGTCGCCAACAGACTGATGACATACAGCACGCTGAATATGCAGACCCACTTCTCTGGGTTCTTACGCCACCGACCTTCAAACAGCGTTAAGAACGAGCCGCTGGCACCAATGCCGAGCAGACTGTTCGAAATGATCAGGAAGCCAAAGTGGAACGCAAGCCGTAGTGCACACACACGAGTGAGCAGCACCTGAAAGGCGAGCAAGGATGCCGAAATCACGGCAATGCCAAGGAACATGCCCCAGGGCACTTTCCGTTCGGAGATTTCGTTCATAAGTGAGGGCGCAGTCCGATATTTGGGCGAAGAATGGTAGCCCTCTATCGGATTACGGCCAGTCGGAAGTCTATCCATCTGCTAACGCCCATCGGACCGGGACTTCAGACGCACCTAGAACTCTCCTGCAAACGAACCGGCAAGATCGGCCCTCACGCCACCACTAGGTAAGTCACGCCTCTAAGGGCAACGAGGCGTCGCTACTTCAGTAACCCGGTATCACCGAATACCTGCTGACGACTTAGTTGGTACCGTTTCGGACTACTGGGAGCTCCGATCAATTCCCCATCCTTGTGGCTGGCAATCCGCAGTTCGAAATGCCAAGGATGATGCCGAAACACCAGGGAATGCAAGGTGCCGAAATCCTGGCCACCGTTGCGCTCCACGGTGTGCAAAATCTGCCACGCCTCATCGGGATCAACGGCTAGATCATCAACCGCGATGCAGCCAGAGATCCCCTTGCGCAACTCGACCGCACGGCTCTTGCTGTCTTGCGAGACCTTGCGGCCATCCGTTCGCGTCCTGAAGTGATTCGTAACGACAAACGGACCCGCTTGGGGCTTTCCGAAGACGGTGTCCGATGCGTTGGTTTCGAACACGGCTGCCGGCTGACCCTCTGAAATCTCTTCAGGCAAGACAACGTGCGTCAAGTAGCCGACCACCGGACTGGTGTATTCCACCAACTCTTTTGCCTTTGTCAGACGACCAGCTCCATTCGCTGATGATTCCAGGATCATCCGCGCAGCGATTGCCGAAGGGCGCGATGATGGCTCAGGCAATGAAGGCTGCGCATTGCCCACATGCAGATAAGCGGCGACACCATCGGAGCTGATCCCCGTCACCGTGCCAATGTAGCCCGGCCAGGCAACCGAAGCGGTGCCCCTCGCGTTCTTCGGCATCTGCACCATCAATAGACATTGGTCGAGCATGTGATCACCTGTGAAAGGCCAATCAAAATTACGTGCCGTCAACACACCACCACCAACCGCTGCATCACCCCAAACGGTAAAGCTACTGCATCCCATCAAGCCAAATACATCGAAGGCGTTGATCACCAAGAGATCGGTCTTGTCAAAATCGCGATCCAGCTTTGGCATATAACGGCTCACGTTGCGAGCCATCAAGCCACGCCACAATGCGTCAAGTTCGATTGAGAAGTCATCCGGGTACTCAATCAATCGTGGTAGCGCCATCCGAGCTTGGGCAAGCAACTGTGGACTATCAGCAAAGCGTGCAGCGAACTCGTCGCTCATGATTGCGTGGATGTCTTTGGCGAGCAGGTAGCCGTGAGCATAGCCACGCTCTTCGGCGGTTCCCCACAAACGCAATACACGCAGCCCTTGATGCCTCTCAACCTGCCCATAGACACCGCTCTCAGCGGCCGGTCGCGTAACATCGAAGACAGGCAAGCCGGCAACGGGACTTTGGGACGCAGCCGACATCCGCTGGTCGTCGCCTAAAGTAGTGCATCCCCAGAGACACAAGGATGCCAAAGCCATGGCTGACAATCGGCCGCTGCTGCGAATACTCATGGCGACATCGTGCCGTCGGCGACGCTGACTGCCAAGCGGATAGATGCACCACAGGCTTTGGGCCTCCTAACGAAGCACTGCGTGCGGCGTTATGCCGCAGACAACGAAGGCCACACGACACCGATCAGCAGACCGTCCGCGAGCCAGAAAACCTCGGCAGGACAGTCGAATCAGGGCCTCTCTTCTACTTGGCGTTGCGGTGGATCTCTTGGATCGACTTCAGCAATTCAAGAGCTTCCGGAAGCGGCCGCTGGAACGCGTTGCGACCCATAATCGAACCAAAGGCACCGCCATCTGCGAGTCCCTGGATTTCCTCGAGCACTTGGCTCGTGCCCTTAGCTTCACCACCTGAGAAGATCACAATCCGGCGCCCGGCGAAGGACGACTGGATGACGTGACGCGTGCGCTCTGCAAGCGTCGCAATCGGGATACCTTCCGACTCGTAGACCTTGCGGGCAGCATCTTGCTCAATGAAGTCAGTCGGCGGCTTGACCTTGATGATGTGCGCGCCCAATTGCGCAGCAATCTGCGCTGCGTAGCAGCAAACATCGATGCCGGTTTCACCCTTCTTGCTCAAGCTCTCGCCACGCGGATAGCTCCAAACAACAACAGCTAGACCACATGCCTTGGCTTCCTCTGCGATCTCACGCAGCTCCATGTACATCTCATTGCGCTCGTCAGATCCAGGGTAGATGGTGAAGCCGATTCCCGCGCAACCCAACCGAAGCGCATCTTGCACCGAGCCAGTGACGGCTGGCTTCGGATTCTTCGGGCTGTAGAGCGAATCCGAGTTATTGAGCTTCAAAATCAACGGGACCTGGCCCGCATACTTACGTGCACCCGCTTCGAGGAAGCCAAGCGGTGCCGCATAGGCATTGCAACCAGCCTTGATTGCGAGCTCGAAGTGGTATTGCGGATCATAGCCACCAGAGTTCTTGGCAAACGTCCGCGCCGGTCCATGCTCAAAGCCTTGATCGACTGGCAGGATCACAAACTTGCCCGTTCCTGCGAGAGCGCCGGTGTCCATCATCCAACGTAGATTCTTCAGAACGCCAGGATGATCAGATTCATACCAGCTGAGGATTTCGTCAACGCGTGCGCTCATTTCGGCTTGGGGCTCAAAGGCCTAGGGGTCTTGGGGGATTTGATGAGGATTTAGCCCAACATTGTCGGCATCGCCTGCACGGTTGCAAGGATGACAGGGGCTAGCAGTCTAAGCGATCGAACAGTGGGTTGCGGCGAACAGCACTAGGCCACGCCCAACAATCATGTTGAGCGAGCCAGCGGCTACTTCAGCTTTAGCCCTTCTTTCTTGCTGCCCGTCGAGAACTCCCAGACGAACACCAAAGGCGGTTGACCGCCCAATTGAAGTTTAACACGTGCTTGGTAGGTCTTGCCGGATTTGAGCGGTTGCTTAGGGATCACAAACAAGACTTCCCGACGGTCCTGCTTCTTATTCAGCGGCACCTTGGGTGTATGGACGTAGCAGTCAATTTGCTTCTTACAGCGAGACTTCCACTCAGACATGGCCTGCGTCCCTTGTATGACCATGTTCTTAGCGGGCAAGCGACCGCCCTTACGCGACTCCCAAAGCTCGATACCACAGTCGCCAAGGCTACTGGCGGTCTGCCGCTGCAACTGGAGACTCACAACGTAACCACACTTAGTTACATCCTGCTCATCTTCAGGCTGGTCGGCGAGAGGGTTCGGACTCTCGGGATCGCCAAAGTGCGTCGGAACGCCCTTCATGTTGTTAGCCGGCCATACAACGATACGCGGCGCCGTGTTTGGATCGTACGGTTCCGTAAGCGACCCCATATCTAAGACAGAAACTGACAGGTTCTCGCCATCAACATGCGAGTAACCAAGCCGCTTGATGTTGTGGCGCAACATTGGGAAGCGGTGGTATGGGGCACTCATCCACCCATCGACAGAATCGCGAGCAAACGCTTTGGTTGCTCGACCCGTGCTGGTCACGATGTTGCCACTACCAGACTGCTGCCCTTGGCGAGTGAAATCATCGTCAGCTGGATCCTCTTCATGGATCTTGCCATCAGGATCGTTAACGAGATCAGGATGGTTCGAAACGTACTTCGAGTGCAGGTCGCAACCAATAGAGGTCTCCGCATCCATCTCGCACTCAGGCAAGTTACTCCAAGTGCCGTCATCTATTTTCGAGCCAGGCAGCCACGAGAACGCAATCTCTTGCTTGCGAACGAGATTGACCTGCTCCAGAGCTGTGATCTCAATGTCGCTAGGACGTTCAGGAAGCAGCGGTGGGCCATAGCCAGTGCCGTAAGCAACACCGCTGTCGCCCCGCCCCCATTCTCGCCACTCCGCATCAATCTCCTCGCTCGGCTTACCGAGTTCCTTGACGACAACAGCTTCTACATCTTCAAGCGTTGGCACCTTCTTATCGGCATCCGGCAGAGCTAGATAAAAGTTGAGCCACTGGTCTGGATATGCGGCCATCATCCAAGTCATGATGCTCCAAGACTTGAGGCGGCAATCGTTACGGAAGCGACTCAGCTTCTCACGCGGGACCTGGGCAAACCCCCAGTCTTGATGCGAGACGGCTTGGTCGCGAACAGTACGCATCCACCAGTTCGTGCCCTCGGGCAGAGCTAGGCTATCTTCACCAACCGTGCCTTCGGGAATCGCTCCCCAGCGCGAAATCGATGTAGATTTTAGATACCAAGTGATCGCATGGATGATGCCTTGGCCGATGCCATCATTACGCCTGGAGGTGAGTCCATCCATAACGACATAGGCAATCACGGCGTCCTGAATGGCACGGCCGGACGACCCCACCTTCATGACTGCTGGACCACTCGCAGTCCGCCAGGCGTTATTCGCAAAACGGCGGGCTTCGGCAACACTCCGGCCCGCAAGAACCGCCGGGTTCGCCTTCAAAAACTCTTCTCGTTCTCGCTCGGTGGCGAGGAATCCTTGCCAAGCCCAAGATTGCTGCGCACGCTCCGCAAAACGTAAGCGTTTCGCCTGTTTCTCGCCCATCAGCCAAGTCATGAAGTCGACCGTTCGCTCTGCCCACATGACAGAGTCATTGGCAAGCCCTTGAGAACCACGCACCCACATCGTGAAGCGAGCACTCTTGGCACCATGGATCTCAAAGCTCGGCTTGAGCATCCAGGCTGGAGCGTTATCGATTAGGTTCTGTAGTTCCGGCGGAGGCTGGTCGGGCGACAGTTCCGTCAGGGGATAATCCTTACGGGCAAACTCCACTGCACGGATTTCGATCGCCTTCATCCGCTTGGCATAGGTGATCTGTGCATCGGTGCCGTAGAAGCCATCGCCCTCCTTGCGACCAAGCGCAAGATTCGCCTCCCGGTTGTTAGGGTTGTAGTAGACAGCCTTCGTCAGGTGATATTTGGCGCGATCCGTCTCACCGGCCTCCTGCAACCTGAGGCCAAACTTTGCGTGCTGAACACCCAAGGCTGTCGCCGTCTTGGCCCAGTCTTCGATGATGCGATAACGACCTTCGTAGTTTGCTTTGTCTCGCCACTTCTTCGCTTTCTCAGGCGGCAAACCAATCCACTGGCCTTTGACCTTACGGAAGCCCAACAGAGAACGAGCCCGAGATTGGTTCGGGTCATACTCAAGAACCAAGTCGAGAGCTTGCTTGGCCCGTGGGCCGACCTTTTTGCCCTTGGCCTGATTCGCAAACCGAATCAATTCCTTGATGCAGTTCTTGTTGAGGGTCGCTTCTTCTTTCGCAAACGCGTCTTGGGCATGCAATTGCGATGCGCCAACGGCGAACAGAGAGAGAAGCAGGAGAAGGTGCTTAAGGTGCAGATTCAAAAACATCATGGCTGACAGTCTGGATACAGTCGGAAAGAGTCTACGAACTCCCCGGCTTGCTCACAGCCCCGGTTCACGAAAGCTGACCAACTCCGGTCACTTCGGCAGACATCCAATCGGCTCATAGCCAAAATAGGCGACGCACAGCAGTGATCGAGCCAGAGCAACGCCGTAGCCGCTGCATATTCATAGAAACGGCTGATGGCGAAACCACTAGGTCCCGCGCACCAGCCATCATACGGCAGGGTCAGTCTCAACCGTTGCCGGCTGAGCCCGTGTCTACCCGGTTAGTTGCCGACCAAAGCGCGACCAGCGTTCGACATGACAATGCCAAGCGTGTTGACCGCATCAAGCACGGCCCACTGATGGAACACTTCCGTCCCAATCAGGCCAGCCGAGTTCGGCAGGGTAAACGAAACCGCCCCAGTGCCAGAAGCCGACGTTGCGACTGCCTCGAGCACGACCGGGTCCACTAGCAAGGAGCAACCCGGGGCGCCCGGCAACAACGCAGGCAAGCTACCACCACTCCACGTCGAATCGGAGAGGCCAGATGCCAACACCGCGAACGTGCCAGACAAGGCATCGGAGATTCCGACGCTGTAGCTCGAACCGAGGCTAGGCAGGCCAGTGTTGGCGAGCTGCGGTGCCAAGTTGGTGCCAGTCCCGGTGCAGAGGATCTTCCACGACGGGAAGTTCGTCAGACCAGACTGAGTCCAGGCTGCTGGACCGTTAACTTGGTCGCGGTAGAAACCACTACCACCAGTTCCCGAGGTCAGCGAGTTGACGTAGACCGTCTGCGCCGAGGAATCGACACCGATGCAGAACGAACCAGTGACGCTTACCGGCGAGCTGAACGTCGCAGTGTAGAAACCGCTTGTTGCACCAATGGTGATCGTCGTGCTGGCCAACGCCGTCGCACCCGGGGTTGCACCAGGGTAGATGTGCGCCGGCACCGTAACCGTGCCACCCGTCGAACGCGTCCAGAACTCAAAGCCGCTAACCGTCAGCGCGCCAGTGTTTGGCACAACGTAGCAATACTCATTGTCGCGGAGGTTCGTCGTCTGCGCGCCACCAGCTGGGTTCAGCTCGGGGCAAACAACCGGCGAGACAACCGAGCCAGGACAACCAGCGCCAAAGCTGTTGAAGGTCGCGAACGCCACATTTGTGCCATTGCCACCGCTGATCGCTAAACCGTAGTCCGCATCGATACCAACGGTTTCGATGTGGTTGTCTTCGACGATCGAGGTTGCAAGAACCTCAACGTTCCAGTTTCCGGCAGTTGGATTTTGCACAAACACGCACTCAAGCGAGTTGACCGTGTCTTCGCTGCCACCAGCAACCGACCAGACGCCACTTTCGATGCCGTTGTTACCCCAGTAGACCGTGCCATCAGGCGCCGTAACGCGAAGTGACAGGTTGTTGATCAGGTGAGCTGCAGAAGCGGGATTCGCCGAAGGCTCACGCCAATTCAAGCACACCTTCAACGCTGGTTCGCCAGAAGCGACACTGATGCCCCATGAGCGAGTCTGACCTTGCGTGAGCACATCCACTTCATCGACGATGAAGGTCTTGTCGCGCATGCTCCACATGGTGCTCAGATTTGGGAAACCAAAGCCCTGATGCTCACGAAGGTTGTCAGAACTCGACGAGGTGAACGCGTACTGAGCCGAACTGATACACTGCAGTGCCTTCAGGGTCGGAGCACTTGGACGATTCTCATGCGTCGTGCCACCAGGAACGCGCAATTGATTACCAAACGGGCCGTAACCGGAGGTCACCTCATCCGTGAACATTTGGATCGCAAGCACATTGTGACCGGCGACAATCGGCGTTGCACCAGAGGTGCCGCCAAATCCGCCTGACCAACTAGCTGACGAGTAACCAGCAGTACCGGTTCGGTCCGAGGTGCCGATGTTGTCGTAGTAAGCGCACAGCTCAGGCTTCATCCGACCATCTGATGCCGGGCCGATGCTAGCGCCGCCGTTCTGCCAGGAGTCATCGCCGGCATTGCTGTTGTTGCCGTGGTTGACGCCGCCAATGGAGAACACGTTCTTTGCCCAAGCTTGTGGGCGTGAATCTTGGTTGCCTGCATTGGACTGACTTTGGGTCCACGTGATGTCGTGATCGAACGTGATATCGTCAGCCTCAGCCGAAATCGAAGTGTAGAAGAAGGTCCGTGCGCTGCCCCACGAGGCTGTCGTGTGCGACACATCGTGAATGTTGACAAGGTCGCTAAAGACCTGCCAGCGCGACCCACTGACCGATCCGTATTGCGTGAAGAACTTACCTGCATCTGGCGCCATACCGCGAACGGCCGGATTGCTATTGCCATTGCCGAACACAATACCGGCCGTTGCGTGACCGTGGCTGTCAGCACCACCACCACTACGAACGTTCGTCACCGTCCCGGTGAAGTCTGGGTGCGTGGCTTCAATGCCTTCGTAGATGTGCGCATTAACACCAGCGCCAGTATAGCCAGCTAGGGTTTCAACAGAGTTACCGCCGCCCTGGATGCGAGCGTTATCCATGTCGATCTCAGGCGCGCTCCAGCGGTCAATCCACAGAACCTCATCAAAGCCCGAGGCTTCCTGAAGTTGCGGACCATTCAAGCGCACCGTCATCAAGATGCTGCCAACTTGCTCGCTAACAACCGTGCCGCCAACTGCCTTAATCTTCGCGCCGAGTGCAGGCTTGTCGTTGTGCTTGTCAGCAACAACAACGTTGTAAGTTACAGGCTCAAGATTTTGGAACACCGCAGCATCACGGAGCGCAGGCTCCAAACGGTATGCAGGATGGTAGCTGCCAACCCAACGAACCATCGAGAGTGCGCCAACTGCTTGACGCTCTGCTGAGTTCATGCGCACCACGTAGGTGTCGTGCGGCATGTATTTAATGATTTGACCACCGAGCTCTACGATTGCATTGCGACCGTCCTGGGTTGGCACGCCAGCGAACTGCACAAGACAGAGTTGTTGGGTGCTAGTGCTACGCAGATGCTCGGGCACGGTTGGCACACTGATCGCGGGGTCAAATGACCCAAACGACAGCAGAACTTGGCGAGACTCGCCCGTGGCCTTAGGAGCTTGGGCGGATAGAGATACGGCGACAGCACACGCAAGCAGCGAGGCGCGCGAGAAGGTATTCAGCATGATAACGTGGTACGGAGCAGTGCCGGGGCCGGCAAGATCTCTAGCAGTCTAACACTCCAACCGCTATCTGTTCAGCCCCGACACGGCCAGTAGCTGCCGAGTTATTGCCGAGAGTCGTAAACACTTCCACGGAAGTGCGTTGCCATCGCCACTTCCAACTGCCAAGGGCTCACAACCTTCCTGTCTGGCCAACAAAAAACCGCCACCCTAATGGATGGCGGTTTCTCGTCGCTCTCCGCGGACGAAGAGCACAGCTAAATCTTGAGACTAGAGATCGCCAATCCTCAGCTTGATGCCGTTCGAGTTCACCATGTTCGCCGCGTTGATATTCAACACGAGGGCAACCGATTGGTTGAAGACTTCCGTCCCAACCAGAGTAGTTGTGCTCGGAATGGCAAGGGACGTAGAGCCAGTGCCGGCGGCAACAGACATCACCGTAACGACGTCAAGGTTCACGTAGGCATTACAGCCTGGCATGCCAATGAACGTGAGCTCTAGGCCGCCAACGATCTCGGTCAACGAGAGGATCGACAGCCCCAACACAGAAGCCGCCGGCACGTTGGTCGAGACCAACGAGAGGCTCGACCCAAGTACTGGACGAGCCGAAGCACCAAGCGTCAGATCAGGGGTTCCAGAAGTCGGGCTGCACACGTTGACGGATCCGTTCAACGATGCCGAGATATCTGTGACACCTGGATCGGTTGCTCCAGCCATCGAGTAACCAACGAGGTAGTTGCCATTGACATCGATCGACTGGTAGATGACGTGAACATCACCGTTAGCCCAGAACTGCATCTGCAACGTGTTCGGGGTCGACGCTCCATAGTTCGGAGTATCCAACCAAGTAACGACCGCGCGCTGAGAGTTACTGTCAAAGTAAACGTCGCCACCTGCGGACGGGTTGAGGTCGCGCCACATGGCGCACCACATCTCGTTGCTCAAGAAGGTGCCGACAACCGGCGTGTAGTTACTGCCACCAGTGTAGCTTCCCGAAGTCACCCACCCGTTGCTGCAAACCGTCAATGAGCTGGTCGAACCACCGGGGAACGGCAAGCTGAACGGCAGCGTGACTGACGAAGCCGTGTCATCGCCGAAGCCCTGTCCGTTGACTGGCGTGATCCAGCTACCGGCTCCAGCTACCAACGTGTACTCACCACTTGCGTAATCAAGCGTCCAAGACGAGTTAGCGAGGTCAAAGTTCGGGTATTCGTAGACACCCTCATCGCAAACCACCGCTGTGCCGCCACAACCAGAACCAATGCTAGAGACAGTCGCGAAGGTGCCGCCACCGCTAAGCTGGCCAAGGCCACCAGCAACGACTAACGAGTAGTCCGCATCGACGGAACCTGTTTCGACATGGTTATCCTGCACAATCGCAGAACCAATCACTTCGACAAACCAATCGCCTGAAGCGGGGTTCTGAACAAACACGTTCTCAATCGAGTTGACGACGTCTTCCGAGCCACCTGACGATGACCAGACTCCGCTATTCAGGCCGTTGTTGCCCCAATAGACAGTCCCTCCCGGCGAAGTAACCCGCAGCGACAAGTTATTGATCAACTGCGATCCAGCAGCTGGATTACCCGCCGGCTCATTCCAGTTAAGGCAGATTTTGAGCGATGGCTCGCCACCAGCCACCGTCACTTGGTGAGTCTGTGCCTGACCTTGCACGATGACTTGCGTCTCATCGACGATGTACATCTTGTTGCGGTAGTCATACATCGTTTCCAGGTCTGGGAAGCCCCAACCCTGGTGCTCCCGACGATTGTCGCCGCTCGAGCTGTTAAACGCGTATTGTGACGCGCTGACAACCTGCAGGCCTTTGAGAGTTGGGAAGTGCGGACGATTCTGGTGAGTCGTGCCGCCTGGGACGCGCAGAGGTTGACCAAACAACCCAACACCCGAGGAGACTTCTTGGGTGTACATCTCAAGCGCGATCGTGTTGTGGCCAGCGACGATCGGAGTCGCACCCGAGGTGCCGCCAAAAGTACCCGTCCAACTGTTGGATGAGTAACCAGAACTGCCAGTTCGGTCCGAGGTGCCGATGTTGTCGTAGTAAGCACAGAGGGTTGGCTTGATGCGACCATCCGAGGCTGGGCCGATACTTGCGCCACCATTTTGCCACGAGTCATCAGCGGCATTGCTGTTGTTGGCGTGGTTGACGCCGCCAATCGAAAAGATGTTTTTCGCCCAAGCCTGGGGTCGCGAGTCTTGGTTGCCAGCATTCGACTGACTCTGCGTCCACGCTAGGTCATGGTCGAACGTGATGTCATCTGCATCGGCTGAAACTGACGTGTAGAAGAACGTCCGAGCGTCGCCCCAAGATGCAGTGGTATGCGATACGTTGTGGATATTGACGAGGTCGCTGAAGACTTGCCAACGCGAAGTACTGACACTGCCGTAGTTGGTATAGAATTTACCTGCGTCCGGCGCCATTCCGCGAACGGCCGGGTTGCTGTTGCCATTACCGAACACAATGCCAGCTGTCGCGTGACCGTGTGTCTGTGCAGCACCGCTACTCCGAACATTCGTTACGGTGCCGGTAAAGTCAGGGTGAGAAGCCTCGACACCTTCGTAGATATGCGTGTTGACACCACTGCCCGTGTAGCCGCCTTGCGTCTCGACATAGTTACCGCCGCCTTGAATACGGGCGTTGTTCATGTCCTCTTCTGGAGCACTCCAGCGATCGATCCAAAGGACCTCATCAAAGCCTGCTGCCTGCAGCAACTGTGGACCAGTCAAGGTCACCGTGAAAAGCAAACTACCCGCTTGCTCGTTATCGATAACACCGCCGATTGCCTCAATTTTTTGACCTAGCGCCGGCTTGTCGGTGTGTTTGTCAGCAACCACAATGTTGTAACGAACCGGCGCGTCGCTTCTCCACGCCTGCATTTTGATCAACTCAGGCTCAAGACGAAACGCAGGTTGGTAGCCACCAACCCAGCGAACCGTGCTGTGGGCGTTCATCGCCAGTGCTTGGCCGCGCCCCATGCGCACGACATAAGAATTGACCGGCAAGTAGCCAATGACTTTGCCGCCAAGCGAAGCAATTGCATCTCGATCCGCCTGCGTTGGGACCGAAGCGAATTGCACGATGTGCATTTGTTGCTCAGAAGTTGAGCGCAACACCCCGGGGATGTCCGGAGTACTGACAACAGGGTCAAACGATTGATACCGCAGATTGATGCGCTCTGCCGGTGACTGAGCAGACAATGTGACTGCGACGGCGCACGCGATGACAGCGGCCCTAGAAAGGTTCGTAAGCATGGTGGTGGAGAGAGAAGGTTTGCTGCCGGGGGCGAGGCAAGGTGACACAAGTGTAACAAGTTTTGACGAGCACGGCTCCCCCCCCTCGACCCAACTTGTTACGCATCAGCGTAATCAAATACAATACGGTGTGCCGTTACTATAGATGCAAGTTCTTGCGGTAGTTGGGTTCGTGAAAGTCCATCGCTATCGAGAGATACGCAATCCTTCAGCGCATCTGACGATATTTTCCGCCGGCGTCCGCAGCCAACCACTCCAATATCTCAAGATTGCCGCCAATCGCGATCGTATGGATCATCACCTTTCGGTGCTTATTCCAGCGTACCACGTCTTCGCGGATGCGGTGCGGGTCAATCACGTCCCCAGTAGTAGGCTCGCCATCGGACAAGATGAAAATTGTGTCTACGTCCTGGTCTCGCAACGCCTCCCGCACCGAGTCATAAAGATTAGTACCGCCGGCGGCGCCAAGTCGCTCGATCCAGTCCTTTGCATCCTTGCGGCTACTGTCACTGCTAGAGCCGATTCCCGCCTTGAGCCAGCGCGCAACACCCGTTGAGAAGGTGAAGATATTGAACAACGCACCCGGATCCAGGTTGTCGACTGCCTGAGCAAGTTCCTGCTTGGCAATGTCAATCCGCGCTGCGCCCCGACCATTGATCGTGCGGCCGTACATCGACTCCATCATCGAGCCAGAGACATCGAGTACGAAGATCACGCGATGAGACTCGACTTTGATGCCAAAGAACTTCGCTTTACTAACCGTGCGCTGAGTCAGACGCCGTCGCTCTCGCGCCTTCCCGGCTTCCTCAAGCTCGTCGGCGGTTGCAACCTTGAAGTCCTTCTTCGCGACACGCCACCAACCAGCCCACTTGTCTTCATCCTCATCAAAAGGCTGTGCTGTCAGCAGCCAAAGTGCCTGTGCAACTTCCTTCTTTATGCGACCAGCTTCCATGCCGATGCGTTCGATTAATTTGCCGACAGCCGATGCGTCTCTGAGAGCTGCCAACGCCTGAATCGCAAGCAGGCGAGTAGACCAGTCTGAATGTTCCAATGCAGTAAGTAGAACTGGCAACTGACGCTTATCCCGAGCAGCACCAAGAACGGCCATCGCCGCATTACGAACATCACGATCCTCGTTAGCAGCATAACCAGCGAGCTCTGTCAGCCAGGAGCTCACTGGTCCTTCGATCTGGTCAATTGCTTCCAATGCAATGCGCACATCCTCAGGCTTCTTAGGCTTACTCAATAGCTGACGTAAGGCTGGCAGAGACGCCTTGTCGCGACGAAGACCAAGCACTTCACCGGCAGCCCGACGAACCTCGACAGATCTGTCTTTAAGACACTTTCTAACGGCTATGAGCACCTTCGGGTCGTTGTTCTTAGCGGCAGCCAGTAGCGCAAAGATCTTTTCGTGAGGCTTGCCCTTGCCAATCATCTTAGCGACCCGCTGCTTCGACTTTGGGTCACCAAAGATCGTAATCAAACGCGCCATTTCGCGACGCAGATCTTCCTGGGTGACATCCCGTTTCTTCGCCAATTTAACGAAGTCAGCGATGACTTTGCTGCCTTTGGCGTCCGCCAACATGCGTGCAGCCACCGCCCTTTCGGCGCCTCGAAACGTGACTCGCCCCAAGACCATCTCAGCCATCGAGATGGCTTTCGGCATCTTCTCGCGATCCATCCACTCGAGGGCACTGCGACGAATCTTGGGATCGGCCTCCCGCTTCAAGGTCTGGATCAACTCCTCTTGCGACAGAAATTGCTGCGCACCTTGGAAAGCCAGTTGACGAATCTGATTGTGCTCCGGCGGCAAGATGTCACCGTTTTCATCTTTGCGCTGCTTGTTCTCCAGGTTCCAGATCTTTCGATACCAAGAGGCATCACCGGCAGCGGCAATCTTGACGTGCTCGATCATGGCCGGAACGCGCAACTCGTCCGAGGCATTGGAATCAATGATGCGCTGTAGGAGTTGCTTTCCGATGGATGTCGATTGCCCCAGACCCCTAAGCGACAATGTGCGTAGTTCGTCTTCCTCGGTGCTGCCTGCGATCTCCGCCAACTTGTCGAGCACAGGCTGCTCGCTAGCTGGCAGATTCGCAAACCGCGCCAAGACTTTGACAATCTCTCGGCGAAACAAAAGAGTCACGCATTTGTCGTAGCCTTCAATCAACCCAACAGCTGCATCACGTGAACGAGATTTGCCGATCTCTGCGATCAGCACGATGTCGGCGTCATCTTTTTCTCGATGCAGCCTCCGGATCTGCTCAGTGACGTCGCCCTGGGCGGCGAGAGTAACGGAGAGGACGAGAGCAGATAGCAGCTTAGAAACAGTCATATCTGGCATCGGTCATTAGTGAGGACGGAATGACATAAGGAGTCATCATTGGATCCGACCGTCATGCGGTCAAGACAAGGAGATAGATGATGCACCTCGGCAAGACTGGCCAAGGTCAGTGCCAAACCATCTTACTCATCACACAGTTACCACCTTGACCTTGCCGATGCAGAAGTTCGGCTGGCAACAACCGCCGATCGCAGTTCTCTCCAACAGACAGATCCAGATCGCCCGGGAAGCTTGACTATTTGCTTCATCCTCAAAGCGGCGACTTTCTGCCTCTTCCGAGCTTCGCTAGCCGTCAAATAAGACCTAACATTGTCGACAGACAAACTTGCAGATCTGCCGGACGACTAGCAATTTCGAAGCTCATTAAGGACAATCAGCAGACAGGACGAGCAGTTGCACGGCTTCATTCTGCGAAGCTCCTTCCATTCCGGGATGCTCGCGCTGCCTGATTCGGGTATGCCATTGTCTCAACTCGATGACTGCTGACTCCATCTACCTAGCCGTTGTATTGCTGCTGGCTCTCGTGTCGTTCTATACGCAACGACTGAGGCCTGATGTCACTGCCCTGCTCGTCATGCTGTCGCTGCTGTTGCCATGGAGGCCGGGCGATACTGGCCTGACGGCAATACTAACTCCAACCCAGGCATTCCACGGCTTTGGCAGCCCTGCATTGCTGATGGTTGCATCGATGTTTGTGCTCTCGGCCGCCATGGTGCGCACTGGCGCCGCACAAATGCTGGGTGGCCGCTTGCTGGCGGCCGGCGCTAAAAGCGAGTTACGGTTCCAATTGACCGTACTTACGTTGGTCACTGGATTCAGCGCCATCATCAATGACACGACTACGGTGCTGGTCTGGATGCCACCGGTCATGGCGATCTGCAGAGAGCGTGGCTACGCACCATCGCGCATCCTCATGCTGCTTGCATTTGCATCGCTACTGGGCGGCAAGTGGACTCTGATCGGCACACGCAGCAACGTCATCCTGTCCGACTTCCTGCTTGAGCACACCGGCGAAGGGTTGGCCTTCTTCGCATTTGCCCCAATCGGCGCCGCAGTCTTTCTGGCATGCATAACGTGGTTCACTTTGGTCGGACGACGATTTCTGCCCAAAGCTGCGACCAGCCCATCACTCGAAAGTCGCTATGAGGTTGCCGAGTTCTTGACCGAGACCATGGCGGAACCTGGCTCCGACATCATTGGTAAGACCCTTGGCGAAGTTGACCTTCCTGGCAAAGACGTCACGGTGTTGCAAATCATCCGAGGCAAGGACTTCCTGCCACCCAACCCATGGCTCAAAGTGATGCCGGAGGATGTGCTTGTTATCCAAGGACGCATAACCGCCATCACGGAAGCCTTACGCACAGGCCTGAGCGTTAAAGAAGAACTTAAGGTCGACGACAAGACACTACGTTCTGCCGACCTATGCATGGTCGAAGCAATCTTGCCGCCAGACAGTGAATTGCTGCACCAGAGTTTGCGAGACCTCGACTTCCATCATCGCTATGGCGTTAGTCCGCTAGCAATCAGTCGACGTGGTAAATCGCTGCGCGAACGTCCCTTGGCCGTAGCATTGCAAAGTGGCGATTCGCTACTGCTCGTCGGCCATGAAGCTGAGCTACAGCGCATGCGGCTCAACCCAAACTTGCTCTTGCTTGAATCACAATCGATGCCTACCGCCCAGAAGCATCACGCCTTCCTGGTGATTGGCATCATGGCTGCCATGGTGATCTCAAGCGCGACTGGCTTACTTCCACCGGCGGTAGCCATTCCGTTCGCGGCAATGGCAGCAGTCTTGTGTGGCACAGTAGGCATGCGTTCGGCCTACGCAGCAATCGATCTTCAGGCCTTGGTAATCGTCGGCGCCATGATCCCATTCGGGGCTGCTCTTCAGGTCACCGGCACAGCACAGTGGTTTGCAGAGGGGATGGTCGAAATGTTCGCCAACTCTTCCCCTGAAGTGCTGCTAGCGGCGCTGCTACTTCTTGCAGTAATCCTGACGCAACTGATCGAGAATGCGGCTGTTGCAGTGCTGCTCGCGCCCATCGCCTTAGCACTGGCCACGGCGGCCAACTGCAATCCCGCTCCCTTCCTGCTGGGGGTTGCGATCTGTGTATCCTCAGCGTTCGTAACACCCTTTGCGCACGAGTCGACAATCTTGGTCATGGGGCCAGGCCGCTACCGATTCCGCGATTATGTGGTTCTTGGTGGTCCATTCGCGATCATCACTTGGCTCGTAACGACCATCGCGATTCCCATGCTGATTCCGTTGCAATAAGCAACGCAGTAACTAGCTGGTTACGAAACTCCACCCGCAACGGTTGTCGCGAACCATTGAAGAGGTAGTTTTTTTCGTCGCCCAGAGAATAGCATCCTCGGCATGTACCGTATTTTGCTTCTAGCCGGATTCATATTACTGGGTCAACTAACTGCACAGGGCGTCACATTCCCCTCGAGCAGCGGACAAATTCAACCAGGATCGGACTGGACCATTTTGCAAGCCGCCGAACTTGATGCTACTGATCGCCCGACAGACCCAACCGGAGCGACTTCAGCAGCGCTCCTTAAGGACCTAGTCACCGAGTTGCAGTCCACAGAGCGCACCGGCGATCACGTCATTTTGCACCAAACAAGAACTAACGACGACTCGCTGCGACTGATCAACAGTTACCTAGCGCCCGTTAGAGCTTCGAGCAGCGAACTACTGAGCAAGGTCTCCGTCGAACAGCTAAGCGACGCTCTAGTAAGCGCCTTGTCTACGCCTGAGGTCACAGTGACCTGCACAGGAGTCGAAACCAGCCAACTTTGGTCAGTGCCATCATTGCGGCTCTACTTCCAGCACGACCATGCCGACTCGCCTTGGCGCATGGAGATCTATGTCGTGCCCGAAAAAAACCAATTGCGATACTTCGAGTGCCAATATTCTGCTGACGACTTAACCGCGACGCAGAGCATTGAAGAGGTCTTACGCACATTCGACGGCGCCGCAGAGCCAACAAACACAACCGGCAATATGGTCATTGGCGGGATAGCCGGAGCTGTTGCTGGTGTGCTGACCGCATTATTTCGACGCCGCCGACAGCACCAGAAAATGTCTGCTGCTGGACGCTAGTCAACAAGGGGCTAACGTGTTGCGATCGTCGGGGTCAGCCGACGACATATCGAAACAACCGAGAGCCCCAGAGAACCTAGTGATCGCAACCATCGAAGCGCGCATTGCACGAGAGTTAGACGTCCGCGAAGAGCAGGTCGAAAAGACCATCAGCCTGATCGACGAAGGGTCGACAGTGCCGTTCATCGCCCGCTATCGTAAAGAGGTCACGGGAGGCCTGGACGACATCCAATTAAGAAGCCTCGAGGAACGGCTCACCTATCTGCGCGAACTAGAAGCTCGGCGGGCGACAGTCCTCGCGAGCATCGTAGAACAAGGCAAGATGACGGACTCGCTGCAGGCAGCGATCGACCAGGCAGCAACCAAACAGAATCTGGAAGATCTCTACCTCCCCTACAAGCAAAAGCGACGCACCAAAGCGATGATCGCTCGCGAGGCAGGCCTACAGCCACTTGCAGATCAACTCCTCGCCGACGCGACGCTAGACCCTAAAAAGTTCGCAGAGTCTTTCATCGATGCTGAGAAAGGCATCGAAACCGCAGAATCAGCACTGGAGGGAGCGCGCTTCATTCTTATCGAGCAGTTTGCCGAAGACGCCGAGTTGATTGGTCGCGTGCGCAAATGGCTCGGCACGACGTCTAGGGTTGTAACCAAGGTCTCTAAAGGCAAAGAAACGGACCAGGAGGCCCAGCGGTTCCGCGACTATTTCGCTCACGACGAACCGCTTGAGCATGTTCCAAGCCACCGTGCGCTCGCATTCTTCCGAGCTCGTAAAGAAGGCTGCCTCGACGCATTTCTCGGGTTCCAAAGCGACTCCGATGACACCAACATCCCGATCGCGGATGCTGAGCAAGGCCAACGCTTTGTAATGGAGCGATTCGGCCTAAGTGACCAAGGTCGCCCGGCCGACGCATGGATGGCTACGACCGCACGCCTAGCCTGGAAGGCGAAGATCTGCCTTCATGTCGAAACGGATTTGATGGGCAGCTTACGCGAGCGCGCCGAAGAACAGGCTATTCGAGTGTTTGCCGACAACCTTCGCGACCTACTACTTGCGGCCCCGGCCGGCCCCAAAGCGATCCTTGGCTTTGACCCAGGGCTACGCACTGGCTGCAAAGTGGCGGTTGTCGATCGGACTGGCAAAGTGCTTGCCGCCGACACTGTCTACCCCCATGTGCCGCGCAACGACTGGGACGGCTCGATAGCCAAGCTAGGGATGCTGTGTAAAAAGCACAGCGTCGAAGTCGTCTCGATCGGCAATGGAACTGGATCACGAGAAAGCGACCGCCTATTCGGCGCGCTAATCAAAGCCCATCCTGAACTCGGACTACAAAAACTAGTAGTCAGCGAAGCTGGAGCATCTGTTTACTCAGCCAGCGAAAGAGCATCGCGAGAGTTCCCCGACATGGATGTATCGCTACGCGGCGCTGTGTCGATTGCTCGCCGCCTACAAGACCCACTGGCCGAACTGGTAAAGATTGATCCGAAAGCCATTGGAGTGGGGCAATACCAGCATGACGTCAACCAGTCGCAACTCGCACGCTCGCTCGATGCGACCGTAGAGGATTGCGTGAACCACGTTGGTGTAGATCTGAATACAGCGAGTGAGGCGCTACTGGGCAGGGTTGCTGGCCTATCAACAACGCTGGCAAAGAACATCGTTTCCCACCGTGATGCCAACGGACCTTTTAAGACGCGAAAGGAACTTCTTAAGGTGTCGCGCCTAGGCCCCAAGGCATTTGAGCAAGCCGCGGGTTTCTTGCGGATTCAGGGCGGCAAAGATCCACTCGATCGCAGCGCCGTGCACCCCGAGGCTTACCCCGTCGTCGAACGCATCCTTAAAGAAACCGGCAAGGACGTCGGCTCTCTACTTGGAGACAGCAGCCTACTGCGCACCCTGAAACCAGAGACGTTCATCGACGAGACATTCGGGCTACCAACCGTCACTGACATCCTCGCAGAACTAGAAAAGCCTGGGCGCGACCCGCGACCGGAGTTTAAGGCAGCGGCCTTCCAAGAAGGCGTAGAGTCTATTGGCGATCTAAAAGAAGGCATGCAACTCGAAGGGGTTGTTTCCAACGTCACGGCATTCGGCGCCTTCGTCGATATCGGGGTTCATCAAGATGGCCTAGTCCACATTAGCCAGCTCTCAGACCAATTCGTGGAAGATCCGCGCGAGGTAGTCAAGGCTGGACAAATTGTGAAGGTCAAAGTCACTGCAATCGATATCCCACGCAATCGCATCGCGTTGACCATGAAGCTACGCGAAGCAATCGAAGCAGGGGGAGACGCCCGCAGTGAGCGCCCACAGCAACGTGATAACCAGCAGCGTGACAACCAGCAGCGTCGCGGCAACCAGCAGCGTGGCGAGCACAGTCGTGGTCAGCATCGTCAAGGCGGCCAGCGCCCCCAACGTGGCCGAATAGACTCCGGTCAACGAGACTTTGGCCCCAAAGAAGCGACGGCAAACCCATTCGCATCGCAGCTATCCAAACTGAACCTAGGCAAGAACTAGCCTAGCGATATCTTCGCTGTCCCTGTGACAACCGCTCCACAACACGTAACGCTAGCCGTCGATTCCGCCCTCGCCACGATCACCCTCGATCGACCAGAGGCACGCAATGCCTACAGCGACGAGATGTGCCAACAACTCGTAGCGGCGCTCGACGAAGCAGAGCAGGACGAAAAGGTCCGCTGTGCAATCCTCACCGGCAATGGCCAAGCCTTTCATGCTGGCGGTGACGTCAAGGCGATGAAGACAAGGTCCGGCATGTTCGCCGGCGATCCCAATGAGCTGAGAAGGCGCTATCTAGATGGCATCCAGTCGATACCAAGACGGATCGCCAATTTCCGCAAGCCCCTGTTTGCGGCAATCAATGGCGCTGCAATCGGTGCTGGGCTTGACCTCGCCTGCATGTGCGACATTCGGATCGCTGCGGCGTCAGCAAAGATGGGTTCGACCTTTGCAGCAGTTGGCCTTGTGCCTGGCGACGGCGGAGCCTTCTTCTTAGCACGCACAGTCGGCTTTCCCCGCGCCCTAGAGATGATGATGAACGCTCGCATATTAAAAAGCGACGAAGCGCTCAGCATCGGCCTCGTGCACGAAGTCGTTGACGACGAGCAGTTGATCGATGTCACCCGGGAACGCGCCACCAAGATGGCAGCGCTCCCTGCCGCTGCAGTTCAGCTGACCAAGCGCTGTGCCTATCAATGCTGGCCCGGCGACATGCACGGAGCGCTCGAGCTAGCTGCAACCTACCAGGGTATTGCACAGAATCATCCAGAGCACCTCAATGCACTAGGCATTAAGCCCGCTGGCGAAACTGGGTCAGCTTCGTGACACCAACTCGGACCGTTCATGAGGCAGATGCCATTGCATGGCTCGAGCAAAACGAACTACCAGCTGACTCTGCAATTGTTACGTCGCTGCCTAACGTCGACGAGTTTCAGCATGACAACCTAGCCAAGTGGCGCGAATGGTTCTGCAACGCCGCAGAGCTGGTCATGCAAAAGACGCCACAACAGTCGGCGGCTGTATTCTTCCAAACCGACATCAAGCATGACGGCGTCTGGATCGACAAGTCGTTTCTGCTGCAACAGGCCGCAGAGCGAACCAAATGCAAACTGATTTGGCATAAGAACGTGTTGCGTGCCCCCATAGGCATAACCACCAACACACGACCCGGATATGCCCATGTGTTGTGCTTCGCACCCGAACTGCGCAGCAATCGTGACAACGCTACGCCAGACATTCTACCGCAACTTGGCGAGATGGCTTGGCCACGCGCTATGGGACGAGATGTCGCAAACTTTGCAGTCAAATGGCTCAAGGATCACGCCTGCGCAAAGACCATCGTAGCACCGTTCTGCGGCACGGGGACAGCACTAGCAACCGCCAATGAGCAAGGGCTCCATGCGATTGGCATCGAACGCAGCACGTCACGCGCTAGCAAAGCTCGCTTACTGTAAGCAACCACGCCGCTTCTGCATGTGGGCGCTTATTGGCCGACAGCAAATGACAGGATACGGCTCAGCCTGTTACTCGTAACGAAGTGCTTCGACCGGATCTAAACTGGCGGCTTTCCATGCCGGCCACAAGCCGAAGAACAAGCCAACGCCACCAGAGCCAGCGAACGCAAATAAGCGTGCCCACCACGGCGTCGCTGAGGACAAGCTCGGCATCACGAGGGCTATTAAGTTCAGCAAGCCTTCGGCCACAAGCAGGCCGGCAACTCCACCAATGGTGCAAAGCACAATCGCCTCAACAAGAAACTGTCCGAGAATATCTCCTCGCCGCGCACCAACAGCTTTACGCAGGCCAATTTCGCGCGTTCGCTCCCGAACCGAGACCAACATGATGTTCATCACGCCAACTCCACCAACCATGAAGCCAACCGTCGACAACAAGAACATCACCGCCAGCACCGCAAATACGATGTCATCAAACGACTTGATCAAACTATCAGAGGTCGCCATCTCAAAGTTACTGTCTTCATCCCAACGCACCCGACGACGACGTCGCAGCACTTGCTCGATCTCGTCTTTCGCTTGCTCAATCAAGCCCGACTTGCTGCGCACTGAGATGTAGAGGTCATCTGCACCTGGGTAGCAACTTTGCACCGTCTGAAACGGAGCCAAAAACGCTGCGTCGTCTTCATTGTCGCTACCGAACGGTCCGGCCTTCAGCTTTTCGAGCGTTCCGATAACCGTGAACTTTCGCCCGTCGATAGTCACCTTCTTGCCTACCCCACCACCGCCGGGAAACAGTGCTTCATCGACAGAGTGACCGAGAACGACCACCGCCGAACGATGACGGTTTTCTTGCGCTGTAAAGTAGCGACCTGTTTTCAAGACCCGGTTGGCGACCTCCATATCCTCTGGATATGTGCCACGCAAATCGGGGGTGTCGACCTCTTCATCTCGATAGCTGGCACGCGTCAAGAAAGTCGGCGCCTCCAATATTGGAGTTAAGATTTCAACAGACGGACATTTGTCTCGCACCGCCCACGCATCGTCGATCTTCAACGGTTTCCGCAACCGCATCTCTCGCGAAAGACGACCGATCTTTATGAAAGGGCGATGATGGATGTAGATGTTGTTGGTCCCAAACTGCTCGACTTGATCGACGACAGACTGACGAAAGCCATTGAGAACCGACGCAACGGTGACCACCAATAGCACTCCGATAAAGATACCAAGAGAGGTTAGGAATGATCGGAAGCGGTTGGCTTGCAGCGTCTCAAACGCAAGGCTGGTGTTCTCCCAAGCCGATTGCAATGAACGTGGTAATCGTAATGGCATGAGTTACTCCGTCCGCAGCGCATCGATCGGATCAAGATTGGCTGCGCGCTTTGCCGGATGAATGCCAAAAAACACACCGATGCTCGTGCAGACCACGAATGCGGCGACTGGTGCCCACATCGGGAACTCGGCAGGTAATGGAGTGTAAATGGACAGCAACTCAGCTGCTCCAAACGCGATGGCTATTCCAACAGCGCCACCGATACAGCTAAGCAAGATCGACTCGATCAAGAACTGCTGCACAATATCAATCTGACGAGCACCAACGGCTTTGCGTACGCCGATCTCGCGAGTGCGTTCAATCACGGACACCAACATGATGTTCATGATCACGACGCCGCCAACGACCAATGAAATGCCAACAACGAAGATCGCGATGCTAAAGATCGTGGCCGTCATACTTTTCCAGAGGTCGTTAATCCCTGCCGATGTCAGGATGTCAAAGTCATCATCATCGGCTGGCCGTAGATGATGGCGCGCACGCAATACCGCCCGCACCTCATCCATCGTGTCATCCATACGGCTCGAATCAGCTGCTTGTACACTGATCCGAATCGACCGCGAGGTGCCATATAGCTTACGATGCAGGCCGTATGGGATCTTGACGAAGTTGTCCTGCGAGAAGCCCATAAAAGCGCCCTTCTTCTCGGCAATGCCAACAACCTTTACCGAGGTGCCTTTAATCCTCAGCTTTTTGCCAAGAGGATCTACACCGGGAAAAAGTCGGTCGGCAACATCACTGCCAATAAAAGCCACCGGGACGGCACGCTGATCTTCAAAGGGCAGGATGATCCGGCCGTCGGCGACATCAAAAGGCTCGATCTCCAAGATTCCTGGCGTGATACCGCCAATCTCAACACCCAGTAATTCATTGGCGCCCCGCTTCAAGTCAGCGGTCGATCGCACCTGCCATGCAACATTGCTCGCACTAGTGCATCGATCGCGCACTGCATATGCATCTTCTCGTCGCAGCGGCCGATTCCGGCGTATGGCGTCTAAAAAGTCTTGGCGATTTGTGATGATCCCAAAGCGCTGCACGGTGAACACGCCCTGGCCAAGATTCGACAGCTTCTCTTCGACGTATTTATTGAGACCTTGAATCACGGCGAACGTCGCAACGATCGACGCGATACCGATAATCACGCCAAGCAACGTTAGAAACGAACGCAGTCTATTCGCCCAGATAGACTCGACCGCCAGCCGTGTAGCCTCAACGAGGTTCACCGCGAGCCGGCCTCAGAGCTTGACCAGGCGCTTCGCTCATCACTTGCGACCACACCGTCACGTATCGTAACGATACGCTGCGCATGATCAGCAATGTCACGCTCGTGGGTAACAACAACAATCGTGTTGCCGGCTTCATAAAGGCGCTGGAATAACGACATGATCTCTTTCGAAGTTTTGGAATCGAGATTTCCTGTCGGTTCATCCGCAAGCAACAATGCAGGCTTGGTCACGAGCGCACGCGCAATGCTGACTCGCTGACGCTGGCCACCCGACAACTGGTTCGGGCGATGGTCCATTCGGTCAGCAAGGTCGACCTCTCGCAGCGCCTCCGCGGCAAGCTCTCGTCGCTCCCGCGCCGTGATGCCGCCATAAATTAGCGGCAACTCCACGTTGCGAAGGGCTGTCGCACGCGCCAACAGGTTGAATGACTGGAAGACAAAGCCAATCTCTTTGTTGCGGATGCGCGCCAAGTCATGCTCTGCCAACTGAGCAACTGCAGTTCCATTGAGGTGATATTGACCCTCAGTCGGAGTATCGAGGCAACCAATCAGGTTCATCAAAGTCGACTTACCGGATCCTGACGGCCCCATAATCGCAACGTATTCGCCGCGCTCAATCGTCAGATTGATCCCTCGAAGGGCGCGCACAGTCGTCGTCCCCATTGAGAAAGAACGGGTCAGACCTTCGGTCCGAATCACAGCATCCGTCATGATTTACTCCTTACGGATTGCGAGCGGAGATAGCCGGGTTTTGACGCTTCTCGTCGATGACGACTCGATCCCACTCACTAAGCTTGCGCAACTCCTTGAACGGTCCGGTGATGACTTCTTCACCATCACTGAGACCTTTGAGCACCTCGATGTCCATCTCACCGGTAATACCGGTCTTAACCTCACGGAATCGGGCCTCGCCATTAACGAGTAAGAACACGCCTTCGACTTCTTCCTTCTTTTTGCGCGAGGTGCTTCGTTCGGATGCAAACGCCTCGTCACCTTCGATTGGCCGGTCAGGCACAATCAACTTGCCAGCATCGTCTCGATCTCGCTCCCGCATCGTCAGGGCCTGCAAAGGCAAGACCAGACAGTCGCGACGCGTGGCTGTTTCGATTTCGGCAGTTGCCGTAAATCCTGGACGCAATTCCTCAGGTGGCGAGTTCAGTCGCACCACCACTTTGAACTCTTTGCCCTGCTGGCTGTCCGTACTGACGATCGGGCTCTGACCAATTTCTGTCACCACCCCCGACAGCTTTAAATCACGGATGGCATCGACCTCGACAATGGCCTTGGCACCAAGCTGGACAGAGACGATGTCGGCTTCGTCAACTTGGATCTCGGCTTCAATTACCGACATATCCGCAATCGTCATCAACGTGGCGATCGGACTGCTTTGGATACCTGGGACAGCGCGTTCGCCTTTCTCCACGTTGCAAGCGGTCACCAAACCTGATAGCGGCGCTCGTAAAACGGTCTTACTAGCAATGTCGATCGTCCGCAGCAACGACGCCTTTTGCGCCTCCAGCCGTCGATTCGAGGCATCGCACATTGCCTTGGCCGCATCGACACGTGTCACCGCTGCCCGAAGACTTGCTTCTGCTTGGTTGATGCGCGCCTTAGCAAAGTCAAAGCGCTGTTCGCCGAGCCTCGCCTCCGCAGCCGAAACCTCAAATGCTTCGCGGCCAATCAAGCCTCTCTTGAACATCTCTTCTTTTCGTTTGAATGAAGACAGCGCACGCTCTTTCGATGTCTGCGACTGCATCGATTCGACCTTGGCGTTGGCTAGGGCTACTGCGTCGGCAGCATGATTTGCTTCCGCAGTTGCGACTCCAACTTCGGCGTTGCGCGCATCCGCCTCACTGGCACCAACCTGCGCCCGTGCGGAATCAACTTCGGCCTGCAGCTGCAGGTCTTCGAGCCTGAGAAGCACATCGCCTTGCTCGACAGTGTCCCCCTCCTTGACCAGAAGCTCGATGATCACACCTGCCACTTCCGCCTGTATATCGACAAACTCTTTGGCCTTAATCTCCCCAGTCGCAGAGACAATGGAGCGAAGTAGCGGCACCTTCTCGACTTTCGCAACCGCAACCTTCACCGGATCGGCAGGTCGCAGATATTTCCAAATGCCCCCGCCAATGCCGGCGGTGACGAGAATAAGAATGATTATGGTCGAACGTTTCATGCGGAGGCGAAGGACAGGTTGCATGCCACAGGTACCAACCGCAAGGGGGCAGTCGACGAACCCAAGTAGCCGAGCCTAGCGAGATTCAGCCGCAACACTTGCCGTTTCGCGCAATCAATCTGAACCAACCGTTAGGAAGTCGCGGCAAATAATTTTATCGCGCCCATATCGATCCAGCATTTTGGCAAACAACCGGGGTCACCCTGCAAATATCGCTGCTGGCAGCCAACGTCACCACTGCGAAAAAATATCCATAAACAGCTGCAGAGGAAAACTTTACACATCCACCCGAGAACCTCAGCGAGGACCTCGAGACCTTGCCACAACGAACTTCAGGCTACAGCAGCATGGCTCTTCAAAACGCATATCGCCGGCAGCAAAGCAGCAACGGGCTCGCCTAACCATTGGGAGACACGATCAGAGCAATCTGCAGATTCTGGAACCTCGCGCGATCAGCGCATAGGCGCTGGCTACAGGTTCCGTAACCGAATCGCACCGGTCGGACAGTTGCGCTCGCAAGCCATATCGCGCGTGCACTCGTAGTTATGCAGTTTGCGAACAACATTGCCGATCGGCACCGAGGCAAACCCCTGCGTCACACAAGTAGACGCACAGATTCCGCAATGGATGCATGAGTTCATATCAACGTCAAGATGCACGTGGTCGCGCGGGCGCTGAACTCTGCGATCTTCCTCGGCGACAACGCTCGGATCGCATAGATAACGAGTCAACGGATGCGTCGTTAGCACTTCGATAGCTTCGCGCTCACCAATGCGCACAACATCAGTCACATCCGGCATCTCAAGTAACGGCAAGTGCGAAACCTTCGGCTTTATCAACACCGTCTTATCATCCACGAATTGATGAAGGTTGTTCTCGTTGAGCGCCAACCCCATCACCTCATAGGTTTGATAGAGAATATGTGGCAAGGTTGCCTTGTAGGGAGCCTTCTTTTGCAGGTCTCGATGAGACAAATCGATCGCGATAACCAGATCTGCATCGCGAGCCTTTGCAATGCGCAAAGCAAGCGTTTCGGTCATTCCACCGTCGATATAGTGATCACCGTTGATCGCTGCAGGTTCAAAGATAGTCGGTAGGCAAGCACTGGCGTACACCGCATCCGCAACGCGAATCTTTTCTGAACCAGGTAGGCCAAAGAACCGTGTCGCACCATCTGTGAGAGACAGTGCATTGCAGAAAAACGGCTTTGTCAGTTCCTCAAACGACTGCTGTGGCAACCAATCACTCAGCAGTTCTTTGAACGCCTTGCCTTTGTAAACCGACGCATGTCGGTAGCCACGCGTGAAGAACTTGACGAGGTTTAAACGGAAGTAGTCTTTTAGTGACACGTCTAGGGCGGCTTGCTCCATTTGGTGGCTGTCATTGCCACCAGCCAGCAATCCCCCCATTACCGCTCCCATGCTGGTACCGACAATTTCATCGACCTGCAGACCTAAGCGCTCAATCGCACGCACAATACCGATGTGGCAGAACCCACGCATACCTCCGCCACCGAGCACTAGCACAGTACGCCGTGGCTTATGCCGATCCCGAGCACCAGAAACCGACTGATCCGGCGGCAAATCTACATCAGAATCTGACGGGCTCTCATGAGAGGGCCCGTTTTGACGATTTTCCTGATGTCCTTTGTATTGACTCACAATTGTACAAGGCCGCCATGGCTACGGAACCGCAGCGCAAGCGCCCTTAATTAGATCGACCGTAAGGCGATGTTGCCTGAAGGACGCAACCCGCAGCGGTCGAAGACTAGTAAGTATCAATAGGAGGACATCAAACAGATGACGGCTTGGCAACGACTACAACGATTGCCGCGCGCCGAACAACGCGCGGCCCAAAACGCGCTGCTTCAGCGCTACGTGCGCGAGTATCTCTATCCCTTCTCGCCTTACTACCGGGCGCTCTTTGATGCGAATGGTGTTAGACCAGAACACATTAAGACGGTTGACGACCTACGTCGTATACCGACTTCTAGCAAGCTAGATCTACTGCCGACGGAGGAAGATCCGCAACGCTTCAAGCAATTCATTCTCCAGCCAGACCCGGCAGGATTGAAGAAAGCATGGGGCTTAAAGAAGAAGCTTCCGCTGCTGTGGCAAAAATGGACACAAGGGGCATCTGCCGCTCGCAAGCGCGTGCGTGACGAGTTTGCCCCCAGCTTCATGACGTTCACAACAGGGCGTTCGGCGGAGCCTGTACCCTTTTTCTATTCGCCACACGACATCCAGAACCTTCACGAAACCGGCTCGCGCCTAGTAGACGTGATGGGCCTAGATCCAGACTACCGAATAGCGAACGTCTTCCCCTACGCACCGCACCTAGCATTCTGGCAAGTGTTCTTTGCTGGTCAGGCGACCGGCATGATGACTCTGTCCACAGGAGGTGGCAAGGTCATGGGATCAGGTGGAGACCTGCGGGCGATGACTAGGTTACGCGCCGATGCGCTGATCGGCGTCCCGGGCTACGTCTACCACTTACTGCGCCGCGCAGTCGCTGAAGGCCTTGACCTGTCGTCTATCCAATGCGTTGTGCTTGGAGCCGAAAGAGTCCCACCTGGCCTGAAGAACAAAATCGTTGAGCTACTGGCATCAGCAGGAGCTCATAACGTCAAAGTCTTTGGCACGTATGGGTTCACCGAAGCACGGATGGCGTTTGCTGAGTGCCCCACCGAAGACAACGCATACACCGGCTACCATCTGTATCCCGATCTCGCCATCTTCGAAGTCATCAACCCGGAGACCGGTGAAGTTCTGCCTGATGGTGAAGATGGCGAACTGGTGTTCACACCGCTTCAAGCACGCGCAAGCACTGTCTTCCGCTACCGCACTGGTGACCGCGTACGCGGTGGCTTGCAATACGATCCTTGCCCTCATTGTGGCCGGACCATTCCTCGCATCAGCAGTGACTTGACACGTGAGTCGAGCCTCAAAGACCTACAGCTTCTGAAGGTGAAGGGCACACTAGTCAACCTCGAAGATGCCGCCATGCTCCTTGGAGCAATGCCAGAGGTCGAAGAGTGGCAAATCGAGCTTCGCAAGAAAGACGATGACCCTCATGAAGTTGACGAAATGGTCGTGCACCTATCGGTCAAATCAGGCTGCAGCGAAGAACTAGCTGCTGGCCACGTGCAGGAGTTGTTCAAGACTCGCTTGGAGATCTCTCCAAATCAGATCGAGTTCCTCGGACTGGAATCGATGCTGCGAAAAATCGGTATGGAAACGGAAATGAAGGAGAAGCGATTCCTCGATGCGAGGCCGACAGTATGAGCAACTCCAGCTATGGCTCGCTCAGTATGGCGATCGTCGCTGGACTGCGAACTCCCTTTTGCAAGGTCAATGGTGCCCTTCAAGGAGCATCTGCTGCCGACCTAGCAACACATGCATTCCGAGAGCTACTGGACCGCACGAGGATCCGCCGCGAAGAAATTGACGAAGTCATTCTTGGCTGTGCCGGCCCAGATGCCCGCGAAGCCAACATTGCACGGGTCGCTGCATTACGTGCTGGCGTTCCGGAAACCACACCAGCTGTCACGATCATGCGTAACTGTGCCTCTGGCATGGAAGCCGTAGCAGCAGCCAAGCAAAAACTTGCAGCTGGAGAAGGCGATGTGTTTCTGGTCGGTGGAACCGAGTCGATGAGCAGCTTTCCGCTGATGATGGGCCCGCAAATGGTGCGGTTCTTCACACGCCTGAACAAAGCAAAGTCTTTGCCGCAACGCCTGCGCACCGTCATGAGCTTCCGACCAAGTGCACTGAAGCCACGCATCGCCATAATGGAAGGCCTAACCGATTCAACCACAGGGTTGATGATGGGAAATACAGCAGAACTTGTTGCCCAGCGATTTGGTATCGACCGCACGCAGATGGATGCATACGCATTACAGAGCCACCAAAGAGCTGCAACTGCCATGCGCAGCAATCGCTTCGACCGGGAAGTCGCCCCCATCATTGCGCCACCGAAGTTCCAAGATGCTGTACAACTCGACGACGGCATCCGCATGGAGCAGAGCATTGAGGCACTACAAAAACTTCGCCCAGTATTCGATCGGCGTGAAGGCGATGTAACGGTAGGCAACAGCTGTCAAGTGACAGATGGTGCAACGGCACTGCTGGTGACATCGCTGTCAAAGGCAAAACAACTTGGCCTAGAACCACTGGCGATCATTCGTTCAACGGCGACCGCTGCGCTATCTCCAAAAACAATGGGGCTCGGGCCAGTGCACGCGACGCCGCTTGCTCTTGATCGCGCAGGTATTCGCTTCGATGATATTGATCTAATAGAGCTAAATGAAGCATTTGCTGCGCAGGTGCTCGGTTGCATCGACGCATTTGCAGACGACACCTATTGTCGTGACGTCGTTGGACTCGAAGGGGCAATTGGCGCAATCGATCCCACGAAGGTCAATGTCAACGGCGGCGCGATCGCAATTGGACACCCAATCGCAGCAACTGGTGCACGCTTGCTACTGACGCTAGCTCACGAGCTTCGCCTACAAGACGCTCGGTATGGCTTAGCCACACTTTGCATTGGTGGCGGCCAAGGTCAGGCCATTGTATTGGAGGCAGCATGAGCACTGTCGACAAACAAGTCACCGATCAGGACTCTGCAGCAGCTGCTGTGCAGCAAGTCGAATTGCATGACGTAAGGCTGACGGTCACAGACGGCTATGCAACTTTGCGCTTGGGTCGACCTGATGAGGCGATGGTCACATTGACCGAAGCGCGCATCGAACAAATCGAAGCCACAATCGAACAACTGATCCGACATGATGGCCTTCGGGGGATGATCGTTACTGGCCCTGGGCCAGACATGTTTTGCGCCGGCGCTGATGTGAATTTGATCCGTGACATCACCGACGCAAGCAAAGGAAAAGAGGCCGCCATTCGCGGTCAATCTGTCTTTGCCAAGTTGCAAAACATCAAGGTTCCAGTCGTGTCTGCGATCGAAGGGCCGTGCCTTGGAGGCGGCTTTGAGCTGGCGCTTTTCTGCGATGTGCGCATCGCTAGCGATGCCAAATCCACCCAAATAGGACTACCCGAGGTCAAACTCGGCATCATTCCAGGCTTTGGTGGAACACAGAATCTGACTCGCTTAGTTGGTCTGCCAAAGGCGCTCGAGTTAATCCTCAATGGAAAGTTGCTACGCGGCAAACAAGCCCTAAGGGCCGGCATCATCGATCGACTCGTACCTGCAACCAAACTGCTGAAAGCTGCGCGCCAAGAAATCGATAAACTCAACGAAAAGAACAGCAAGGCAAAGCCACGCAAGCTTCGCGGCTTGGCGTATTGGCTCAGCCACACGCCATTAAGAAAACTGGCGATCCGCGCAGCGAACAAGGCGCTGAACAAAGGACAAGCACGCTTCTACCCAGCGCCCAAGCGCGCCCTTCAGTGTTGCGTTGACGCCTTACGACTACAACCCCAAGACGGTTTCGCTAGAGAAGCAACGGCACTCGGTGACATGATCGTCACTAAGGTCAGTAAGGGTTTGGTTCATCTGTTCTTTTTGACCGAACGACAAAAGCGCCTTGGCAAGCACGCTCAGGCTAAGAATCTTAATCGTGCGCTCGTCATTGGTGGCGGTGCCATGGGCGCAGGAATTGCTGGCCAACTTGCAACCAAAGGTATGGCAACCCGCCTGTGTGACATGGCCATCGAGCCACTTGCCTCAGCAAAAATGCGCCTACAAAAGGGACTCGACAAATTACTCAAGCGACGTCGTATCCAGCCGCATGAAGCAACCGCAACGCAAGATCGCCTAGCTGTTTCGACCTCACTTGGCAATTTGTGCAACACCGACCTTTGGATTGAAGCTGTCGTTGAAAACCTGCCCGTAAAACAGCGGCTTATGCGCGATGCAATCGCTCATGGACTTCCTCACGATGCCGTCTTGGCGACGAATACAAGCTCCTTGTCTGTCACTGCGATGCAAGAGCAGGTCAAGCACCCCGAACGCGTAGTCGGCATCCACTTCTTCAATCCGCCCGAGAAGATGCCTCTAGTCGAGGTCATTCGCGGCAAGCATACCAGCGACGGAGTTGTTGCCTCTGCATGCCGACTGGCATTGCGGTTAGGCAAGTTTCCAATCGTTGTCGAAGACTCTCCGGGGTTCTTAGTCAACCGCTGCTTGTCTCCATATATCAATGAAGCTGCACGCATGTTGCTCGAGGGCACGAGCCCGGAAGCAATAGATCGTGCGATGCTGGATTTCGGCATGCCAATGGGACCTTGCCGCCTGCTAGATGAAGTTGGATTTGATGTCGCCGACAAGGTCAGTTCCGTGATGCAGGAAGCATTCCCCGAACGCATGCAGCCATGCAGGCTCTTCGGAGCGATGGTTGAAGCAAACGCGCTAGGTCAAAAAACTGGCGGCGGCATCTATAGCAAAGATGGCAAGAGTGCAGGTCCAGGCCGTGCCGTAATTCAAGCTTTGCAAACTCTGCGTGGCACGCCGGCACGCACTGCTACGAGACCCGAACTTCTGCAACGACTGATCTATCCACTGGTAGACGAGGCCTACCGCTGTCTCGAAGAAGGCCTCGTCGAAGGTCAACAAGACCTCGACCTAGGCTTGGTCATGGGAATTGGCTTTCCACCATTCACCGGCGGCATCACCCGCTTCGCTCAGGAAGAAGGGCTGGCTACAATCGTCTCAAAGCTGGATGAACTGAGCCGCAGCATTGGCCCACGCTTCAACCCGAGCGACGGATTAAGGCGTCGCGCGCTCGATAGCTAAGCGCACCCAAAAAGCCCTTGCGATAGGGCCTTTGCGGGCGCCGCTAGGCAGGTTGCTGTGTCGATCTAAACGCAAACACGTAACCAGCACTAGTCTCTGAACTATAATGGTTTGAGACATTATTTTCAGCTGCGTATGCAGCTTAGACAAGCCGATCAGAAGCTTGTCATTGAGAGTCATTTTACAACAAGAGGTAGTTCGTACGTGAGATCCCGCCGTGGCATCTCAACTTGCCTAATACTGGCAACGTTATTAGCCAGCTGCGCTACGCAGCCGGCTCGACCGAACACCACAGCAAACGGCCTTTCGAAGATCTCGCTCGCCTCAGTGACCGTGCTTCGTATCGGTCTTGAATACTTGCCTCCAGATGACAGATTTCGGGGTGCGGACGAAGTTCGAGCCGAACCCCGAATCTCGAAAAATGCGAACCGGCTTGCAAGCGAACGGGCCCAGCGGACCGTTGCACTGAGCTTTGACGAACCATCCAATATAACGCGACTTGGACAAATCAACTTCGAGGCAATCGATGATCCGATTGCACGAGAGGCAATGCGATTCTGCAATGACCTGATCGAAACTGACCGCCAACGAGTAAGGCGAGAAGTTGGGGTTCCTTTCTTCGACTTTCGCGATACGGAGATGCAACTCTCGCCCTTGCTGACTAGCGAGAGACGCCATCGCGAAGAACATGAACAATGGAGCCAGCAACACGGCCCACGCTTGCTGCAACGACCCCTGCGTCAATTAGCCAGGCGCCTACCAATTGTTCGTGATTTCGAAGAATTGATCGAAGACTTCCGCTCCGATCACGTGCCGCTGACGGAACCATACCGCCAAGCGCACGGTGACCGCCGCCAGCTAGGCAGGTTCTCGTTACGAATACATACCCGCGACTACAGAGACCCAATGGAATTAGTGTACATCCACTATTCCGGGGTGCGAGTGGGCTCTAGCCAAGCCTACGCCAAGCTATCACTCGAC
Organism: Planctomycetota bacterium; assembly: GCA_965662465.1. Lineage (GTDB taxonomy): Bacteria > Planctomycetota > UBA1135 > UBA1135 > UBA2386. The sequence continues at coordinate 66,912 of CBFIIO010000006.1, read as the reverse complement.
TTTAACTTAAGCAGAACGATCAACTTCACGCTGCGAGCGCGCACTAACTACGAAACCGGCAACTCGGGTATCCGCAGTGATCTGATCTACCGTCCATCACAGAACATGAGCGTCCATCTCGCCGCCGGTGACAACATGGATTTCTTATCTACCTCGTCACTATATTCGTTGTTCGAATCGCCGATGGACGGAGAACCAGGCTTGCTGCTTTACGCTGTACACACTTTTTAGAATTCGAAGTCGCGTGGCACCATCATTCAAAAAGTCTTATCGACGACGCCAGATCAGACGCTTACGCCTGCGCCCGGCCGTGCTCTCGGCGATCCTGCTTGTCGTATGCCCAACGGCATGCACGACTAGCCTAGCCCCAAGGTATGCGCGCCCAACTCTGCAGAAGATGCAGCCAGCCATAGCGATGCCAACACTGGTCGACTTGAAGACGGCCGAGAATGGCTTCCAGTCCGGCAAGCTGGTCGGCAATGGCGAGGAGGTGCTCTTCGAAGTCCAGCGCTGCTCACTTAGAACGCCCAATGACGGACGTGCTACAGCTGGCGTCACGCGAAAAGATACAGCCGCACCTGTTGCCCGCCCCATGGTGCTACTCGTGCCAATCCTGGCTGGCGGCAAAGAGTTGATGAACATCGTTGCACAGCAACTCAGAGGCTACGGCTTCGACGTTGCCTTCTGCGCGCGCGCTGGCCGCGCCTTGTCACCACCGCAAAGGGGCCCCGAGCTCAACCAACTCTTTCACCGTACAGTTCTGCATCAACGCATGCTGCTCAAGTGGCTGCGCAGCACCGAGGCTGCCCCGCCGTCACTTCACGTGCTCGGAATCTCATTAGGTGGCATCATTTCTACGGTCTTGGCGGCAATCGACCCCGATCTTCACGGAGTGGCCATTTGCTTGGCGGGTGCTGATCTGGCCAACCTCCTGCTCATCAGCAGTGAGGGCAAAGTCCAAAACTGGCGAAAATGGCGCCAAGAGACCGATGGCATCAGCCGCGACAGCCTGCATTGGGAACTCGTCCAATCGCTGACTTACGAACCGTCGAATTTTGCTCCAAGTGTTCCTACTGAGAACGTTCTATTCGTCAGTGCGGCATTCGACACAGTCGTGCCTCGACGGCACCAAACCCTTCTGTGGGAAGGGCTTGGCCGCCCCGAACGTCTGGACATGCCGCTGGGGCACTACACCGCTGCCATACTTCTGGACAAGGTCGTCGGAGCCTCAGCTGAACATTTTCGATCACATTGCCCCCAACCCACACCCTAGAAGTGGTCGATAGCAATAGCTCGGATCAAAACACGGAGCTTCCACGGCCCTTGCGCGTTGCACGGCTCGCCTCTTTGATCTGTAAGTCCAGTTACCCGATTGATTCAGTAATCGCCCATGTTCCTTCGCATCGCTATGTTGGCGCCACTCGCGCTGGCCGCCGCTCTCCCCGCCCAATTCAAGGATTTGCCCGCCAAGAAGCTGCCAGCACCGGCCGCTCAGAGCCCGACTGCCAAGCCGCAGTCACCGGCCCAGCAACTTGAGCAGCTAAATAAAGAGAAGGCGCGCCTCAAGCGAGAGATCCAATATGTGACCGAACGCGTGCAACAAGCGAAGTCGCTGTTGTCAGCGAAGCTGGTCCGAGCAACCCCAGTCTTCAAGTCAATCGATGCCGGCAAGCCGGCAAGCGCCGTGCCAATCGCTGCGCCACGCGTGCAGCGTAAGTTCGCTCGCATCGGCACAGCCGCAGAAATGAACTTTGGCGGCAACACTGCCATGTTGATGGTCAATGGCCGAGCGATCTCGCAAGCAGCCTATGACCAAGCCATGGCCTACCTTGTTGAGTCAAACCCAAAGGACACCAATGCACTGCGTGCGCAAAGGGTCCTTTTCGACATGATTCGGATCGAAGCAGTTGCCAGCCAGTTCATTGAGAATGAAGGCGAGATCAATCTGTCCGAGAACCTCGAATTGATCGATAGCGGCAAGAAGACATTCGAAAACGCTGCCAAGGAGTTCGGCAGCGTTCAAGGTGCCACTCTCGACGGCGTCGTCGAAGTCACCCGCAACTCGATCCTCGGCCCATACTTTGAATACATCGCGTTCACAACCGAAGTAGGCAAGAACGCACGTCCGTTCCGCACAATCAACGGCTACTTGGTCCTCAGGGTCAACAGCTACGAGAAGGGCGCCCAAGCGAAGTTTGACAAGGTTGTATGTAGCGCGGTCCAGTTCAGCTATTCAGCCGACAAGCAGGTGATGAAAGATGCACAATTCAAGGTCAACTCAGGCCAGATAGATGTGCTCGTGCGCGACCAAGCAGTGCTCGATCTACTTCCGGCGCTGTTCAAGCCGGCCAAGCAGCGGAAGACGCCTGCGCAGCAACTCGCATCGCAGATCCAGGAGCTCCAGACCGAACTCGAAAAGATTGGCGACACCAACCAAGACAGAAGCAAAACCATCAAGGCGCAAATCGCCACGCTCCGCGAGACTTTGAAATCGCTGACGCAGCCAATTCCGCAAGACTCAGATGCGGCAGCAGACAGCAACGCGAACGCCAAACCGCTGAAGCAAGCGCCTATCAAGAAGGCCCCGGGCAAGTAAGCACACGGCTCACGCCCGCTTAGCCCGGGAAACCCAAGGTGTTAAGACTTGCTGGATAAGACTTAACATCCGAAAAAGACGCAAGTAACGTCATCTTGCGCGGCGATTCGTGTGGCACTGATCCGACCTCACCGGTTCGCTAGTGGTCATGGCAGCGATTCGAAAAAGCGGCGGTATGGTGCCGTATTTCTGGCAAGGCACGATCGTCGATCCGAAGGATGACTCGTTCGCGGAGCACCTCTCTGTGCATCGCTTTCGAACGATTGAGAATGCAGCAAGTGAAGAGGTATCCGTCGGCTGGGTGACACCTGCTGACCCCACCGGCGACAACTTTGGCCCCGAGGATCTAGACGGCGGCATCGGCACCTGGCTCCGTCTGCGCATCGACAAAAAATCGATGCCCATGAAGTGGCTACAGATCCACCGCGATGCCGCGGAAAAAGCGCGAGGCAAGAAGCTCTCCGCAAAAGAGCGGCGCGAACTAAAAGACGATCTGATGGACCAACTCCTGCCGCGCGTGCTGCCAACGATCACGCTGATAGACGCACTGCTGTTCGAAGAACGCAAAACTGTGCTGCTGTTCGCGACCAGCAATTCGGCCAAGGAGGCGTTCACAAAGCTGTTCTTTGAATCCTTCTCCATTCAGCTTGAACCAGCTGACCCACTGCAAAGTGGAATGCGTTCGGACCTCAGCGAAGACGAAAAACGTTCACTTGAGCGGGTCAACCCAATCCGCTGGCCGAACTCGACGTTAGAAGATGGTGGCAAACAGTCGCGAGCACCAATCGGTGGTCCGAGAGCCTCCTCCACCACTGACGCCACAAGCCCACCGGATGACGAGCCACTGATGACCGAAGAGATCGAGATCGAAACCCAATCACCGATGGAGGACCAAGAATGAGCCAGGCTAACCAAGGTGCCGAGACACACGGATTTCTCGGTGAAGAGTTTCTTACGTGGCTGTGGTTCAAGTGGGAAACCGAAGGCGGCGAGTTCACTTTGTCGGGTGGTCGCGTAGTCGGAATTGCTATCGATGACTTCCTGACATTTGGCGCTCTCACCGAAGACGAAACCGAACAAACCCTGCGCCGCGGCCTGCCAACGCGAACTGCCGAGGCCCGGACAGCACTGCGCCAAGGTCACCGCGTCCGCAAGGCACGCATGCTGATCGCCGAAGGAGAGAGGCAATGGACGGCAACCATCGACGCGCCCTCGCTGACCCTCGGAGGCGTTAAGCTTCCCGACGATGCCGAAGAGTGTGAGTCCGAAATGGACCGCACTGCCGACCGAGCCGCAAACTGGTTGGCCCTGCATGAGATCGTGCAGGCACTTTATCGGCTATTCCTCAAGCAGCGCCTCAATCCCGACTACCAAACCGCAGGTGCTGAGGCGCAAGCGACCTGGATGGCCAAATGATTCCGCGGCCCTGCGCTTGGCAGCAGCGCAGGTCGCATGCTTCGTCTTCATGCCACTAGCTACTCGTGCATCGGCAAGTGCATCATGGCTAGGTTGCTAAGGTCCACCACAAGGTCGACCGCATTACGGTAACTGGGTCGACGATCGCCGCCTATTGGCACAATGTCGGGCAGCTGATGCTGCTCATCCAGGCGGCGGCCCGGATCGTATGACAACTTATCGGCCTGATGGTAAGCGCCGTGATGTGAGTAGGACCATTGCTCGCCATATCCACGCGTTGAAAGCAATCGCCACTCGAAGTCCCATTCCGCATGCTGAAGACCATAGCTACCCTCAGCATCAAAACGGCCTACCTCGACACGCAAGACAGCATCCGCCCGAACCGCTCGACCAACGTCTTCCATACTTGCACCGCTGAACGCGATGTCTGACCCGCGCAACAATTCTGCGGTGATACCAGGCGGCAAGACACGATAGCCACGCCGAGTAAGGGAGCTCGATAATCCAGCAAACCACAGCTCAGAATCAGGCGGGTCACCACCAATGGCCATCGGCCAAATGGCAATTACGACCGGTGCTTCACCAGCAATTGACAGTGGCTGAATGCCACCAATTTGACATGAGCCTAGCAGCGTCAATAACAACAAATTCGATGCCCAATGATGTGGTCGCATACAATTAACTTCGCGGCACCGCAGGATACGGCAGTAGTGGCCCGGACTGAGCAATCCTATCGACAGACTTGACGGTCATTACCGCTGCGACCTGACGCTCTCCGGCAGGCATTTACCGCCCCATAAATGACCCACAAGTCTCTTCCAAAGATATACTTATAGCACAACCTGAGCAGTTAGCCAAGGTCCACCCCGCGCCTGTATCCGCGACAGCAGCGACATCTTCAGCAACGGATGCCGCACAACGATGCCATAGACCTCACTCGGTGAGCGCACCGAGGCCCGTCAACGAATGTTGGGTCCATCGACGAGCCATCACTGACGGAAGCATCGGCAAACGCCTGACGCAAGTAGAACGGACCTCGCCGGGTTCCTTATGGCTGCATCAGACGCCGAACCGCGGCCTGCACGACACCAACTGCATCTCCCAAACTCCATTCGCCCCGATCACGGTCACCCGTCCAGTTACTGACGGCGCGAATCTGCAGCAACGGCAATTCACGTTGACGACAGACGAATGCCACTGCAGCACCTTCCATCGTTTCGATGTCGGCGCGCGTGCGATCGAACATACTTTGAGAACTGGCATCTGTGCCGCTGCACGAACTAACCGTAACGCCACGCACTAACGGCGCCGAAAGACGCTCGCTAGCATCTCGAGCCAAGCGTGGGTCGCCAACAAATGGGCCGCAATCGCCCAACTGCATAGCTCCCAAATCCAGAAATCCATCTGGCGTGGCGACACCTTCATCGCCGAGCCCATCTTCCCGGACAACCACTAAGTCAGAGATCCCAACCACTGGTTCGACCTTGCGATGACGAGCAGGAAATGCACCAGCAACACCGAATAGCAATACCGCGCGTACAGACTCACGATGATTAAGCAACTCTGTGCAGCGCACCGCAGATGCGACCTTACCAACGCCTAGTGAGGCGACCCCTAAGTCTTCGAGGCCATAGCCTTCAATCGGCGCTGCATGAACAATCAGAAACTCGCTAAAAGGGAAGCCACCCACCATGCCTCCTATTTTGACGACAAGATCTCGACAGGCATATCCCGCGTTCCGGATTCGGCGGACAATTCCTGATTGTCACGATCGCAGCCTGAGAAGTTCTCAGCGATCACCAACCATGCCTAACCACGACTTTCGCACTTTGCTTACCAACCAAATCGTAGATGGCAAGCCTCCCGCAGCTGCCATGACAGCATCACCGTGCTGAAAACCTCGCCATGCGACTAACGCAAAATAGCGGTCCCCTAGGCACCGAGCCGTCACCAAAGTTGCTGAATTAGACCATGCGCTGATTTTGAAATCACACAGCCCAAACCCGCAACACCAAAGGTCACCATTCATTGAGACCTAGTTTGGTCTAAATCTCGAAGGCAACAAGCTTGTCAGAGTCCGCAGAATCGCTGCAGCCGGCCTGACTGCTCGAAGCCTCGCCTAGAGCTAAAGACGGATAGCGGAAGGCAGCAGCGCAATGAGGCTGCTCATCTAGCTGCCAACAACATCAAGGAAATACCGATAGCGAGACCGGGCCTAGGCTAACTGCAAAGCGAACGGCTATTTCGACAACCAGGTAATCAGCTTAGGGTGTCTGCACACGTGACGACCGACATCCAACACTGCAGCCACTTCGGCCTCTGCGGCGGCTGCTCGCTACTCGACCAGCCCATTGGCACTCAGATTGCGGGCAAGCTAGCTCGTGCTCGTGAACTGCTTAGCTCTCATCTGAACGGCATCGAACCAGAAATGATGCTGCCGCCGCGCACCCCGCGCCACGACCGCACTTCTATCCTCTACCCAATTCAGCCCAACGGCCACCGCCCGAGCTTAGGTATCTACCGCCGAGGCACGCACACAGTCGAGGAGATTTCCGACTGTCGCATCCAGCACAAATCACTAACCGAGTTTGGAGTACGGGCAGCAAAACTGATCGCCCACTCAGGCATCGCGGCCTACGACGAAGAAACTGGCGAAGGAATTCTGCGAGCTGTTCGGGCGCGCATCATGCCGGGGACTAACGAGCTGCTGATCGGACTTGTAGCGACTACGAGCCGATTTGTCGGACGAGACAAGCTCATGGGGCAACTAGCCGATGCGGCCAGCGACTTGCGCGACGACCAAGGTCGACCAGTCAAGTTGGTTGGTGCAGTACTCAATATCAATGACGTACCGGGCAATGTGCTCCTTGGCGAACGCACCATCATCTTGCAGGGTGACCTATGGCAGCACGATCGAGTAGGTGACCTTCGGATTCGCGTCGGATTTGGCAGCTTCTACCAACTCAATCGACATGCAGAAGTCGTGTTATTCAAACCGGCATTGAAGATGCTCGGTGACGTCAAAGGCATGCACATCGTAGATGGCTATGGCGGCGTAGGGACATTTTCTCTGCGACTACTGCGCGATGGCGCAGCAAAGGTCACCTTAGTCGAAAGCTCACCGCCTGCTTGTGCCGATGCCCGCGTCAACCTACGCCGCAACGGCTTTGAGAACGCAGAGGTGATCGAGCAAGCATTCGGCACGGTTACCCTGCCCAAATGTGACGCTATGATCGTTGACCCGCCTCGCGCTGGCCTACAAGACCTTGGCGCGAAAGCGCTGCTCAAATCTAGCCCACCGCGAGTGCTGCTAGTTTCTTGCTCCCAACAGTCATTAGCACGCGACCTAGACCTCCTCGCCGCAAGCTACAGGGTCACTGCAATGCGAATGTGTGACTTGTTTCCGCACACCGAACACGTCGAGACCGTCACCATGCTCGAACGCCGGACATAGCTCGGTAACTCAAGCGCTTGCCGCTAATTTAGATATCTATGTGCCTAACTACTAGCCGGCTAACAAGTGCCCCGAAGTTGACGGCCATGGCTATCTTGATAGCTGCAACATGCTGCCGCGCCACCCAACTGCCGCAAGCACCATCACCAACAACAACGTTTTCTCCTGCGGAGCCAATCTACTCGGCAGATACGGCAATCGACTTTGAGTCACATGCTTCGCCACGCTTCTTTGATTGGAATAGCGATGGCGCCCTCGACCTAATCGTTGGCGATGCAAAAGGCCAAGCATGGCTATTTGCCAATTCTGCAGGCAAAGGTAGCAAACCCAAGTTTGCTACCCGCCATCAGATTGCCGCCGGCTCTCGCTCGCAATGGGGCAAGGGCTATACCGGCGTGTTGTTCCAAGACGTAAACAACGACAGCTTGCCCGATCTGATTGTCGCTCACTCAAACAATCTAGTATCGATCCACTACAACGCCGGCACCTTAGCAGAGCCTAAGTTTGCGACTGAATGCATCGAGATCCGCGTTCAAGATGGCTGCCACGGCCGCGTTGACATGGCTGACTGGGACGGTGATGGTTGCACCGACTTGGTTACTGGCTCATTTGGCGGCGAGTTGCAGTGGCATCGTAATCTCGGCTCGAAGCACTCCCCCAAGTTTGCATCCGCAGCCACATTCCATGACATCCGCATAGCGTACAACGCCCATCCTCGCATCGTCGACTTTGACCACGATGGCCAGCTAGACCTACTCCTTGGCGTCAACTGGGGCACTGTCACCTTTTATCGCAATCGTGGGTCCGTGGAACGCCCGGAGCTAACTGCAGGCAATGCACTCGCGTGGGCAGATGACGGTAAGAATCTCAATCTACGCAAGCAAAATGGTGACGACACAACGCCCGAGCTAGCAGACCTCAACGCCGACGGGATAGTCGACCTGATCAGCGGCGGCCATAATGGCAAGCTGTTTGTGATGCATGGGGTAGGCCCTGAACAGCGGATGCTCGCTCTCACCAAGCTACTCAATAGAGGTGGCGACAACAGCGCAACCTATCTCGAACGTGAGCCAGAAAAGCGCGCGGAGGTATTCAAGCTATTGCGAGCGCTGCAGTCAGATCTAGAAGCACGTTTACTGGATTCCGATGCACGCGAAGCCCTATTCATGCAATTGTGCGGCCTTGCCGCAAAGCACCCAGAGTTACTGCAACGCAGAAAGCACGACCTATCGCTAACGCCACATGCGCCAATGTTGGCAGCACAGTGCTGGGTTATCGCGAAGTCCGCAGTCGCTAAATCAGAGCGAAACCTTGCCCGCCTAGCTGATGCATTTGGCTTTGCTGGTGGCTACCGCGACCTGCTCCTCGACCTCGGAGTGATCTTCTACGACAACAACACCGCCACACCTCGTCAACTGCAGCTGATGCATCAACTGCTGAACGCTCTGCCGAGAAACATCTGGGACGTTGGACTCATCAGCGTCGCAGACTGGATTGGCAAAGGACGTGAGCAGCATCCGGTAAAGGCACCTACCGCGATCAATATCTTCGGCATGAACCTCGGAGTCCCAGAGAACAGCTTTCCGAATGATGCACCGCGACCGGGCATCACGGATGTTTACCTGATCTGCTTGGCACACGAGATTGCACACAACATGCTGGACACCGTTGGACGCCACAATCGCCCCAATCTGTTCGAACGAAAATTTGAAGGTCTCGCTTTTGCTGCTGGTAAGGATGTCGTTTATCGCACCCCCAAGTCGAAAGGAATCGACTTCCAGGCTACGAAAGCAAGGTTTCAAAAAGCTGGCGCCTGGGATGGCAACAATGCAACGTGGCGAGACGCGTGGAAGACCTACTTCAAGGATAAGGAGCAGTTTGATCGCGCCTATGCCCGCGGCAACGTGCAGTTCTTCCTAGATGCTCCGCAAGAAGCATTCTCGACCTTAGCAAACCAATACGTCGCGGATAGCGAGTTGATGCTCGAGTTTGCCAAGGTCCGATGGGATGCTGGCCACCGCTCTACCGTGCACCAGTTTCTACTGATTGCCGACTACTTCAGCGACAAGAAGCTAGAGGTCCCCTTCTATGTATTGCCGCGAGGTGGCGCCCTAAAGGTAAGCACGGCAAAACTGACACGCGACCAACAGGGCCGCATTAAGACCCTTCGCAGCGGCGATGCGGAAGCCAGCTTTGATTACGAATCTGCCGCTGACGCGATAGTCAAAGATCTCTCGTATCGCAAAGTTGAGAAGTAGCAGCCAGCTTCAGGCCAGCGAACCGAAGACGATGGCGCAGCGACCTTTGCACGCCTTAATGTTTCGCGATCATGGTCCGGAAGCGTTCCATGACTTGGCTAGCAAAGTCGCCGGAGTTCGCAATCCATTCTGCATGGATAAAGATGCGAGCGTGAGAACTGGCCCGCATCGCCGCAAGGAAAGGCTCTACTTTCGCAAACAACAACATGCCTTCGCCGGTGTTCTCGAGCAGGTAATTGCTATTTACGATGCCATTCTTAGCCATGCCGTAGACCATCTCCCAATAGGTCGAAACCTGCCGGTAAGCGCGATTAAGAGGGTGATCTTGAGCGAGGATCGCGGTCGCTTCTTCGGCATTCTTTGGCCAGTAGTCAGCGTTGATCGCATCACGAGACTCTCTCATGACTGCTTCGCGTCGCAACTCGTAGAGCTTAATCACTAAGTCGGCATCGTGATGATCAGGTGCATGCTTCGTCATGCCGAGAGTGTCAGGGGTATGACACTCAAGCGCAATCGGATGTCACGACGATCGTGAATCACTGCACCCTGACTCACGCAGCCTGACTCACGAAGCCTGATGGCGCTTCACATGTCGCTCGCTTCAAGCCAAGCGATGGCAGCACAAGCCAACTACTCGTCTTTCGGCTCAAGCAACACCGAACCAAACGAGACCGCACCGGGTGAAGACCAACGGAATACGTGACCCGAGTGGCCCGTTGCCAGGTTCAACGCCTTCTTAGCACGCAATGCTTCGTGCCAAACCTTGGTTGGCTCGCCAAGCAGCACAACAGTACCACCACCACCGCGACCAGTCAGCTTCGCGCCAAGGATACCGCCACCAGCCTCACGTCGTTTTTTGAGCACATCAACAACTAAATCGCAGGCATCATTACTGCTCCCACTGCTGGCATAGTGACTGTGCGACTCAAACATCAAATCACCAAGCTCGCGTCGATTCTCAGCCGAGGCTTCCATTTTCAACAGATCATGAAAACGTTGTGTACGCTTCGCGTCGCCATCGTCAGCAGTCTCCAGTTTCTTCGGATCCGTCTGAGTGCCTGTCTCAAGACCAACGAACTCCAAATCGGCAGGCACCTTGATGCGCTCAACCAAATCTCCGACCGAGCCATTAAGGGCTAACAACTCACTCGGTTCAGCCAACACAGCTGCCATCGCATCCGCAACCCGACCATTTGCTTGCAACACTTCCCGCTCCACGATCTGTGCCAGACGAGCAAACTCGGTAGCTGGCAAGTCGAGTCCATACTGCAACGCAAACGCACGCAAGCATGCAACCGTGATCGCACTAGATGATGCAACACCACACAGGTTAGGAACGTCGCTGTAGAGTAATAAGTCGACACCATGCTCAGGAGTCAACGCATACTCACGGGCCAACACCAACAGACTACCTAGCAAGTATCCAGACCAGCGATCACGGGGATCCGCAATCAAGAAGGCGCGTGCTTCGGCATAGTCAACTGGTGTCGCTGGCAACCCCAGATCTGCCATTTGCACAGTCAGCATCTGAGTTCTAGAGCCGTCACGACATGGTGACCAAAGCCTCACTAAGTCATCATCACGAAGCTGAATCGCGACGCATGCGGCCTCCGCAGTAGGCAGCGCCAGCAATAACGGGGATAAGCCACCAGAAAGACCGCCCATCACGTCGAGACGACCGGGCGCACGAGCGATATGGATTGGACGACCGGGCTCGAAAAACGCCGAAACGGCCTCCTCGATAAGGCGGAATACAGTCAGAACACCAAGCCCTTCGGCAGGCGTTTGGGACGGAGTAAAATGCTTCACTGACTAGACCTCTTCATACCTTTGCGCCGCACGCCACTCTGAAGACTTCGGATTGATCGCTACGAACAATCGTAGATGCGCCGAAGCCGGCGCGCAGCCTGTCGACAGCCAACCTCAAACGAAGACTTACTGGACAACCATCGCGGTTGCTTGTGCCAACAGTCATGCAAAGAATAGCATTCGTGGCCAGCTACGAAAGCACCAGCTAGAGGCCTTCGCCATGATGGCAAAAATCCGGGTGCTACATCATGCCCGCAGGAATTAGCACAACGACTTGAATGCACGTAATGACACGATTTCCGATCTTCCTATCTCTTGCGCTCACCCTGCCGCTATCTGCACAAACGCCAGAACCGGGCCCGGAACATCACAAACTCACCTCGTACATTGGCGTCTGGGATGCAAAAATTGAACGCTTGCTAGAAGGCAAAATCACCACAAGCAAGGGGACATCTGTCCGCAAGCAACCACTTGGTAGTTTCTGGCTCGTAGACCACTTTCAGGCCGAGATCATGGGGCAGTCAGTCCGAGGCCTTGGCACAACTGGCTTTGATCCGGTCAAGAAAAAGTATGTCGGCACATGGCACGATTCCATGAACCCGGCCTTGATGGTTGTGGAAGGGAACTTCGACAAGAGCGGCAAAGTCTTAACGATGAACGGAATGGCTCCTGACGCCGATGGCAACTCCGTCAACCATCGTCTAACCACCACAATCCAAAACAACAACACGCACATCTTCGAAATGTTCGTCACTGGCACTAACAACAAAGACCTGAAGGTCATGAAGATTGTCTACACGCGCCGCGTAAAAATACTCGACCGCGTACCGGGCAAGTAGCCTCTTCTTAGCCGCCGATGAGCGCCCCGTCATAAATCATGACCGCAACGCAGCAGGCGCTTTGCGGTCGCTGCGTTGCGACAAGAAGTAGCCCCGCGTCACATCAAGCTGCTGGGATCGACATCGAGAGTGACTCGGCAAGTACGGGTGCCAAGATCTTCGACAGTACCTATCGCTTCCATGGCGTTATCAAATGCAGCTGGGTCAAAGCACTTGACCAACATGTGCCAACGCCAACTGTCCTTAACTTTTGCAATCACAGCTGGCGCGGGACCAAGCACCTCAACGTTCTTCATTGCATTGAGAGGCTCGCAAGCTTGACGCAGGATCTTTTGCGCATCACCCTCGCTACGACCTTCGGCTAGCACCCGCAATAAGCGCGCAAACGGTGGATAACCCGTGATCTTACGAAACACCAATTCTTGGGCGACAAACGACTCATAGTCGTTCTTTGCAGCAGCCTCGACCGCATAGTTATCAGGACAAAACGTCTGAATGATCACCGTGCCGGCTTTATCGCCGCGACCAGCTCGTCCAGCAACTTGATGCAGCAACTGAAAGGTGCGCTCGGCAGCCCGATAATCTGGCACGAACAAGCCAGTGTCTGCTGAGACGACACCAACCAGCGTGACGTCTGGAAAGTCGAGTCCTTTCGCAATCATCTGGGTGCCGATCAGCACATCGATGTGCTTCTTACGAAACGATCCCAGCACCCGCTCGTGCGCACCGCGCTCGGCCATCGTGTCGGCATCCATTCGCGCAACGATTGCGTCCGGGAATTGCGCCTTGACGACTTTTTCAAGGCGCTCAGTGCCGACACCAAGCTCAAGCATGCGCTCGTTCTCGCAGGTTGAGCACGTCTCCGGCCGCAACTTTTCGCTGCAACACCAGTGACAGACCAACCGACCGCGACGACTGTGCCAAGTCATCGACACCGAACACTGGTCACACTGCACTGACTCACCGCAGGCAGGACAAAGTAAGACCGGTGAGTAACCACGACGGTTTAGGAACAACAGCACTTGATCACGTGCCTTCAGCCGCTCCTCCATCATGACCAACAACGTGCGCGACAACACCACTCCCGCGCGCTGGTTCTCTTTCGGCTCAGCACGAAGATCCTGGACGATGATTTTTGGTAAACGACCAGCTCCGGCGCGTTCAGGCAACGTCAACAATTCGAAGATGCCGCGACGTGCCTTGCCGATCGATTCGAGTGTCGGCGTCGCCGAACCAAGCACGACGACAGCATTTTCGATCTTGCCGCGCTCAATGGCCATCTGTCGAGCGTGATAGCGTGGCGTGCTATCTTGCTTGAACGAAGTCTCATGCTCTTCATCGAGCACGATCAGGCCAAGGTTACGTACAGGTGCAAACAATGCCGAACGAGCACCGACCGCGACGGTTGCCTTGCCTTGCAATAAACGCTGCCACTGACGTGCTCGCTCGCTATCCGTCAAGCCACTATGCAATACTGCGACATCCGGGAAACGTGATGCAAAACGACCGACCGTTTGTGGCGTCAAGGAGATCTCTGGCACCAACACGATGGCGCTCTTTTTCATCTCCTGCACCTTCTCAAGGATCCGCAGATAGACTTCGGTCTTGCCACTACCGGTAACACCATGTAGCAAAAACGTCCGATGCTCTTCGGCTTCAACCTTTGCAACTACAGAAGCCACTGCCTTCTCTTGATGTTCGTTGAGCTCGTGACGGACAGCTCGCTCTTCAATGGACGGCCTTAGCTCTTCGAGTTCTTCCGCAATCATGACCCGCTTCAAAAGGCCGCCCCGACAGAGCGTCTTCCAAGGGCTATCGCTAGTTTTGGTCCGACGCTTGACATCGGAAACGGTCATCGGGCCACCAAACTCCAGCACAGTTCGCAAGACTCTAGACTGTGCTTGGTGTTTCTCTTCTAGCTCTGCGACTGCTTGCGTAGCCAAGTCATGGGGTGCCTGTAGCTCAAGATGCGCAATCAATCTCTGACCCCGGCGCTTCGCGATAGACGGCAGCGTCGCATCAAGCGCCTCGCCAATCGAACAGCCGTAACTTTTGGCCATACGTCGCGCTAACTCGAGCAACGATGGTGGCAAAGACAACTCCGAATCAAGCACGTCTTCGATCGGCTTGATCTTCGCAACCGGTAGATCCGTAGTGTCACTGACCGCCGTTACGACACCACCGAGTTTGCGACCATGAAAGTTGACACGCACTCGATTGCCAGGCTGCGCTCCCATACCAACCGGCAGCACATAGGTAAACTCGCGTCGCAACGGCAGATTCAGGGCAACCTGCACAAACTTTCCGACAGCTTTGGGCTTAGACGGGATTGGTTCAGGTTGCTCTGGTGCGACTTCAGTCATTTCGAACGATGCCAGTGAAAAGGTCAGACACGTAGAACGCAATGAGTGGCAATGCTCGTTCCGCCTGACTGGAGCACGATAGTCGTGATACTCAGCTAAGATAGCGACACGTGCTCAACTTCGTTCCCCGAGATCTCGGGGAACAGCACAAAGCCCTTACGGGCTTCCGCACTGCGACAACCGGGCTAATGGACGCCATTAAGGGACCCCAACGGCAAGTATGGTGGACGGCCTGGGCAGATTTTAGGCTAGATCTGCCAGCCGCCCCCCATCGGCGTGACGGGGATATCGCATGTCTAGTCTTGCCCAATTGCCCGAGCAAGCCAACACTGCGAACCTAGATCCTACAGAGATCGAACCCAAGTACATGTCAATGCAACGCACCGCATCGCTCGCGATTATCGCATCTTCCCTCCTCACGGCGTCCACCGTGGCGCAAGGCCCACCGAGCACGGCACGGGTAGTGCCATATCCAATCGATTTGCCCACTAGCTTCGAGACGGCCATCGCAAACAATACCCGCACAAGTAACGGGCAGCCTGGCGCTGAGCACTGGACAAACTACGCACGCTACAACATTGCGATCGAGGTCGATCCAAAGGCTTCACGGATCAGTGGCACGGCGAAAATGACGTATGTCAATCGTTCGCCTGACAGCCTGAGGTCCGTAACGATTCACCTGTATCAAGACATGATGCGCGCAGGCAGAATGCGTACGCGCAACATCGCAACGACAGATGGCTTTGAACTCGGTGAAGTTCGCGTTGAAGGTGAAAAAGTCCGAGCAAGAGCTCGAGATACAAAGCTGGTCGTGCGCTTGCCCGAGTCGATCGAAAGCGGGCAAGAGAAGACCATCGAGATCGACTACGCATTCAATATTCCGAGAGCTGGCACCGCGCCGCGGATGGGATACGAAGGCGACAAGGTCATCTATCTTGGCTACTGGTATCCGCAATTCGCCGTCTATGACGACGTCAACGGCTGGGTCGCAGATCCCTATCGCGGCAATGGCGAGTTCTACATGGACTACGCCGACTACGATATTGCGATCACTGCACCAGTTGGCTACATCGTGCGCGCGACAGGTGTGCTGCAGAACCCACAAGACGTGCTCACTGACACAGCGCAAGAGCGCTTAGAAACTGCTAGGGAACAACGTGATATCGTGCACGTAGTGGATCAGGATGACCTCGATCAAGGCAAAGCAACGAAGCAATCGGATAGCGGGAAACTGACTTGGAAGTATCACGCAGAGAATGTTCGTGATGCTGCGATCAGCCTTGGACGGACCTACCTTTGGGATGCAACGCACGCCGTCGTCAAAGACAAGCATGGTCCCGGCAACGATGGTATGTGCATGATCTATTCGGTATTCGAAGCCAATTCCGGCGACTGGAAACGCGGCGCCGAATACGCACGACACACGATCGAATACATGTCAGAAAACGTCTACCCCTACCAGTGGCCGCACATGACAGCGTGCGAAGGTGTCATCGGTGGCGGTATGGAGTATCCGATGATGACCATTGTTGGCGGGCGCAACCCAGCAGGCACCATCGCCCACGAACTGATCCACATGTGGTTCCCCATGTTGCTAGGCAGCAACGAGAAGCGCTACGCATGGCAAGACGAAGGGTTTACGTCGTTTTGGACGACCCTATGCCGAGATGATTTCCGAGGTAGGAGCAATGGCGCCAAAGGCTCGCTACTAAGCGTCGCCAACACCATCGGCCGTGGCCGCGACGTCGCCTGCATGCGACATGGAGACACCTATGGAACAGAGAGCTTTGGATTTGCTAGCTACAGCAAAACTGAGGCGATCTTGCATCAGCTGCGCGCGCTGATTGGCGACGAAGCGTTCTTCAAGTCGTTTAGGGAATACGCAAGTGACTGGGCCTTCAAGCACCCCTACCCATATGACTTCTTCAACACGTTCAGCCGCGTATCTGGCAAAGACCTAGCCCCCTACTTCCGCACTTGGTTCTTCGAAACCTGGCAGCTTGATCACGCGATCGAAAGCGTCACGGTCAAGAACAACAAGACGACGGTCAAGCTCCAAGATAAGGGCCGCGCAATCCACCCGTGCATTGTCGAAGTGACTTACGCAAACGACAAGAAAGAGCGCAAGGTTGTGGACACAAAAACGTGGTGGAAGGGGACTGAGGCGAGCCTGAAATTTTCAGGTAAAGCCATCGAAGTGGTGATCGACCCTGACATCCAGACGATCGATGCAAACCGCGATAACAACCGCTGGCGACTGAAGTGAGTCATCGCTTGTCGCCACAGCAATAGGCTCGACTAGAAGTCGAACTTGACTAGGTGCACCGCAACGCTAGGGATGCGGGCAAGCGCACGGTGTCGCCTCACAGCGGGGGCACCCTGCGCCATACTTCTTGCGACCAATTGCTTCAAGGTCAAGACCATGCAGCGACGCCAGAGTCGCGAGCCAAGCGTAGACGTCACCGAACTCCTCTTCGAGATTGTCGCGTTCACGACGCCGGATAGCGCGCACTAACTCGCCAACCTCTTCGACGAACCACAGCAAGGTTCCCTGAGTGCCTCGATCCTTATCACGATCGAAATAGATCTCTTCGATCAGGCGTTGAAATGATCCTTGCGGCGCAGCCCCAGAGCCGAGTTCTTCAGCGCTCATAACTAGCCTTCCTTTTTGACGGTGATCAACACGACATCTTCGCGCAGACCGTCAGCGCCAGCACCCTGCTCAATCGACCCAAGCAACATATTCATGAACATATTGGTATGCCGCGGCGAGTGCTGTGGCACCAAATCCAGCAGTCCATCAGCGCGCAGTAACGCGTCGTTGCCAAACACAAGGCGCACCCCAGGGCTCATATCGATAGGCTGCGGTCGCAATGACTTTTCAAACACTGGGCCGTCGTCTAGCCCCAGTGCGATGCCTTCGGCGTTGAGTTCGAGCAACTCTCCTCGCTGACAGATAAGCAACGGTGAACGAGCACCAGCCTGATAAAGCTTGCACCCATCGGCGTTGATTTGCAGCAATGTCGCGACCGCACATGCACCAGCCGGCAGGTGCTTCTTCATCACTTTATTGGCGTGCGCCAATGCGCGTCGTGGCGCAGCTCCCTGACTAAGTGCTCGATGAATCTCGTCACGTGCAAGTCGACAAGCGTAAACCGCCATCGCACCACTGCCTTCCGCAGTCACTACATAGGCAACGGCATCGCTTGGCACCTCAGGATTGACGACGATATCGAAGTAGTCTAGCCCGCCGCGCGAACCATTGCTGATCGCTGCATCGACTTCGTAACCAGGAACTCGTGGGGGCGCTTGTGGCACGGTCTTGTCGCGCAACTGCTTCACGAGAGGGTCCATCGAAACGAGTGCCCCACCAGAGTCTTCCTGCGAACTCAGCAGCGCCTCAAGGTCGGTCGCCAAGTATTGAACAGAATGGCCAAGCTTCGCGACTTCGTCGTTACCCGAGACCCGCACCCTGACTTCACTGCCACCACGGCCAAGCTTACTGACAGCAAGACCAATATCCGAGATACGCGTGGCAAGCTTGCCGCCGAACACCATCGCGACGCCGCCACATAAAGCTGCCGCCAACAGCGAGAGGCCTAACCCAACCTGCCAGCCGCGCTTGGCTGCATCTGGATCATCTAATACGCCCCCCATATTTTGGACGACTGCAAACGTCACCAGCACTCCGCCAAAGAAGCCAGCAATCGCGCAACTGAGAGCGAGACTGCGAGCGAGACTACCGGTCGACTTACTACCTTTGCGTGCCATGGTCTTGGTGCAGGCCCATGATTAGGGTCGACAAGATGTCGCGGGCCGACGCAATCATGACCGGCAAAGGGCTTGAGGTCACGGATGCAATCATCGGTTCGACTGGATCGTTGCCTGTGACCAGCGAAATAACTCCTCTAAGTGACCAGCGGCAGAGTCAGCCAAAGCAACACTCCGGCATACACCCCGGCAACCTGATCATCGAGCATGATGCCCCAGGCCCCAGGTAAGCCTTCAAGCCACTTACAGGGCTGCAGCTTCAAAACGTCAAAGAACCGGAACCAGAAGAACGCCCCGGCATGCCCCATCGCCATCGGCATACTGCCAGCGATCAGAGCGAAGACAATCAGCGTGACAAGATAGCCCACAACCTCATCAAGCACGTATTGACCAGGGTCCTTCTTCGGCCAAGTGCGGGCAACGTAATCGGACTGAAGGCAACCCCAGAGACACAAGACGGCGGCCGTGATGCTCCAGGCGAGAACTTCATAGCCAGGGCATAACCATTGCAGCGTGACCGCGATGACTACGCCGCCGAGAGTGCCAAATGTCCCCGATGCAACGGGCGCCAAACCAAGCCCTCCCGATGTAATCAGAAACCAGCGGATCGGATCCAAAGGTGATTTCTTGGCAGAGGTGCCTGATTCCAAAGCTCGATCAGACCCAACCATTTCAGAGCCCCCCTTTCAGGATTACGTGGCGCGCCTTGATGGCGTAGTTGAGTCCGCTAACAACCGTGAGGACTAGACTGACCCAGAACCCTGCAAATGCCGGCCAGGCAAACCAATCGACCCCAACGATCAACAACATCAACGCGCCAACGGTCCAGCACTGGGTAACCATCTTCCACTTGCCGAGCCGATCTGCACCGAATGCTTGACCACTGGCCTCGACGACCCCACGAATCGCAGTAACCAAGAACTCTCGCCCCACCACGATCACAACATACCAGTGCGTCAAGATCTCAGTAGCAGCGGGAAACTGCAGCAACATCACCAGCGTGCCGGTGATCAAGATCTTGTCGGCAAAGGGATCTGCGATGCGCCCGAAAGCGGTCACGAGGTTCCAGCGACGAGCTAGATAGCCATCGAGGAAATCAGACAAAGCAGCGACGATGAACAACCAAAAAGCAATCCAAGCGTAGTTGCTATCCACACTCTCGGATGCCAGCGATGCCTGCATGCAAACAAACACGAGTCCCGTCATGAACAGACGCGCCATCGTGATCATGTTTGGAATGTTCATGCTGGTATCGACTAATCGAGATCTGGCCCAGTTCGGAAGTTTGACTACCGCATTACGGTAACCGCTCAGTGGTCAGATGATCTACTGAGTGTCAGCTACTACAGCACTCCACTCATATTCACCGGCGGCAGTGATCTTCACAGACACCAGATCACCGAGCGCGGCAGATTTTGGCGGCAGCAATACCCGGCCGTCAACCTCAGGAGCATCGGCATAGCTACGAGCGACCATGCGTTCGGCCTCTTCGTCATAACCATCGACGAGCACCTGCATAGTTTGCCCCACCTTACTCTGGTGGAAATCACGCATGACGACCTGCTGCATCGCCATTAGCTCTGCAGCGCGCTCCTCCGCGACTTCCTCTGGAACTTGGTCCGCCATCTCATAAGCGGGCGTGGTCTCTTCACGCGAGTAAGTGAACACACCGAGTCGCTCAAAGCGGTAGTCGGCCACCAGGTTTTTGAGTTCCTGGAAGTCCTGCTCAGTCTCTCCGGGAAAGCCCGTAATCAGAGTGCTACGCACAGCAATCCCAGGAACCTCTTCGCGCAGACGATCGAGAATGCCGCGCACCTGCTCTGACTTCACACCACGCTTCATCGCGCGAAGCATCGGCGAGCTAATGTGCTGGATAGGGATATCAAGGTATTTGACAGCCTTCGGATGCTCCCGAAGGAACTGAGTCAACTCGGGCAAGACCGTATGCGGATAGGCATACATCAACCGCACCCACTCAATGCCATCCACTTCCGCCAACTGCTCTAGCAGCGTATGGATTTGGCGCTTCCTGTTTAGGTCAAGGCCATAGGCAGTGCTGTCTTCAGCGACCACCACGAGTTCCTTCACACCAGCAGCAGCTAGGCTTTGGGCCTCTTCAACCAACACATCGATTGGCTTGCTACGATTGCGGCCACGCATGCCCGGTATCGCGCAGAAAGTACAGGTGTGATCACAGCCTTCGCTGATTCGCAAGTATGCAAAACTCAGCGGTGTCAGCAGGAAACGCTTTGTGTCACTACGCGGCCCCTTCGGCTTGCCTCCGTCAATCGTTGCAGACCAACGCCGATCACTGCCGTTGACGATCTTTCGAACGACCGTCGGCACATTTGAGTAGTCCGACAATCCGAACACACCATCAAGTTCCGGGATCTGCTCGACAAGCTGTTCGCCATAGCGCTGCGCCAAACAACCGACAGCGATAACGCCCTTCAAATTGCCTTCCGTCTTAAGGCTCGACACGGACAGAATTGTGTCGATTGACTCCTGCTTAGCAGTATCGATAAAGCCGCAGGTGTTGACGATAACAACGTCAGCATCTTCGGCGTCTTGGACAACCTGCAAGCCCTCCTCGACAACGCGACCAAGCAATACCTCGGAGTCAACGAGGTTGCGGGCGCAGCCGAGGCTGACCATGGAAACACGGATAGCTTCGTTCAAGGATATGCCTCGGCTTTGAGGCCACGAGCGTGGCGATTGCTACAGCTAGATAGCAGTAGCCCTACTCGGGCTTCTGCTGAACGACCCAGACCTTGATCTGCGACTCGACTTCAGCGTGCAGGTGCACGATTACGTCATAGACGCCGATCTCCTTGATCGGATGCTCTAGGCGAACCTGCTTATCTTCAACCGGCACACCCTTCTCACGCAGGGATTCTGCGATTTGAGCGGCTGAGACCGAACCGAAAAGGTGACCTTCGTCGTTTGCCTTACCTTCGATCGTGATGGACACTTCGCCGAGCTTCGACGCCATGTCCTTCAGACCCGCGAGGCGCGCCTCTTCTTCTGCGATAGCGTTCTTACGAGCTAGCTCAACTTCGGCGATGTTGCTCTTGGTGACCATTACGGCCATGCCACGAGGCAACAGGTAGTTGCGCGCGTAGCCTGGCTTGACGTCGACGACATCGCCGGTCTTGCCCAAATGCTCGATCGTATTCTTTAGGAGAAGTTCCATGCTTTACATCCTCCCCACAAACGGAAGCAATCCGACGATGCGGGAACGCTTGATGGCTGCCGCCAACTTGCGCTGGTTTTGACCTGAGAATCCAGTGCGCTTGCGGCCCTGGATACGACCATTCGGCGACAAGAACTTCGACAA
This sequence comes from Planctomycetota bacterium, assembly GCA_965662465.1. Classification (GTDB taxonomy): domain Bacteria; phylum Planctomycetota; class UBA1135; order UBA1135; family UBA2386. Next base: position 45,069 of record CBFIIO010000006.1, on the reverse strand, counting down.
GAAGGCGACGTTCTTGTAGTCGAGCGGCTCTTCGGGCTCGACGATCTTCTTCTTCGCACCAAAGCGACCAAAGCGACTGCGACGCCCAGCGGCCCCGGATGCACCTTCGCCAGCAGCAGGGGTTGAACCTGAACCTGAATCGTAGCTAGTCATTACTTCTTCTCCTCGCCATCGGTGGCGGTAGCCGGAGTGGCTTCAACTTCGGGGGCAGCATCAGCAGCCGGAGCGGCTTCACCTTCGGCAGCAGCCGGAGCGGCTTCGCCTTCGGCAGCAGCTTCACCTTCGGCAGCAGCTTCGCCTTCGGCAGCAGCTTCGCCTTCGGCTGGCTTCTCTTCTGATTCCGGAGCTTCTTCCACGTCCGGAGCATCATCTTCCGGAATGGCGTTCACGTCGAACTCAGCTTCTGGCTCGTAAGCGCCTTCCGGCACCTCTGCACAATCCGTGATCATGTAGCGAAGCATTGGCTCGCTAAACTGCAGGTCTCGGCGCAGAACCGGCAGGTTCTGGGTGTCGATGGAGAAATACATGAGCAAGTAGGTTGCCCGAATCTGACCATCAATTGGGTAAGCAAGGCGACGCTCATCCCAGCGACGGCTGCTCAAAACCTTGGCGTCATGCTTGGTGAAGATTGCTGCAACCGCGTCTTTCAGCGATTCCCAGCCCTTGCGGACTTCTCTGTTATCGAGAAGACACATGCATTCGTAAGTGCGAGTACGTTCCAAATTTCTATCTCCCGGGCAATGCCCGATACTAATCCAGACAAAGCGTCTGGCGGCTGAATGTGATCAATCAGCAACGACGCCACTCAACATGAGTAGGCCATTACTAGTTGTAGGTTCCCATCAGGGATTTCAGGTCCGCACCATCGAGCCACGCTTGCACGCAGTCGGCAGCTTGAACCAGAACACGACTCAGAACCTCACGTTCCTCCGGGAGGAATGGAGCCAGGACGAAGTCCGGCCAATCGCGACCTCTCAGCTGTTGGGCTTGCGAGGAGGCGGCCTTCTTTCGACCTTCGGAGTCTGAATCACCCTCATTGCTGGGGGCTACAGGTTGTCCGATACCGAGACGGAGACGGGGATATGCGTCCGTTTGCAGCATTTGCTGAACGGATTTGAGGCCATTATGGCCCCCTGCACTTCCCGACGGCCGGATGCGAATCCGGCCCAGCGGTAGGTTCAGGTCATCAACAATTACAAAGAGCGAATCCGGTGTGCGCTTAGCATGCCGCAGCAAAGGAGCTGCAACTTCACCGGTGAGATTTACGTAGGTCTGAGGCTTTGCGAGCAAGAACGATTTGCCCTTGCGACGCCCTTCACAGGCCTGCGCCTTCACTTTACCTGAGAACCGCTTCGAGCCATCAGGCCCGTTTCGATCCAAACGCGTGAAGGATAGTCCCAACCGTTCCGCCAATAAGTCGAGCACCATAAACCCGACGTTATGTCGGGTAGATTCATACTCGGATCCGGGATTACCGATTCCGACTGCAATCCGATGCCAACCCATGGTGGTGTTGGAGGGGCGAGAAGATTACGCAGCAGGCCGAAGCGGGGCAAGCCCCAGATTAGATAGGATGTCAGATAGGGCCGAAACTGTGCCCTACTGCGTAAACCCTACCGAGCCCTAGCGCGGTCTTCTCAACTAGCTTTCGTCACCCTCAGTCACCTTTGCTACCGGCGACGGAGTGACACGACAGATAACCAGGTCCGGGTCAACCGCGAGCTCAACGCCTTCGCTGAGGACCAGATCCTTAGCGTAGAGGAAGTCGCCGGCCTTCAGATCGGTGATCTTGACCTCCAAGCCCTCGGGGAGCTTGGTCGGCAAAGCCAGAATCTTGATCTTCAAGTTGTCCTTAATAAGGACACCACCACGACTAAGGCCAACAGGATGGCCTAGCAGCGAGATCTCGAGGACCGTCTCGATCGCCTTGTCAAAGCTGATTCGCAAGAAGTCAGCGTGCAACGGGCGGTCATTGATTGCCTTGAAGGACACGTCTTGCAGAAATGCCTCTACGTTGGTGCCATCGACATCGAGGTTAAACACCTTGCGGCGAGCTTTGAGATGCTGCTCAAGCTCCCACTCGGAGATCTGAATCGAAACAGGTTCCGAGCCCTGACCGTAAACATTGGCCGGCATCCAGCCATCGGCACGCAACTTTTGGACCTGATTACGACCAAGAGCGCTACGGCGCTCTGCCTTCATTTGGGCGACTTCCATGATTTACCTCAACTACGTTCTAAAATGCGATTACTGAAATGCGTGAGCAGCATCGTGCTAGCGGTCGCTCTCAAAGAGCATGCTTACACTTTCACTGCGGTGAATGCGATCGATTGCGCGCGCTAACAGCTGCGCCATCGAAACGACTTCGAGTCGCTCTAAACCACGATCCCGAAGCGGAATCGTGTCAGCGAACAGGATTTTTTCTACGTCGGCGTTGTTTAGGCGCTCGACGGCGTTGCCGGCCAAAACACCGTGTGTTGCGACCAAGAACACCTTGTTGGCGCCCTTCTCTTTGACAATCCGGGCAGCGTCAACGATCGAACCGCCTGTCGAGACCATGTCGTCGACAAGGACGATGTCGTGACCTTCGACCTCACCAATGATGTGCTCAATGACCGTCTGCTCGCCACTTATGCGTCTTTTATCAATGATCGCAAGGTCACAGCCAAGATCCTTGGCATAGGCGCGAGCTAGCTTGGTCCCGCCAATGTCGGGCGAAACGATCTTGATGTTCTCGGCGCCAAGCTGACGAACCCGCTCGATCATCACTGGACGGGCATACAGGTGGTCAACGGGGATATCGAAGAAGCCCTGAATCTGGGCTGCGTGCAGGTCCACTGTGACCACACGGTCGTAGCCAGCAGTGACGAGCATATTGGCAACCAACTTGGCGTTGATCGGCACACGGCCTTCGTCCTTTCGGTCCTTACGGGCATAGCCAAAGTAAGGGATTACCGCAGTGATCCGATCCGCCGAGGCTCGACGCAAGCAGTCGGCAAACGACAACAGTTCGAACAGATGCTCATGCACGTTCGGACTGGTCGGCTGCACGACGAACACGTCGGCACCACGAACATCACACTCAACTTTTAGGTTGATCTCGCCGTCCGGGAATCGCTGCAGCGACGCGGCACCAAGCGGGACACCCATAAACGAGCAGACATCCTGCGCTAAGCGCTGATGGGCAGTACCACTGAACACTCGCAGACGTTCGCCGCGCATCCTCATCAGCTTTCCTCTCCAGTGTTGGGCAACTCCCGCTGCCGCAGATAGCGAGCAGGGACGCCGAGCCATAGCTCTTGCGCTTTGATTTCAGATCCAGGTTTAACAACTGCGCCAGCAGCGGTCATTGCGCCGTCTCCAACCTCAGTGGGAGCACACAAAACCGTTCCGCTACCGATGAATGCGCGAGCACCAATCTTCGTCTGATGCTTGTTCACGCCATCGTAATTGGCGGTAATCGTGCCACAGCCGATGTTGGCATCCTCCCCCACCACCGCATCGCCGAGGTAGGTGAGATGCTTAGCCTTGGCACCCTTGCCAACATGAGCATTCTTGGCTTCGACAAAGTTGCCTAATCCGGCACCATCCTCGAGGACTGTACCACCGCGTAAATGGGCAAATGGGCCCACTTCGCAGCCAATGCCAACCTTGCAGCCCGATCGAATCACGGTGCAAGGTTGGATCGTGGTATCGCGACCAATCTCTACATCGTGGTCAATCCACGTTGCAGCAGGATCCGCAATCATCACACCATTACTCATGTGCTCCAGCAAGATCCGCTCCTGCATCACAGATTGCACCAGCGACAAATCTGCAAGCGAATTGACACCCATGATCTCAGCGATGTCTGCGGCCTCGGCCGTCGGCAGCACTTCGCCTTGCGACACGAAGTCGGCAACCACATCGGTCAGGTAGTATTCGCCTTGCGCGTTGTTCGGCTGCAGTCCTGCGAGCGCCTGACGCAATTTCTGGCTATCAAAACAGTAGAAGCCGCTATTGGTCTCATCGATCAACAGCTCTTCATCTGAGCAATCCTTGTGCTCACGAATGCCAACGAACTTACCTTCGCTGTCGCGCAGGATCCGGCCCAAGCCAGCCACATCCTCCGGATACGAAGTCAGAGCAGCACAGGCTGCATCACCTCGCAAGTCTACGATGTCACGCAGGGTGTCCGCAGTCATCAGCGGGCAATCCCCATAGATGACCAGGACGTCGCCATCGAAATCTTCAAGTGGCTTCATGCCAACTTGCACTGCGTGACCAGTACCCTTTGGCTCTCCTTGATCGACGTATTCCAGATTCTCGAACTGCCCCACCAGCGCCTTATCCAAGGACTCTTGAACGCGCTTCTTTTGGTTGTGCAAAACAACCACCGTTCGCACTGGCCGAAGCTCCGCCACGGCAAGCAATGCAGCTGATACCAGGGTGCGCCCACATAGGGGCAGCAACACCTTGGGCATACTGACCTTGGTGCGCTTCCCCATGCCGGCGGCAAGGCAAATTACAGCTAGGGGGCGGGTCATCTGGGCGGAACGGAGAGGAGAACGGGAGAAGAATGGGGGCAAGGATTGTGCGGATCTGCACCCGGACGGTCAAGGGCGGAGGTGACCCGAGCGACCAGATAGCAGCACTCCTGCGTCCCTGCGACGCCACAGACCTCAATATGAAAGCGGCAGAAGCAATTCAGGAAGGCCGAGCGACCCCCTAAATCCGGCTCAAAAGACCCCACTGGCCGCAGCAACGACGCTCGGGCTGCTGACTGGGCCCAAAATGGCAAAGTAGCCAATGACAGCGGTCAGAAGCCCTGCTGGCTGCACTGACCTAGATCTACAAGAATGAGATCAGGTGGGCGCCGAGGGTCAGAACGAAGCCAAAGGCCTCTGAGCCAACCAAGACGAAATCGCTAACGGGAGGCCGGTCCCGCCAGGGCAAAAAATTGCCGACATCTACGGCACGAATCTCGTCATAAGCCGCCATCTCTAGCGGCGCATGGTGCCAGGAACTGCCAGAGAGATGCTCGAGCCTCGGAACACCGCCGACCAACGCAAGCGGCCTCGACCACCAAGAGGTAGCCGAGGCCGCAGTGCGACTCTGGATTTAGACTGCCCTCAGGCACTCTTCACTAGAACTGCTCGATCTCACAGTTGGTGCGGAACCAACCGCTGACCGGATCAAATCCGACTGCTTGGAACTTCATCTGCTGGCCAGCCAACAGGAAGTTCGGGATGCCGGAGTAGAGCCAGGTCTTGCTCGGCGTGCCGATGGAACCACTGCCCGAAAGCGAAACTCCGCCGAACGCGCCGCTGCCGTCCTCAAGGACAACCGTCAAAGCGTAGCTCGGGTCGGTGCAGATCGGACCAATCGGTGTCGGCAATGTCGCCGAGCCAGGGAACGACATGAACACGATGTAGGGAATCTGCGCCGGAACAGCTTGGGTCTGGTTGCTAGCCGACAGGACCAGCAACGTCGACGAAGACACGATTCCAGTAGCGGTCAACTTGCGACCAAACAGGCTGAACGTGCCGTTGGTCTGCGACCCTGGGGTGTCCGCCGTAACGGTGATGGCACCACCAGCAACTGCGCTAGCAGTAACCGTGGTCTGGGCGAAGCCATTGCCATCGGCAATCACCGGGTTCGTCGTCGACAAGGATGCCCCGCCAGTGGCAGAGAAGTTGACCGGACCACCAGCCATCGGCAAACCGGTTGTCCCAAGGACTTGCACAACAAGCGGTGATTGGAACGTCTCTCCGGCAGGACCGATCTGATTGTTGCCGCTGATCGCCGTGACGCTATTGGTCGGCCCCAGAGGACGGATGCGCTTGAAGCTGCCACCGTTTGTTGAGTAGGTGCCAGCGTGCTGCAGGTAGTAGATCGCGCCGTCGGGACCTTGCTGCATGCTCACCGTAGCCACCAAATTGTTGGCCCAGTTGGTGGTGCTGACCTGACCGGGAACGGCCGGAGCAGGGCTCCAGGAAGAACCATTGAAGGTCACGCGGCGCATCTGGCCGCTGAAGTAATCGAGGTAGAAGGCATCGCCTTCGTAGTTTGCCCCGAAGTCGTTCGAGCCACCCTGATTGCGGTAGCGCGGACCAGCGACGACCGAGTTCCAGGAACTCGAAGCCACTGCTGCGATTGGATTGACCAGGCCGCTAGGCGTAGAGCCACCGCAGCTCGAGGGGCCGCCACCAAGTCCTTCTCGCCATGGCCAACCGAAGTTCACCAAGTTTTGCGTGCCAGGACTCCAAACGTATTCGCTCAGCTCTTCCGAAGCGCTCAAGCCAACGTCGCCGATATAGCAGTTGCCGGTTACTTGGTCGATCGTCATACGGAACGGGTTACGCAAGCCGTAGGCGATCACTAGCTGGCTCCAGCCAGTGCTGGCGCTGTTGGGATTGTTGCCGGGGTCGATCAACGAGTAAGACGCTTCGGCCGTGCTAGGGCTGGAAGACAACGCAGCGACGTCCATTCGCAGTAGACAACCACGCTTCGAGGTCAGCGATTGCGCGGAGCAATTGTTCGCGTCATCGCCAATCGAAAGGTAGAGCATGCCGTCAGGCCCAAAGCGACACGAACCACCATTGTGATTGAACGCAGAGTCTGGAGCAGAGTTGATGATCGCGCGCCGCGATGCCGTCGAGAACGACAGGGCCGTGCTTGATGGGTTTGACAGTTGGCCAGTGCACGTAAAGCGGTCGAGGTGCATGAAGCTGTCGGACGTGCTTGCCCACCACATGTAGAGGTAACCGTTACTCGCAAAGTTCGGGTCTGCCTCGATGCTGAGCAAGCCGCGCTCGGAACCAGTCTCAACTCCAGCAACGGTGCCAATCGCAACAGGCGCGCCTGAACCAGCCCACACCTGAACCAAGCCGCCACGGTTTGCAATTACGACACGGCCATCTGGCAAAAACGAAAAGTCATGACCAGCTTGAAGCCCGCTCGAAATCAGCGTGTCTGAAACGAAGTTGGTCGGAAGATTTTGAGCAACACCAGCGGCCGTGAAAGCCAGTGATGTGACAGTAGACAGGAAGACGGAACGAAGCATAGTTGGTTAGTCCTTAGCCAAGTTTCATTGGCTTACCACTACTGCGGGTGCCTGTAGTGATATGGCTCGGGGCTGCTCAATTGTAACGAGAAGATCGGCCTCGCGCAGCGACCGAATCCAGATCGTAAAACCGCCCGAGCGTAATTAAGACGGCGCAACCCTAACAACTCAAGGCCAACTCCCCGCCTGCCGATAGAGCATTCCGACGGCATGGGCCACATCGTCATAGCAGATCCAAACATTCGCAGGTTCCGGCTCCACCATCGCCTTCGCCTAGACCTACTGCGCCGAGGTCACCGTGTCTCAATACTGTGCACTGAGCGCAGTCGATTCACTTTCTGGCGGGAGCAAGTTGCTGATGTTGACCTGCTGGAACCCTCGAGTCAGGACGAATACCCGGATGCCATCAGGGAAATACTTGAGGAAATCGAGCCTCAAGCCGAGCGCCGCCAAGCGCGGAAAATTGCAACCGCAATGCACCACTGGTTCGCGCGCGAACTACCCGACCTAGTCCTACTGCACGAGGACCGATCGGCAATATCTACTTGCATACAATTGACCGCACACGTCACTGGCTGCCGAGTACTTTGGTCCGGAGAGGGGCTCCTCCCCCATACGATCCAGATAGACGAAAGCGGGCTGGATGCCGATGCAAGCCACCGGAAGTGGTCGGCGAAAGACTTTCGGTGCGTCACTCCTAACCAGAATCTGCTCGACGCGAGCCTAGCAGACGTGCTGGCAGGGGGCATTCCACTGACCTTGCCGATGGCTCCGGTCAACATGCCGCCACTGCGGCGACGCATCGCGGATGCAATCTGCTACATGATGGGCGGTCGACTGCACGCGGCAATGAGCGCGATACACCGCTGGCGACTCTCATTTACCAGCGATGATATCGACCTGGGTCCAACGCCCATATTGGATTGGAAGGCACCCTTCGTCACCGTCTTGCTGCAACACCCCAACGATACCCGCGTCGTCCGCGACGCAATAGATCCACCCAACGCACGCACCCTCGTACAGCGCGCGGTAGTTGCTGCCGATCTATTTGGACCACAGACCAAAGTGCTCGTCGTCCTTCCGGGTCTTTTCTCTGAGAACCAAGGCATCGCGCATGCAATTGCCAGTGAGCACGGCGACCGTATCCGTATCACACCTTCAAGAAACGCAGCCCTTGCCGCATCCGCCGCCGCAACAGTAATCACAATCAACCACCCATTAGCAACCGTCGCGCTCCTTACCGGAACTCCAGTCGTGATCCTGGGACGGGCACTGTATGAGCTTGACGGTGTCACCACGACGTCTTCACTTGAAGAACTGCCCGACGCCGTCCGACAAGCGAACCAAAGCGACCGCCCAGCTCTTCGACGTCGGTTTTTAACTTGGCTACTGCAACATGGCCACTGCTGGTGTTCGACCACCTCTCCTAATCACAACGGCATGCATGGGCTTATACGAAGGATCGAAAGCCAGCTAGACGCCGACCTGGACCTGAGCAATCAACCGCTCAGCTACCGACCAGGTCCAAGCTGGCCGCTGACAACACGATAGTCGTTCGAATCGAAGCTGTCGCGCAAGACGTCGAAGTGATGCCCGATACCCAAGGTGGTGCAGGGTATTGAGGATCACTTTCGAGGCGCGTGTGGGCAGCTGCGGAAGCCGCCGACAGGTAAGCAGCTGAAAGCTCTCTGAGGATTCTTGAGACGCTGAAAACACAGCCTCTCGCCAACCATCAGCCAGCCTTCACGGCTGCGCTACTGCGCAATCGCGTTGTTTAGGACGCTCTTAGCTACAGGCTTGTTGCGCGGCTTACGCTGCCCCAAAAGCTCACGTAGCAGTGTTTCCTCAAGCTCTGCCTCACTCTGGGCCTTCGAAGCAGCAAGCACGCTCTCGAGCTCTTTGGCTGCCTCAGGAGTCGGACAGGTCATCCGCTGGGTTTGTGCAGATGCATCGTAGTAGCGAGCACCAGCCTGAACCGCGACGAGCCGAATGCCATCATTACTCGTGACAATCGCACCCTCGGGGACTTCCATCCAGTCGCCACGGGCGAGGATATTGTCGCGCTCTGCCCAACGATCCCGACTCTTCGGATCGATCGAACGATCGTCATCGAGAAGGTAAGTCGGGGTCACATCGTAGTGCTTGCACAATGCTAGCAGCATGGCGAGGGTTGGTTGTGACCGCCCCTGCTCGAGGTGGGACATGGTTGCAGGACGGACGCCCAGAGTCTTGGCGGTAACGCCTTGGGCTTCGCGCTTGACGCGGGTACGGAGATAGAACAGCTTGAGGTGCAGACGCCGCATGGAGAGAGGGGGATTACAGAAGCCGGGAAAAGAACAATCGCGGAATACCGGCCACCGGTATTGGGATCACGATCGGCGAAAGTCTACCACCTAAATGATTCGCGTGACGGGAAGGAGGTGTGGCGGATCGCCATAGGGCAGTGGTTAGATGCAGGGGTCGGACATCCCACTAGGCGACTGAAGCGGAAGTAAACTCCTCCTAATGCCCCAAGACGTAAAAGTAACCATGGTCCCGACGGGAAGTCGGAAAGATCTCGAGATCGCCGAGCGATTTGGCATAAGCCTTTCCAGTGGAAGAGATTCCAGTTGCTGGCAGCTTTTACGCTCTGGAGCAAAAATGATGCTTTGTTCACCAGATGACGAAGGCTCGTATACGGTTAGGGTCGATGTCGCCCAGGGCCCAATGGCTAGGCGACTTCAAACTGCTCGACGGACAGATCCGTTGCCGCGAGCCATTGGGTTGAACAGACGCTCGACCGTATCTGTAGTCGACGCAACCGCTGGTCTGGGAAGAGATTCAATGGTTCTCGCCCATTTAGGCTGCACCGTAACAGCAATCGAAAGAGCCCCTGCACTGTGTGTGCTTCTGCAGTTGGCGGTCGAGGATTTGGGGGCACAAATCGAAATCGTGCACGCCGATTCGATCGAATGGCTGGCAAAAATACCTGACAATCTGGCACCCGAAGTTGTCTATCTGGACCCCATGTTCAGCGACCCAGGACGGTCTCAGGTAAAAAAAGAAATGCAGGCCTGCCGTGCTTTGGCACAGCATTCGACAGATGAGGCAGCGATGTTGGCGCAGGCTCGCCTGGTGGCCAGTGACCGAGTCGTAGTCAAACGTCACCCTCAAAACAGCCCGATTGCTGCCGATGTAGCGCACTCAGTAAGCAGCGAACGAGTCCGTTTCGACGTCTACTTACGTCAGCATTAGCAGCAAGCAAGCGGCCTACTCTGACTCAAAACGAACGGCCGTAAAATCACCCAGAGACTCAGAATCGGCGCGCGCACCCGGTACCGCGGCAACCAAAGAAGCGACTTCCTCGACGCGCATACCACTGAGAACGAGGGAGCTCTTCCGAGTCCAAATCGACAGGATCGCAGACAACGAGCCAGTCAGTTCGGCGCCAGTCATATTCGCTACGACAAGGTCCGACGGCGCCATCAACTCGGCACCACCGACGTAAAAGGTGGCTTCGGGCAACAATTCGCGAGCGGCCACAATAGAAGGCTGATCAATGTCACAACCCTCAATACGTTGGCAACCGCGCACGCTCGCATACAACGCCAGAATGCCAGAGCCAGTTCCAACATCCGCCACGCTATCGGGCGATGACCACCCGCGATGCAGAACTTTTAGTGCCGCCTTGGTGCTGTCATGTTCGCCGCTTCCGAAAGCCCCACCCCGAGGAACAACCAACTCGACACCTGAAAAGCCCTCGGGCCGATCCACCCACGGCGGCCTAACCACTAGATCAACTGAAACATGAATGGCGACGTCATGCTCAAGACCAGTCACCGTGTAATCCTCTGGCCGGACAACGCGCTCTTCGCAAGTGACCCGCATGACAGCAGGAAGTTGAGGCATCTCACTCGGCATCCAGACCACAAACGCATCTGCCTCTTCAAGCACCCCATGCACTTCGCCGTAGACGTGCAGCCACTCAACAGCAACCGCGGCATCCGGACCGCCGAGCACAAACGCGCGCCAATTAGGAGTCTCGCTCACGAGCCCTGCATCAAGTGCAGCAACCGCTGAAGCATCGCCTCTGGCTCGATCATGCGGCCAATGCCATCGTAGCCTTCGGCAAGATGCCCGGTCACTGGCCCCAATACTTCGATCCCCCTCGAAACCAGGGTTGCGACGTTGGCCTGCACCGACTCTGCATTCCACATTGCGTCATTCATGGCCGGGCAAACGATGATTGGACACTTGACCGTCAACGCCAACAATGCAACAGGGTCATCCGCTGCGCCGCTGGCAAGCTGCGCAATCACCCCGGCAGTCGCCGGCGCGATACAGTAAACGTCAGCATTCTGCGCAGCTTGGATATGCGGCACCGAGCCATCATGGTCAATTTGCGTTGACGACAGAATCGGCTGTGAGCCAGTGAGGCCCGCAAAGGTCACCTCGCCAACAAATCGCAACGACGCAGGCGTCATCGCGACCCGGACCTTGACACCCTCTTGCACCAACCGGCTCGCTAAGAAGGCAACTTTGTAAGCAGCAATGCCGCCTCCGATGCCCAATACGACCCGCTTAGCAACATGCTCTTCTGCTAAGGCCACAAGAGTCCCTCAACTTCTTTGATCGTATCGACAAGCACACTGTTCTCGACAATCACGTCGTAAAGAGGTGCGCCATCGAGATCCCCTTGCGCAGCCTCTATCTCAAGCTTCGCAATGGCAACACGCTGCTCGATTTCTTCCGCTTCGTTGCTACCGCGACTGATTAGACGTCGACGCAACTCGTCGATACTCGGTGGGGCGATGAACAAGTAGAAGCCTTCGACTTTGCGCTCACGCAACTGCCGCGTGCCATCCACTTCAATCTCAACCAAGAATGTCTGGCCACGAGCTAACGCGGCATCCATGGGCCAACGCGGAGTTCCATAGAAGTTGCCATTGTAGCTGGCGTACTCAAGGAACTGGTTCTCCTGCATCCGACGCTCAAAGTCTTCGCGGGTAAGAAAGTGATAGTCGACACCGTCCTGCTCGCCATCTCGCATCGCGCGAGTCGTCGCACTGACTGAGAACTCGACGTTTTCATGCTGCTTCAAGGCTCGACAGACGGAGGTCTTACCGGCCCCTGAGGGACCCGAGATCACAACCAACTTGCCCTGCTTCTCGCTCATGGCGTTCTATTATTCGAGGTTTGCAACCTGCTCCTTGATGGTCGCTACACAACTTTTCATCGCAACTACAGTATGTGCGACTTCGGTATCAGGCGACTTAGAGCCCAAAGTATTCGTCTCACGCAAAAGCTCTTGCAGCAAGAACTCTAGCCTACGACCAACTTCACCACCCTTTGCCAACAGACTTCGTATCTCATCAGTATGTGCCCGCAAACGCTGCAGTTCCTCAGCTACATCGACACGATCCGAAAACACCGCCACTTCACGAACGATATCGATCGCAGGAGGCGGCGAAGGCACATGAGCGGCCATGAAGTCCTGCACCCGCTGCAGCAAACGCGTTCGATACTCGTCGATCAACAGCGGTGCACGCGTAACGCAGACCTCAGTCAGCCGCAGGAACTCATCAAGCTGTTCGGAGATCGCTTGAACGGTACCCTGGCCATCGGAATGACGACGCTGCACCAATTCCTCGATCGCTTGGTCAACCAACGCACCCAGCAATTTGGGCAATGGCCGTGAAGTCGCAGCCTCTCCGCGTGTGCTGCCTGAAGCAGCCTGGATGACTTCCACTAATGACGGCTTGGCTAGCTGCAACTGATCGGCAAGCTCACCCATTTCGGCCGCAACCTTGCGCAACAAATCGTGATTTGGCAATGCTGTCGACACCCCGACACGCTCCGCAACCATCATGATCGAGCCACGGGCGACCCGGGCTTTGATGCGCTCTTCGATTGCCGCTTCATACCCGCTATAGGCAGACGACAACCGCATCTTCAGGCTCAAGCCACGCCCATTGACCGAACGCAACTCAACGCGAACGTCGCCAATCTCGGATTCGCCAGCTGCGAAGCCGGCTCCAGTCATGCTTGCTATCGGCTTCACAGGACTCCTGCGCGCTGGGATCGGGCTGAGGTATGCCAGATCAACTTTTACCAGATCAACTGTGCAAGCTCACCAGAGCTAGCTGAGGTTCCAGGTTGAGCTAATCAGAATCGCGGAGCCGCAGAAGATACCTGCCAGCAAGAACGTGAACCGACTGACTCCGCCACTCTTAACACCGAAAGTCTCGGCACCGGCGCCGCCAAAGGCTTCGGCAAGACCGCCGCCCTTTGACTCTTGGAGTAGGACGACCGCTGTCATGAGAACAGCCGAGATGAAAAATAGGACCCAACCGATGTAATGCAGAACTGTCATGGGAGGAATGAGCTGGTAGGAGCGATGTTGATTGCGGACAAACCCGAATCAGGCGCCGTATTCGATAATAGGTAAGAATGTCTCAGCCTGGAGGCTAGCGCCACCAACTAAGAGGCCATCGACAGAATCGAGAGCCATGAGTTGCTTGGCATTGTCAGGGCTGACACTGCCGCCGTAGATGATGCGCGCCGTCTCAGCTTCTTCGCCGTATTTGGTGTGCAACCACTTACGGATCACTCGGTGAACGTCGTCGACTTGCTTGGTCGTCGCCGTCTCGCCAGTCCCGATCGCCCAGACGGGCTCATAGGCAATCGTGGTGCGATGCAAGTCTTCAGCCTTGACGAGCCGGAAGCCAGACTCAAGCTGCTTCTTTACGAAACGCTCGGTGCGGCTGACTTTGCGATCATCAAAACTTTCGCCGACGCAGAAGATAGGCTGCAAATCGTTGCTGAGCGCAGCGCGCAGCTTGAGAGCCATCCACTCTTCCTGCTCCCGGAACATCTGCCGACGCTCGCTGTGGCCGACCAGCACACGGTCGGCACCAACTTCCCGCAGCATCCGCGGGGCCAACTCGCCGGTGCAAGGACCGTGGTCTTCGTGCCACATGTTTTGGCCGCCAACGCCTAACGGCGATCCCTGGGCGACAGCACTGACATCCGCGAGATAAATCGAGGGCACAAAGAAGGCTACCTCGAGGTCACAACCATCCCGAATACGGCCCTTGACGGTCTTGACCATGTCCAACGACTTGGCTCGATCAAGATTCATCTTCCAGTTGCCCGCGATGTATGGCTTTCTTTCCCTGACCGTCACGGAGCTATAACCTCGTCTTTAAAAGACTTAGAACTAATGGCCTGATCGGAGATGCTTCGATCAGAACCGATTGAGGAGAGTTTATGCGCATTGTTGATCCGGTCTCCATCATCGGCTGAAACCGCATCGTTCATTACTCTGTCGAACAGTGGAGCAAGTGAGCGCAATTTAACCATGAGATTTGCGAAGATCGCCGGAGAAGGGACGGAGGACAGTAGGCGGAGAGACCTAACTGGTCAACTTCGGCCAGCAGGGCCCCAGTTACAAATCCGTGCGTTCATCCTGCGTGACGAAATAAAGAGCAGATACAGACATCCAGTTCGAGCTACAGGAATGGGTTCATAACCGGCCAGCAGAGCGGCCTTGCCCAACGAGATAGCCAAGCCAAGACCACTTACCATCCCGAGCCCACCACTCGCTGGAACCGATCTTATTCCATGATTCGCCGATCGGAGCGATTCGGCACCCGACCATCAATATAACGTTAGCGCCTTTATTTAAGACACTTGCGATCGCCAAGAACACATCAGGCGGACACCAATCGCAGGCCAAACTGGACCTAACAATGCACGGACGCCGCGACCGTAATCGCTGCGCACTGCCGTCGCCGCCCCCCGCCTCACGGCCATCCCGCCGCGATCCGCCCTTTTGCAAAAACGAAAGCGGTCATGGATACGACGACTCAGTGCTTTCCGATGCAACGGCCGGCATGGACACAGAATCCAAGTGCGATTCGGCACCGACCAAGCTGGAGACCTCAGCCGTTGGCGTCGGGGGCCGTCAGCATCGTCTCGCTGCGCACTGGCTTGAGCGGGGCCTGCACAACTGGCACATCCATCGCACGGGAGCCATCACCTGTTGCCATAGCCTGCAGCGAAGGCCCACAGATACGAGCCTGGCATGGCCCCATGCCAGCGCGACAACCAATCTTGATTGCCCGCATCGAATCACCGTGCAAATCAGCGGTCTGCTGAGCGCGAAGCCGCGTGATATCTTCGCAACGACAAACCACGGTGTCTGGTCGAGCCAAATCATTCAAACCCGGCAATGGCGCGAACGCCCGCAACATCGCGTCCGCAGCACGACGCTCAGAGCGCGCACGCGCCGCCCAAGTCGGAGCCAAGGCTGCGCCTTGCAGTTCTCGGATGATGGCAGCCGCAGCCAAATCACCTTCGGCAATGGCACAGTCTGCACCACCGATGCCGCATGTCTCACCAACTGCAAACACAGTCTGTGATGCGGTGCGCTGCTCAGCGTCCACCACCAGACAATGACCACCTCGCGCGGCGTCGAAGCGCGTTGCTGCACCGAGCCGGATGCCAATCTCAATCGACGGCACCAAGCCAAAGCCAGCACCAACCACGTCGCACGCAATCACGCGTTCGGTGCCCTTGCGAGGACGACCTTGCCCATCAACTTTACCAATGATCGCGCGCTCAACACGACCATCGCCTTCGCAAGCAAACACCGTCCAGCCCCACTGGAGCCGAACGCGTGCGCGCCACAACTGCTTCATATACCACGAGGCTTCGCGTCGTCTTGCCGCGTGAAACGCAACCGCGGGGAACGCCCGTAAAGCCCGCCATTTTGAGCTAGCCTCCAGGGCAGCCACGACCTCGACACCTGCGCCTAGCAAAGAGGTCACTGTTGGTAACAACAGCGGCCCCGAACCGACAACCAGCGCCCGCTTGCCTGGCACAATGCCAAACCCTCGCACCATTACCTGGAGTGCGCCAGCCGTCACAACACCGGGGAGCGTCCAACCAGGAAACGGGATGCTGCGATCGTAAGCGCCCGGGGCCAACACAATGTGGCCACACCGCAACATTCGCGAAGCGCCGCCGTGCTCGAACCATAGTCGCCCTGGCTGCGCCTCCCAAACCGTGGCATTGCTAATCAGCTGGATGTTGCCACCAGGCTTGGCGCCATTCTCAAACAACTCGGTCAAGGCGTGACCGTGATCGTGACTTGGCGACTCAGGGATCACGCCGTGGTTACGCAGACCAGCCGGCAATTGACGGTAGATTTGCCCCCCAGCACGCTGGCCTTCGTCCAACACCACAACCCGTAAACCGGCACCAGCAAGCTTGGCGGCGGCAGCCATTCCGCCTGGCCCTGAACCAACAATACCTACATCTGCGTCGATGACAGCCTCGTCACTAGCTTGTGGGCTGATCACTGCTTCCCTCCGCGTCCCACCTGCATCCCTGCCTTTACCAACGTCGTGCAGGAGCGAACGGCTACGCCTTCGACCATCACCAAGCACTCGTAGCAGATCCCCATGTTGCAAAGCACACCACGTGGTTTTGCATCGCGACTGCTATTGCGGACGGAAACCTCACCCGCAGCCCAAAGCGCCATGGCGATCGTGTCACCAGCCCAGGCACTAACCGTTTCACCGTCAAACGTGAACTCAAGCAACTGTCGCTCACCCAATCCTGGAATTCGGCCACTCATGACAAGAACCTAGAAGGTAAGTAAGGCGTCAAGTTCACCGCTGGCTCAACGCCAGCAATCTGCTGCGCAATCAAGAGGCCGGTAATAGGAGCCATTGAAATGCCCAGGCCTTCATGCCCGGCAGCGATCCAAAAACCTGGCACGGGATCCCACGGTCCAATCAACGGATGGTTGTCGATTGAATATGGCCGCAACCCAACCCAAGTGCGCACAATTGGCACCTGTGCGAGTGCCGGTGCATAGCGGTGCGCTCGCAACAGTGAGCGGCGCAACAGTTCGCCATCGACTTCTTTATTCATACCGCGGAATTGCCGTGTGCTGCCTATTAGGCAACCGCCGTTGCTTTGAGGCTGCATGTTCACAGCGTGGCCGCCCGCATCTTGGTCAGTCTTCGTAGGATCAACTTTGCTGGCGGCATGCGCGAATCTAAGGTAGCTAATCTCAAGCAACTGTGTGCGTATCGGCGAGACGTGATGGCCAGTGATCGCGAGATTGCCAGCACGAGGATAGATTGGCAACCGTTGCTGACCAAGCATCTCCCCGATGCCCGGCGTCCAAACTCCACATGCGTTGACGACAGTCTTCGTCGCAATCACGGACTGCTCGGTCACTACAGCTGCAATGCGATCACCGTCGCGCTGAAAGCCTGTAACTGCACAATTAGGCCGAACGACGACGTTAGGATTGCGCAACTGAGCGGCACGCAGCATTGCGCCAGCTGCCAGCATTGGCAAGACAACACCATCGCCCGCGTAGAACAGGGCTCCAGGGATATCATGCGCGAGTCCCGGCTCCAGCTCGCGCAACTGCGCTTGATCAAGCATGTCCGCACAGTCACCGTTGGAGGCAAACTGGTCGCGCAGCACAGGCATCATCTCAAGGTCTTCCGCAGACTCCGCTAGATAGAGTGCCCCAGTAGGATTGTAGTCAAAGCCACCCAGCTGCTCATGTAGCTCACCCCAAAGATCGACACTGGTCTTCGTCAACGCATATTCCTGTGCGTTATCAGGAGTCACCATAAGGTGACCCATGCATGAACTCGACGTTGCCCCAGCAATGGGACCACGATCGCACAAGACGATTCGAGTCGACGGATCGAGCAGCTGCGCTAGGTAATAAACGACAGAGCTACCGATGATGCCGCCACCGATGACGACGATGTCCGCAGTTTCAGCCATGGGAGTTCGGGCAAAACATGATGCCCCCTTTAGCCCACAACGCAACGCCGACAACGGGGAGACTGAGCGCAAAAACACGGAATCGAGGGAAGTTCAGGCGATATTGCCCTCCCGCGTGACGCCCAACGCTCAAGATGTCCGCGAGCAAGACTAGCTCGTATCCGTCGCAGCGTGTACTTGTGTGTATATGCGCCGATATTCACTGCTCCTTCTACCGCTCGCGGCATGCGCCGGTGCCCCCTCGGATGACTTGGCATATTCTGACGCCGTCCACTCACGCTGCCTGACGCTGGACACCCACAAGGATATCAGCAGCCAGCTCGCCCCGGAACAACTCCCGAGTGACCCGGACACAGCTGCAAAATACCGCGCCAAATTTGATCCAACGGTGCGTGGCGATCAACAGGTGGATTTCGTCAAGATGCGCGAAGGTGAATACGATTGCGCATTCTTCATCGTGTATACACCCCAGCAAAAACTGACCGACGCCGGGTATCAGGGTGCCTACCTGGAAGCGAACAAAAAGTTCGAAGCAATCCATCGAATGTGCCGGCTCTACCCGAACGATATCGGTCTCGCCCGGACGGCTGCCGATGTCGAGCGCATGCACAATGAGGGCATGCTGATCGCGTGTATTGGCATCGAGAATGGTTACCCCATGGGGCTAGACCTCAAACGCATCGAAGAGTTCCATCAAAAGGGGGCGCGCTACATGGGAATCGCACACAATGGTCACACCCAGCTTGGTGATTCGCATACACCAGCGACCCCCATGCACAACGGACTCAGTCCACTTGGGGAGCAGGCCGTCGCAGAGATGAACCGCCTCGGCATCATGGTCGACATCAGCCATGCGAGCAAAGCGACGATGCTGCACGCAGTGCGAATCAGCAAAGCCCCTGTCATTGCATCACACTCTGGCGCCCGAGCCAAAAACGATCACACCCGCAACCTTGACGATGAACAGTTGCGTGCCATAGCCAAAACCGGCGGAGTCGTTCAATGCGTCGCACTCGCCAGCTTCTTGAAATCAAACAAGGAGAAGAGTGCAGCGATTAGCAAAATGCGCGACGAGCTAGGTCTTAGCCGAAGCTCAAAGCTGAAACTGTCCGCAGAGCAGCGCCTAGCAAACATGGAACGATTGAACGTATTGCGCCAAGAACTCGACGAGAAGTATCCAAGAGCAGGCGTCAGCGACTACGTCGATCATATCGAGCACATCATCGAAGTTGCTGGTATTGACCACGTTGGCATCGGTTCCGACTTCGATGGCGGCGGTGGCATCACCGACTGGAACAATGCAGCCGAAAGCCGCAATGTGACCCGAGAACTAGTCCGCCGAGGCTACCGCGAAGCAGACATCAAAAAGATCTGGAGCGGCAACCTGCTCAGAGTATGGCGGGCAGCAGAGGCAGTAGCGGCCGCGAGCCAGTAGACACCTGCGGCTGCTAAACGCTGCTGCAAATGGCGCAATGACATTGCCGGTGTGGAATCAGAATGTCGGCGTAAGAAGGCAATATATTGCGCGATCGAAAGATGCTGCGGTCGCTGTTAGAGAAGCGTTCCGACCTATCAATCGTCAATTTGATCTAGATCTGTAGGCACGCTTGCAATCGTTTCAACATTTACATGCGACGACGAATGCTCACCGCCGTGCGTGTCGACCCACACTTCCTCAATTGACTGGCACTCGCCATTTTGCCAATTCGTGCGAACGAAGTAGGACAGCTCTTCACCGTTCGTGCCGCGCTTGATACGAGGCACTACGGCACAGTTGAGAAATAGCGTGTCACCGCGCTTAACGAAGCGCTTGCGCTCGGCCCCGCGTGGATGCAGCAACTTGTGATGCATGTGTCCGGCAATCACCGCGCGAACGCGCAAGCCAAAGGATTCGATTCGATCCAGAGCCAGCGCTAGATCGTAGTCGCCCCAATCTCCACCAGGCTTGCCAAAGTCTTTACCGTAGATATCGGTCGTCTCGCTACCCAGTCCCAGCGGACCGTTATGGGCCAAGATGACAATGTCGCGATGTTGGGCGTTACGAGCCGCATCGACGATTGCCGCAGCAGACTGTCGCATGGTGCGAACACCATACAAATAGTCATACAACTCGGGGCTGCGGAGACTCTGGCCACCCCACGAAAACGGTCTCGCACCGACAACCGAGATGCCGGCTTCGGGTACTTCGCGGACCGAATACGCAATGTGGTCGCCACCGAGAATATCGAGGCTCTCATTGAGCTTGTCGGTGACTTCCTTCTTGCTGAAACTCAAATACGCATCGTGATTGCCAAGGATTACGGCCTTGTTGATCGGCAGATCAGCTATTCGCTGGACGATGTCGACGTCTTCGTCACCCAAATCTCCTACAAAAAGCGCTAGATCTGGCTGTGAACGTTCGAGATACACAGAATCCACCTCACGCCAGCAGCGGTGAATGTCGCCTACAGTCAACAGAGTGGCGAGATTGCCTTGAGCAGAAGGGTTCACGAAGTCTCAGGGTAGCCAGCGCCAGTCGCCAAGTAGCAGCACAAACCGAGTGAATTAGCTCAGGCTTTCGTCTTCCGCGAGAAATCCTGCCTCCGAGCAATCCACAATCCGCGAATCACGAACCTACCTGTTAGCGGCAGCACACTCATCACTTGGCCAACTTAGCTATCCAAAAGCCCGTGCCTCGTCAGCTTCTCACGGTAAGTAGTGCGCGGCACACCAAACATTTCCGCGCCGCGAGTCAAATTACCATTCGCCTCTGTGTAGGTGCGTCGCAGTACCTCTTTCTCCTGCGCTTCAAGCCGCTCTTTCCATGTCGATGGATCACTAGTTCCAGGCTGCGTGATCTCCAAAGACAGCGTCTGCGTCTGACCGCTAGCAGATCCAGATGAAAGGTCCAAGCTCAAACGATCGAGATCAAGATCGACAACGCGGATTGCTTCGCCTCCCGCCCGGAGCGCAGCTCCTTTGATAACATGACGTAGTTCGCGAATATTGCCCGGCCACTGATGAGATTGAAGACGCTGCGCTGCATCTGCTGACAGCGCTGGCGCATCCGGGTATCCCAAATCATCCGCGGCTTCGACAAGAAAGCGCTGCGCCAAGCCCTGAATGTCTTCACTGCGCTCACGCAACGGCGGCAGCAAGATTTCGAGTTCGCGAAGACGGTAATAAAGGTCTTGGCGGAAACGGCCTTCGCGCACCATGCCTTCTAAATCCTGGTGCGTCGCTGCAACAATACGCACGTCGACGCGGACTTGTCGCTGCGACCCGATCGGCACAACCACTCGGTCTTGCAGCACGCGCAAAATCTTAGACTGCAACTCGAGCGCCATATCGCCGATCTCATCAAGCAGAATCGTGCCGCCATGCGCTTCTTCAAAATGACCGCGGCGCGCTTGCAGCGCCCCAGTAAAGGATCCTTTCTCATGACCAAACAGCATGCTTTCCATCAACTGCTCGGGAATGGCCGCACAGTTGACGGGCACAAATGGCCCCTTCTCGCGCCGTGACAACTCGTGCAATGCACGCGCAACGACCTCCTTACCCGTACCGGTTTCACCGCGAAGCAAAACTGTGTAGTCGGCAGGCGCGTACAGCTTGACACGCTGAGTAAACTCGGCACAAGCAGCACTACTAGTTTTCAATGCCCAGTGTCCGACCTCTTCTTTGTCGCGATCGAGCAGGCAATGCACCAAAACACGATTACCAAGAGCTGTCGCCAACATGCGTGCACAGAACGCAACACGTTGTAAATCTTCGGCAGAAAGCATGGCGCCATCGCGCGTGCAATCCGTGTAGATGACTCCAAGGGTTTTTCCGAGCGCCCTGACTGGCAAGGCGACTGCCGCCGAAATCCCTTCGCTGCGCACGCTGTGAAATGTGCTTGCAACTGGATCGGCAGCGGCAACCGGCACGTGAACTGCCTGACCCGAAGTCCTCACCAACTCTATGACTGAGCGACTAACCCGAAACAGCCCCTCGTCTTTAGGACGGCTCAGATAAAACGAACCTCCGCCCTCCTCAATATCGAGTTCGACATGCACGCGGTCCGCACCAGTGGCCCGCAACACTGCCGCCATTGCTGCTGAGACCATTTCCGTCGAACTCTTAAGGCCCTCGAGATGATCAGCCATCTCCATAAAAGTCTGATACCAAGCCCCCACTGGGGAACCCGGCGCAACCGCCAGCACACCGGGGTCGATTGCTTCTGCGATATCAGCAGATGCTTCTGCACGAAAACGCAATTTCACCAGCGCTGGCCCAAGGTTGAGCACGTCGCCGTCAAGGAAGGCCTCAAAGCGCGCACCAACGTTGCCAGTCGCAAACCGAATAGGAAACGGTAGGCCTGGTTCCGCACGCACCCGCAAACGACCGCGCTCATCGCATACGACTTCTAGCACGCGACCCGAAACTCCTGGCAGGTCCAGCTCGACGTCACAGCCTGACTTCAGACCACCCAACCAAAAGCTGACAGCCTCAATTTCGGACTCGCGAGAACCAGAACGGTCTGTGATATCAAGGCAAACGGGCATCTTAAGTAGGGAGACGCACAAAACGAGCACTACGAAGATCGGGAACTCACGATCTCGCTACCTCTGAACGCCTGCTGACAGTTTCTGCTAGGCTTGACGTGCCGTCCAGCACCACCTTGGTCGGCCAAGCCATAGACTACTGCTTACGGTTAAGCTGGCCCCCCGCCCTGGGCATGTTTTGAAACACCCCAGATCAAGTCGTCAGAAGCTCACCAATCCTCACAATCTTTGACCGACTTGCCCTCCGCAAACTCAACCACCAGGACCTGCTTACACTGTTCGCCGGCGCGAACGGTGTGGTTGCGAAACGCCACAGAAATCGATGGTGAATCCAACAGCTGTGTCACGGAAAAAGGCAGCCGGGACGACGCAAATAATATTATCGAAAAGGTCTATGTCTCCGGCTCGATGAACGAAGCGGAGCACGAATGCGCCATGGGCCGACTTGCTGCCGGACCTGGTGTCGCAAGGTACCGACAAGCAATCACCGAGACACACAGCAACCGGCCTGCCGTAGTCATGGAATTTGCCGAGGGGCAGAACCTCGACTTATTTGTGGCAGACCGAGGTTCCATAGCGGCTATCAATGCAATCCGTATCGTAGCTTCAGTAGCGCGCACCCTGGCGCGATTGCACGGCCTCAAAAACTCGCACTTGCCAAATGGCATGTGCCATGGCGACGTCAAACCACAGAACATCCTCGTGATGGACGAGGACACCCTGCTGATCGACTTCGAACATGCACGTCCAATTAGCTCATCATCGAACGAATCGTTCACGGGAGGAACCAGTGCCTACTCACCGCCAGAGGCGCACCTCGGTCAGCCCCCGACAACAGCATTTGACGTGTTTGGACTCGGCGCGACGTTGTCGTTCATGCTCGATGGCGGAGTAGCGAGACGCGTTCCGCGACAACCAGAAGTTAACGCGCTGGTCTTGGACTGCTGTGCTTTAGAGCCACGACAACGACCAGCGGCAATTGAGGTCGCAGAACGCGCGGAGCGATTGATTCACATCCTGGACGAAGATCCTGCCGAACAAAGCTTAGACGATTGGGCGACAGGCGCATGCTTGCAGCCACCAACGGAAGTAATCGATGCACGAAGCAGTGTGTGGCGACTTCGCAAGAAACTCTTACAGCGCTTGCCTGACTTGCTCAACACGCCGAATGAGCTCATCACGAGGCGCTTGCAAGACAACGACCAAATAAAGCCAGAGACTCTGCAACATGAATTAGATCTGATCCTCCGCCTACTCGATCGATTCCCTCGAAACAGACAGTTGCTCGCGGGTCGCAAGCAATTACTCAACGATGTGAAGCAACAGCTGCAAAATGCAGCAGCGATCGTCAGCAAATTCAATAAAGCGGAGCAGTTCCAAGCAGGACTGCATTGGCTGCGAACGACCACTGCACTTGTAAATAGCGCGTTCAGCATTGCTGGAGGACTTTCGCATGTCACCATGATCGAGCCAGGGGAATCACCAGGGCCATCGCAGCGGGCTCCAATTGAGTTCCTGCGACTACTTAGCAAGCAGACAGCGGTCGCACAGCAAGAGATCCAAGAGCGTGTCAACGAAATCTCCGAGGCTGAGAAAGCATTCGACTTCACGCAAGCGGAACAAATCATTGATGCACTGGCCACCGACTACGGAGGCAGCTCAGCAACTGTCGCCGAGCGCCGCGACCAACTGCATCGTCTAGGTTTCTACATCGAACGTATTGCACGCTCGGAAACCAAAGTCGAACGCATCGGATCGCTATGGGACCCAGCTGCAGTCGAGCCGCTAAAGAATCTCGTAGCACAAGCTGTAGAAGCCGTAACGATGCGCTCTCGTCGAGAAGTCAGCGGTAGTGGCGCAGTTGGACTACGCGGGTTGCAGGTCACGTTAACGAATATCGCCGAAGAGTTTCCGCACCTAACTCAGATCCCGCCAGCACTTCAGGCGCTCTCACAGACATTAAATCATCTAACCAACGAAGCATGGCAACAGCTGCGCACCGCAGAAGAACGGCTAAGTATCGTGCCTGTGCCAGTGCGGCCGCTGCAATTAGCTCTTGGACGCCTCGACACCTACCGGCTGCTAGAGGCATTTGTTGATCATGATGACGGTTCACGGAGCGAACTGATCGACAGGATCGAGCGGTTGCGACTCAAACTTGAGCAAGCGAGATCAGCCCGCGACCAGTTAGCAGAGAACGCTGAAAACGCATTGGCTCGCGGTCACTGGACAACCGGGCTATTCGAAATGGAACGCGTTGTCGAGCGGCTGAATCCTGAGGACGACTCTGAGCGTCCGGAGGCCGACCGTATGCTTGCACAGCTCCAGGCAGCGCGACGAACCAAGCAAGAGATTGAAAAGGCCGTATGCCGCAACGTTGAGTTAGCCGCCAGCTACGCATCACTTGACGACGACCCGTTCAGCACATTTGAAGCGCGTCTGCGGGTTCTGCAGGAGCGACGTGACTGCTTGATGTTCTTAGGACTGCATGTTTCAAACGAACGCGCGAGCCTCTACCGAAGCGACCTTCGATCGACAGAAACACAAATTGCGATGGAACGGGCAGCCGACGCCGAACAACGCCTAAACACGGAGACTGATCCCTTACAACAACTCCGAATTGCCCGAAGCACGTTCGACACTTTATCCGGCGCCAAATCGTCTTCAGATGTCGGCATTGAGCAATCTGGACGCATTATGCGACTGCAAGAACACTGGAGCAAACTTGCGATGCAATGCCAGCGGTCGATCGATGCTCAGAAGCAACAAGAACAGCAAAAGCAACAACAGCGAAAACGCCTATTGGCAATCACCATCTTCGCAGCAATCGCAACGACGACAGCAATCGGCTTTGCCCTAAAGCCGTGGTTGATCGGGAAACCAGCTCAGGCAAGCGAGAAGACCAAGTAGGCTGAAGTCCTCATGGTCAGGCGCCCTGTCCTACTGCTCCATGACCTCGAAGTCATCACGCATTGATTAGATCGTGATCGTCACCAAGGCTCGCTTTTGCTGGCAACTTATTGAGGTCGAAGTCGGACAGCAATTCTTCAGCCGTGCAAGGCAAACGCGTATCACGCAAACCACACGAAACAGCAAGGTAGCCAAGAACGTCTTCAGCGCTCACTCCCTGCTCACGAAAGTAACGAAGAGAAGTGTCGCCATGGCGCTTAGCGAGTCGCAATCCATCGCGTCCAATCAGTAGCGGCACGTGCAAGAACCGTGGCTCTGGCAACGACAGCGCGCGGTAGAGCAATATTTGCCTAGGTGTGCTTGGCAGTAAATCATCTGCACGCAACACCTCGTTGACCTTTTGGGCTGCATCATCAACGACCACAGCCAGCTGATAGGCAGGATCGCCATCTCGCTTTTGGATAACAAAATCGCCGGCGATATCGCCTGACTGCTCACCGCGAAACCCATCGACAAAGGGCACTTGTGCAATATCGACGCGAAAACGAAGCGCTGCCTCTCGGCCCGTCTGGTTCTTAGCGTCTTCAAGCGAGGAAAACCGGCCTCGACAGGTCCCTGGGTAGATGGGGCCGTCGACGCCTGGGCCGATCCCCTCACCCCCTGCTGACTCATGCGGCGCCGACGCCGCCTCATCAACCTCTTTCCGGGTGCAGACGCAGGGATAGGCCAGCCCCTGATCGACGAGGCGCTGGGCAGCCTCGCGATACAACATTCTGCGCGAACTCTGCACAAAGACTTCGCCCTCCCAATCTATGCCTAACCAGCGTAGATCTGCCATTGCTTGCTCCGAAGCCCCAGCTTTAATTCGCGGACCATCGATGTCTTCGATGCGCAGCAGTAGAGTTCCACCGCGCGCACGCACCGAAAGCCACGCCAACAAAAATGTGCGCGCATTGCCAAGGTGCAAGACCCCGGTCGGGCTCGGCGCTAACCTACCCACTACCGTATTGGATGAAGATGCCATCAGAAGCAGGCCTCGTTCTACGCATCGATGCCAAGGTCTGCCACGTTGAGGTTGACGGACTGCGCAAGCAATTGCCTCTAGCAGGCAAGCTGTTCGAACAAAAAACCCACGAAAAGCGGCCGCTGGCCGTTGGTGATCACGTTCTGCTTGATCCAACAGGTCAGGTCATCGACCAGGTCTTACCGCGCACGTCACAATTACATAGGCGAGCTGCCACGGAAGGTGAGCACCAGGCGCAAGTCCTCGCAGCCAACATCACGCAAGTCATCGCCGTGGCCAGCGTCAAGTCACCGCCCTTTCAACCAGAATTAGTTGATGGATTGCTTGCCGCAGCCAGACGCCAGAACATCCCGGCGACTCTGATACTGACAAAAATTGACCTGAACAAAAAACTCGCCGCCAAATGGGCGAAAGTCTACCAACATGCAGACATACAGGTTCTCAGCACTTGCACGGTCGAAGGCAAACAGACAACCGACTCGCTAACCGCAGTCGCGGAGCTACTTCACAACAATAAGTCTGTCGTCATTGGCCTATCTGGCGCCGGTAAATCGACTCTACTGAATGCAGTGGTTCCTGGCGTCCAACTGCGCACAGGCAAACTCAATCACATCCAGCAGGGTCGTCACACAACGACACACACAGAGTTACTCGCACTGCCGGGCGGCGGCCATGTCCTTGACACTCCCGGCGTTCGCAACTTCCACCTGTTTTGCACCGGTTCGCAAGAGCTACAGTTCTTGTTTCCTGAAATTGCCGCGAAGCTGCCTGAGTGTTCCTACCGCTCTTGCCTACACGACGGCGAACAAGACTGCGCCGTGATGGCCGCTCATGAAGCTGGCGAGATCCCCGATACACGCTACGTATCGTATTTGCGCATGTTGGCGGCAGCGCTCGATGATGAAAGCCAATATCCAAAGGGAGGCCGCACCCCCACTCGCGGCGGTGGCCGGCGGCGGCCCCGCTAAAAGTTTTGATCCTGTCGCTTAGGCAATTCTACGCCATGATTCCACGATGACCTCTAACAACAGCCCCGACGACATTGTCCAACGCAACGATGACGGCACCTTCACAAAGGACACGCTCAAACGCGCGATTAAAGCGCTCAAGAAGCGGCTGAAGGTCACGAGACTCGATGATGAGTCGCGCCTGGGTCACGACTCGATGAGCCGGGGAGCCGGCTCTGGAATCATTGCGGTGAAACCTCCCTCACAATATCCGCTCGAGGTATGGCAAGCCCTAGAAGCGAAGGGACGCGTTAGCAGCGATCGCAATGGCCTCTACGAGATCATCGACCAAGAGAACAACCCTTCTGGCTAGCCTGTCCAGGTCAGATACTTGTAGCCCCACGAAGTAAGCAGCAAGAAGAACATCCCCAGCACAATCCGCCAAAACGGCAATCGCACCAGGATGTCCACGAAGGACCTTCCGCGGATCAAACACATCCAAGCGTGGATCCCGAAGAGCATTCCCATCAACGCGATCATGGCACCAAATGGTTGCGTAACGAACGCAGTCACTACGTCGCCATGAACCATACAAGTAGCGGCGGTCGTACAGCCACAGGTCGGACATGGGATGCCGTAGGTCAACGGCCAACCACACCTAGACATTCCAAACTGCTCATGGGTGCCATGGCCGCGCCCATCTGGTGAAACCGACGATAGCGCGATCACCAAAGTCAGAGCCGTGGCCCCAACAATCAGCGCCACCAATCGATCGGACAACACCGAAACTGGTCCGTCAGCTAGCGGGATAGTCCATGGGGCCTTGGGTGACGCAGTCATCAAGTAGGCAACCTAGACGACGCAGCGCTAAACACCAAAGCTGGCAGCGGCACTTTCTCACCTATAAGACCATCAGCAGCGGCATCGCATTACTTGCGAACAGCACCTGCTGCGTCACCGTATCACTAACTAGATAGGCGTGATTGAACTGCAGTCCCAGCAAACTAGCGATCGGCGGGACCTGTAAACCAGCCTGGGCATTGCCGTTGGCATCCAGCGTGCCGACGGTATTTTGCAAGACCGCGGGACTGAACACAGTTGCGGTCAGAAAAAACCACGGGTCATTCTGAATGTTTAGAGGCAATAGCACGTTGCCAAACAGCGTGCCGGGCGCGGTGCCCGTGATCGAGCCAAGCAGTTGATAGTTCTGGCCAGCATGCTCTTCACCGGCGCGCAGGGAAAAGTCGATTTGACCAACGACCGCGACCGAGGCTTGGTTATTGCTAGCAGACAACGCATCGCATGCGTCAAGCTGACCGTTGTTGTCAAAGTCAGGTGCACCAGTCGCGAGTTCACAAGCATCCGACAGGCCATTCTCATTGCAATCCTCGGGATCTCCGTAGCTAATACGAATGACACGCCCGCCAGGAGTCGTCGGACCCAGCGTTCCGGAATCGCCATAAAGCTCGGTGAAGTAGACGCCATCCGGGCCTGCTGCAAGACCAACGACAGTCGCAAAGCCATCGCCAGTATATTCAACAAACGGCAAAGGTCCGGCCGTCACATTGCCAGCAGAGTCAAAGATGAACTCGCTGATCTGCTTGCCAATTGGCTGCTCGCCCTCTGCGTAAGTCCCGCCTGACTCAGTCACCAAAGCATGATCATGCATACTTTGAGGGAAGCCACTACCGCCGAAGGTCTGCGGCTGCACAAACGCGATGTTGACCGGCCCGGACGATGGCACCCAGTTATACAAAGCGAAGTTAGACATGCTTTGGTCCGAACCGTTCCAACCAAAGTTGCGTCCTGGCACCAGCTTACTCAAGCGATCGACGCTAGGACCATTTTCGACGCAGTAGCGGAAACCGTCAGACGCACGCCACGCGCCGCCAAACGGGTTGCGCACGCCATAACACCAAATGTAATCGCGAGAATTAATCGCCCCACCGTTGTAGAGCGGATTGCTCGGGATCACCGATCCGTCGAGGTTAAGGCGCAGAATCTTGCCACGATACGAATTGAGGTTTTGTGCTGATGAGGTGCTGAAGCCATCGCCCATGTGACAGAACAGTTCTCCACCAACAATCTCCAAGCAAGAGATCTGATGAGACTGGGCCTGCAACTCTCCCTGCATATCAAGAATCACCTGACTTGAGGTAGCAGTCAGGCCGCCGTTACTACTGGAATAACGTGTAATCCGGGGGAAGCTCTGCGAGCCCGTCATCCACAAGTGAGCCGCAAACACGTCGCCACTAACAGGGTCAACCGCGATACCAGTCAACCCCTGCTCTCCGCTTCCCGGGAACGCTCCAGATGGCGAGTAGTTGATGACACCACTCGCATAGCTGCTGACTAGGCCGTTGTTGGTGACAACTTTGATCGTCCCATAGAGCTCTGAAACGTAGAACTTTGGATCAGAAGGCAGCGAGCCAGCGTTAGGCACGAATGCGACATTGACCGGCAGCGTTAGCCCTCCTGCCACGACTTCTAACTGATATCCAGGACGCGACAATTGCCAAGGAATCGGGACTGATCGAGCGACGCTCGAGAAATCTGGCTCAGATGATGATGGACTTGCAAAGTAGGTAGAGCCGTGCTCGCCCACCCAAAAAGCAACCGAGTTATTCGGAGGCAGAGTGATTGCTGGCAGGTAGATCGCGAAATCGTCACAGTCCTGCTCATAGCCTGAGAGCACGCTCTCGGGCAGGACGAGATTGCCTCCGTTGCCCGACTTGATCACGACGCGTACCGCGCGATGAAATGGCACTGCCGGTGGATTCGTAACAGCATTGCCGGGCGCCGGATCTCCATCGATGCGCAACAACAACCAGCCAAGGTCATTCTCGACACGCAAAACCGGTTGAGGTGCCCCAATTGGCAATTCGATCGCGTTACCAAATGAATCTCGCCAGCGATGCGCTGGCAGGTCATCAACGTCTTCGAGCAGCAAGGAGTCTTTGACCCCAGCCACTCCCGTAGCGAAAGGAAGAGTCGTCCACGCGCTCCACTCAGTCGCAGCATTACCGCTATCATCACGATGTCGCACACGCAGCGTAAACTGCATGTTTGCCATCAAACGAGTAAAGCCGACGTGTGAGTTCTCAAAAACGCCATCGCCAAAATGCGCATGGATCTTCTCCAGCCCCATGACATTGTCTGCGACCCAAACGCGCTGTGAAGGCACTACCGTCCAAATCTCCCAAGATGATGCGAGATGCTGATCTCCTGGGTCGGGATCTACAAATGGATTGGTTTCCATGTGCACATCGTTGGGATTGAGCACAAGGTTTGCCGACGACGGTTCGTTAAACGTCGGTGCAAGCGGTGGTGTTTGTGTCGCGGCGCTGCACGCGAGAAGTGAGCAGCCAACAGTGACGCGAAGCATTCGAAGGTTCATCGTTTAGTTTCCTATTGTGATGGCCAGCGCGTCACTAAGAATCAACGGGCAGGTCGCACCGAGAATTTCGATGAACTGCGCGGTCACGACGGTTCCACATAGGGCCGGATTGGCTTGGGGCGACAGCTCCAAGGTTGACGACCCTTGAGGATCGACAACTGCGGGTAGCGTGAGCGGTGAAGGCACAAACAAGGTGCTGGTGCACGAAGGGATAATTAGCGAAATCGGCAATGGTGTGATTCCCAAACCAACCGTCCAAAATCCGAGTGGCGAGTTTGGGGTCAAGCCAGACGCAGTCCAATCCATCACGCAGCCAAGCGCCCCGGTGCTAGTCGTCTGAATGGTCGGTCCAGCGCCACCACCAAGATTGTTGACGGAACCGGCATTAGCACAGGACAGGCAGCCACTGACATTGACTGCAAGGATTGCGCAACTGCCATTCGGATTAGAGAAGTTAGAGAACGTGATCGCAGTCAAGATTGAGCCACTAAGCGGGCTTAAATCAACGCTCTCATTCTCTATTCGCAACGGCAGTCCAGGCTGAGCACTATCAACACTGTCACGCCCGAGAAACGCACCGCCGACCCAATCACTGCCACGCATTGACGCCGTGACCGAACCATTGGTAAACGTAAACGTCACATCGAAAATACCGCCACCTTGAGTTGTCTGGAACAACACGTCAGCGCGTGACCCCCCATCAATTAAGATCTGCTGCGCAAGCGTCGTCGTCTGCGGCCCAGTTAGGTCGACCTGGGATAACCAGGCAGGCTGCACGCCAATATCATCACCGTCAACGACCGCATCAAACGCAAGAGAGCCATTCGCAACTGTATTGCGGTTCCCAAGCATGACCAAGTCAGCCACCCCCGGAGCGGCAACGAGTTCATAACTATCCAACAATGGTTGGCTCGGAACTCCAGCGGTGAAATCTAGGCCGCGGTCAGCAATCGAGCGATAGCCATTGGCTTGATCCGGCAACTGCGCTTCACCCGCATGAACGATGCCATTCCAATTGTATTGCAGTGGAATGTTGTTGAGGAATTCTGGCGCCGAATCAGGTTCGACGTTAACTGCGTAGATACCGTAGCCAGCCCCCAAGTTGGAACGATTGCCGAAGGTCATCGCGACCATCGATTCACCGGCAAAGCCACTCAAGTCGATTACGGCCTCAGTCAGATTCAGGCCAGCACCACTGTTGCCATTGTCGATGTTGTCACAACCCGGAAACGGGCCACCAAACCAATCAGCGGCTGAAACCGAGTGCACGCTCGTCAAGCCGCTTGAATATACGAATGTCACATCAAACGAACCGCCGCCGTTACTGACGTGAAACAGAACGCTAGCCGACGAGTTCAGGCCAATATCGAGTGAAGCAGAGAGCACGGTCAGTTGAGGGCTACTCTGATCAACACTTGTTAACCAAACTGGCTGTATCCCGATGTTATTGCCATTGGCGGATGACTCGAATGCCCAAGCTCCGTTCGCAACTGTATTCCGATTTCCAAGGTGCACGGTGTCCAACACTCCAGGAGTCGACACCACATTGAAGCGCGTAAACTCCGGATTGTTTGGCACGCCAGCTGTGAAGTTCAGCGCACGATCAGAGATAGATCTGAATCCGTTGACTGCATCAGGAAAGCCTGCCTCACCAGCATGAACAATGCCGTTGAAGTTGTAGTTCAAGGCAACAGAAACAGTGTTTTGCGCCAATAAGAGCGAACCACTGAACAACGTCAAGATCGGTATAAGGAGTCTCTCCACGCATTTATAATACGTGAAAACTGACTCTGCGGCAGTTGCGCAAGCCACTTTGTCGAACGCCAGTATTCGCTAGCAATAATTACCCAGGACATAATGCAGCAGGGGAATACTGCACCACATGGCCGGCTAGCAATGGCGAGCCCGAAACCATCGGTGCCATCGCCACATCCAGCGGCTTCGCACGAATATGGCCCTGGATACATCGTGAATTTGACGGCAACGATTCCCTCCATGGATCGCCGCGACGATTAGCGCCGAGCACAACGCACGCCTTTGCCGAAGCCGTCGAATCCGTGGCGCAGCAATAATAAACGACAACAACCCCGTCAGACGCGAGCAAGCATGCGCATCCTAGCACGCCAATCTTGGCGGCTTAGAAGCAAGTAAATGCCCACCCGATAGAATAGCCATCATCGCCACGCAAAGACTTCAGCAACCAAAGGCAAAGACCTCTGCCCAACCCCGCCGTTAGCCAAAGTCGTAGACGTAAGCCATGCGATCTTTTCTGAGAATCCCATAGTCGATCGACTTCAAGATCTTCAACTCAGGGTGATCGAGATCTAACCCACGGATAACCGGCGACTGCATGATGAAGTACTTGCGGCCAGTGATCTTATTCGACTCGTAAGCGCCGGGCTCGATCTGCCCACCGACTTCAAATTGTATCGACCCGTTATAGAACGCACGAATGCGGTTGTGCTTTTCACTATCGCCAGCAAGTTGCCGCATTGCCTCATCACCAGCGCAGTCAAACAGTTCGTGGGCAAGGATCAACTCGTTGACGCTGATCATCACATTCGACGTCTTGATGACTTCCTTATTGCGCAAGGAAACCAATGTCGCGTCGTTCACCTGAAGGTAATTGCTCGCGTTGTCTTCAAGAACGTTCGACAAGCGCTTTGTCTTATTCGCAATCCGACCTTTGATCAGAAACACATCGGTGAGGAACAGGTCTTCAACGAAAACATTGCTGGCTACGTTGGAGTTAGAGCTGGAGTCTTCTTGCATAACTTAAAAGTCGGCGTCAAACGTGCGCGTCCACAAGCAAACGAACAGCTCCAGCGAGATAAAACGAACCGACGACTAACCGTGGACCTGGGCGTTCGCGAAGTTTGCGAAGTCCCGTTGCCACATCTGTCGCCACTTCGCTCTGCGCGCCTTGCTCAGCTAACCAAGCGCAAATATGCGCTGGGCATTCGCCAGGAGTGCTAGTCAGTTCGGTGACAACGAAACTATCGGCATATGGCAGCACGACACTCAATGCTTCTTGCCAACGCTTACCTAGAGCAAAAGATGTCAAAATGACCGGCTTACTGCCTGGATAGCGGCGCTGAACCTCCGTAATCACCGCCTCGATAGAGTCCTTCGTGTGAGCACCATCTAGGATCAAAGCCTCACCATCACCGTCAATACGCTGCTCGAATCGGCACGGCAGAATCGGAGTGGGCACAGGATCGAGGGGCAAATCGAGTCCAGGATAGAGACGAGATAGCGTGGCGGAGGCCAAGGCAAGAGCTGGCAGATCTACCGCAGTCGCATCCGGCATGAGAAACTGCTGCCGCGAACCGTCTGGCAAAGACATGAGGCCGCGTGCACCACTAGAGTCGAACGCAACATTGTGTAAGTCAAAATGCTCGCCCATCACGAGTAGCTCGGCATCTACTTGCTGCGCGTGGGCACGCGTTACTTCAAGTGCTTCGCCTGTTGTAGCCGTCAAGCCAAGACCGTTCGGACGAATCACCGCAGCCTTCTCACCGGCAATGGCTGCGATCGTATCGCCGAGTACATCTGTATGTTCAAGCTCGATACGCGTGACAATTGCTGCATCAATGTCGATTGCCGTAGTCGCATCAAAACGACCGCCTAAACCCACCTCGTATATCGCAAGATCGACCTGCTGCTGTGCGAAGTATTCAACGGCTGCGACCGTCATCGCTTCAAAGAACGTTGGTGGCTTAGAGCCCGAATGCTCGAGCAAGGAAGCCAAGATAGGTTCGAGGCATTCGACCCGGATTGATTCGCCGGAGATACGGATCCTTTCGCACAGCGTGATCAAATGCGGCGAACTGTAGTTTCCTGCGCGTAGACCAGCCTCGGTCGCCAAGGCCTCCAAGAAAGCACCTGTTGTGCCCTTGCCTTTGCTGCCAGCCACCTGAATTGCTGGCCGCGACGGAACCGTTGCATCCTTGCGACGTAACAGACTCTCGACGGTAAAAAGATCCCACTCACGCTCCGTGGGCCGTAGCCGCTCGTAGTCAACCATGCGTTGCAGCAGCGGAGAAAGCAGGTTTGCAGCAGGATCCATCGTATTTTTGTAGCGCACACACTGTGACCGGGAGGTGAGAACGGCAACACTATCGTCTCGCCTACTTTCCAGGTATTGCATGCGCGCGATCCTTCAATCAACCATTGCTCTTCTGATCTTCGCCTCTCTTCTACCCGCACAGCGCGGCAACCGCCGATCTAGCCGTGGGCCGGAAAAGATGCAGAACTTCACGTTTGAAGACGAGATGTTCCAGAGCAAGTCTGTCGATAGGCGAATGCCTTTTGGCATCTACCTTCCCACTGACTACGACGACAAAGCCAATGCAGAAAAGCAATGGCCTCTCGTCATCTGGCTACATGGGATGTTTGAAGATCACATGCGCTTTCATCGCCGTGGCGGAGCAGTCGAACTCGACAAGGCAGTGACGGCAGGAAAGCTGCCACCATGCATCTTCGTAACAGCCAATGGCGGGCGCACATCTATGTATGTGAATCGAGAAGATGAAAAGTGGGAAGACCTAATCAGCAAGGATCTGTTGTCCCACGTCTGCGAGAACTACCGAGTCGGCAAAGCACGCGAACAGCGCGCAATCATGGGAATCAGCATGGGTGGCATGGGTGCTCTGCGAATCGCATTCTCGCATCCTGAGCTATTTGGCGCCGTTGGCGCGCACAGTTCAGCCGTGTTTGCAGAAGACCCAGACAACCTGCCTCCCAACCTCAAGAAGTATGCGACTCGCCTTGGCCTAGATGAGGTCTTTGGCAACCCAATCAAGAAAGAGCCCTGGGAAAAGGCCAACCCCGTCTGCATCGCCAACAAAGTTGCGCTCGCCGATCTGAAAACGCTCAACATCTACTTCGATGCAGGAACCAACGACCGCTACGGCTTCGCGGACGGCAACAAACTGCTGCACGACTGCCTGAAAAAGCGAGAGGTCGACCACACCTGGCGACTCATCGATGGCGGCGGACACTCATGGGGCAATCGCTTCCAATACGAGACGCTGCCATACTCGTTTGAGTTCGTAGGCAACATGTTCACGAAGCCAGCGACCAAAACTAAGAAACCTTCCGGAAAAGCTCCTAAGTAGCTGTCCCAATAGGCGACTACGCCAAGTGGCCCACAGTTCAGCGCGTATCCTGGTCGATTCTCCATACTAGAGGAGGATGAGTTTCTTGAGCCAAATGGCTCAGGGCGCCACTGGGATCGCATGTTTAGTCTCGAACACCGAATACGTGTCTTCGTCTTTCAAGTACTCGACAGTCGGGTCGAATACCTTCTTCTAAGACACAAACCGCGCGAAGAATGGCCCATGGGTCCGGTCATAGGTCCGGTCTCACCGGGGGAGAAGCTTGAGGAAGCCATCCACCGGGAAGTTCTTGCCGAGATTGGCCTCAAGCGACCAGTGCACCTCCAGGAGCTCTCATCGCCGCAAAAAGAGCTATTTGGCGACCTGGGCATCGTTGAATGGCCATATGCGTGGCAGGCCGGGACCCCGACGGAGCCGGTCACTGAGCTGCATCCAGGACCCATGATTGGCGAAATCCAGTGGCTGCCGTTTGAACATGCATATCAGCAACTTGAAGGCGACGGAGACCGGGGCGCACTCGTGCGTCTGCAACTCAGCTTGCAATAATCTTCGCAACAAGTTGCGGAACGCGACGTATACCCGCAACTTGATAGGCTGACATTCTGAGCCGGGTAGCAGCCCACCCTTTATCTGACACAACTAATGACTGACGATTCGAAGAGTCCCCCCCCACAAAGCAGCAACGACAACGCCGAGCCCCTGGCCGACGGACGTCAGCCAAGCTCGAACATGCGTAGCTATGCCATGCTGACGCCAGAGCTGAAGCAGCTCTACATGGGCTTCTACAAGGCTACTTACGGGAAGACCAATCTCGACCTGAAGACCAAGGAATACATCGCCATCGCGGCGGCGCTAACCTCTGGTTGCAAAGGCTGCCTTGAGGGACACCTCAAGAAGGCCAAGCGAGAGGGCGCCACCAGTGAGGACATTGCTGAAGTGATTGCGATCACTTTGGGTGTAAATGCGGCGACCATTGTCGATCGATCGGACATCGCCAACTTCCATCTCGGCGGTCTGTTTGACAAGCCCGCAGGGTAATTCCAGCATCCAGACCAAACCTAACGGGTTCATCACTCGTTGGTCTGACTTGTGAGAACGATCGTGAAGCCGTTAGCCAACCGCAATCCGACCGCGATGCTCCCAAAGATGCCTCCTTGGGTGCGGTTCGCTATGGCCGGCGTAGTCGTCGCGGCCTTCCTCTACGCGTTCACGCTGCTCGATGCCTTTGAGCAGGTCGATAACGATCCTGAGCATGTGCTCGAGAAGTTCGTCGCTGTGCCGGAACTCGACGAGAAGCTTCTCAGTGAAGCGCGCGATGGCACGCGGCCGCAACGCCTGCTGCTCGAACCTGATTCGCTGAGACACCTACTCGCGAAATCTATCGATGTAGGTCCGACTGTTGCCGCGGCGCTACAGATACCTGCCGAGATGGTTGCTGTTGAAACTCTGCGCTCAGAAACAGAGAAGTGGCGACTGCGATGGCTTTGGTATGAAGGCAAGCTGACACAGCTGTCCGGTCCACGCGAAGGACATCCGATCGACGGCTACTTCATCTATGAGGCGACGCTCGAGCTTGAAGACGGCAACTCCGTCGTCACCTCATTCTCAGTCGAAGCCAAGGACAAGCCAACTCTCGGCGACTGGGTTCGAGCTGAGGGCTACTTTTTCAAGCTGCGAGACCTGACGTATCCAACCCAGCTCGACAAGGTCCCGATGCTGATCGGCCGCACAATCGAGCTCGACTATGAAGATTGGCCGGAGGTAACCGAAGTCGATACGAAACTGTTCGAGGGCTTTGACGACTCCAGCAGACACCCGGACGACCTGCCGTTTCGCACGATTGAAGAAGACCAGAACGAGATCCTCTGGCACCTTGGCGCTTATGTGCGAGACACCGCAGCGAAACGTTCGCTAACGCAGTGGCGCCAAGTCGAACCGCTATCCGCAGGCGAGCCACTTACCAGGCTCAAAAATGGCACTGTCGCCCGCGGCGAGCCAATGCGCGTCTTCGGCACCTTGATTCGCCGCCAAACGATTGCGGCACCGGCCAACCCTGCGAACATCAAGTTTTGGACAGCGGTCTGGATCCAAGTGCATGGCTTTGGCGGCCACATCGTCCCCATCTGGGTGCCAAAGAAAGTTGCCGAGTTACCACAGCGTGCCCAGCTCGAAGTGCGCGGCCACTTCTATCGCTGGTATGTCTACGACGCAAAAGCGGACCGATTGCGAGTGCCGCTGTTCCTGGCTGCTGATCTAGATCTCTTCGAGCTCGACACTACGGGGACGATGATCGAGATTGGCATGTGGCTGGGAAGCATCATACTAATCCTTTTGATCCTAACGATCTGGGGCCAAAGACGGACAGCTCGCAGCGCGCTCGAACACAGTCGTAAGATGGACCAACGACGACGTAAGCGCCGAGAAGAGCAAGCAAAACTCGCAACCGAAACCGGCGATGTCAGCCTAGACTCGCCCGGGTCATAGCCGAGCAAGTAAGGACAGTAAGAAGACGAGGTCAGTACCGTTGCGCTCAGCTAAGTAGACACTGATCTAGCAAGATACCGTTGCGGCAACCAACGTCTCTACTTTCGGCGCCCCACCGCTGCTCCAATAGCAGCAAAGCCACACCCGAGCGTGACTGTAAATGGGATCCAAAACCCAGCTTGCCACTGCGTCAACATCCAGATCCTCTCATCAGGCCCCATATGCCCCATCTGCGGCGCAGTGCGCCCGTAGTGTGTTTGCCAGCCATTCTGAATGTCCAAGTATTGGACCAACATCACCGGTAAGCGCGCACTGATGCTGTAAAACAGCATCGTAAAGAACGCCCTTGGCCACGCGAATAGAGCCAGCAACGACAGCAGCGACGCGGCACCAAACAGGTAGATCGTCGCGTCCCTCATCTCCTCGCCCTCGAACGAAGAGCCAAGAAACATTGCCATACCGACAATCGAGAAGAAGCCGAACATCGGCACAAAGAAGCCAGTGATAAAAGCCGGCCCAGTACCTGCCTGGGCTAACCGACGGCCAAAGATGAAGCCGAACAACGGCACCAACCAAACAATCCCGAAGGGGTTGAACGCACTCCCTGCCTCAGGATTGAACCAGGCGGAATCCCAACCCTGCGACTCTCCAATAACACGCAGAACAGTCACCAAAAGAGTCACGACTGCCGCAAATAGCAAGGTCGGCAAAATCCGCGGCTGATAGTTTTCGGTCATGGCTTGTATCGTGCCGCAAGCAAACCGAAGCAACAAGCGAATGCCGCAGGCATCGCATCTGATCACGAAGCAGGAAATCATCAGGCCCCTGCTTGATGTTGAGCAGGAGCCGCTAAGCAACCCTGAAACAGCTCGAGACATCAGCCCCGTGCCTACAAAGTGACGGTTTATTCCGACGACAAATCTCGAACAGCGGCAAGCGCTCGCCCCAAGCCGTCCGCCATGCGCACTCCATGCCAGCAAAAGTCACGGCCGTCGCAAAGTGTAACTCGAGCCTCGCCGAACAACTGGGCAGTGGCAATCTCCGCCCTCTGCACCTCATCAAAGCTCCACGGCTCACTTGCTAACAAGACCGTTTCCACACCACGTAGAATCGCGTCTGCCGGCTCTAAACTTGGGTATCGGTCAGGATCATCTGCGGCGACACAAGTCGCACCACAGAGCTTCATGACATCGTGAATGAACGTATCGCGATTGACCGTCATCCAAGGCATTCGCCATATCGCATAATACACGCGAATTGGCGGCCGAGAGACAGCAACCACTTGAGCTGCTGCAACCTGCGCCTCGATGCGCAGCAAGAAGGGCTGCACCTCTTCGATCAAGCCAAGTCTCTCGGCAAGTATTCGCAGGTCATTGCCAGCCTCAGTGATCGTGCGCGGCGTCTGCACTAAGATTGGAAATCGCGCGCCCAACCAATCGATGTCCTCGGGCCGGTTCTCTTCCGCATTGGCGAGAACAAGCTCAGGATCGGTGGCAGCTATCTGTTGAAGATTAGGATTCTTAGTGCCGCCGATACGCAACACATCGCGGAGTCCATCGGCGGGCTCAGAGCAATATCGGGTGCACGCGACTAGACGATTGCCTGCTCCTAGCTCCCACACGGATTCCGTGGTGCTAGGTACGAGGCTGACAATGCGATGGACGCTATTTTCACTCATCGTTCACGGCACCCATTACAGAAGATTCGTGTCCATTTGCATCAATCTTCAAACCGAAACAGCCACAACTTAATACGCTGGACCATGGCATAAGATTGGCACCAAGAGAAACAACCTCTGTTTGACTCACGGTTCTTGCTTAGCCCAAGCCCAATCGCTAGGTTGCAGTGGCTCCTCACGGGGAAGTCCGGTGTAAGACCGGCGCTGTCCCGCAGCTGTAACCGGGGACGAACGCTCATAAGCCACTGCTAGCTCCTTGTAGGAGATATCGGGAAGGCGAGTTAGTAGGACGATCCGGAAGCCAGAATACCCGAGAAGAGTCAGTCCATAACTGGACTGCCATCGCCCACCACTCGCGACGCGAAGACGTCTTGTTGGTGCCATGTCTAGTGATCTGCCTGCACCACTGTTGCTTCTTGAAAAGCACCAGATGAAGCCTCTGCAAACGCTTGTCAAAGCATGCAGTAATGCGCATAGATCACAGATCGGAACTGACGCTAACCAGGGCAACAGCCGTCACTATCTTGACGGCATCAGTCTGAGAATCGTCATATGTTAAACTCTCCACTCGTCTCACTAGCTAGCGCAGCCGCTATCTCACTGTGTGCCGCGCAAATTAGCGCACAACAGCTGAATGAAGGATTTCAAGGATCTGTGTCAGCCCTCCCGGCTGGCACCGGCAACGTGCTGACGCTAACCAGCGGCAAGGTCTACTTTGATGGCTTTGACCTGACTTACGCCGGCAACGGGGCATCCAGCCCACTATCTCTGCTGAGCTTTCCTTCCTATACGTTCGGCTCGTTCAGCGCGGCGATCGGATCTACCGAAGTCCTGTTCGGCGAAAGCAGCAACGGCGGCATCTGGAAGCTCAGCCTCAACGGCCTACCGGCGCAACAGATCGGCATTGTGCCCTTTAACTATGACGCGGTCATGCTTGACGACGACCGGGCCCTGGTTTCGGCCAAGACCGGCGGATTTTCTGCTGCCGACAACGACCTCATTTTCGTGGATGTCCTAACGGGCTTGACGCAGTTGGTTGCACAGTTCGACGGTGCTTCCGGGCCACTTGCGATCGACGCAGCTGGCGATATCTACTACGCGACTGCGCCATCCACGTTCCCGGCACCACCCGGAACCGTTTCCGTCCTGCGCCTGAACCGGGCATTGGTGGACACTGCGATTGCCAACAACACCGTGCTCGGTGCTA
Source organism: Planctomycetota bacterium (assembly GCA_965662465.1). Taxonomy (GTDB): domain Bacteria; phylum Planctomycetota; class UBA1135; order UBA1135; family UBA2386. The sequence goes on along the minus strand of CBFIIO010000006.1, from coordinate 3,931 downwards.
GTCAAGCACAAGTGGTGATCACTGGCCTCGACGCAGCTGGCGACCTCGCCTTCGACGACGATGGCGACCTGTTCTACGTAGACTGGATGAACGGCAAAATTGGCGAAATCAACGACGCCGACGGATCGTCCGCCTTCCTTGCCTCGCCACTCATTGATTACGCCGGCTCCGGCCTGTCTAGCAGTGTCTTGCAATTCCAGGCAGCGGCCTCCGGCCTCCAAGTGTTCGAGCCATTCCAGCCAGCCGGTGGCCAGCTGCTAGTGCACGAAACCGACTACAGCACCATTAGCCAAATCCAAACCGTAACGGCTCGCAGGCCTGAGCTTACGTCATCCGCCAATTACCCAGTCCCGGCCGGGACCTTCTCACTGACAACGGATCGCGGTCCAGCAAACGGCCTCGGCCTGCTTGCATTCGTAATCGCCACGCCTTCGGGCACGGTTTCCGCGCAGGTTCCCGGCTTCGAGCAGCCATTATTGCTTGATGGTGCTCTGAGCGGAAATTTGGTGCTGATTCCACAGACATTCGATGCGAACGGTGTTTCGACCATCGCGATCTCAAACCCTGGATTCGCTACATTGCTCGATACGACCGTCCAAACGGTCTGTTTCTCGCAAACGGGTGCACTGGGGACCAGCCAGGCAATGGCGTTGCAAATCGGCCAATAAGCGCGCGGCCAGCAAGCTGACCGGTTGCAACAAGCACGTAGCGGTGCACAGCTGTTACAGAGACTTGCTGTCGCCAAACATGGAATCTCTGCGTAGTAGGTCTTAACTACCCTCCGCGGGTATGACTTAGAGATTCCTAATGCAAAAGCCGACCATAATCTTGCTGCTGATCGCTGTCTTCGCGCTGATAGCAGGTGTTTTCTACCTACCACAACTGGTTAGTACACCGGCTGCTCCAATGATGACCTGGACTGAGTCGGATGAAGTCGAGGGTTCAGAGGATGAACCTGAGGCAGTCACAACCGAATCAGCTGGCTTAAACCGCACGGCAGCCGAAATGGCTCCGAGCGCGCCCGTCCGAGGTGACGAGCAGCGCATCCAAGCCATTCTCCGCGGCCGCGTACTCAATAAATTTCAGCAACCTGTCGCTGGCGCGAAGGTTTGGCTAGAGATCGGCCAGGTCCGGCAAGGCGGCAGCCGCCGCGGCCGCAACACGCGCCGCATCCCGGACCCAGTGATCACCAATGACGAAGGGCTGTTCGCCTTTCAGGGCGAGGCCTTCCGCAATTTGCAGGTCTCCCTGCAAGTTAAGCACGAAAACTATGCCGTCGGTCTCTTCAACGAGCCTGTCGGAGACATCCTCATCAACCAAGAAACGACCGACAACGCTGAAGTCAACCTGAAGGACGTTGTGCTGAAATCCGGCAGTAAAGTCCGCGGTCGCGTCACCGACATGGATGGCAACCCGGTTGCAAACGCTGCGATTACACTTGAACCAGACCGCCGCAATCCTCTGCGCTGGCAACGCAATCGCGCCGAGCTGCTGCCACCGTTGGTGACCAACGGCAACGGCTACTACACCTTCCCCAACGTCCCTGCCGACGGCGGCAGTCCGGTCTTCACGATTTCCGCGCTGGCAACAATGCATACTCCGGGACGGTCGGAGAGCTTCACTGTTGCCGAAGACATGGTCTTCGATGTTCCTGACATCAAACTTGGGCCAGGTTACGAGGTCACAGGTATCGTCCGCGATCAGCAGGGTCAACCGCTCGCCAACGCCAACGTCAGACTGCGCACAGCACGGAATCGCTCTAGCGATCAAGCCAACGGTCAGGCTACGGAAACCACCAGAGAAGAACGTATCAACGCCATGCGCGCAGCATTCGGACGCGGGCGTGATCACAATGCCAAAACCGACGAACAAGGTAAGTTCTTTATCGAACACCTACCGGCGGCGACCATGGATCTCACTTCCAAAGCCGAGGGCTACTTAGACTACGAACAAGCTGGCATCGAGGTCCAACTGGGGCGACTGATCGAGGTCACGATGGAAGATGGCCTTCAAATCACGGGCACTGTGATGACACCGGCCGGCGCCGCAGTAGCAAGCTATGCGATGCGAGCCGTGCGTCTTCGTGGCCTACCGGATCCCAGCCTGCCTCCGCTAGATATGAACGAGGTGATGACCAAGTTCCGCGAAGGCAAGCTTGACCAAGCCACGCAAGATCGAGTCATGAAACAAATGCGGGACATGCGCGACGCTGCGAGTAGTGGCCGTGGCGGCCGTGGCGGACGCGGCGGACGTGGCGGTGATCAAAGAGGACGGACGAGTCAAAACGACCTCGGTGACCCGGAACCACACCCGGAAGGCAAATTCACCGCATATGGCCTGCAAGAAGGCGTCTACGAGGTACACATCCAGGCTCCTGACTTTGCTCGATTCAAGTCAGCTGAAATCGAAGTCCGCCATCAAATGGCGACACCCAACCTCGAAATCAACCTGGACCAAGGCATCTACGTTGGCGGTGTCGTATTCGACGATCGCGGCGACCCGGTAGTAGGGGCAGATGTCGAACTGAGTTCTGCGTCACTTGATGACGGAACAACAAACTCTGCCGGCTCGAATCGCGGTGGGCGCGGTGGGCGCGGCGGCATGGACCTCAACCGCATGGCGCAAACATTCATGCGCGGCATGAATGGAGCCAATGTAACACTCAAGGCGCGCACCGACCGAGATGGCCTATTCGTCATCAAGCATGTGCAACGCGGCGTCTTCAGTCTCTCGGCAACCGCGGATGGCTTTGCCCGATATAGCGGAGAAGCGTTCCAAATCGAAACGAACCGCTCTGACTTCGAACTCACCATGCAACCGCTTGGGAGCATCATTGGCACAGTTTCAGGCCTGCTGCCTGAAGATGTAGACGAAGTGAGTGTTGGTGCTGTCGTCATCGCCGAAGGCGGCGGCATGTCCGGTATGGCTAGTATGTTTGGTGGCCGTGGCGGTCGCGGTGGCCGATCGGGAAGCAGTTTCAAGACCGCCAAGGTCGAAGCTGACGGCAGCTACCGCCTCGACGACATGAACCCTGGCAACTACGTGGTTCGCACCTGGATAGGTTCAGGTCGTCTCTTGATGCAGAAGCTCGGCCCGAGCCTCATGTCTGGCGAACTGCTACCTGATGTTTCCGTTAAGGGAGGCCAGGAACAGAAATGGAACATGACGCTGGTCCGCCCACAAATCGGCACCGTCTCTGGCAACGTGCTCAAGAACGGCAACAATGCGACAGGCTTCCGTGTCCAACTCAAGAAGCAAGAAGACGCTGGTGCGCAGCCCGAAACCAACAGCGGAGGATTTGGCGGCCGTGGCGGACGCAACTTCTTCAGCCGTAGCCTGAGCGCCACGGTATCGGCCTCTGGTGAGTTCGAAATCAAGGATGTGCCCGCTGGCCTATATGAGCTTTCTATATCGAGCTCCCGCGGCCAACCAGCCCTGCTGACCGAGGTCGTTCAGGTGTTCGCTGGCGGCGATCTGAATCGCATGTTCGCCGTCCAAACGGCATCACTAAAGGGAACTCTAACCACAGCTGATGCGACCGACATGGCAACGATTGGCGGCTCTGTCTCCCTGGTTCCGAACCAAACAGTGGCGCCAACCGAAGAATTGCGCACCTGGCTCCGCGAAAATGGAGCTGTGACCAGTCGGATTCGCAGTGGTGCATTTGAGTTTGCTACCCTCCGGCCGGGAAGCTACCTGATTGTATTGCAACCGCGTAACCGCACGATGACCACCCAGCAAGTTGTGGTCACGAGTGAAGAGACCGTGATGGTCGAAGTCGGCGCGATCGATTCAACTCAGACCAACCAGAACGGTGGCAGTGGTGCGGAAGGAGCGGCTCGCGGCGGTCGCGGAAACAGGGCCGGCGGTCGCGGTGGCGCAGGCGGCGGGCGCGGTGGCGCGGGTGGCGGTCGCGGTGGCGCGGGCGGCG